>JANPIN010000109.1:0-134840 GCA_031425035.1 Saprospirales bacterium | reverse complement strand
AATAAATCTGTGAAAATCCGTTCAATCCGTATAATCCGCGTTCCAATAATCCATACAAGATTTTGATTTTTAGAGAGTTATCAAAAAAAATCAATTTGGTGGTTTTGTGGGTAATCGTTAGCCTCTAAACCCCTCTAAACCTTTCTAAACCCCTCTGAACCAACTAATATTATTCCTCATTCATTCCTTCCAGCACCAACATATTTCCATATACTTCTTCCACTTCGTCCAGAATAGCGAGCAGGGCTTCCGGTTCCATTTCGGTGACCAGACGGGCGCGGTAAGGTTTAATATGCGGTAAATCACGGAGATAGGGCGCGTAGTGGCGGCGCATTTCCAGCACGCCGAGTTTCGGTCCTTTCCAGGCCAGGCTATGCAGCAGGTGCTGACGTGCCACGCGAACGCGCTCTTGTACATCTGGCGCGGGCAGCAGCTCACCGGTCGCGAAATAGTGTTTGATTTCCCGGAAAATCCAGGGATAACCGATGCTGGCGCGACCGATCATAATACCGTCCACGCCGTAGCGCCGGCGATAATCGAGGGCTTTTTCCGGGGTGTCGACGTCGCCATTGCCGAAAATGGGGATATGCATCCGCTGATTTTCCTTCACTTTAGCGATCCATGACCAGTCGGCCTCGCCTTTATACATCTGGGCGCGGGTACGGCCATGAATACTCAGGGCTTTGATGCCCACGTCCTGCAGGCGTTCGGCAACTTCCAGAATATTGATGGTGGAGTCGTCCCAGCCGAGCCGGGTTTTGACCGTTACCGGCCGATTGGTGCTTTTCACGACAGCTTCTGTCAGTTTGATCATTTGCGGAATGTCGCGCAGGAGACCGGCGCCGGCCATGCGACAGGCCACTTTCGCGACCGGGCAGCCAAAATTAATATCGATGACATCCGGGTTTTTGGATTCGATGATGGCCGCCGCTTCGATCATACTTTCCAGCTGACCACCAAAGTATTGGATGCCGATGGGTCGCTCGTAATCGAAAATATCGAGCTTCTGAAAACTCTTCATCGCATCATGCACCAGTCCGTCGGCGCTGATAAATTCGGTATAAACCATATCCGCGCCCTGTTCTTTACAGAGTTTACGAAACGGCGGATCGCTCACGTCTTCCATGGGTGCGAGCAAGAGTGGAAACTCTCCCAGCTCGATGTTGCCTATTTTAACCATATTTTGATTTTCGCTGCAAAAATACGGAGTTGTAGGGCATTCCCTTTTTAATTTTGCCCATTCAAACTACTCAACAGAGACACTCAACAAACATGAAAGTTTTCAAATTCGGTGGCGCGAGCCTCAAAGACGCGGATGGATTACGTAATGTGGCCGCTATTTTACAAAAATATGCCGGTGAAGAGCTGGTCATCATCGTCTCGGCGATGGGCAAAATGACCAATGCGCTGGAAGAAGTAATGGCCGCGCACGTCAAGCAAACCGGGGAAGCACAGGCCCTGTACGATGGGGTGAAGGAAAAACATTATAAGTTGATGCGCGAGTTATTTGACGCGAACGACGAAGTTTTTGCCGCCGTCAACGACGTTTTTGTGGAAGGCGAATGGGTGCTGGAGGAAAAACCCTCGGATAACTACGATTATATGTACGATCAGATCGTCTGCATGGGCGAGCTGGTGAGTTCTAAAATAACGGCGGCTTTTTTGAATAAAAGCGGTCTGAAAACCGAATGGCTGGATGCCCGCGACGTGGTGGCGACGGATAACACCTACCGCGAAGGCTGGGTGATCTGGGATAAAACCCGCGCCAGTGCGCAGAAGATCGTGCCGCCCATGCTCGCAAAGGGTGGTTTTGTACTCACGCAGGGCTTTATCGGTTCCACCTCCGAAAATTTCACGACCACCCTGGGTCGGGAAGGCTCCGACTACTCCGCCGCCATATTCTCCCATTGCCTGAATGCCGAAAGCATGAGCATCTGGAAAGACGTGCCGGGCGTGTTGAATGCCGATCCGCGTTTGTTCGAGCACGTGATCAAACTGGATCGCCTCTCGTACCGGGAAGCCATTGAAATGACCTATTACGGCGCTTCTGTGATCCACCCGAAAACGATCAAGCCGTTGCAGAACAAGAATATACCCCTATACGTGAAGTCTTTCCTCGATCCGGAGGCGCCGGGTACCGAAATCAGCAGCGATACGGAGGAAACTTACCCGCCGATCATCATGGTCGAAAAAAATCAGGCATTACTGCATATTAGTACGTTAGACTACTCTTTTGTGGCCGAACATCACATGGCACGGCTTTTTGGCAAAGCTGCTGATCTAAGGTTGTTCGTAAACATGATGCAGAATACGGCGATCAGTTTTACCATTTGCGTACCCAACCAGCCCGACCGGATTGAAAAATTCACGAAGGATGTAGCGGATGAGTTCAAGGTAAAAGCGGAGCTGGGGCTGGAGTTGCTCACAATCCGGCATTATAATGAAGAGACGATTGCCAACCTGAAGAAAGGTAAGATCGTGCTCTTCGAGGAGCGTATTCGCAACACCTTACAGATGGTGGTTCGTAACCTGCCCGCGATTGAACGTCGGGAAGTGGACCTGGCGGGTTCCAAGAGCTGAGAGATACGTGCAAAGAATGCCTGAATCCGACTTTTCAACGTATTTACCGTACATTAATCTACAGCTTCGTGTATTTTGAATATTTTTCGGGCTACATCCGGCTGGCCTGTGATGTGCTTTCCCCTGCTACCTGAAGAAAACTGTTACAACGCTCCCAAAGCGTTATAATCCCGGTTTCCCCCGTTCCGATCCTCATTTTTCTTCAACTTGTAATCTCTTTTTTATGAAATCATCTGCACAACTGATTCTGACTTGCTTGTTCGCCCTGGGCAGTTTTTTGACAATATTTTCTTTACAAGGGCAGAACTATACGGTAGGCGTTTTTAATGGTCAAAATACTGCTGATTCATTTCCCACACCCTATGCAGATCGTTTTGAATCCACCCGGGCCCAGTATCTATATCGCGCTGCCGATCTGATGACAGCGGGTGTACCAGCGGGTAACCTTACGGCGCTGGGGTTTAACGTGGTGAGTTTGAACGGCGGTACTATGCTTGAAAATTACACTATTAAGCTGGCCTTGACTAGTCAAACGGAACTAACCGCCTGGATACCCGGTGCGACAACAGTATATGGTCCGATTGATTTCCTGCCAGCTATCGGCTTGAACGAACATACATTCAACAATGGATTTTTATGGGACGGTACCTCGAATCTGGTCGTCGAAGTTTGTCATAGTCCACCAAACATGGTAGGCAACTATTTCTCTGAAAGTGCCAGCGTAAAGCTTACTAAAGGATTGCCCTATCCGGCTTCCTTGATTTATCATGCGTTAGATGACATAAATGTTTGTAATGCACCTGGTTATTCGCCCATAAATGCGGTGCCTACCAGCCGTCCAGTACTCTATGTCTCGGTTTGCCAGGCACCCGCGAACGCTTATTTTCAATCAAGCACCTCTACTACGGCTTCTTTGCACTGGACGCTGCCACCGAGTGGCATACCCGAAGGATACCAGTGGACCTATGGATTAAATGGTTTTGTCCCAGGCAGCATGGGTACGGCACTGGGTACGGTAAATACCACAGATACCAGCACGATCATAACCGGACTAAACGGCAACACCCAGTACAGTTTCTACGTGCGGGCAAAATGCGGTAATTTATACAGTGCCTGGACGGGGCCGGTGTCGTTTCTGACCGAAGCCAGCTGTAATGATGCTTTTACCGATTCGAACGCGGGCCTGCTGAGTAATTACGCCACCAGCGAGAATTATGTACGTACATTTTGTCCGGATGAGGCAAATAAGGCGCTGACGGTGAGTTTCACTTCGTTTTCCACTGGTGTTGGCGATACGCTGCGTATTTACAATGGCAACAGCACGGCGGCGCCACTATTCGGCGCTTTTACGGGTGTGTATTTACCATTAACAGGTCCCGGCCCTTTTACCTCCACCACGAGCACAGGCTGTCTGACGGTAAAATTTAAATCGGATACTTCTGCCTCTGTACTTGACCTGGGCTGGTTAGCCAGTTTGACTTGTGCGACTTTACCGGCAGATTCCTGCTACAAGGTGTTGCAATTGAAACTGAATTCGGTTGATTTTAATACGGCGTCGATCTCCTGGACCAAAATGTTCGGTGCGCCAACTTATACTTATAAGTTGTTTGAAGTCCCCAACGTTGCGCCTACAACGACTATGACGACTACGGATAACGCAGTAGCACTGAGCGGTTTGTCATCTGGTACCAGCTATATATTCGTTGTACAAGGCAACTGTACAAATGGCGCCAACAGTGTCTGGGATACGTTGAAATTTTTTACGCCAGTACGTTGTACAACACTGCCTGGGGGAAATAACTCAAACAGCATTTTCTGCGGTAATCCAGCAACGGTTAGTGCCACCGGAACCGGCTTATGGAATGTGACCAGCTGTGGCGGAACAACTCCCGGTAAAGAACGTCTTTTCCGCTTTACACCACCGAACACCCGACAGTATTTGTTTAAATTGACGACACCGACCGGCAGCAGTAACAACTACGTCAATTATTTTTACAAACCGGTGTCTGCGGGTTGTGGGCCTTCCGACTGGACCTGCATCGGATCATTTAATAATGCGCCGGATTCTTCCCTGACGGGTGTATTGGTGGCTGGTGTGGAATACTTCATTCTGGCTGACCCGGCTACTACGGCCACAGTGAATCAATCTTTCAAATTGGAGGGTTGCGGTCCGATCAATGATAAACCGGAAAATGCTATTTTACTGACCTTGAACACCAGTTGTTCGCAGAATATATACTCTAACAGTTCAGCGACACTGGACCTGAACGAACCCAATCCGGATACCGTTGCAGCTGATGGCGTGGTCGGGCGCTGGACACAACCTGCGAAAAACACGGTCTGGTTTCGTTTTATAGCCCCGACATCGCAGACGGTAACTATTGGTACCAATAACAGCACCGTAATAAATTCCCTGGGTGACAGTCAAATTGCTCTGTATGCAGTTGGTGATCCGGCTAATTACGCCACATTTACCCTGGTGGAAAGTGATGAAGATGCAGGTATAGGATTCAACTCCAACTTTACCTATACCGGATTACAGGCAGGCACGACTTACTATATACAAGTGGATAGCTGGGGGATTAATGCCGAAGGACCTTTTTGTATTCAGGTGAATGATGATGCCGTACGTCAGACCGGGGATAACTGCACAGCGTATGTAGTGGAATCGGTTAGTGGTTCAAACTGGGTAAATATTTATACTTCCCCCGCAACGACCGATATTGGCAGGCTGGTGCTGGCCGTCAACCCGAACAATCAAAACCTGGGAACGGTGACTGCCAAAATTAAGACCTTCCCGACCATTCCAATTTCCGGTAATAACATCCCTTATATGCCGGCGTATTTCCAGCTCAGTTCGAGCACAGCTCCTATAATGCCTATCGACGTGCGCCTGTTCTTTTACAACAGTGAGTTGGATTCTCTGAAATCCAAAGCGGGTTTGCCGGTGAATACGGCTGCCAATCTGGTCGTTTCCCAGTACAGCGGCCCAAATACGGACTGTGACCAACTGAATAATATCGGGCCTTCTACGCTGGTGCCAGGTGTGCAGGCGATCCTGATGCAAAACAGTTTCTACCTGCAATTCCAAACCACCGCCCTCGGCGAGTTCGGAGCACACTTTGGTTCTGTTCCTTTACCCCTTGAATTACAATCTTTTACCGGTAAAATGGTCGACCGCAGCAACCTGCTGGAATGGGCGACGTTGACGGAAAAAAACGTACAATGGCATGTAGTCGAGCGCTCGGCCGATGGCCTAAACTGGACGGAAGTGGGTCGCGTCGCCGGACAGGTGGATTCTAAAGCGCTCCAAAACTACAGCCTCCTTGATAAACAACCGCTACCCGTGGCCTATTACCGCCTGCGTTCGGTCGATACGGATGGCACGGAAGCGGTATCGCCAACCGTTCATCTGGTCCGCCCGGAGCGCGCCTTTGGCATCACCGAAGTACTCCCGAACCCAGCGACGGATCGCCTGACGGTGCGTTTTAACAGTCCGCAGGAAGAACAGGTCACGCTGCGGCTGTTTGATTTTACCGGACGCCTGGTGCTGGAACAAAGTGCAGACAGTGAAGTCGGTATGAACTCGGTTATTTTGCCGGTGAGCGCCTTGCCCGGCGGCATCTACCAGTTGCTGCTGACCGACGGTTCGGAGGTGAGCAGGCCGGTACGGATCGTAAAACAGTAAGTGTTTATATGGTTGGTTTAGAAGGGTTTAAGATGTATAGACGGGTTTAGTTATTGGCCGTCGGCAAATTAGATCGGACCTTTGTTCAAAACCGCTTTACGTTTAGCCTGAATTTAATGCCGCACTTCCCGAAAGTTTAAGACCTTTCGGGAAGTTTTTTATTATTAAAAGGACCAGCACCAACATGGAGATGCAAAATGCCCAGGACGTTTATATACAGACCATAGAAGGCCTGTTGGAGGATAGTGAAATTGAAAAAGCCATTGATAAATTATTGGACCTGGACCAGAAGACCCAGGCCGGGCTTCGGCAGGATGTTATTCAGTTATCGGGCAATTTTAAGGAAGCGCAGCGGTCTTTTCAACGGAACCTGATCAGCTTTGAGGAATACGGTCGTACGGTATCGCGGACACGTTACGCACTACTTGATCTGATGAAGGATTTGCCCAAAAGGGTGCAGCTAAATGCCAGGGTGCGCTCGGTAAGCACCTTTCAGTTCGAACTCCCGGACGAAGCCCATCTGGAGAAAATCATTGGTCCGACCAGCAATCTTTTACGGATCAACTGGCTGGAAAAGGCCTTGCAAGCGGCCAAAGCGGTATGCCGGGTGGTCTGTGCCGATGGATCGAAAGGCACCGGTTTTTTGACCCGCGACGGGTACATATTCACCAATCAACACGTTATTCCTTCGGCCGAAGTCGCCAGAACTGCCCGCGTAGAATTCAATTATGAACTTGATCCCCCCGGAAACGTACGCTCCCGGACGGCTTATGACCTGGATATTACGGATTTCAGCACCGATCAGTCCTTAGATTTTACCCGGGCACGCGTCGTGGATCGAAATGATGCGCCTTTGAGCCAGTGGGGTTATGTGGATTTTGATACGGAGGCACTACCGGTCGCCGGCGAATCGGTTACCATCATCCAGCACCCGAATGGGGAAGACAAGCAAATTGCCCTGAATGCCAATGAAGTAATCAGTATCTGGGACCAGTACCTGTTTTACACGACCGATACCGAACCAGGTAGTAGCGGATCGCCGGTTTTTAACCGCGACTGGCGGGTAGTGGCTATTCACCATGCTGGAAAAACGGAAAATGGCGGCATTCAGATCAATGCCCGCGGCGACCGTAAAAAAGCCAACCGGGGTATTTTAGTGCGGGATATTTTTAAGCATCTGGGTTTGCCCAATGAAAGGCGACCTGCCGATATACCAGCCGAACGGCCAGAGCCCGGGCAAAGGGAAATACTAAATCCGCAACCGCCGCAACCCGTCGAACCGAAAGTAATGCAACCGCTTTCCAGTATACCTAAATTCGTCATTGTCAATGATCTGGCGGACTCCGCGCAGTGCCTGTTGCTCAACAAGCACCTGAACGTGCTTAAATTCACCAAAAAAATCCGGGTGTATAACGTGCAGGACGGCACGGGCGATTTACTGGCCAATGCCGAAACTGAACTAGCCGATGCGGACTACCTGCTGGTGCTGGTAACGGTCAATATTTTCAATTCCCCGCAGTGGTTCGAACTGGTGAGTAAAGCCCTGGAGCAAGGGCGCAGGGTCATTCCGATCCTGATCGAAAAAGCGGACTATGATGGTACGGGTTTGGAAAAACTGCGTTCACTGCCCTCCCAGGGCCGTTCAGTTTCCGACTTTCCCAATGTGGATACGGCTTATAACGATATTGCGACAGAACTACGTAAATTGTTGCCTAAGTAGTTTGGTTTTGCTCCATTTTTTGGGCTTTTTCCAGTACCGTTTTTTCCAGACCTTTTTTAAAGGCGATGATTCGGCTGAGCAGGGCAGGGTCGCTGGTGGCTAAAATTTGCGCGGCCAGTATACCGGCATTCCGTCCGGCGTTCAGGGCGACGGTGGCTACCGGAACGCCTTCCGGCATTTGCAAAATGGATAATATACTATCCCAGCCATCGATGGAATTAGAGGATTTGACGGGCACGCCAATGACCGGCAAAGGGGAAATGGCGGCTACCATGCCCGGCAAATGCGCAGCGCCACCTGCACCGGCGATCACCACCCGAATGCCGCGTTCGTGGGCATTTTTAGCAAAATCAAACATTCTTTCCGGCGTACGATGCGCCGAAACGATGGTCATTTCAAAAGGCACCTGCAGGTCTTTCAGTATATCCGCTGCTTTTTGCATAATAGGCAGGTCGGAATCGGAACCCATAATAATGGCGATCATAAATAGTATAGCGTGTTTAAAATGTTTTGCATTAGACCTTGATTATCAATGTTTTACTAATTTATTTGATGAAAATAGGGGATTCGCCGGCCCTAAATCAACAGCAAATTAGCCGGCTGTTATACCTTCGCCCTATGGAGCCACACTACCTCGAGCCCGATCTGTACTTCTGGGACGTCCGCGTGACTGAATTTTCCATCGCCTTAACATCGGTATTTGTTGCCTTGGTTTGCCTGTACGCCTGGCAACGATTGGGCCGGCACTCCCGCACGCCGGAGCTCAGGCTGTTCCGTGCTTTCCTGATTTTAATGGGGGTGTCGACTTTCATTGGCGGCCTGGTGGGCCATGCATTTTTATACTTTGTGCCCTTTGTTTTCAAAACGCCGGGCTGGGTGTTGGGCATGCTGGCGGTAACGGCCCTTGGTCAAACCTGCATTGAGCGCAGTCGGGTATTTCTCAATCGCACCTGGGTACGTTCCCTGACCGTTCTCAACGTGGTCGAACTACTACTCGCCACTGTATTCGTATTTATCACCCTGTGGTTTCCACTGGTAGAAATCCATTCCGCTTTCGGCATGTTACTGCTGGTTGGCGCCCTGGAAGGCTGGAATTATTACAAAACCCGCCAGCATAGCAGCCTATTTTTGCTGGGTTCTATTTTGTTCGCCGTAGCGGCAGCGGGTGTACACGTGGCAAAATTTTCCCTGGGCACCTGGATCACCTATTTCGATATTGGTCACCTGCTGATGTGCGGGACCATCTGGATGATCCTGCGGGCAGCGGAAATCAGCATCGGTGAAAAAACTGTCCCGCCTAGTGCCGCGTCCAGTGAATAATGCACTGTTTAGCGGCCCTATTTTCACTAGAGTTTCGGGCAGGTTACCCGCGAACGGCGGTGTTCCGGATGCACATAGGTCAGCGAAAGTTCAACGGCGCCGCGGGAATTATTCGCCAGCGTGAGTCCGGAGACTGTTACATCATAACTTATGCCCAGCACCCAGCGATTCATTTCCAGCATGCCGACGATGGTAATGGCGTCCATTTGCAGGCCGCGGTCCAGTTTATTGCCCACCCGGCCCCAGACACCGAAGCGCATGGCCAGTTCATCTACGTCATTGTTGGAGTAACGCAGGTTGAGACCCAGGTCCGTTTCCATGGCCGGGCCCTGTTTCATCACGATGGCGCCGGGCAGCAGCGCTAAGTTATCGCTCACCGGAAACTGACCGCCCACGTGGCCGGACCAACGGGAATACAGCGTTTCCCCGTCGTCATCCTGCAGGGATATTTTCGGTTTATTTAAGTGGTGCAAAGCGCCGCCGGCATAGAAG
This sequence comes from Saprospirales bacterium, assembly GCA_031425035.1. Lineage (GTDB taxonomy): Bacteria > Bacteroidota > Bacteroidia > Chitinophagales > Saprospiraceae > M3007. The sequence goes on along the minus strand of JANPIN010000109.1, from coordinate 125,040 downwards.
AACCCATTATCGCCGAAGACGGTGTACCACAGCAGGCCGGCGTTGAAATCCAGATACAGATTGGTCTGGGCATCCATAAAACCTTCCTGATTGGAAAGGTTCTGGTCCGGGCGTTCATTGACGCTATCGAATTGACGGCTGAACCATAATTTGCTCCAGTCCAGGGAGTTCTGACCAAAACCAATTTGTGCGCCTGCCGATAAATAGTTCTCCGCCCGGTTATACCCGCCCGAAAGCTGTTTCAAAAAAGCGCCGCCGAGCTGGACTTTATTTTGTGTGTAGCGCGCAGTGCCGGCTTCATCATGCGTGGCGCCAAGGCCGAAGGAAGCATAGTCATTATTGGCGACGTTGAAACGCGCATCGAAGGCCGCCGAATAAGTGCGAAAAGGTACCGGCGTCAGGAAACTGTTCCACTGGTCGCGGTAATTAGCCGTTGCACGCCAGCTACCGTTAAACACACCGGTCATGGCCGGATTCAGGTTCCAGGGGGACGCATAATACTGGGAAAAACGCGGGTCCTGAGCGGAAATATCCGGCAACAGAAAAAGGCAGAAAAGAAAGCAAAAAATGAGTTGGGTAAATGATTTTAACATAGTAAATGGTTTAAAATCAATCGATTAAGAGGGAAGGCAATCGGTGGGGATTAAACGAAACACTGCGGTACTCTGCCCAAAAATACACAAACATCCGGGGGCTGCTCCATTTTTAAAATTTATGTTGCAGCGTGCTGTGTGCCGGTAAAACGTAATAAGGAAAATGGGGTCTAGCGGATGAGCGTCACTTCGCCTTTCATAGCTTCCTGATAACCATCCGCATACTCCGCTTCCAAATACCAGACAAATACGCCGGGATCACAGTCTTTGCCGCGCCATTGTCCGTCCCAGCCCCGTTGGTCGTCGTTTACGTTGAAATTCCGGTCTTCATACACCAGTTCTCCCCAACGGTCATACACCCGAAACAGGGTAACATTCAGCACCTGCCGGCTTTTTCCATGCACCACCAGGCGGTCATTTTCCTGATCGCCATTCGGGCTGAAGCCGGTGGGCACATATACGCCACGCGGTTTCTCCACCACCACCTGCCGGCTGGCTTTGCCCGTACAGCCATTGTCGTCGGTTACGGTAATGAAGTAGGTGTTGGTAAAAATGGGTTTTACCAGGATTTCCATACAAACCGGCGAATCAACACACATCAGGTTTTCCAGGAGCGCGCTGCGCCAGACATAGGTGGTCAGACCAGAGGCGTTATTGATTTCAGGCGATAAAAGAACGGTTTGGCCCAGCACGATAGTCGTATCCGCTTCCAGTGCTACCACCAGGGGCGGTGGGTTGGATAGGGAAGCGTTTATATCCGTCAGACAACCGTGGCTGTCCCGGATTTGCAGGCTATAATCACCGGCTTTCAAACCGATAAAGGTACTGCTGCCACCGAACGGACCCCCGTCCAAACTATATCGATAGGGACTGGCGCCTCCATTAATACTGAGCTGTAACCGGCCATTCGCTGCGCCAAAACACAGGGGATTCGTGTTTAAAACCTGGATCAGGAGCGAATCAGGCAGTTGTACCTGCACCGAATCGCTCAGTATGCAGCCGTTACCGTCACGTACCGTCAGCAGGTAATTGCCAGGCCCAAGTCCTTGAATATCAGGCGTAGAAGCGCCATTATTCCATTGAAAACTATAGGGTAAAATGCCGCCCTGCACCTCCGTTTTGATCGCGGCATTCATATCGCTGCTGCAAACCAGCGGCGTTATGGAAAAGTCCAGCGTGAGGGCCTGCGGTTGCTGAACTTCCACTGATTTAACAGTACTGCACATTTTGGCATCCGTAGCGGTCACCTGGTACATACCCGCCGACAGGTTGCTTATTTGTGCGGCGGTTGTTCCATCTTCCCAAACATATTTCAAAGGTAAAACCCCACCCGTGTTACCGGTGATCGCCACGGAACCATTGTTTTGTCCAAAACACAGCACATCCTGCACCACCATTGTCAGCATGATTTCCGGTGTATTATCGGTTTTAAAAGTATCCACCCGGCTGCAGCCCTGGAGGTCCGTGATGGTAATGGCGTAAAATTCTCCGCCTGCCAAACCCGTGATAATGGTCGAATTCGGCGCACCGGGTACCGACCAGTGATAGGTGTACAGGGACGTGTCGCCCATTCCGGCGCCACCTTTAATAAGGTTTACTCCGGCTACGGCATCCTGCGCGCCATAACACGAAGGGGGGATGGAAATTATATTCGAGGTTAGATTTTCGAGTTGCATGATTTCCAGAACCTGGGAGCTGTAACACCCTTTGGCATCGGTTGCGGTGACCGTAATATTGCCGATTGGCAGATCCGAGGCCTGCGCGCCCATTTGACCATCGCTCCAGGTGAATATAAATGGAGCTCCGTTATTTCCTGTCGCCATAGCCTCCGCCTGGCCATCACTTTCCCCAAAACAGGCTAGCCGGCTTTGGGTCACCGTGACGATGATCGGACCGGCCGGTTGATTGATCGTTACAGAGGCGGAACTGGTACAACCCTGTGCATCTTGCACAGTTACGGTGTATAAACCTGACTTTATACTGTTTAACAGGGAATCCGTCGCCATGGTATTCCAGGCATAGGTGTAAGGCGCGGTGCCTCCGATAGCCACCGCGGCTACAGCTCCCGTACTGGCGCCGAAACAGGCCACGTCGGTAGGGATCAAATTGATTGAAAGCATGGCCGGCTGGCTCACCGTACCGGTTGCCGTGACCATGCAGTTATTGTTATCCGTAATGGTTACCGTGTACGTGTCGGGAAGCAGGTTTTGCGCCAGCGACCCGGTTTGAGCAGCCGGATCGCTCCATTGAAAAGTGAGCGTCCCGTTTCCACCGCTGCCCACTACCTGCAAACGGCCATCCATTAATCCAAAACACGTAACCGGTACGCTGATAATGTTACTAACCAGAATGGGCGCCGGACAAATTACTTCTACCGGATATATTTTACTACAGCCGACGGCATCGGTAATGGTCACCGAATACATTCCACAGGCCAGGTTGGCCGGCGATTGTAGCGTACTCCCATTGCTCCAGGCGTACAGGTAGGGGCCCGTGCCACCGGCCACGCTGGTGGTAATTGAACCATTGGTCAGGCCGGCACAGGCAGGCGAAACCGGGTCGAAATGCACGTCCAGCGGAATAACCGGATCGATGGTTAATTTAGCGATCTGGCTACATCCGCTGGCGTCCTGTACCGTGAGGGCATAAACGCCCGGACAGAGTGCCGTAAGCGTTGTGTCATTCGCCGGAAGGAGCGGGCTATCCCAGGTATAAGTATAGGGATATATTCCACCTCCGGAAAGGATGGTAGCCGCTCCCTGACAATCACCGGCGCAAATTTCAGTGCTTATACTGGCAAAACTGACGGTTATAGCCGTTGGTGAACCGACCGTAACCGTAGCGACCGCCGTACAATTACGGGCATCGGTCACGGTCACCTGATAGGAACCACTGGACAGACCGACCGCTTTTTGTGTCGTTTGCAAATTGTCCCATGCGTATTGATAAGGCGGGGTGCCACCGGCGGGAAAGACCGTTGCCTGACCGTTATTGCCGCCAAAACAACTGACCTGGCGGCTGGAAATACTATCGATTTTAAGTAAAACCGGCTCCAGCAACTGCACCAGCGTAGCCGCTTCGCAGTTCTGGGCATCGGTGACGGTGACAATATGGAAACCTGCGCCCAGCCCGGTGGCCGTACTCGTTATTTGACCATTGTCCCACAAGTAAGTATAGGGTGGGGTACTCCCCGAAACCGTTATCGTTGCGCTCCCGTCAGCGCCTCCGGAACAGGAAACCGGCGTTAGTGTAGTTAGGAATTGATAAGCAGGCGGTTCACTAATGGTTACCGTGTCGCTAACCGTACAGCCATTGGCGTCGGTAGCCGTAACGGAGTAACAGCCGGCCAGCAGTCCGGTAATCGTTGCTGTATTGGTAATCGGGCCGCCCTGGCAGGATTGCCATTGATAGCCGATAGTCCCCGTGCCACCGGAAGCCAGGGCCACCGCCTGGCCGGAATTTTCACCATTGCAAACTGCGTCGTTCGGGGTCGTGACAATTGTGAGCTGACTGGGCTCCGTGAGGTCGAAATACACGGTATCGCGGCAACCGGTTTGATCACCGACAACTACCATGTGTGCACCTTTCGGGAATATCTGGAGCAAGTCCCCGTTTGGGAAAGGCGCTCCGGTACCATCTGCGAAAAATTGCAGGGGCGGATTCGCATTGGAAACCGATACGATGGCCGATCCGGTAGAAGTGCCAAAACAGAGGACCGGTGTGGTGGAACTGAGCATGGCGTCCAGCACGCAAAGTTCAAAAAGCAAAGTATCCGAACGGATGGCCGGCACACAGGTGGCGCTGCCACCTGTCGCACGCACCTCGATAATGACCTGATCGCCGGGAATAAGCCCGCCAACCTGGTGACTAAGCGTGCCCGCAGGCATTTGCCAGCCGCCGCCGTTCACCTGCACTTCGTAGCCAAGGGCTCCGGGTATGGGATCCCAGTTCCAGAGAATGAAATTGGCGCCTACATTGACGGCTTGCAGGTTGCCTGGCGCCGGGAAAATGGTAGCGATTGTCAACGTGGTGGTATCGCGGTGCTGGCAGCCGAACTTATCGGTAGCGGTAAGGGTATAGGTGGTTGTAACGGAAGGCGTGGCTACCGGGTTTGGGCAATTGGCACAGGAAAGAGAGGCCGGATTATCCCAGGCATAGGAGACGGTATTGACAAAGTTGAAGCCAATACTCCACCATTTTACCTTGCCAAACTGGTTGGGGCCGAAACCATCGGAAACCAGCAGTTCCCAGTCGCCGTTGACTGCGGCGCCATTCAGGTCCGACCAGTTACCTTCCGGTTTATAGTTGCCGTTGAAAGGTGCGGCGCTGCCTTTGACCGGTATAGTCGCGGAAGGGGTGAAGCAAGTGGTTTTATAGTTTTTACCGGCTCCACCGTTAGCGGTACTGAGCTCCAGCAGTTTACCATTCGGCGAACGCAGGTAGACATTCAGGTCGCCATCAAAATCCGTCTCCAGATCCATACACACGGAGGTAATCTGGGCCGTGGGAACCGTCAAAAGGGCGTACCCCACGCTGTTGACCGCAATAGGGGCGGCATAAGGACTATTCGGCGGGTGATTGGCGAAACCCAGTTTGTAATCTGGGAAAGATTCAAAACGCACTTCCAGGGTATCGGGCTGCAGGGATTTCGCCAGCAGTTGTACGGGGGTGTCGCTACACACGGCCGTATCCGGGAGCAAGGGATAATTTTCCGTGCATTGAAAGCAATCCGGATGCGTAAACGGCAGTACGGCCACACTGACGATGGTATCCCAGGTACAACCGAAATCATCGTTTACCGTGAACGTATAAGCCGCCGTCCCGGCATTTTGCGGGGCAGCGACAATGGAATCGCTGGTAGAATAAAAAATGGAAGGGTGATTATTCCATTTCCAGGTAGTGAGTTGCGGCGTAAAGGTTTCGATGCTGGGGTAGAGTACGTCCTTGAATTTGATACTCCAGGAGAAAAGAAAACCATTGTCAATTTGCCAGCTGTCCGTAGCGGTAAAGATCCACTCGCCATTCAACGGACATCCGATGAAGTTATTAAACGATTGAAAAGGCTTGTAATCTCCCGCCGGCAGGGTTCCGCTGCCACCGAGTACGGTGTTGGCGTATTGGAGCCAGGTGGGATTGGTCGCCATCATTTTCCAGCAGTAATCGTATCCGATACCGGGGACTGGATTGAAACCATCATTATCATTGGGCTCGCCTAAGAAAACTTCCGAACCGTTTTGCCCACCGAAATTATGCAAAATGGCGCTCTGGCCGTTCGGGCAGGTGAGTTTAATTTCCAGGTCCCGAATCCAGGAATGTTCCATATTGACACAAATACTCTCCAGGTCATTCCCGTTCGTCAGGATCTGGCCGGGCGAAAATTCCGTGAGATAGATGCTGGTCTGGTACGGAATACCTGTACCATCCGGGATTGGCAGGGAATCAGACCGCGACCCTTCTACGGCGAAGGTGGCGCCATTAGCCGTTACCGACAGGGTGCTGCCGTTTAAGGAATTAACAGAAGCGCCCAATTGAAGCGTATCGCCGGCACAAATAGTAGGGTCGATCAGCCCGGCCAGGTTAAAACTGGGCCGTGGGGCTACCCGGACGCGTTGATTGAGCAAATTGGTGCTTCGGCAGCCCTGCGCATCGGTTAAAAAGAGTTGAATATAATAGCCTCCCGGCTGATCGTATTTATGCGAAGCATTGGTGCCGTAAGAAATTGTGCCATCTCCAAAGTTCCACTCGAATTTAGTCGTCAGATCACTCTGGCTGTATTGGATACCGTTCTGCGGATACACGCCTTTGCCGCTCAGGAAAATCCGCTCTTTCGGGCAAATATCAATCCAGCCGGTATCCATGGGCACGGCGGTGGGGTTGGTAGATACCAGTTCCGAAAGCACGGTCTGACAGGAAGGAATGCAGGAAATCACGGCCGCAAAACCAGCCGCATTACCACTGGCGTCCGACTGAAAAACGACGGTGAGACATCCGTTGGGGTTGGCCGCCGTAGACTGTACGATAAAGGGTTCTCCGGGCGGGTAATTGCTGGCGCAAATCAGCAAAGGCGCGGTTATATCCGGCCCATCATAGAAACAAAGGTCATCGCCGGGTTGTAAAATCACACCGGAAAAGCTTAATCGTACATGGCTGCCACCGCCACCATCCGAACAAATAGTGGTCACCAGGTTCAAGTTGTCCCCGTAGTTGCCAGCTGCGCCGCCGTTATCGTATAAAGTGCCGCTACAATCCGTAATGGTCAAGCCATTGGCCATGGAATACGATTGACCAAACAGGAAAGCAGGGGAAAGTAGCAACAGGAAAGAAAAAAGTAGCGGTCGTGTCATGGATGCAAGACGGGATGGATTGCAAAAAAAGACAATTTACACGACCTTATGGCATGCGCCTTTAAAAATGAACGTGGAATGCAGAATTTCCAGGCAGGGTGGAGGCATTCTGCATTCCACATTCCCTATTTCCCCGCCTGCTTCTTCACGCGCTGGTTAAATTCTTCCCGCAAACGAATATCCTGATTTTCCAGAATGCCGAACGTTTTCTGCATATTGCCCAGACTTTCACTTGTAACAACATACTCCAGGTCGAGGGCTTCTTTTTTTGCCGTGCCGGCCCTGTATTCCGCCAGTCGGTTTGTCAGGTTGGTAATTCCTTCTCTATAAGCCTCCAATGCTGCTTTTTCTTTGGTTACCATGGCATTCGCCGTTAGTTTCAGCGAATCAACTGGTGCGTCATCCCGGCTGGGAAAGGTGGCTTCCAGCTCTGCCCGGAATTTCTCCAGGCTCAAGCCAACGGCTTCGTAGCGGGGCAGATCCGCCTGGCGTTTTTGAATTTCTGCCTCTACTTTGGTAATGAGTTTCTGATCTTGTTGTTTGCAAGCCGTAAATACTAACAGGCTACTGCCCAGCAGGCAGGTAAAGAGCAATTTCATGGACATTGGTATAAATTTAAAGTGTTTAAATGCCGCCCACCTGCCGCCTGAATAGCACCGGCAAATTGGAAAGTGCGGCAAAAGTATTTTATTTAAAAAAAATACGTGCAACACCAGCCGGAATGATGAAACCGAACTTCGCCGGGTTTGCTACCTTTGCCCGCTTTTAAATAGCTGAGGAACATGCCGAACGACAAGAAAAATAAATCCTATCCGGATAAAAAGGCCGCGCCTGACCGCGACAGACTGGCTTCGCCGCCGGCAGCGCGGCGCAAGAAATCGGATTCTGAGAACGAACGCAGCACTTCCCCGCCGCGGGAAAGAAAGTCTGCCGCTGCACCACGCAGCAAAAGAACGGAAGTCGATAATGACCGGACAACCAACGCACCACGGGAACGCAGACCGGCATCCTTCTCCCCCCGCACTAAAAAAAGCGAGGAAGCTGGAGAAAGAACCGCCTCCCCCCGTCCTAAAAGGACCATCGGGGAAGGTGAACGCAGCGCTTCCCCTAACCGGGAAAGAAAACCGGCGTCCTTCTCGCCCCGTACCAAACGGTCTGAGAGCGAAGGAGAAAGAACCACTTCTCCTATTCGGGAAAAAAGAACGGGTACTCCCGCCGACCGCCCTAAACGATCGGAAAGCGGCGAGAAAAAAGTACCCTACCAACGAGGAAGTAAAGTGGATGCAGCCGGCGATAAAAACCTGCTTTTTCCACGAGAAGCCCGGCGTTATATCAACGTTTTCCTGGGTCTGGGCAGTAATGTGGGTAACCGCCGGGCGCAAATTCAGGCGGCTATCAACCTGATCTCGGAGCACATTGGTAAAGTAGCCAAGAAAAGCCACCTCTACGAGACGCAGGCCTGGGGTAACACCGCCCAGGACGCTTTCATGAATCAAGTGATCATGATCAACACCATGCTGGATCCGCGCGACCTGCTGAAGGAAATCGGCATGATCGAGCAGGAACTCGGCCGCGTCCGGGTGGAAAAAGAAAAATGGGGTCCGCGTACTATCGACATCGACATTCTCTTTTACGGCAAAAGGGTGGTGCGCGATAAAGGCCTGGAAGTTCCGCATCCGGAACTGCACCTGCGCGCTTTCGTCCTGGTGCCGCTCATGGAAATTGCCCCCGACCTGGAACACCCGGTACTCAAATTACCCATCGACGAACTATATATGACCTGTGAAGACGGGTCGGATGTGGTTATGTTGGATTCCTGACCTTTAGCCTGTGGCTTTAGCATATTCATTCATCGCTATCGAAGGTAATATCGGCGCTGGTAAAACCACCCTTTGTCACCGAATAGCTGCGCGCACGGGCTGCTCTTTGATCCTGGAGCAGTTTACCGACAACCCTTTTTTGCCGTTCTTTTATGAACAGCCGGCCCGGTATGCCTTTCCGGTCGAGTTGTTCTTCATGACCGAACGACATAAACAGTTGCTTGAACATTTCGCCCGCCCGGACCTGTTCCGCACCTGCACGGTTGCCGATTACTTCTTTGTCAAAACCCTGCTGTTTGCCAAGAACAACCTCGACGACGAAGAATTTCGGTTGTTCCAACGCCTATTTGGGGTGCTGAACAGTACGTTTCCCAAGCCGGACCTGCTGCTTTATTTACATCGCCCGGTGCCGGTGCTGGTCGAACATATTCGCCGCCGCGGCCGGGAGATGGAACTGCAAATTTCACCCGCTTATCTCGACCAGATCCAGCAAGCCTATTTCGATTACCTGAAAACGGAAACGGATACCCCGGCCGTCGTCCTGGAACTTGGCGAACTGGATTTTCAGCATAATGACGAGCAGCTGGACGCGATCCTCCGTTTGCTGGAACGCCCTTTTCCGAAGGGGATGACTGTCTTGAATCTGGAGGACTAGGGCTAGGCGATCTTCGTAGGGCGTTGCCCTACGATACTGCTGGCGCCCTTACAGGGCTTGGGGGGCTTCGGCGGTAGGGCGTTGCCCTACGATAATGCTGGCGCCCTTACAGGGCTTGGCGGCTTCGGCGGTAGGACGCTGCTCTACGATAATGCTGGCGCCCTTACAGGGCTTGGGGGCCTTCGGCGGTAAGGCGCTGCTCTACGGTAATGCTGGCGCTCTTATAATGCTGGCTCAAACTTCTTTCGCCATTCATAATACCTATACAAACAGGAACTGAAATGGACCGACGGCTAAAATTATCCATAATTTAACCTGTCTCCCGGTAGCGGCATATTACCTGAAAAGCCCTGTAAAGGCGCCATCATTATCATGGCGCAACGCGCTATGATATATATAATCGAACAAATATTAAACGTGAGCCGAAATGGACCGTTGGCTAAAATTATCAGCATTTACCTTTGTCTCCAGGTAGTTATATAATTGCCATGAAAAAGAAAAGCCCTGTAAGGGCGCCATCATTAACATAGCGCAACGCGCTATAATTGCCATGAAAATGAAAGCCCTGTAAGGGCGCCATCAATAGCATAGCGCAACGCGCTATGGAATAAATATTATACCCATGTCCCAATCCCTCACCAAAGTCTACGTCCACCTCGTATTCAGTACGAAATACCGGCAGCCACTCATCGACGATGCGATCAAACCGGCCTTATTCGCCTATTTGGGCGGCATTTGCCAACAGCTCGAATGCCACCCGATCGAAGTAGGCGGGCATGACGATCACGTACATATTCTTTGCATACTATCGAAGAAAATACCCTTAATGAAACTGCTGGAAGAAGTCAAAAAGAGTTCGTCCAAGTGGATAAAAACGCAGGGCAAAGCCTACGAGAATTTTTACTGGCAGAATGGGTATGGTGCATTTTCCGTAAATCCGGCCGAAATAGACGTGGTGGCCCGCTATATACAGAATCAGGCCATACACCATCGGAAACGGGATTTCAAAAGTGAATTCCGTGCTTTTTTGAATAAGTATAAAGTACTTTTCGACGAAAAGCACGTCTGGGATTGACAAGTAAGCCGGCCAGGTGCACAGTATTTAGCCGCTTAGCCATTGCCATTTTTTACCTTTGCGGAATGACCCAGGTTCGCCAATCATTTGTTTCCGTGGTAGGGGTGCTGCAAACGCACCAGCAGGTACGTGCCCTGTCGCAGTGGCTGACCGGATTGTTCGGAGAACTAAACGCACAGTTCAGCAATTACGAATTTGTAGTGGTCAACAACCACTGCGATCAGGCGGTCATCGATGAGGTGATCCGACCCTTGCCGGAAGCCCTGCGGAAAAACATATTTCTGCTCAACCTGAGTGCTCCGGTGAGTCGTGATAATGCCCTGCTGGCGGGGTTGGACCGGGCGAACGGCGACTATACGGCAATTTTCGAATTTGATTTTGTCGCCAAACCCGAACTGATCACCCAGCTCTGGGACTACAGCCAGCAGGGACACGACATTGTCTACCTGCGGGCGCGTGATCGCCGGCTGCCTTGGACGCATCGCCTGCTGTATAAAGTGTTCTATGGTATTATGCAGCACTACTCCGGGCTCCGGCTTGACCCCTACGCCCACCATAGCCGGCTCATCAGCCGACGTGCGCTCAACTCGCTATTAAGGTTACGGGAAAACAGCCGGTATTTAAAAGCCAACTATGCACTGGTAGGGTACAACACCGCCAGTATTGACGTCGCGGAACCACTGCTGACCGATCCGGCCACGAACTTCGGCGATCAATTCCGTACCTCGCTGGTGGCGATCACCTCTTTCACTACTTTCCTGCGATCCCTGTTACTCTGGATTTTTCTGCTTTCAGTAGCGGTAGCGGGCATAGCGGTATTTAATGCGGTAAAAGTCAAACTCACCAACATTGACATCTTCGGCGAACACGTGGAAACCCTTTCCGGCTGGGCTTTCCTGGTGGTACTCATGTCCGTCTTTTTTGCCATCACCTGCCTTAATTTGTACGTGATGTCTATTTATTTGTCCAACATTTACAGCGAAATAAAAAACCGCCCCCTTTATATTATCGAATCTGTCAAACGTTACTAAGCTAACATGCACAAATTCTACTGCCTGTACATTTTTGCCTTCCTTTTCAGTACGTCTTTATCAGCCCAGACTTTTACCGGAAGCGGTGCACCTATTCCTGATGACGGTACTGCTATTACCTACGATCTGCCTGTAAGTGGTCTTCCTGTGTCGGCTATGGACACCTCGATTTTTGGTCTGATGAGTGTATGCATCAACCTCACACATACCTGGACGGCAGATCTGGCCATCAGTCTGCGTGCACCGGATGGTACGATGATACCCCTGTTATCCAATATTGGCGGAGATGCGGACGGGTTTATAAACACCTGTCTGAGTTCTAATGAATCGCAGTCCATTTACGCGGGCAGTTACCCATTTACGGGTTCCTTCCGGCCTTTCGGGGACATGGGAGCGATCAATAACGGGCAAAATCCGAACGGCGTGTGGCAACTGGTCATCCTCGATACCTATGCTTTTGCGGATGCCGGCGAGCTTTTCAACTGGAGTATTACTTTCGGCAACAACCCTTGTAAACCCTTTCCTTTTTCTTCGAGCGATCTGCCGGTTTTGCTCATTACTACCAATGGACAGCCCATTGTGGATGATCCAAAAATCGGCGCATTACTGCGGATTATAGATAATGGACCCGGCCAGCGCAACTTTGTTCAGCAATCAGTGGCCGCTTTTGAAGGCAGCATTGGCATCGAAATTCACGGGAACAGTACGCAGGGTTTCCCCAAAAAATCCTACAACGTAGAAGTGCAGGATTCCGTTGGCGAAGACCAGGGGGTAAGCCTGCTCGGTATGCCCAGCACGAGTGACTATGTGCTGAGCGCTAATTTTTCTGATAAAACCCTGATGCGGAATGCATTAAGTTATGACCTGGCGCGTCGAACCGGCCAGTATGCCTCCCGCACCCGTTTTTGCGAAGTCGTCATCGACCATACTTATATGGGCGTTTACGCTTTAACGGAAAAAATAAAACGCGGTAAAGACCGACTGGATATCAGTAAACTGACGGAATCCGATACCACCGGAAAAGCGCTCACCGGCGGATATATTGTAAAGTTGGACTGGAACGATTCGCCGGGCTGGGATTCGCCGTTCTCACAACCGAACAGCCCGAATCGATACACGTATTTTCAGCATGAATATCCCCGGGCTGAAAATATTCTGCCGGTTCAGCATGACTATATAAAGTCCTATGTCGACAGTTTCGAACTGGCGCTGCATGGCATTGATTTTCAGGATACGGCGATTGGCTGGCGGCATTATGCGGATGAAAAGTCGTTCCTGGATTATTTATTTATCAATGAAATGAGCAAAAACGTGGACGGCTATCGGCTCAGCACCTATTTCCATAAAGATAAAAATGGCAAAATCGCCATGGGGCCGGTCTGGGACTATGACCTGGCCTGGTACAACTCGGATTATTGCGAGGGTTTTACGACTTCGGGCTGGGCTTTCAACATTAACTACGTTTGCGGTGATGCCGGCGTGCCTTTCTGGTGGGAACGCCTTTATGAAGACCCCGGATTTACTCAGGATGCATCCTGTTACTGGCAATCCCTGCGGGCCACGACGCTGCACCGGGACAGTATTTTTTCGGCCATCGATTCCATGGCGGCCGTGGTGGCGGAAGCACAGGTCCGTAATTTCAGTAACTGGCCGATTTTAGGGGTTTATGTATGGCCAAATCCAGGCTTTTTGCCTTCCACCTACGCCGGGGAAGTCCAAAAAATGAAGACCTGGATTACCAATCGTCTGAATTGGCTGGATTTTACCTTTGGCAGTTTCGCTCCGGTCCTCGATGCTGATTTTACCGCTGTTTCCACGTCCGGTTTGAATTGGCAGTTTTCCGCCGCCACTTCCGCCAATGTACAATATGCCTGGGATTTTGACGACGGTACCACATCTAAGCTGGCCACTGCGGAACATGTGTTTCCTGGTCCGGGTACCTACCATGTTCGCCTGACTGTTTCCACCGCTTTTGGCTGTTCGACAACGACGGAGCAAATTATTCATATCGTCAATACGGGCACGCGTGACCTGACTATTGGGGATTTACAAGTGTATCCCAACCCGACCTCGGATAATTTACAGGTAACCTTGCCCAGTAATCTGGTTGGCACATTCACCTTGCAATTATCAAATTCCTTGGGAGAGACCGTGTTATACCAGACGTTTGTAAATGAGGATAAATCAATTAACGTTCATTTACAGGACTTACCCGCAGGTTTGTACAGCGTAGAAATGCATAGTCAAATCGGCCGTTGGACAACCCGGATTATGGTAAATAAGCAGTAATAAGGTTGTCGAAACCCTCATTTTTTATTTCTAATTCCATGAAGTACCTGCTCCTGTTCCTGCCCTTATTGCTGGCAACTTCCATGTTTGCCCAGAAGGAAACCCTGCTGCCACCGGTTATATCCCCGAACGGCCTGATTAAAGTACGGGTCGGCCTGACTGAGAGCGGGGAACCCTTTTATTCGGCTACCTTTAAAGGGAAAGCGGTTATTGGTAAATCCAAACTGGGTTTTGTCATGCAGGACCTGAATTTGCAGGATAAATTCCGGGTGAAGGAGCAACAAACGAGCAAGTTCGATGAAACCTGGAAACCAGTCTGGGGCGAGGTGGCGCAAATTCGTAACCACTATAACGAACTGACGGTCGTGCTGCAGTCCAGCGTGGATAAAACATTGACCCTTGTTTTTCGGGTTTTTGATGACGGCATTGGTTTTCGCTATAAATTTCCGGAATCGGCCGGACCCGATATGAGCCTGCTGGTGAAGGAAGAGTTGACCGAATTCCAGATGACCGGCGACCATACCACCTGGTGGATTCCCGGCGATTATGACAGCAATGAATACCTGTATACGACTTCCAAAATCAGCACGATCGATGCCACGTCGTATTTAAAGGCCGAAACCGCTATTGCCACCATGCACGTGGTGGATATGAAAAACGTGGCTACGCCGATCACTTTTAAAACGGCAGAAGGCGTACACCTGGCTATTCACGAAGCGGCGCTGGTTAATTTTCCGGCCCTACAGCTTCATGTGGACAATCGTTCGCGGAAGTTTACCGCCAACCTGGTTCCCGCCCCGACACCACCCGTCAAAGCCACTATTCCGGGTAATTTTGAAACCCCCTGGCGCGTGGTCCTCATCTCCACCAATGCCGCCGGTCTGCTCAATTCCAAACTCATCCTGAACCTCAACGAACCCAATAAAATCGAAGACGTCAACTGGATCAAGCCAACCAAATACGTGGGCATCTGGTGGGAAATGCAGATCGGAAAAGCAGCCTGGAGTTATGCCGACAGTGTGGGCGTTAAACCCCATGGCCGCCATGGCGCAACTACGGAAAATGCCAGAAAGTACATCGACTTTGCCGCAGCCAACGGTTTTAACGGCGTGCTGATAGAAGGCTGGGATACCGGCTGGGAAGACTGGTTCGGCAAATGGAAAGAAGACGTATTTGATTTTCAAACGCCTTACCCCGACTATGACCTGCCGGCGCTGGCCAAATACAGCCTGGAAAAAGGGGCGCCCATTATTGTGCACCACGAGACCTCCGGCGCAGCGACGAGTTTTGAAAAGTATTCCACCAAGGCTTACCAGCTGATGAATCGTCTGGGATTGTCGGCTACCAAAACCGGTTATGTGGGCAAAATTATTCCGCGCGGGGAGTGGCATGACGGCCAGTGGATGGTGAACCACTATAACCGCGTGCTGGAGAAAGCCGCCACTTTCAAAATTATGGTGGATGCCCATGAACCGGTCCGCCCGACGGGATTGCATCGCACCTACCCGAATTTCATGGCCTGCGAAGCCGCACGGGGCAACGAATTCAATGCTTTTAGTCGCGGAAATCCGCCGGAGCATGAAACCATCCTGCCTTTTACCCGCCTGCTCGGTGGCCCGATGGACTATACGCCCGGAATTTTTGACATTAAATTCGCCAAATACAGCCGCGATGGTCACCAGGTGCACACGACCATCGCCAAACAACTGGCCCTGTACGTGACCATGTACTCGCCCCTGCAAATGGCGGCCGATCTGCCGGAAAATTACGCGAATCAACCCGCTTTTCAGTTCATCCGCGACGTGGCGGTGGATTGGGATGATAGCCGGGTGCTGAACGCAGAAGTGGGTGATTACCTGACCGTTGCCCGAAAGGCGAAAGGGACGCCCAATTGGTTTATCGGCAGCATTACCGACGAAAAAGCCCGGACACTGACCATCAAATTCGATTTCCTGGATAAAAACAAACAGTACGAAGCCACTATTTACGAAGACGGAAAAGACGCGGATTGGGAGAAAAATCCGACTGCGGTCAATGTGCGCAAAGTGACCGTGACGAAAGCCTCGGTATTAAAATTAGCCCTGGCGCCGGGCGGCGGTTGCGCTATTTCAGTGATGCGGAAGTAAGACTATTGCCACCACCACGGCACTTCATAATAAGCGCCTCTTAACCATTTCAGGCAGTCATCACATTCCGGATAATTGACCGGCGGTTGTGGATATTTTGACCAGTCTATTTCGCAATAAATATTGTCCTGGAGTAAAAATTCATCTCCCAGTTGTCCATTACCGCTGAAAATACGCACGGTATCGGCAGCTCCGACCTCAAAAAAGCCCAGGGCCGGCCGGTTCGGATGCGTGGTGTTTTCCATGTTGCCGGCCACTACAGCCGGTGGCGAATCGAAAATGGTACCCGTAGCAGTGAGTAGTTTGTTGATCTTTTCCCAGTATTCATACGCTTCGCGGTTGACCGAGCGCTGATACACGGCAAACGCGATTTTAGTTAGAAATGCATTGTCAATTTTTCGTTTGCCGACCGGTTCATATACGGTTCCGCCGGGTGCGTATTTGCTCATGTCGGCGATGCCCACAATTTGATCATTGATCCGGTTATTGATAAAACACTGGCGCGACGAGCCATAGGGATTTAAGGGCTTATAGGGCTTCGGTAAAATTTCATTAAACACATAAATAGCCTCTGAATCCCAATGTAAATAATGACCCTTAGTGACGGCCGGCGCTTTCGTGCGTGCATACACGACCGCAAAAGGTTCGCGTACCACCGTACCATTGGAGGTATTGGAATATAGCCATTCTCCATGGGCCTCCACGGTATCTAAGGTAAAAGGTTCGGGCATGATCTGCGGGTGCGACTGGTAATGCTCACCGTCCACCTCAATTTCCAGGGTGTAACTGCGGCCCGTTTCGCCCTGGGCCTCCAGTTGATAGAAGCTGGCTTCGCCGGCAGGCGTAACTTCCTGATAAACATACACATTTCCTGCATCATCCTTCAGTCGGACACTCGCGCCGGACACGACCGCAAAAGCCTGTTTATTGTAGTTGCCGGGGCGACTGAGCCGCAAAATATGGGGCCCATGACCATCCGTAAAAGTGCCGCTGACAACAAGATCCGATTGATCGGCACTGTCCTGCTGAAAATCAATTTCACGGACGCAGTTGGCCAGAAGCAAAACCAGGACCAACAGGTATAAGGCAGATATAGTATACTTTTTCACGTTTGCTCTTTTTGTAAATGAAACACAATCACCAGTAAAACACCAGATTCGCCGCCGGAATTATACTGCCCACCACGGCCAGCTGGTAAGCTTTGGGCAGGCCTTTTTTATCGCGTTTAAAATAAACGGAAAAGGCGTTTTTGCGGCTGTATACATTGTATAACGAAAGATTCAGGGTCCATTTCAAACCGCTGAGTTTCGACTTGGTCTTATCCAGCGTAAGCCCCACATCCAGTCGATGGTAGTCTGGAATGCGCAGGTTGTTGCGGGAAGCATAATTAGGAATCACCACCGTGCCGACCTGATAACCACTGAGCGGCGCGGTGACCGGACGACCGGTCCGGTAAGTGAAATTGAACGTCCAGTACAAGGCCGGGTTAATGGCGTATTTAGTGAACATAATAACCTGGTGCGGCTGGTCAAAATTGGCCGGAAACCATTCGCCCTGATTCACCGACAGGGCAGGGTAGGGGGAACGCGCCTGCTGCCAGACCCGCGAATAGGTGTAACCCAGCCAGCCCGTCCAGCGTCCTTCGTTTTTGCGATAAAGCAACTCGGAGCCATAACTTTGTTGTTTACCGTCGATCAGTTCGGTTTCCAGGTGGTCGTTGAGTAGTAAGGTGGCAAAATCTTCGTACGCGGGCACGTGGGCGGTGTTTCGGAAAAAAAGCTCGACTGAAGTTTCCCAGCGGTGATTTTCCGGCGCATAAAACCAGCCGGCCGAATAGCTGTCGCTGATTTGTGGCTGAATATAGCGGTTACTTGGCTGCCAGATATCGGCCGGTGTGGCGGCGGTCGTGTTTGAAATCAGGTGCAGGTACTGGCGTAAACGGTTATAACTCAGTTTAATATTCTGCTCGGCATTGAGTTTGAAATTCAGGGATAAACGCGGCTCCGGGCCTCCATACGTCTGTCCGGCCTGGTTGGCGCCAATTTGCGTACTATCGATGATGGTTTCTTCCGAAAAGGGCGTGTTCGGTTCGTAGGTAAAAATCTGATTGGGGCCCAGGCTGCGAAAATAGGAATACCGCAACCCGGCATCGAGCGAAAGCCGTTTGCTGATCCGGAGTTCATCACTGATAAAAACGGCGAATTCTTCTCCGGTTTCCAGCTGCACCGTATTGGAAGCAATACCCGACTCCGTTCCACGCGGCGCTAAAGTCTGGGCCAGCGGACTATTGCGGTTCCACTGCAGGCCCGCCATGATTTCATGGCCGTCGATGCTCAGCAGGGAGGCATTAAAATTGGCAGCCGAATACGCCAGACCATTGGTCAATTCAAACGCGTCAAAACCGGAAGGTTGAAAGAATTTGTTTTCCAACCGGCCCGTCGAAGCGGTCAGACTGGTGATTACCCCGCCATTCCAACTTTGCCGCCAGGCGAGGTTACTACCCAGCGTTTTCCATTGATAACCAAACTCTTCTGCATAGCGAAAGTAGTCCTCACTGCGGTGCAGTCCCACGTTCAGGGTCCCGTTTTTATTGATCCGAATGGCCATTTTTGCATTGAGATCATTGAACCAGGCACTGCTGTTTTTGACTTCCGGGAGTCGTACCCGTTTCAGCATCCAATCCGAATAAGACGTTCTCCCACCGACGATGATGGAGACATTATCTTTCCAGAGCGGGCCTTCCAGGGTCAGTTTACCGGCGGCCAGTCCGGCGCCGGCCGAGCCATGCCATTTTTGGAAATCGCCTTCGCGCAGTTTCACTTCCAGCGCGGAGGCTACTTTCCCACCCAGCCTGGCCGGAATATGGCCTTTATACAGCGTGGTGCTGCGGACCAGATCGGGGTTAAAGACCGAGAAAAAACCGAGTACGTGGGAGGTGTTAAAGAAGGGCAGTTCGTCCTGAATCACCAGGTTCTGATCGATGTTGCCGCCGCGCACGTTAAAACCCGAAGCGCCTTCGCCTACCGTGCTGACACCCGGTAGTACCAGCAAACTTTTAAGGACGTCTGATTCGCCCATAAAAGTGGGTAACTCTTTGATCTTCTGGGCGCTGAGCATTTCAACGCCCGTCGCTACGGCCGTTTGTTTGTTGGCCGATTTGTTACCCTGGATTTCCACGGTGGCCAGTTCCAGGGTGTTTGCCTGTAGTGGAATTTCAATTTCACCGGTCTGATTGACCTGCAAATGCACCTCCGTACTGCGATAACCGATGTACTCTACCAACAGGCGGTGAGCGCCGGGAGCAAGCGCAAGGCTGAATTTCCCCAGGGCATTGGTGCTGGCGCCATTGGTTTCATCGATCACCCGGATGGAAGCGCCCACGATCGGCTCGCGGGTCTGTTCGTCGCGTAAGTTGCCTTTGATCTCTATACTGGGCGCTGTGCTGGCAGGTGCTTCACCGCTTTGTAAATCAACCACATACGCAGTAAGAAAGTCCGGCAACACGATTTTCTGATCATCCCATTTTTGTAAAAGCCGGTTAATGTACGGTCGGTTCATATCGGCTTTGCGTAAAACCATAATCCCGTTTTCCCGGGCGCCAATGCAAACCAGGCCATTGGAGGGCAGGGTAGTTTGCAGCGCGTTGAATAGTGTTTGTCCCGTGAATTCGTAGTTGACCTGGTAATAAGGCAGCACATCGGGGTCGTAGTAAAATTTGACCGGATAGCGTTTTTCCAGATCCAGGAACATTTCGATCAGGGTCGAATGCCGGTAATCGCCCGTAACGGCTATATCAAAGACCTTTTGCGCCTTGACTAGTGTGGGTATTAATAGCCAGCCAATCATTACCAGACAGCGGAAAAAATGTAATCGGACGTTCATGTGTGTAATATTCAACGCGCAAGATAAAAGGAATGCTGGCTGGAAGCAGGATATGCGAGGGCTTATGATTGTCTTTACGCTGCTAATGGGAAATCGGTTGGTCCACTCTTTGCCAGCGAAGGCTTACTTTTGGCCTCCGAAAACGCCAGTCCCCGCTATACCTCAACCTCTTTCCATGCTCGGTCGCCCCGCGTTACAACTCAATGACGATTTCAAGTACGCCCTGGACGTGCTGGAAAAAACGCAGCGCAGCATTTTCATCACCGGACGTGCCGGTACCGGTAAAAGCACGCTTCTACAACTTTTCAAGAGTACGACGCGCAAAAAAATGGTGGTCCTGGCGCCCACCGGCGTAGCGGCGCTGAACGTGCAGGGACAGACCATCCATTCTTTTTTCGGTTTTCCGCCGCGCATCATCACCCCGGCAGAGGCTAACCGGAAAGTGGCGCGACGCGATCTGCAGCGCTTATACCGCAATCTGGAAGTGCTGGTCATCGATGAAATTTCTATGGTGCGCGCCGATATGCTGGACGGCATGGACCGTTTCCTGCGCGTTAACCGGGAAAACATGCAGCCGTTTGGCGGGGTGCAGGTGGTGTTTTTCGGCGATTTATTCCAGTTGCCGCCCGTCGTCACCCGAGACCCGGTGGAACAGGCCTTTTTCCAGGACTATTATCAAACGCCTTATTTTTTCTCTTCCCACGTTTGCCAGGATCCGGAATTTGAACTGGATATGCTCGAGTTACGTAAGGTGTATCGCCAGGAATCACGTCATTTTTTACGTTTGCTGGAGGCCGTACGGATCAATGAACTGGATCTCGATGACCTGGATGACCTCAATGAGCGCCGGGTGCCGGGTTTTCAGGCTACGGAAGGTTATATCACGCTCTGTGCGCGAAATGCCACCGCCGACAGCATTAACCGTAAAGAACTCTCCCATTTAACGACTCCGGAATTTGAATTCCTGGCCGACATCCGGGGCACTTTCGATCCGACCTTGTTCCCGACCGAAGCTTCACTGCGCTTGCGGGCGGGTGCGCAGGTGATGTTTGTAAAAAACGACCCCGTCGAGCGCCAGTTTGTGAACGGTACGATCGGTAAAATAGTCACCCTGAATGCCACCACGATTGTGGTGGAAGTGGAAGAAAGCGAAGGCAAAAGACGGCGAATCGAAGTCGCGTCAATGGACTGGGAAATCCTGCGTTACAAATCCGGCGCGACCGGCGATATCGAAGCCGAAAGCATCGGTTCGTTCCGGCAATATCCCCTGCGTCTGGCCTGGGCGATTACCATCCACAAAAGTCAGGGCAAAACCTTCGACCGGGTGCTGGTGGATTTGGGCGGCGGCGCGTTCGAACATGGCCAGCTGTACGTAGCCCTCAGTCGCTGCCGAACGCTGGAAGGCATTGTTCTGCGTCAGCTTATTCGCCAGCAGGATGTGATTACCGACGAACGGGTGGTAGATTTTTATGGCAGCCGCTTTCGGTAGGCGCTGGTTTTACCGGTGTTTCCCGGGTGTCCAGCCGGCTTGTCCCAGCCATTGCTGACCGCTTTCGGCAGCCGGTGTTTCCAGGCTAGTGCCCATGCTGTCGTTCCAGCGATTGAGATAACCGAAGAGGGCGATCACGCCGAGTATTTCCACAATTTCCCCTTCGTCCCAGTGACGCCGCAGCTCGGTCGCGATGGCTTCATCCACGCTATTCGGTACTACGGAGGCCGCCACCGCAAAGTCCAGCGCCGCCCGTTCCGCCGCTGAAAAGGCCGGATGCGTTTTATAGGACCAGATATTTTCGAGTTGCGTTTCCACCGCGCCGTACCGCTCCGCCGCCCGAATGGTATGCGCCTGGCAATACCGGCAGCCAGCGGTCATGCTCGCAACGTAACCGATCAGTCGCTTGAGGGCGCTGGTTACATGGCCCTGGTTCTCCATGACCGCTTTATTGAGCCCGATAAAAGCCTTGGCAATGGCCGGCCGGCGTTGCATGGTGAGCACGCTGTTCGGGCAAAAGCCGAGGGTTTCGTTGAAAAATTGCGCCAGTTCAGCGACTTCGGGATCGTGATCGGAGGGGAGCGGTGGGACGAGGGGCATTTTTTTAGGAGGCAGGGGTTAGGTGACAGGGGTTAGGAGGCAGGAGGCAGGTGACAGGGGACAGGAGGGAGGGTTAGGGCTTGGTTGTGTGGCCTTCAAAATACTGAACGGCGGTGTAAAGCTGCCCCTCCTTAAAATCAATGACCCGCAGGGCAATACTGGTATGTTCAATGGACGGTTCCGCTTTTTCCGGATCCAGTTGAAAGTAGAGCGACGGCGTAATATGGGTGCTTACGTTACCGGCATGGACCACGCGTTCCGTATGGTAATGGCCGCAGAATACGTACATGTTGGACGCATAACGATTGAACAGGGCCATCAGCTCCGCCGAGCGATGAAACGGCCAGTGGTTGTCCATGAACGGCATACCCGCCGGAAGCGGTGGATGATGCATGAATATCAAAACCGGCCCTTCCAGGTTGGTTAATTGCTCGTCCAGCCACTCCAGTTGGGCATCACTGATGGTAGCGAGGGCCGTGTCCAGAAAAAGGATCACTTGCTGATCAAGCGCTTTTTCGAAGTACACTTCCTTTTGCTGGATCGTCAGATCGAAGGCCTCTCCCATTTGGGTGGAATCGTCGTGGTTACCGGCAATAACGGCGTAGGAAATTTCCAGGGCATCCATTTGTTCGCGCACCCAGTTGAACGTAGCAGCCTCCGGCACGTCGTAACAGAGATCGCCGCTGAGTACGATCAAATCAGGCTGGAGCGCCACCACGCGCGGGAGCATATCCAGAAAATTTTGCCGGGTATCAATACGCAATTGGGTGTCGGTGCCGGCTGGGGGTAAATGCAGGTCGGTAAGCTGGACGATACGCATAAGATGATAAAATTTGAAATTGCAGGTTTTATTTGAACACTTCCAGCCCCGCATTATTTCGGGCCACTAAAAAATAGTTTTTACCCCCCACTTTCACCGTTTTAATGTCGCGCACCTCACCGTCCAACCGAAAGCCCGTTTGCCGTGAGCGCTCTGCGGTAAAGCCACCTTTACCGTCTCCTTTTAAAAACAAACCGTAGTCCGCATCTTCATAACCGAACTCGGGTTTATTGCCCAAAAAGTTACCCCCTGTCAGCGCATCCTGCCGGCCATCGCCATCGAAATCGCCGACCGTAATGCCGTACATGGGCGCAAACTGCGCTGCGCTGGGTAAGGGGGAAAATGAGAATTTTCCATTGCCCAGATTCAGCAGTACGCCGCTGGCAAGTGTAGTCACCTGTAACTCCACCGCATCCTGCATTTGTTCGGCGCTAAATATATCGCGAACACCTTGCCCGGCAAAACGTCGGTAGTGCAAATATTTTTTCTTTAAAACGGGCATGTTACTGACCAGGTCGCCACGTAGGACGAACGGCAGCAGCACACCGTCATTATAACGGCTGAGTAATTGTTCAAACGTGCCATTTTTATCAAAATCATTGGAAAACAGGGTCAGGGGCTGTGTGTCGGAAGCTTCCAGCCGGGAGTTCCAGCCATTATTGCCGACCAGAAAATCTATTTTTCCATCTCCGTTAAAATCGCCGGGGCTGATCCGTTTCCATAAACCGGCTGTTTTTTCCAGACCGGCATCGGCAGCACGAAGCTGCCCTTTTTCATTGAGAAAAACCCGGATGGGCATCCATTCACCCACCACGAGGAGGTCCGGGTCTTTATCGCCGTCCACATCGGCCCAGACGGCGTCCGTGGGCAGGCCCAGGTTTTTCAGCACCTCGCTTTGCTGCATTTCGAAGTAGCCTTTGCCATTATTGATCAGCAAAAATCCGCCGACGGGCTGACCTACTTTTCCGGGCAGAAGCCGCATGCCCACAAAAAGATCCAGGTCGCCGTCGCCATCCAGATCGGCGGGTCGTACACAGGCGGTAGCGAAGGGTTTCTGGCCGGGAACCGCTTCCGGTTTACGGGTAAAATATCCCTTCCCGTCATTTAAATAGAGCCGGTCCGCCAATGCTTTACTCAAAGGCTGGGCTTCATTACTGCCCGAAGCGACGTACATATCGAGATCGCCATCGCCATCGGCATCAAACAGGGCGGCATCCACGTCTTCGCACTCCGCATCCGCATCCAGGGCGGGCTGTTTGGTTGGCTGAAAACGCCCGTCAGCCGTCTGCAAAAACAGGGCGCCGGGCTGCCCCTGGGCGCCGCCGGCGAAAAAGTCCTCGCGTCCATCGCCATTCACATCGCCGGTCGCCAGTCGCGGTCCTTCGGTTGAATACAGGAAGAACAACAGGCGGTCGCGGTCCCAGTCATAAAACGTGCTTTCCCGATGTTCCCAGGGAATGCGCACGCTGGCAGTAATGTTTTGGAAAAGAGGTTTAGCCGGAGCACGTAGAAAAGACAGGTCCGGAACCCCGGCATTGGCTTCGTTTTGAACCAGTTTCAAGGTTTGATTGGTCGGTACGCGGGTCAGCAGGGTCGATTTTTTGCCGGCCGGCCAGACGACCAATACGGTATCGATGGTCGCCAGATTCCCCACGCCCAGGTTAGGACGTGGGTCCATCGAGCTTTGAAAACCCCGCATAGGCATCTGTTCCTGATAATACGTTTGGCCGCCCGCCCGCAGGAAGATTTTAGCGCCGAACGCTGCGGTGTTCTGGCCTTCTCCCTGTAATTCAAATTTCAAGAAGTGGTTGTCTTTCAATTGTTTATCCGTTTCATTTCGGTAAACGAAGGCCTCCATATTCACGTTATTGACCACCAGATCCAGGTCGCCGTCATTGTCCAGATCACCATAAGCCGATCCATTGGAGAAGCTGGGCGTGGCCAGACCCCAGGCTTTGCCAACATTACTGAAAGTCAGATCCCGGTTATTATGGAAGGCGTAATTGGGGATTTTTTCGCTGGGAATGGAGTCGATCAGCCGCTTATAATCGACATTTCCACCGTTAATAATTTCCTGTTTGACAGTAGGATCGGAGGCAAACATCAGGTAGTCCTGGTTAGTCAGGTCCTGGGCAATGCCATTCGCCACGAACAGATCCCGCCAGCCGTCATTATCCATATCCATGAGCAGAGCGCCCCAGCTCCAGTCGGTAGCTTCCGCGCCGGCCAGGCAGGCTATTTCGGAAAAACTACCGTCCCCATTGTTCAGGTGCAGCATGTTGCGCGTAAACTGGTTATAATAACCACTCCCCAAGGTGTAACGAAAACGGTCCGGGCTGTCGAAAGAGGTGGTCGTTTTAATCCGCCGGTCCGGCTCCGGCAGCATATCGGTCACGAAAATATCGGGAAAAGCGTCGTTGTTAATGTCCGCCATATCGGCCCCCATACTGGCCGCGCTAATATGTCGCATACCTTTTTCCAGCACCTCGCTAAAGGTTCCGTCGTGGTTATTATGGTATAAATAATCGCGTTCGAAAAAGTCGTTGGACACGTAAATATCCTGCCACCCGTCCTGGTCCAGATCGCCGACCGTGACCCCGAGCCCGAAGGCGATGACACTGCCCATGATGCCGGCTTGTACGCTTACGTCCGTAAAATGGCCGCTGTCATTACGCAGCAGCTTATGTCCGCCCAGGCTGTCGCGGGTCATACGCAGATTTCGCCTCAGGTCGAAGGAGCCGATCGGCCGAAAGGAGTTATTGAGGATATAAACGTCCAGATCGCCATCCTGATCGTAATCGAAAAAGGCCGCGTGGGTGGTTAGGCCGGCTTCATTCAGGCCGTATTCCGCCGCCCGTTCCGTGAAAGTACCGTCGTGGTTATTGATGAACAATTCATTTTCCCGGCTGAAGGACTGGTTTTTCTCCTCTTCTGTCCGGGGATTACCGGAGTTGCAGACATAAATATCCAGCCAGCCGTCGCCATTTACATCGGCCATACTCACGCCGGTCGACCAGGAGCCTTTTCCCGCTACGCCGGCTTTATCGGTCTGGTCTTCGAATTTAAAATTGCCATGGTTGATATACAGCCGGTTTTTACCCATATTAGAAGAGAAGAACACGTCGGGAAATCCGTCATTATTCAAATCGCCCACGCCTACGCCGCCGCCGTTATAGAAATTCCGGTATTTATAAATATTGAAATCCTTATCATAGACCAGATCATTACGAAAGTCGATACCCGTCGTGGCTGCGGGTAATTGGGTAAACAGCGTTGTGCCGTCAGCAGGCACATCGGAATTAGCCGGGGAATTTTTCTTACAGCCGGCGCCCATAAAAAGCAGGACAAGGGCGGGAAATGCGAACTTGAGGGACATTAAAACGTGGTTTCGGTTGAAAAGCAAAGGTAATCATCCGTTCCTGACCACCGAGCGTAAAATGCAAAGGGGCCAGGACGTGAAGTCCTGACCCCCTGCATTGGTCAATTGATAATAGTTACATGGTTTTGCCGCAAGGCAAGTCCGAAAACTATTAGTTGCGTTCCAGTATGAACGGTTCTGCCACCGGTATGCCCTCGTTCGAGCGAACCACCAGGTGGTACAGGCCGTCAGGCAGGCCACCATCCAGCTGGAGGGTCTGCAAGCCGGCTACGGCCGCCATTTTCATTGTTTGTACTAAACGTCCCTGTGCGTTGATCACATCAATTTGCACTTGCTGGCCGTCCCATTCAACCAGGTCGAACATCAAAGCGCCATTGCTTGGGTTCGGGAAGAGGCTCAGGTTTTGCGCAAACTCGTTTCCGCGATTTTCAACCGGGTTAGGGCCGAAGTTCGGGAAGGGCAGAATTGGGCAGTTGTACGTGTTTAGGAATGCTTCGACGGTCGTACCATCCTCGAATTTAACCAAGGTATGGATATACGCGGGCTGCGACTGCTGTGGTAATTTATACTCGAAAATATCGAAAACGCCGTTGTTCAACATCGTACCGGGATCTGCTTTAAAGCGGACGGAGTAGAACGGGGAGAAGTTCGGGTTGCGCACGGTATAGGTGCGACCACTCACGGCATCAGTATAGGTAGAGTTGTCGGCCGGCGCCACGGCGGTTATGCCGTTTGGCACCTGGAAGAGGACATAGTTGATATTCTGCGTACAGTTATTGATCACTTTGATCTGGTAACGACGCTGACCCAAAGAGTCCAGTTTTATCGGGAACAGTTCCCAGCGCAGACAGCCGTTTACTTTGCTGTCGCAGGCCTGCTGACCACCGATCACCGTCACATTAAAGCAACAGGTATCCAGATTGCCGCAGCTATCCTGGGCTTGTATACAAACCTCGGTTACCCCGATCGGGAACGCTCCGCCGACCGGCAAACCACTCAGCAGGGTAAAGGTAGACAGGCCACCCGGGCAACCACCCGTAGTGGTCGGTAAGTCATAATCCACTACCTGTGTCGTAGCGCCAATGGGCGCTGTCACGGTAATATCAGGCTGGCAGGTGATCGTGAACGGGGTCAGATACTGCAGCACATACGTGGCAATGGTATCGCAACCGCCAGTGGTAGAGAACAGGGTATCCGTCACGATGACCGGGAAGGTGTACGGTGTTCCGTTTACAAAGACCGTATCGCCGGGAGAAAATTGAATCGTATCCGTCAGCGTTGGCTGGGCAACTACAATGTTGTAAGTAACCAGGGTATCGCAGCCACCGGTTGTGGAAGCCAGCGTATCCTGCACGGTTGTGGTCTGGAAGTAAGTTACTCCGCCCACCGTTACGGAATCACCGGGACAAACCTGGAACGAGAGATTCACCGTCGGACGTGGGTTAAAGGTCAGCGTACGGGTAATCAACGAGTCGCAGCCGTTCGGGAAAGACACGTTGAACAAGGTATCCACAAAGGTGGTATCCTGCGTGTAAAAAATACCATTGAAATTGACCATGTCGCCTTCGCAGAACTGCATGGAATCCGTAGCAACACCGAGGGGCTCAAACACCAGGACTGTAGCCAGCAGCGTATCGCATTGCGCACCGGACCCTGGTAAAGTATCCTGAATCACCGTAGTATCCTGGGTATAAAGCACGCCTTCGAAGATGATGGAACCGCCTGCGCACAGGACAATGGTATCCGAGACGACAGGTTGTGAGGTGAAAGTCAGCACCGTGGTCAACAACGTATCGCAAGTACCGCTCGTAGACTGAATAGTCGTCACGAGGCTGGTATCCTGCGTATAGATCACGCCGCCGAAGGTGATGCCGTTGCCGATACAGGCCGTAAGTACATTACTCGAAGTTGGTTGTGGCGTAAAGACCAACTGTAACGTCACCAGTGTGTCGCAGCCACCAGTTGTGGAAGCCACCGTACTCATGATCGTCGTATCCTGGCTGTAGCTGACACCGCCAATCACGATGAGGTCGCCGGTACAAGCCGTAAGTGAGTCGCTCGAGGTCGGTAGCGGCGTAAACACCAGTTGTAAATTCACCAGGGTATCGCAGCCACCAGTGGTGGAAGCCAGCGTATCGACGACAATTAAAGTGTCCTGCGTATATACAACTCCACCAATCGACACCGAATCGCCCAGGCAGGCAGTCTGGGTAGTGATCTGGGTCGGACGTGGGGTAAAGGTCAGCGTACGGGTAATCAACGAGTCGCAGCCGTTCGGGAATGACACGTTGAACAAGGTATCCACGAAGGTGGTATCCTGTGTGTAAAAAATACCATTGAAATTGACCATGTCACCCTCACAGAACTGCATGGAATCCGCAGCGACACCGAGGGGCTCAAACACCAGTACCGTGGCCAGCAGCGTATCGCATTGCGCACCCGTTCCCGGTAAGGTATCCTGTATAATCGTGGTATCTTGGGTGTAAACTACCCCTTCGAAGAATATGGAACCACCGGCGCATAGCACGATGGTATCCGAGAAGATAGGTTGCGGGTTGAAGGTTAGCACAGTGGTCAACACCGTATCGCAACTACCAGTCGTAGACGGAATGGTCGTCGTAAGGGTTGTATCCTGCGTATAAGTCACCCCGCCGAGGGTGATGCCGTTTCCGGTGCAGGCCGTGAGGGTAGTATCGGAGGTGAAACCCGAAAAGACCAAAGAATAGGTAATAAGGGTATCGCAGCCACCCGTCGTGGAGGGCACGGTTGTCACTACGGTAGTGTCTTGGGTATAAGAAACACCGTCCAATAAAATGAAATCACCAGCACAAGCCGTCAACGTATCCGAGCTGCTAAACGGCGTGGTGACCGTGACCTGGAAGGTATCGGTTTTAGCACAGCCGTCTACGGTGCTTACATATAAGGTGTAAACGGTCGTACTGTCCGGCGAAAGCACGATTGTGCCCAGCGAATCGAAAGCCAGCGTAGAGTCCGACAGGAACTCATAGTTGGCAAAACCCGGATAATTCAAGGTCAGTGAATCTCCCTGACACAGGGTTTGATCGGCGATCAAAGGAATATCTCCGAGGAAGATGTAGTTCACCGTATCGCGCTGCGTAAAACCGCAAGTATCCACAACCGTCAAAATGATCGTTACACTTTGGCTGTCCGGCGTAAAAGTATACGTTTGACCAGTCGTGCTGTCGCTCCACATGTAGGAGACAAAACCGGAATCAGCCGTGATCGTGATCGTCGAATCCGTACAGAATACGACGTCCGGACCCAGATCCAGCGTTTGAGCGCAGGAATCAGCGCAGACGGGGCACAGCAATTCGGTAGCCAGCACGCGGGTATTGACCGAAGCCGTGACACTCGTGTTCGTGACTGCGGAATCCTGTACGCTCACCAGTGTGGTGTTCACACTTTGTGGCTGATTGCTGATTTCGGCCGTTACCGAATCCAGCGTCTGCAAATACCCGCAGGAATCGGTCAGATTGAGCTGGGAATCGGTTTTCAGGATAGACCAGTCGGTAACGCTTACGCCGACAGCACCTGTGAAAAACAAGTGGTTGTCAAAAAAGATCGCTTCCCCTTTCAGGAAAGGCAGCAGTGCCGACTGATCGGTGTTGCCCAATGTTTTAGCCACGATGACATTACCATCATGATCGATTTTCAGCAATAACTGCGATAAAACAGTATCGACCTCACCAGTGCCGTAGATGGCGTACCCATCATTCATTTTTACAATTTCAGCGCCGAATTCATTGCCGAAAGCGGGTATTTCATACTTCTTCATCCACAACAGATCCCCGTTCAGGGTGTTTTTCTGCAAATACAGATGAACCGGACCAGGTGTACCGAGGCCGAGGAACGCGCCACCCGAAAGCGACAGGATCGTGTCGTTATCGATCAGTAAATCCATACCGATCAGATCGGTGGGAGAAGTACTTACGTACGTCAGGTTCAACCAGACTGGCTGCGCGCTCGTGGTATCGAAACGCACCAGCAGCGGACGAAAACTGGGGATCGGTATGGGCAGGGTCTGAGCCGTACCAATAGCATACAGCGAACCTTCGTACATAATCATACGAGTAAATTCCGCCGCATTATTTAAAGAAAAATGGCGGGCGAGGCTTGGTACAACATTGCCGGTGGCGCTATTGATTTCCAGCACCTGGGCACGGGCGCTCAGTGTCCCTAATGAAATGGTGTTTTGATAATAAATGTAGTTGCCGCCGGGACTTTTTTCAATCACCCCGTTGGCGAAAACGCTGTCGCCTTCAAAACGTTTGACCCACAGCATATTGTTAGCCACCGGGTCATAACGGAAGACTAAACCGGTTGCATTTGGTTGCGTATCCGTTTCGATACCCGCCGCTACCAGCATGCCGCTGCCGTCAACGAACATTTCATTGATCACGCATGGAAGGTCGGTACTGAGGTTAAAAGAACGCGACCAGAGCACATCTCCAGCGGGAGAAAGTTTTAACAACATGGTCTGGTTGTCCTGTATGCCACTTGCATACAGGTTTCCATCACCAGAAGGGGTCAGGGTGAGACCAGCTTCCGTGCTGCCGGCAGAACCAAAAGTTCTGAAAAAGGTCTCGGTGTTACAATTGGTTTGGGCTTGTAAGGCAGCTGTCAACAGCAAACCCCAGGCGAGGTAGAAAATTCTTCTCATTGTGTGTAAGAAAGTTTAATGAATAGAAAGTTGAGGATATTGGATAGACCAATACTGCCAAGCGCGGAAATCCGCTTTTGGGAAAGAGTAGCAGGATTATTAAAAATAAGGTTTTTTTATTCTCCTAACCAATTGCTTTTACCTTCTAATCGATCGACATATTCTACCGATCCGAGCCGGAATTTGCAAGCAAAAGGCATTCTTTTCGCACAGTCATGTTCTACACGGCAAAAAAATGGTAGGGAAGCAGGCGTCCACTTTGGTAGCAAATTCCCCACCACAGCTGGTGAAGAAATAGGAAGTGGAAGTGCGTTACTTTTTGCTAAAAAATGCATGCCAACAAAAAGCTTACTGCCCGTAGTAAGATGATAAGGAGTAGCAGTGGACCCAGGCAGGGCCGATAAATGAACGCCGGCAGCCGTAATATAACTGCTTCGCAAGGCCATTTTAACCGACACTTGCCCAGACAGGTTAAGAGAAAATAAAAGTGCGACTACTAAAAATAGAGGCGACCATTTTTTCATACAGCAACATTAAATAGTTTTCAGGCCATGGGGCAGGCTGCCGGCTTCACAATACCAGCGCACAAAAAAAACATATTTGGCACGTAAAAATAAGGTTACGTTGTAAAAAAAATAGCTAAAGATTGAATTAGACAAATAAAAGACTGTTAAAGGTTAAGAGGCGCCTGTTCTTCCTTGCGGCGGCTGCCCGTATACAGTTCAAATTTCTGAAAACTGCATTCCAGCGCGCCATTAAATAAGGTAATGCGTTTAGAAGGCCGCAGACCTACACTTTTCAAAGCATCCCGGTTGGAAGAGATCAGCCAGGCATTCCAGTCCGGCCAGTTTTTTTTGAGGGTGTCACCAATTTCACGATAAAAATCGGCGGTATCTTCCAGTTTCAAGCGTTCGTCATAAGGTGGGTTGGTGAGCATGGTGCCGGGTATTTCCGGAGGTTGCACCCGGTCGAAGGGCATTTTTTCTACCTGGATCACTTTTTCCAAGCCAGCCGACAGCACGTTGACGGCTGTGGCGTTACGGGCCCGGTTATCCATATCGGAAGCGATAATGGGAAATTCAAAACTGGTCTGCGCGCGGGCATCGGCTTCACTTTTCACATTTTCCCAGATCTTGCGGTTAAAGTCGGGCCACTTGAAAAAGCCGAAATTTTCGCGCATGAACTGTGGCGGAATATTTAACGCCAGCAGAGCAGCTTCCAGCGCCAGGGTGCCGGAACCACACATGGGGTCCACAAATGGCCCCTTTCCATTCCATTCCGACAGCAGTACCATGCCGGCCGCCAACACTTCATTGAGGGGCGCTTCTACGGTATCGCGGCGGTAATTACGTCGGTGCAGGGAGCCGGCCGTGGCGTCGAGCGTAATATCACAGTGGTTACCCAGCACGTGCACATTGACGCGCAGGGCCGGTGACATCGTGTTTACATTGGGCCTGCGCTGATAACGATCCCGGAACTGATCGACGATCGCATCTTTAGTAAGCAGCGCCACGTATTGTGAGTGCCGGAAAACTTCCCCCTGGGCGACCGCATCCACCGCCAGGGTATCGGAGACCTGCATGTAATTATTCCAGTCAATGTCGCGCACGCCTTCATACAGATCCTGCTCCCGGTAAGCGGTAAAAGAATGGATGGGTACTAAAATTCGCAGCGCTGTACGTAATTCGTAATTGGCCCGGTAAAGCAGCTTGGTATCACCTTCGAAGGCCACGGCCCGTTTAATGGTGCGGATCCCGGTGGCGCCCAGTGCCCGGAGTTCTTCGGCGAGCACGGGTTCCAGACCGGCAAAGGTTTTCGCAATTATTTCCTGCATGTTTTCTTTTAAAGTCGCTTATCGCGTATTCGGTCCTGGTTTTCCGCCGACCGGGAACCAGTCATTTATAAAGGTAAAATTACCCGCTCTTACTGCTTGCCCGAATTAATTTTTTGTTCCAGCGCGGGCGAAGGACGAAGCGCCTGTGCTTTTTGCCACTGCTGGCGGGCCAGATCGTTTTGGCCGGATTGCAACAGTGCATCGCCATAGTGTTCCAGAATGCCCGGATGACGGTCGCCGCCTTTGATCAAAGTGGATTCATAGCGACTGATCGCGCCGGCAAAATCTTTCTTTTTAGCGAGCGC
This sequence comes from Saprospirales bacterium, assembly GCA_031425035.1. Taxonomy (GTDB): domain Bacteria; phylum Bacteroidota; class Bacteroidia; order Chitinophagales; family Saprospiraceae; genus M3007. The sequence goes on along the minus strand of JANPIN010000109.1, from coordinate 92,117 downwards.
CAGACCGGTCTGGTCGATCAGGTCGAGGCGCAGGGCCGGATTATTGCCAACCATCAGATTGGCTTGTTCCAGTTGGCTCAGGGCATCATCGGGCCGGCCTTTTTCGGTGGCCGCCACCGCGTAGAAATAATAAGCTTTCGGCTGGTTGGGGAAATAGTCGAGGGCTTTTTCGGCCGTACGCAGCAGTTCGTCGTAGTTATTTTGATCCGTCAGAATCGCCATCGTGTTTTCCCACACGGAGAACACTTTCGGGCTGATCTGCAGGCCGCGGCGGTAGCGTTCCAGGGCAGCTTCCGGCTGATTTGCATAATAGCGCAGATCGCCAGACAGGCTCCAGGCTTTAGCGTCCGTCGGGTGGGTTTTTTCCAGTATATCGCCGAGTGCCAGTAAATTCTGGGTCAGGGCCGGATCGGCGCCGGCCTCCAATTTAGCGAAAAATGGGAGGATTTCCTTGATTTTACTGTCAATAGACACTTTAGAATCACTAAAAAGCGGTTGCAAAGAAGCCAGGTAAGTGGCGTCGGAGCTGCCTTTGCCTTTTTGCAACAGCGCCAGTTTAGCGACCGGGTCATTCGGACTGCGTTTCAGGATCTCTTCATATGTGCGGCGGGCATTGTCCGGATCCTGGTTGCCGGTATAAAAATCGGCCAGGCGATACCGGTATTTTAACTCGTCCGGATGGCGCTGGATCAGGCGGAGCCATTCGGCGGCGGCCTTACGATTATCGCCCATCGCTACATATACCACGTGCCGCTGATCGGCAATTTCGGTAGTGAAACCGCTTAGTTGTTCCAATTGATCCAGGGCTTTTAAGCCGCTTTTAGGATCGCCGGACAGGACGGAGAAGTAAGCCAGTTTCTGATAAAAAGGTATGGATCGCGGAAAACGTTTGGTCAGGGCGGCATAGATCAGGGCGGCATCTTTCGGGCGATCCATTTTTTCGTATAAATCCGCCTGTAGTACCCGGTACCACTCATTATCCGGGGCCAGTGCAACGGACTTGCCGATGGCTTCCATAGCGGCGGAATAGTCTTTCTTGCCGGCAAATGAGCGCGCCAGACCATACCAGCCGGCATCAAGATCGGCATTATCGTACACGAATTTCTGGAAAAGTACGATGGCTTTATCCCAGTGCTCCAGCAGCCGTTCGCGTTCTGCGCCCACAAAATTGCTCTGGCGAATGACTTCGGCCTCGGGTACAATACTCGCCGTTCCGCCAATCGTATTTTGGGCAAAAACGGATGCCGAAAGCAGCAGAAGCGACGGTATGAGGTATTTCAACATTAGAATATTTATTAACAGGCCTTGACGAATACAGGTTGCAATCGTGCTTACCCTTTGGAAAAATTAGAAAAATCACCCAGATTCAGTTCATCCTTGGAACCGGCAAACACGCTGAAATTCCCGACCATCGAGTTATCCAGTAAAGCATTCATGATCTGGGAATCATTTTGAATAATACTATTGGTAATAACGGTATTTTCCACGGTTGAATTATGGCCCACGCTCACGTGCGGGCCGACCACAGAGTTCCGGATCACCGCGTCTTGTCCGATAAAACACGGCTCAATGATAACACTGTTTTCAATGACCACACTGCCGGCAACCAGGCCGCTATGCCGGTGAATTTCCAGCATGCGCTGATTAGAGTACAATATAGCTTCTTTATTGCCGCAATCCAGCCATTCCTCAATCTCCCCGGTACGGAAGCGGACCCCTTCGTTTTTCAATAGTTCCAGGGCGGTTGTCAGCTGAAATTCGTTCTTTTCTTTCAGGTCGTCATTGATAATACGATGCAGGGTGGACCGTAATTTTTCACCTTCCCGGAAATAGTAAATGCCGACAATGGCCATGTTTGAGACAAATTCGGTGGGCTTTTCCACGAAATCCGTGATGTATCCGGCGTCATTCAGTTTAACCACCCCGAAAGCAGAAGGGTCCTGGACCCGCTCTACCCAGATCACGCCGTCTTCCGCCGGATCGAAGGTGAAATCAGCTTTAAAAAGGGTGTCGGCAAAAGCGATGAGGCAGGGTCCGGACAAACTTTCCCAGGCGCAGTAAATTGCATGGCCCACGCCCAGGGCTTTTTCCTGGTGATAAATACGGCCCTGTGCGCCCAGCCTTTCGGCAATGCCAACCAGTTCGCGTTCGACTTCCATACCCAGATCGCCGACGATAAAGGCAATTTCATCTACCTGGCCGGCGTAAGCGGCGACCAGATCTTCAACCAGTCTTTGAATAATGGGTTTCCCGGCAACCGGGATCAAAGGCTTGGGAACCGTGAGGGTATGTGGTCGCAACCGGGTGCCGCGACCAGCCATGGGGATTATTATGTTCATGAAGTTTAATTGTTTAGTTGGAGAGGGTTTGTTTGTTTGGATGGTTTGTTGGTTTGTGGAATATGTCCCTACTTTCCGGTGCTGCCGAAACCGCCTGCTCCCCGCTCCGATTCCGCCAGTTCGGTCGCCTGTTCCCAGGTGATACGTTCATAGCGGGCAATCACCAGTTGTGCAATGCGTTCGCCCGGCTCGATGACCTGGGTTTCGTTGGACAAATTGACCACAATGCACTTTATTTCTCCGCGATAATCACTGTCGATCGTCCCCGGGCTGTTCAACATCGTGAGGCCTCGTTTGATGGCCAATCCGCTGCGTGGGCGTACCTGTGCCTCATACCCAGGGGGCAATTCGATAAACAGGCCGGTGGGCACGAGACTGCGTTCGAGTGGCGCCAGCTGGATGGGGCCGGAAAGGTGCGCGCGAAGGTCCATCCCGGCACTGCCGCCCGTTTCATAGGCCGGTAGGGGATAGGGGGAGTGGTTGATAATTTTGACGGTCAAAATGTTCAAAGTTTGGGCGGCAAAAGTAGCAGAATGTCGGCAATCAGTACCGGAAGTTTCTGATGGACGGCCAAAGTCGGCTTAGTTTTGCGTTTCCATAAAAAATTGGAGTTTTGCCAATCCCGCACGAAACCTAAATCGCCCGGGTGATTATTTCGAGTTATTTTACGCCCAGATTTTTCAACCCAAACGGCATGAAAGTATTTTTTACGCTTTGTTTCACGCTCACCTCACTGTTCGTTTTTGCGCAGGCGCCAGTTAACGATGACTGCGCCGGTCTGATCGATCTGGGCGTTATTCCTTATTGTTCCACACCGGCGCTGTACACCAACGTGGATGCAACTGCCAGCAACATTAGTGCAACCGATAACATACCCGCCTGCTTTAACAACAATGCGGAACGCGACGTATGGTTCCAGTTTACTGTACCCAGCGATGGTAGCATTCTGGACGTGAGCATTTCCGTATACGGTGCTGTCAATGGTAACGGGACCCTTCAGATGCCGGAAGTAGCCATTTATAGAGGCGATTGCGTGTTAGAAGGCCTGGCCGAACTCGATTGCGCTGCCGCAGGGATTAATATAAATGAAGTTCATCTCGATCAGTTTGGACTCACTCCGGGCCTGCCTTACTTTCTGCGCATCAATGACTATTCCGCTACTGCCGCCGCGAACGCCGGTACGTTCCGGCTTTGTATTGAAAAATATGTGCCAGAGATCAACATTGGCAGCGTACCCGGCACCCAGTCCTGCACGGGTACATTGTACGATAGCGGCGGCGCTGCAAATGATTACAGCAGCGATGACAACGCTACTTTCACTATTTGTCCCACGGAGTTTCATCAGTGTATTATCCTCAATGTCGTTAATTACAACACGGAAAGCGGCTACGATTATCTGCATATTTACGAGGGCAGCGGCCTGGGGGGCAATGAAATCACGCAGTTGAGCGGATTCGGCCAGAACCTGGAAATTCAGGTGCCCGCTAGTTGTGCCACTATCCAGTTCAGCGCGGATAACTTCATAGAATACAGTGGTTTTGCGCTTACCTGGTCCTGTTCGGCCAGCCCGTGTACCGCTGCTCCCATCACGACTTGCGACGCGCCCGTATCCATACCGGAACTGCCTTATAGCGCCAGTAACCTGAGCAACTGCCTGTCCGGCAATACCATCAATAACGGCCCCTGCGACGACGATTTTTTATCGGGTAACGACTATATTTTTACCTACACCTCGCCTGGCGACGAATGCATTCATATTAATGTAAACGGGACGAATCCGGGCGCCGGCATTGGCGTATACAGCCTTTGTCCTTCCCTGGCCGGCGCAACCTGCATTGCTTCCGCCGGTGGTGGTGGCGGTAGTGTAGACCCTACTATTTCGGCCGCTTATCTGGAAAATCCGGGGATCTACTACCTCGTTTTCGGTTCCGGGGATGACTGTTCGCCTTTCAATATTCAGATCGACACCATTACTTGTCCGGTCATCGTGCCGGCCGCCTCCAGCTGCGATAAAGCGCTGAATATTGGCGGTTGCAGTAATCTCTTGCCCGAAATTATTGCGCTGAATCCGGGAGAAGGCGATCCGGCTTTTCTGCAGCCAGGTGCAAACGCCGGTTGCTTTTTAAACTCCCCGGGGAATTTTTCCTTCTTCTTTTTCACGGCAGGTGCGGATGGTAAATTCGGCTTCATTGCGCAGGCGGCTGATCCGCTCGAAACCTCGGATATCGACTTCAGTATGTGGGGCCCGATTGACAACCCGGAAGATATTTGTGACTACGTTGCCAATAACCAGCCGGTCCGCTCCAGCTGGGCCGCTTATGAAAATCCAGCGGAGGTTTACATTACGGGTATGGCCGATGTACATCCCACCTCTGGCCTGCCGGTTACCGACGAGTTCGACTGTGGTAGCCCCGCCAGCCCTGGCCCTAATCCGCCGAGCGGCGCGCAGGCCGATGATTTCGTCAGCCGGCTGGATGTGCAGCAAGGCAAAATATACGTCATTCTGCTGGACGATTTTGGTAATTCCATCGAACAAGGCGGTATTGCCATGGACTTCACCGGAACTACCAACGGCGTACTGGATGCACTGGACAGCCAGATCACTGTTACGGAAGACACCGCGGTCTGCCTAGGGCAGCCGGTTCAACTGACGGCCACCGGTGGCGTTGCTTATTTCTGGTCGCCTTCAACCGGGCTGAGCTGTAGCAATTGCCAGAGCCCCCTGGCTACGATCAACGCTTCTTCCTCCTATGAAGTACAGGTGGTGACAGCCTGTAAAACGGTCACACAGGTGGTAAACATCAAGGCCTTACAGATTAACCTCGGACCCGATGTGACGGTCTGTAACGGCGCCAGTTTCGAATTAAATCCGAATCCGTTTAGTAATGTACAATATAGCTGGACCGGTAGCGCTGGCTTGAGCTGTACTGATTGTCCTTCTCCGCAAGTTAGTGGCCTGACGACCGGCGTGTATAATTTTATTGCCATCCTGACCACTCCGCAGTGCGTAGTGACAGATACGATTAAAATAACGGTGGTGAACGGCCAGCAGCCGCAGTACGTTATTGCCGACGATCAGGTGATTTGTAAAGGGGAATCGGTTGACCTGGGTGGGGTGCAACTGCCGGGCACCTCCTACCTGTGGACCTCTTCGCCGGAAGGGCTAACCTCCAGCGTGTCTAACCCCAATGTAAGCCCTAACTCGACCACTACGTATTATTTGAGTGCGACCAATGGCAGTTGTCTGGTCAGCGCTATGGACAGCGTACACGTAGAGGTCTATAAATCACCCATTTTAGCGGTGCAGGCCGATACGGCGGTTTGCGACGGCAGCAAGGTACTGCTGGGATCTACGGTGGCTCAGCCAGGCATTACCTATGCCTGGACGCCTGATAATGGCTCACTGGACAATGCCGGCATTCCAAACCCGCTGGCTACGCCACTCGAGACAACAATGTATACGCTGACGGCCACGAACACCGGCTGCACAGAAATACGTAAAGTGCAGATAGTGATCGTCCCGCTTTCCCTGGAATTAAACGTGGCAGATACTGCCCTGATCTGCCAGGGTACGAGTCTGCCGATCCAGGCCACGGTCACGCCGGGCCTTACGCAGGTCAGCTGGTCGCCGCTGACTAATTTGCAGATCAATGCGAATGGTACCACGGCCATTGCCAGTCCGAATGAATCGACCTTATACACGGCGAAAGTGGTGCTACCGGGTTGTACGCGCGAAAAACAGGTGTATGTACAGGTAGATAGCCTGCCCCAAAATCTGGCCATTTTACCGTCCGATACCAGTGTGTGCCAGGGCAGTAAAGTCATCCTGCAATCCGCTATTTACGAGCCTGCGGAATTTAAAAACATAGAATTTAAGTGGTCGCCCCTCGATGGTCAGGTGACCGGGGATTCCTTGTATAATCTGGTGGTTCAACCGGATGTAACGACCGTTTACAAGCGCATTACCACGAATGGCGGCTGTGTGCAGACCGACAGCGCTACCGTGACCGTCATTCCGCCTGCCGAAATGAGCATTCAACCGGCGGATACGACCATCTGCGCCGGCGAGAACGTGCTGCTCCTGCTGACGTTTACGCCCGGTATTACGGAGATCATGTGGACGCCGGCCGAAAGCCTGAGCTGTTCAACCTGTACCAATCCGATCGCTACGCCGCCGGCGACCACAACTTATAACGTGACCGGTAAATTTCAAGGTTGTAATACAGACGCTTCGGCTACTGTAATCGTGCAACCTGTTGCGGCCTATCATTTTCCCGATGACCGCATGTTATGTGCCGGCGAATCCATCCAGCTCAGTGATGTGTCCGACCCCGGTGCTACCTATACCTGGACGTCGAGTGATCCGGCCTTTGGTACGGTGACCACCCCCCAGCCGGTAGTGACGCCGACCCTGGCGACCACCACGTATTTCCTGCATACGGACAATGGCTGCCAGAAAAACGATCAATTCGTGGTTACCGTGAACACCGGTTCCATGCAGGCCAGCGGCGACACGACCATTTGCAAGGGCGTAAGTACCCAACTAACGGCTACCAGCACAGTGCCCGGTACTTTTGAATGGAACCCGGGAGCCGGTTCCGGCCAGGTCGTGAACGTCATGCCCGCAGTTTCAACGACTTATCAGGTTACTTTTACTTTCGGTCCCGGTTGCCAACTGACTGACCAGGTTACGGTCAATGTGGCCGGTGAAATTGCACCGGTTGTTTTTCCAGGTGATGTAGAACTTTGCCCGGGTGAAGGTGCTGTTTTGAATAGCCTGATCATACCGGGTACCAGCTATATGTGGACGTCAGTCCCGGCCGGATTCAATTCTACACAGCCTGATCCGAGTGTAACCCCAGATGTCACCACTTTGTACACAGTTATCACCACTTTGGGGAATTGTGTTAACACACAGTCGGTGACGGTAGTCGTCGATAATGCCGTGCTGACCGTAACGGAGGATGCTACGCTTTGTCTGGGACAATCAAAAACGTTAACCGCAAGCGGTACTTTCCCCGGCGGCGCTTACCTGTGGTTGCCTGGCCAGGATTCCACGGGTACTATTAATATAGAACCTGCAGTCACGGGCGTCAGTTCCTATTTTATTAGTTACAGCTACGGACAAGGTTGTATCATCAAGGACACAGTTAACATCACCACCATAGCCGGTTTTACCGCTGAAATACTGGCCACTCCGGATACCAGCAGCATCAATCTGGGGGAAACAATTGACTTGTTCGGCAAAGTAAGTCCTTCCCAAAACTTGTCTGGCTTCCTGTACACCTGGATGGAAGGAAATGCGGTTTTAAGCCAAAATACGGAGAAAATCACGGTTAAACCGGAGGATGGAGACTCCGTGACCTATAAAGTCACCATAGTCGCACCCAGTGGTTGCAGTGAGACCGCCACTATTTCTTTCCTTATCATTCAGCCCAACGTGGTTTTCCCGAATGCTTTTACCCCAAATGGGGACGGTGTGAACGGTACGTTTAAAATGCTGGTACTGGAAGGATTGGCCACGGTGGAGCAAATGGAAATTTACAATCGCTGGGGCCAGAAAGTATTTGACAGTTCCGACCCGAATGCGGAGTGGGATGGACGGGTCGACGGGAAGGATGCTCCATCAGATGTGTATGCCTGCAAGGTCCGCTGGCGGCGTGGGGACGGTAGTTTAAAAATTTACGTCGGGGAAATTAACCTGCTTCGATAACACCGTTTTTACAATTATTTGTTGGAAACAAAAGTCAGCGTACGCACGGCTTCCCAAACGACAATGCCGGCAGCTACAGCCACATTGAGGGAATGTTTGGTACCGAATTGAGGAATTTCAATCACCCCGTCGCAAAGCGCCAAAGCGGCGGGGTCGACGCCTTCTACTTCATTGCCGAGCACAAAGGCATACTTACTGCCTTGATCGGGTTTAAAGTTCTGCAACCAGTTGCCGGCGGTGGTTTGTTCAATGGCAAATACTTGGTAACCAGCCGATTTTAGATGCAAAATGGTTTCTACAGTAGTTGGAAAATACGTCCAGGCCACCGATTCCGTGCTGCCCAGGGCTGTTTTCAGTATTTCCCGATGCGGCGGCTGAGCGGTAATACCACAAAGCAGGACCTTTTCCAGCAGGAAAGCGTCGGCGGTGCGAAAGATGGAGCCTACATTACCACCGGAACGCACATTATCGAGCACCAACACGAGCGGCATTTTTTCAGCCCGGTGAAAGTCATCCAGACTAAGACGGTTCAGGGCAGTCATACTAAGTTTTTCCATGCCGCAAAAGTACCTTTGTCCTATGGAAACGCCTTTGCAAAATACCAAATTGGGCTTGAAACTGCCTACAGACCCCCGCTGGGTGAATTTGGCAGAAATAGACCTGGCCGAAATATTAACCGATCATGCTTATTGCGAACAGAAAGCCGCTACGGCCTGTATTACGCTGATTCAGGCTTATCCCGAACGGGAAGAACTGGTGGAAGAACTAGCCCCGGTGGTGACGGAGGAATGGGGGCATTTTCGGATGGTACTGGCGGAATTAAAAAAACGTGATTTGCGTCTGGGCCGTCAACGGCGAGACGAATACGTTAATCAACTGCTTGATTTTCAAACGAAAGGACTGCCTAAAGAGGAAGCTCTACTGGAGCGTCTTTTGGTTTGCGCGCTGATCGAAGCACGCAGTTGCGAACGTTTCCGGCTTTTATCGCTGCACTGTGCAGATGTGGCATTACGGGGCTGGTACCATAAGTTTATGGTCGCCGAAGCGGGGCACTACCGCTTGTTTCTTGATCTGGCCGAACTGTATTTTGGGAAAGAAAAAGTGCAGGTTCGCTGGCAGGAATACCTGCGCCAGGAAGCGACAATTATACAGACTTTGCCGGCCCGCGGAGACAGAATGCATTGATAGTCAATAAAATAAACTAAAGGGCAAAAAGCGGCAGAAACAAAGTACCCGACCCTGTTTCCCAAAGTGCTTTTTGCCCTTTGTTAACTTACCAGCCGCGCACCTTGTTTATTTTGCCTTCCTCGCCGTACATGTCTTTCGACATTTTATTGTAGGCGGCTGCAGCTTCTTCCGGCGTATCGAACATGCCAATATGCACGGAACGTCCGTTTACAGAAATTACCGCCCGATAGCGGTTATGTTCCTGATAAACACCGGTAAAACCGGTTCGGCTGCTGGTTTTACGTTGCCGGCTGGCTACAGAACGCGTTCGATAAGTGAGGTTTTCCAGACGGCAATCCAGCTTGTCGCCATTCTTGGCGCCGACCAGACTACGATTACCGGCCCGCTGATCACCCAAGAATTTTTCGGCGATGAGTTTATGCAGGTAGATCGTTTCCGTTTTGAAATCACCATCGGCCTTCTTCCAGGTCTTTTGAAACACCGCGCAACCACTGGAATGCTTACGCAAATTATGAATCAGATCTACCTTGGTTAAATAAGGATCGTTGGTCAGCCATTCGTACACGTTGTCGTCTAGCAACACCATGTCATCAGCATTTTTCAATTTTACTTTGTAAATCACGTGTTAATTATTTAATCGGTTCACAGGTGCTGGGCAAAGGAGATATCTGGCGCAGTTGCCCAAGGGATTAGCTTAAAAAGCACGACAAAACGAGTATTCAAAACAAGATGTTTTGTATGTCATGCAAAGATTACAAAAATCCCGGAGGAGCTGGATGCTAAATGGTTAGCTGAAAAGGACGGGTTATCGGAGAGAAAGAAGGTATAAAAATACCCTATTAAAACCCTGAAGCAGTAGAAAAAATGCTTATGCTGCTACGAAAGTAATTGGTATTTCTGATTTTTTCTGATTTATCGAAAGATATTACCCGCAATTTCAAATTTTAACACCGTCTTCCGAACAACGCCATTAAGTAAAATGAACATTAAAAATTTTGCCCCCCTGTTAAATCACTTGCCGGTTGATGCCCTACAAATTTCATTACCAGATATTATCAATTTGCTTGTAAAGCATTTTGATAACGATCTGTATGATGCATTTGACCATACTTTCAGCATACCCAGCCCGGTAAAAAGGCATACCACTACCGGCTGGATGAAAAGAGCCAACACAGTTGGTGTAAATATTCGTACCATAGATAATTTCTGGAATTTAATTCCTTATGCACTTACCCTGCCGGGCGCGCAGAACGCCATTCATCTTTTGCCGATCTGGGAGCCAGGTGTAGTCGCAAGTCTTTATGGGCCAGTGAGTTGGAATATTAACCCGGCTTTTTATAGTCCTGACCTGGCAGCCGCTTTCCCAGATTTAAATACGGTCGAAAAGCAACTTAAAGTAGTGGTTAACCTTTTACATCTTTTGGGTAAAACGGTCGGCATGGACGTCGTGCCACATACAGATCGCTTTTCGGAAATGGCCCTGGCCAATCCCGCTTATTTTGAATGGTTGCAACGAAATGATCTGCTGATTATCCGTCATGATGCGGCCGTTTATGAGACGGTACAAATTATTTTACATCAATTTATCGTGAAACATGGTTCGGCAGTACCTGGTATGCCACTCCCTGATTCCGTGCAAACTTTTTTCAATGATTTGCCTGAGCGGGAACGTCTGCTCCTGTTATTCGGTCCGGTGGAAGACTATCACGGCCGTCTGCTGCGCCGTAAAAAGATGATCGATGTGCTGTATGCTGCAGGCCTGGAAACCGTGCCGGCCACCATGGGGCCGCCTTATCGCGGGCTGGAGGTCGATCCTAACCCGGAAGCCAAAGTCACGGACGAGGATGGGCGCGTTTGGCGGGACTACCGGATTACCCGCCCGGAATCATTTTCGCGGGTGTTCGGACCACTGGCGAGGTATAAACTATATGAACCCCTGGATGATAACCGGGATTGGGCGCTCGATTTCGACCGGCCGAACGAGGCTGCCTGGCGCTACGTAAGTGCCCATTACCGGGACATTCAGGCGCATTATGGCATCGATTTCATGCGCGGGGATATGTCGCACGTGCAAATGCGCCCAACGGGTGTGCCGGCGCAACCAGATGCCTACTACGATCTGTTGGGCGCGGTGAAACAAGACGTACTACAGGATAAACCTTACTTCGGTTATTTCGCCGAAAGTTTTCTGGCGCCTCCCGGAGAAATGGCCTACGGCGATGAATGCGATCACCTGGAAGCTTCCCTGGCCGATTCCACCCTCGGCGATCTGCAATCGGAACCGGTCGGTACGACGAGGTTCATGCAGACTTTCCGGCAGTACCGCGATTGGCTGGAGACCCGCCGTTTTGCTCCGAATTTTACCATTCTGACCGCTGATAAAGACGACCCACGGTTTGACGGTTTTTATTTGCAGGGGAATGAAATACGGTACTTCATCGCGCTCTTCCTGCATGATATGCCGTCCTACATGGCCCTGGGTTTTGAAACCCGCGATCCGCATCCGCAACCGGCACCCAATGAACACTACACGAAATTATACGTTTTTTCCATGCCGGATGGGCCAAAAGGCACCAGTGGACCCTATGAATGGGGGCAAAATAAAAACCTGTACGCCCGGCTGGTCCGGCAGAAGATGCTGGCGGAAGAAATATTTCCGGCCATTGCCGACGTCCGGGTAGAGTGGCTCTTGCGGGCAGATAAAAGCGGGGAACAAAAAGTGATCGTGTGGACGCAGGCCGACCGTCAGGATTTCGTGTTCATCGCCAATTTTAATACGCAGAACGGGCAGGAGGATGTGCATTTTTCGTGGCCGGCGGGTGACTGGCAGCTTTATTTTTCTACCGAAAATGAAAATTTGTCGGCAGGGCCAAAAATAACCAAAACAGGGCTTGCTGGACTTGGAGCAGGGGAGGGGCTGGTGTTTCGGAAAAATTAAATTTTGCAAGTCGGGGTATTTTAGGGGTAGTTTCCGAGTATTATTCTGAAACTATCCCGAAAGGAGTATTACTTTTGTGAAAAATTTGACAGCTGGCACAGGGTTTGCAAATAATAAATTTCCGAAGTGTCCGTTTTGCCACTGTTTTTAACAAATCAAAAATCATACATCAATGAAGAACTGGAAGAATTATCTTGCTTTCGCTTTTATGGCCGCCATGTTGCTCCTCGAAGCCTGCCACCGTGGTAGTGGCTGCCCCGGCGCCGATTTCTAAATTATTGCCATCCGCTATTCCTCATGCCTGTACGTTGGATTCCACTGACTTCTTTGGAAGAAGTCGACCGTATTCGGGAACGTTCTTTTGTTGTTCCCTGCCTGATTCTGAAACACAGCACGACCTGTAACATCAGTGCGATTGCCAAATACCGACTGGATGATGACTGGGATTTTACGGAAGACCAGCTCGAAGCGTATTATCTGGACCTTTTGCAGTATCGCAGTATTTCCAAATACATCGCCGAAACTCTGGAGGTTTATCATGAGTCGCCACAGGTGCTATTAATTATTAACGGCGAATGCGTGTATGATACTTCCCACCTGGATATCAGCGTGGCGGAAGTGAAAGAAGCCCTGCATGCTTTAACGACTAAGTAATCATTCAACTACCGATTTACAAAGGCGCTGGTCCAACCAGGCGCCTTTTTTTATTTTTGCCCCTGTGAAACAACTTCGACTCGCCTGGCGCCTCTTTTTTTTCGTTTTTTACACCATATTTATAGTCCTTGAAATCTGGTTACGAAAAGTACTTCAGGGTGCCGACCTGCGCGCGGCCATGCGGGTGCGCCGGCGTTGGGCACGGCGTCTGCTATATGGGGTAGGGGTCCGTCTGGAGATCACGGGTACCCCCCCGGATTTTGCCGCGCTGCTGGTCGCCAATCACCGTTCTTACCTCGATCCGATCTTTATGTTATGCGATCTGGATGCATTGCCGGTAGCAAAAGCGGAAGTTGCTAATTGGCCGGTGCTGGGCAAGGGGGCGGCTATGGCGGGTATTTTATACCTACAACGGGATCATTCCGGCAGCCGGGCCCAGACCCTTCGCCAGATCGAAGACAAAATCGTCGAAGGTTATTCGGTCATTTTGTTTCCCGAAGGCACTACTTCCAGCTTGCCGGGCACCCTGCCCTTTAAAAAAGGCGCCTTTCAACTGGCGGCTAAATCAGGTCTGCCGGTTGTTCCGGTGGCCTTGTGTTTTGCCGACGAGCGCGATTTCTGGGTAGAAAAAGAAACTTTTCTGGCGCATGCCGGCCGACGTTTCCGCGAAAAGACGATCAATATTAAAGTCTGTTATGGTCCGGCATTTTATAATGAAGATAAGGACGTGCTCATAGAGCAAACAAAAGCATGGATCGACGATCAACTTGCACTTTACCCGCCAAAAAGTAGCGGATGAAAATTTTTTTAACCAAAACCAAGTATTACCTTTGCCCCCGCTAAAATTGCAAAGCATTGTTTTGCATTTATTTTAGGTTATCACGGCTCCGTAGTTCAACGGATAGAATGTAGGTTTCCGGTACCTATGATTGAGGTTCGATTCCTCACGGGGCTACAACCATTATAGTAATAAAGCGCTACAAGTCAACAACTTGTGGCGCTTTTTATTTGACCAAAACCAGTAGTGCGAGTAAGATTGCGAGTAAATACAGGACCGGTGTATCTTTGCTGCCCAAGTGCAGATAGTGGATCGCCAGCGATAATGGCGGCACTTGGCGACCATCATAATGCCGCCGCTTCCGGCAAAAAGGTCAAACGTTTGCTATGTAACATGTCAAATGATGTTACAAATTTGCGGTTTAGTTTGGTGCATAGGGCAACAACTACTTACATTTGCACCAGTCTATAATTGTTGGGTCACACGACAAATTACTACCAACAAAAAACGCCCCTGCTTTACAGCAAGAGCGTTGGGTTAAACAAAAAGGTCTTTTTGAGAGCGTATCGGGCAAACGGTACGCTCTTTTATTTTTGTGTTGATGGGACAAAAGTACCGCATGTTTGCAAAAGGTACCGAGAGAACAACTAACAAATTGTGGATTTTTAAGCAAAATGCCAGGTTATTAACATATAGAATATATCGCTGGCCAGCTTAGGGGCGGCGCTCACTTATAGTGAGATTAAGATTTTAACCATTTCCTCCATGATGCCGATGTTAATCCGGCTCAATCGAAGGCGCTGGCGAGGTGTACAGTTTAGTGCAAGCCCGTCAATCCGGGCGGATGCGGCGCGGAGTGCGCGATATTGGTCGAGTTGATTTTGCATAGCGAGTTGAATTGGTGGGCTAACATTGATTTGACTTGCGGGCAGTTTTAGCGAGAGCGATTCCGGGCTCGGCGGCGGATTTTTCTCAAAAAATCACCGGCAATAGCCCCTACATATCTTTCATCCTCGCCTGTAGCGGTGGCGATTTCAAGCATGGATTTACCTTCTACCACTGCCTGCTCCACCTTGGCCTTCAAGTTTCTATATTCTTCTATAACCGGATCATCGGCGGGTTCCAAGGCCCTAATTCGTGACGCTAATTCCCGAGTTTTTAACTCAAGCGCTATGATACGGACACTATCCTGGGTCATCTGGGAAACGGACTCCTTAGCGGGGGTCACATGCTGTCCCTCTGACGCGGATTCGTTTTCAAGCAGCTCTAGCGCTTTTTCTTTGTATACCTGGAACAGCACGCCAACGGCCTCATCAAAAAGGCGGGCATCTTCTGCCACTTTAATAGCGATAGGTACGCACACGCCAAGGCGAAGAGGAAGACCCACGCCTGCTGGTTGGCGCATGTGGTATCCATCGCGCCCCTGCCTAGCGATGGTCCAATTGTGTTTTATCAAAAAATCGAGTACTGTTTTTTCGGTTATCATTGCTTCTGCGTTGTGATTGTTTTTAGCTGGCCGACAATACCTCCAATTCGCATTTAAGGGTGCTAAGCAGGCTCCACAGGCGGTTAAGTAAATGGCCATAGTTGGCGGCGGTTTTGGACGTGGCAAACACGCGATCTTGCGCCGTTTGGCAGGCCATTACAAGGCGGGTTAAGCGATCTTGCTTTTTCATGTTTTAGATTTAGCAGGCTATGAATCGGGAGACTTCGAGCATTCGGGTTGACACTTCGCTTTGCACGTGACTGATTGCGCGGCGCTCTTCGTGGCTTGCTGCTTCCGAGTAGAGTTTATTGAGGTGCCGGAAAAGCTGGCAGTAACGGCGCATGCGCTCAGTGAGCGTTTCGTTTTCGGGCGGCTCCATGAAGGGTATAGGTTGGGCTGACCGCGTTAAGGCAGTTGAAGACATGGCAGGAAAGATTTATGTGGAAACAATCAAGAGAATAAACCGGGGCGCCTTGCGGTCGCCCCGGCCGAAAACAATAAACAGCAGGATATTCTTAAGCTGCCAGCCGGTCGACCCGGCAGGATCGAAAAGCCCCGGCAGCGAGATCGTAATATTTGATCACCATCGGGTTTTCTACCCGATCGGTACCTTTGCTCTGGTATTGGAAGTGTGCGGCGTTCAGGGTGCCCGTAGCCTGGCGCAGCTCGCCATTTTCTTTCGTGTAGGAAAATTCGGCAACACCGGCGCGAAGGGCGGCACGGAGGCGAACGGCCTTCCAAGCGGCGGACTGGCAAGCGCTCCAGGTGAGGGAGGCATCTTGACGGTGGATGGCGTGGGCGGCGGTCATTACTTGGGAGCGGGAAATTTTAGTGGTGTTCATCTTGCTGTATGTTTACCGTTGTTAACCAATGTTGACACAAAGATATACCTATTGGTTTACATCGCCAAATTTATTTTTACCAATCGTTGTATTTATTTTGGAAAAGGTTGATTTCTTATAACTATTGGGGCTATTGCCCCTATTTTGCCTCAAAAATTAGTTTACACATGGAAAAGAATTACCTACGGCTCAAAGAAGTATTAAGCGAATGCGGCGAAACTGGCAAGGGCCTCGCTGAAAAATTAGGTAAATCTAAAATGGCTGTTTCTCACTGGGTCACCAATACCAAAATGCCCGGCATTGACACCCTGCACGAAATAGCCGCTGCTCTCGGTGTAGATGTTTGCGACCTTTTTGCTGCCAGCCGCTATCCTAATTTACCATCATTGCTGACGGTCAACCCTTCGACCGGCGTGGTGTTCGTCGCCGTAGAGATCGGCAAGACAGACAGCGGAGTTTACCTTGGCGGAGTGTGGGCCGATCTACCGACCATGTGCGAGACAATGCGGGGTAGGGGCATGAAATTCCCGGACATAGAAGCGGTGGCCAGTGCGCTAGCTGCGGAAGGCGTGGCAGCCTTTGACGGTACCGATGGCCGGCGTTTTGCAGTGTTCCGGGACATTGTGCAAGGCGCCATATAGGACAAGCCAAGTTTACAATTACGAAAACAGAGACAACATGCTTAAGCGTTTACCCCTGCCAGATGCAGATGCCAGGCAGCGCTTCATAGGGCTTCTCATAGAGGCTGCAATTGACGCTGTAACCGGGGCTAATCTGGATTCAGAAAACGTGCCTACAGGTGAGTTGCCAGCAGCAGATCAGCTATCAATCACTTTTATCGCGCAAGTTGCTGCGAGAGAAATAGCTAATGCGGAAAACTCCAATCACCACGATACAAAGCCCATATGCTAATCAAAATTCCGAATTTGCATGTAGTCACAACAAAGCGGCCCGATACTGACATCAGTATCGGGCCGCTTTGTTAACATATTACCGGACAAATCAGCAAGCCTCTGCCTCATTGAAAACCTTAATGTCCTCCGTTTGACAGTGGAGTTGATTGTTTCGGTCCAGTACAACAATGCCGCTAATGTACTTGAAAGGTTCCATATCACGTCGATCATATAGAGCATCGAATATCAGGTCAAACTCATCACTACAGCAATCGAGTTCCACGTCTGCTCGTACATATAGCCGGAAGCGAGGCCGGCCGGTCAAGTCATCAATAGGATGTAGCCACGCCGATTTGTATCGGTGTTGCTGCTTATTCATAGCACACAGGAAGTCCTGTAAAAAGATCAAAAATGTGTCGTTAACCATGGGAGTATTCCATTTCTTGGATTAGTTAATGCATCAATGAATTTTTGCGATTTATGCATGTTCACGTCATCCGCATACCGGCACTCTTCGCTCCAAGCAATCACATAATTCCAGTTTTTCAAAAGATTCCGGTTGCCGCCTCGCGCCGGATCTCCCGCTTCTTCTAAACTGGATCGAAGACCCGACAATGTCAATAATGAATCCAAATCGTGCGTCCAAAAGGACTTACGGTTTTCACGCTGCCTTTTTTCATAAAAATCCACCACACAAAGCAGGTGACAAATTCGGGCTTTTAACATCAATTCTAGGGCATAGCCGCCCAAATAGTAAGCCCCTTGTGGAAAACCATTCGCCAAAAGAACCTGCGCTTCCGCCAATCGCATGTCCGACAAGTGCCTTATTTCCGCAACTGTTCTCATTCAGGATTACTCAATGTATTTCACGGCGATATGTTAGACGTTACAAATATAACGTCAAATCAGCCATATGGGTGCCGATTTGGAAATGACATGTGTTGCACCTTTTGGAAATATTGCAAGAAAACCGGCTATTCTTTAGCATATTCAAAACACGTTCTTTTTGCTTACGTCCCTACCTCAACTATTAGGCGAAAAATTTATGGAATTTATTTGCATATTCCAAGCCGATAATTGGATAGGGAATTTTTTAAGGGGAAATAATACAGCACCCGTTGGTCCGTCTCCTTTCTGTCCGGCCGGCGGATTTGTGTCCGGAATGAGGGCCATGAATACCGGCGCGGATCTCTGTCCACACGTCGACGCTCAGTCCGAAAAGCGCGGGCGCGGTTGGGCGTCATCGAATCTGTGCAGCCCCTCGATTTGTGTCCGATAACTGCAGGCGCGGTTCGTGGCTGGCCTTTCTGTCCAGGTCGTGGATTTGTGTCCGGAATCCGTGGCGACCGATGGCCAGGCGGATTTGTGTGGATATCCCGGATTTGTGTCCAGCTCACAGAGCACCCGTTGGTCCGTCTCCTTTCTGTCCGGCCGGCGGATTTGTGTCCGGAATGAGGGCGGAGGGGTGGTTTACCACCTTAACAAAGAAGGTATGCAACTCGTATTGGCCAGGCGCGTATTTGTCCAACAGAGTCTTAATCCGGCCTCGCCCTAACGCGATAACCTTCCCATCAATAGACACCATACCCTTTGCAGTTCGGTTTGCAACATTCAATTCGTTGGGCCGTGGCTTCATGTTCTTGGCTACATTCTCCCAAAAATCGGCCCACGCCTCGGCGGGGGTAAGGTGTTTTCCGTCTTTCATATTGGCAAAAGTAGTGGAAGTGAAAGTATTTTCACAATAATTGGTTTTGGCCTTGTTTTAGTGAAAGTACTTTCACTAATATTGCACCATGAACGGACAAACAAAAAAACGGACATGGATTGAAATCTGCCGCGAAACATGCAAGGATGCGGACAATGTCGGCAGGCAATTTCGCCGGATTTTTCCGGACAGGAAGTGGCGCAAAAAGGACGTTCCAAAACCGGACGAATACACTGCTTTGATTTCAAAAGACGGACAACCTGAAGACAACGAAAGCCGGATTTTAAGTCCGGTTAAATCAATTCCCGCACGGACAAAAAAGGAAGCGAGCACTCAATCTATTAACTCAACCCCGGCGAATTCTATATGGGTTTGCCGGGTTAAAACGGTCCCGCCCGCAAAGGCATTCCGTTGGACGATGATCGGTGTTTGCATCGCACATTCGGGCTTGATCGCCAACGGTCTGCACACCCTTTCCCCCCATGGCGAAGGCTTGATTGCCGGCGGCTTCGTGTGCGCCGTAATCGTTGGCGTGCTGTTCGCGGCCCATGCTTCGGAACTGGAGGGTACCTCCCTAGGGGCCTGCTGGCTTGCGACAGTGGTGTATATCGGCGCTGGGTTTGTCCACTATCAGGCCTTTATGAAAGACAGCCCTGATCTGAATCATGCTTTCGTCGGCTTCTTAGCTGCATTCATTTGCCTGATGGCAACAGCTTCAATATGGCTCGTAAGAGACAGTAAACTCGTAAAAGTGATATGGCACTGACACCTGGAGATGGCAAACTAGTTGAACGCGGCGAAGGCGTATTTGAATGGGTAACCACTGCGGCGCCGGCAACTGCTGCCCTGACCAGTTGGGAACTGCTGCTGCTACTGCGGGAGCATACAAAGTATGGCGTCAAGTCTGTGAATGAGCAGCGGGCAATGCGCGTCAAGTCGCTTATGGAAGACGGAATCAAGCAAGCTGACATCGTGTATTTGCTGGGGCATGAGGGGTACGGGGAAACGATGGTCAAGCGGGACTTTGCCGCCCTACTCTTGTCCGGGGTAGTGGCTCGAAAAAAATAGGGTTTTTCGGTGTAGTACACCTCTTACATTTCTAAATCAAGCAGTTATGAACGCTCAAAACGTCCTTACTATCAGAACGCTACCCCGTCTTTCCTTCCTGTTGGTTGGTCAGATCATGGCGGCTATCATTCTAATTGGCCTTTGCTGGGTGTTCATGTTCGGCGATGAAGAGGCTTGGTTGGGCGTGTCTACCAAGTTTTGGTCTATTATGACCATCGGTGCAACGATCATTCTTGTGACGACAATTGTGTATGCTTTTTTAGGAGTTATGTTCAAAGTGAACGATAAAATATCCACGCCCCGAGTGCTTTTGGGTGACAGTCTGGAAGGGCAAAAGTTACTTGAAGCCACTAACCCGATCTATCCTGACCAGCCCATTTTCACCGAATTTGAGCAGGAAGACCGGGGCCTATATCGTGACCGGTTTATCAAGGCAATGTCAGGCATTCGGCCGGGTTGGTTACTCTGCATACAGTACCGCAACCCGCAAGGGTTCATCTTGACGGAACCGGGCAAGGAACGGCCGTTTGATCGGAGCAAGCCTGAGTTCTGGCCGATAGACTGGGAGCCGATCGACCCGCAAGGTTTCGACTACCCGACCGAAAGTTGGGAGCATTATTTAACCTATCGTGAAAAAGCAATGAAAGAATATCGATACTGGGCACCGCAGGCAAAAATGGAGTTGGCGCCGGACAAGGCGGTCGCCTGGTTGAAATCGTTGCAGTGTCTTTTGCCGCTGTTTTTTACCCTGCTGTCCGTCACTTTGTCCGCGCAAAAGTCCGCGCAGGTCAAGCAGTATTTAGGCGAAGTCCGGTACGAAAAGGATTCTCCGAAAGGGGGCGTAAAATTCCACTTTCAAAAGGCTGTCCTTGTCCGGAATGGAGACGGACAAAAACCGTATAGTTACCTGCTCACCCATGGCGACTACTTCACGGACGAAAGCAATGCCGGCAGCCTCGTGGCCATTACGGTTAAAGGTCCGGCAGATGCTCAGGCTCAGGTTATTCGCCCGGAACCGCCAACAGCGAAGCCGACGGGTAGCAGTGCGAACGCTGATCAGTCACTACCCAGCAGCAAGGCAAGCCGCGAAGAAGTGCAACACTTCATGCGTCCGAATCTGGTTCAAAGCACGGTTCAGACAGCTTCAGACACCGAAAGCCTGACATTGGATAGCATGGCCATCGCCGAAAAGCTTGATAGGTCCAAGGAAACGATTACGCATTGGAAAGCCGCACTGTGGTCCGCTATAAAACCGATCTGGGAATTCGTCATGTGGTGCTTTACAGCCGTTCTACTGTTGATCGTAGGTGTCGGCGGTTACCTGTGGTACATCGCCAAAACCGCATCCGGAGAAACGGTACAATCGCTCTACGGAATAACGTTTTTGGGCGACCTGTTCCGCAAGGCTCATTCGAATGCTGCAGGCGGGTTGATCGTCCTTTGCTGGATAGTGGCCTTGGTTCTGCTGATCAACAGTTTCATGTGGATTGTATGGCTGGGCTTGAATATCTGGCTGACGCTGCTACTATGGGCACCTATCCTGTGGTTTGCGGCGAAGGTTACCAATTGGATTGTTCCGAATGCGCCATCGGCTAACGAAGTCGAGGTAGCGGCGCCGGTTCGGAAATACAAAAAGATAAGCGCTTAATGACACGTAATTTCCCAACGGCACGGCAACTGCTCTTTAGCTACCTGAAGTTCCTGGGTATAGGGTTTGTCTATGTAGTTTCGGATATGGAATGGGAAAAGGGACGTAAAAATTTGAAACCAGTCGGGAAGGTAGGGGTCAAGGACAAAACGGGGCTGGAGCGGCTTCGGTGCATTTCACGCTCTATTCAGGAGGTGACCGGTAGGAAAGTGAGGCTTCGGCAGGTCTGGGTAATGCCAACCTTCGCCCCGTACCGGGTGGAAAAGTTGGTTCATTGCCTACATAATTACTTTCGAACGGACAAGTTTAAAGGCGCGTCCGGGTGGACTGAATTCTTTGCGCAGTATAATGTTTTCGCAGGGGCCATCGTGCTTTGCCTGGGGATGTACTTTCAAGCCGGACCGATAACCGTAATGGCCGTAGCGGCTGCCGTATTTCACCCTGTACCCTTCGACCTATGCTTTACGGTCACCTTGATAAGCATTTTTCAATTCACCACACTGTACGGCTTCTTTTGCGCTTTTAAATGGGCGCTGTGGCAGACTGTGGCGCTATTGGTTTTAATCTTCGGGCATTCTTAACTCACATGCATCTCCTCACCCTCCAACCCTCCCTGCCAGCCTATGAAATAAGTCTACTTCCCTTATCATGCTATTTGATCTACTTACCCTCCACACAATTTCAAAATGTTCAACGCTAAACACCATGAGATTACCATTCCGCTTTTATCTGGGCAAACCACCTTAGTCTTTTCGCCGCGCGATGTTGTCAGCGATTTGCTTGCCGACTTAGTTGTGGGCTATTACGCTGGAGAAGATGTGCCCGGAGGCGCTCCGTATAAAATCGCTTTAAAGCCCTCGCTCCAGACCTTGTTTGAAGTATCGCTAACTGAGATACAATTCATACAAATGCTAAAGCATTTGGCTGGCTGGCTAAAGAATCGAATGCATTTACCGCATTCCATTTCAGACTCAGACACTAACTGAAAGAGGCCCTGGCGAATAAGTCGCCAGGGCCTTCTAATTTGGATAAGGTGGTGCTTTCGAAAGTTACCCTTGCTCCTCTTCCAACAATTTTAGCAAAGCTGCCTCAGTCGTGATCGGCTCCATACTCTGCACATTGAAAATGATTTGCGGCGCCGTAGAGTGTAGCGGGTTTTCAGGATCGCCGCCAATGGTCTGTACCGGCCGTCCGTCAACTCGATCCATAATGGCTTCGTATGCGCGGGTGTCCGCATCGTTAATCGCCTTATAAATTTGGATAAGATGGAGCGCATCGCCCAAACACATGTCTTCCTCCTTCCCGGTTAGTGGGTTCTTGAACTTGCCGTCCGTGGCAAGGAGGCGTTTTAATACGGTTTTAGCCTGTAGATAGCCCGGTGCTGGACCATTTGGATTGCCCGATTTTCCCGGTTTCCCGGTTTCCAAGGAAAGATTGTACCGCCATTCCGTCCGTCTTTTTTTTCCATTTTACAGTGAGTTTACAGTGAGTTTGGGTCAAATTCCCTCCAATTTGACCGCGCAAAAAGATGTCAAATTTCCAGGTTACAAAAGCAAATTTGGGTCCACTTGAAGGGCAGCGGACTTTCTTGGATTGTTCCATTGGTTTATAAACTGCTCGAAGGTGTGAGCGACGCAATACACACCCCCGGAAGCCTCCACAGCGGCGGCAAATTTTCGTTGATGCTCACTCATTATGTCCTTTCCAAACTTCACCTCGATCTGCCAGGCCTGCCCCCGCCGTATGGCCGAAATATCGGCTACACCCTTGCGCACATTGCCGGCGCGGTGCTTGCCGGTCTTGGTATCATACACGGGCACGTTGCTCACCCGCCATGCTACGCAACCGGGCTGCAGGTTCACAAAATCTATAATGCACTTGGTTAAGTCGTTCGCACTGCGTTCGCTGTATTTGGCCCTTGGCAGGGCGTGTGCCGGCACATTGGGGTAGCGGTCGCGCTTGGCAGCCTCGGCCTCGACTTTGAGTTGTTGCAGGGCGTCGTTTTTCATGGCCGGTTATTTTGTTGGGGCGAACATAGCAGCAACAGCGGCCAATGGTGTTTCACTGCCACGCCTGGCCGTTGCGCGACCGCTCCCTGCCTTAATGCGATTGTAAAATCCTTCCATCCAAAGACTCAGCTCTGTTTCATCTTTAGCCTGTATCAACTTAGCGACATTCTGCTGAATTAAACCCTCAGCCATTTCATTACCATATCGGGATCGAAAAGCAGCAACCACCATTTCATCTGTATAACCCCCACCTGCCGGCGTTGATGCCGATGGCCTCGTGCCGGTCACCCTTTCGTTTTTCCTTCCCTTAGGTGAGGCCTTGGCATTGACCAACCAGCCTTTAAACTTCTTTTTTAGGAATTCGACCGGGTTGGCTTGGAAGGCCTCATCTTCACTGTGATGAGCACAGAAAAGGCTGAGTTTGTCGTTTACAGTCACGCCCGTCTGTGCACCGTCATAGCCCGATTCATCTGTTGCCTTTTTAACCCACTTCCAGCTATCTGCCGCGCCCCACTTTCTGATTACGCCCTCTGGATCTGTTGGCTCATCGCCTGGGGGGGCAGCCGCAACATAGGGGGCTTTTTCTCCTTCCCCCTCTTCGGCGGTTGGTGAATTCTCGTCGGGGGTTCCATTTTCAACTTCAGAAAAATCCGCGCTTGCGCTTTTTCTTTTTTTAATTTCTTCTTTACTCTTCTCTACTGTATCTGTACTATCCTCTACTATACTATGTGGGGTTGTCGTAGCGACAACACCTATTGTCGTAGCGACAATAGGTGAACTTCTTTTCTCCCTTTTATATCCTTGATCTGATTCACGCTTGTCAAGAAGCGGGCTTAGCATCTCGACAAGCCAATGACTTTTTAACACTTCGTCCTCAATTTGCACCAATCTTAAGGAAGCCAGATGTCCTATTATTACAGAGAGCCTCTCGGTGTCAATCCCAAAACTGGCTGCGGTTAGATCGATCCCGAATGAATCCCATGCAATCGAAAAGTGGTTTGCCTTGGTTAATCGTTCCAGTAATCGCGTCCACACGCCATAGCCTTCGTTGCCACATCTTGCGAGAAAAACAACCATCCTCGGATCATTGCTCATGTCGCCATTATGCGGAAACCAGTCAGCGTTCTCCTTAATCGGCCGTGCCATGTCCTTCCTGTTTTAAGGTGAGAAAATCGCAGTTGTTGGCATTGCCAAATAGAGATGCTTCGCCCTTGATTGTGAGGCGGTTAGATCGGCAGGACAGGCCAAACAGATACCTGCTTGGCCTGATGCTTTCCAAAATTATGGATTGGGGCAGGGTATGGATGTCCAGCGCATTGCCGGACGTGGTGTCTGGATTATGCGACATGACTGCTGTTTTATACGTGGATAGAATAGGCCGGGTCAGCGCATCCACCAGCAAGGGAAGATGCTGGCCGTGTAGGGCTGTCCGGCGCGTGGTAGGATCACACGTTAAAGCGCAGCCATTGCCGCTTCGATCTCGGAGAGTTTGTAGCGGGTCATGCGCGTACCTCGGCCATAGGCGCGGAAAATACCTTTGCGGGTCATTTTGTTGATCTGTTGGCGGGTAATGCCAACAATCTCCGACACTTCTCTCATTGTGAGGTAGCGCTCTACGTTGTGGGTGGGTTTATCGGCCAGCTTATCGGCTATTTTACCGGCAAGGGCGTCCAGGTTGACGTCGGCCAGGTGGCCGGAAGGGGTATTGATAGAAGTTTGCGAATCTGCGGTTTGCATGATCGTGCAGTAAAAAATAAAACCATCGGGGCAATATTGCTGCTCCCTGCAAACCTTTTGTTTAGACCTTAACTAATGCCGGCAAAAAACAAGCCGGGCTTATCGGGTAACTTGCGGTAAAGATAAAGCCTGCCTACCGAATCCGCAAACTTTTATAAAAGAACATTATGCAATTCGCAATTTACTATTGAGCGCGCCTGGCTTATTGATTTTATACTTCTCGTTGCTCTGCCGGATCAGCTGAGCGTTTTCCTCGCCTTCTATGCACAGGTATTTGAAGAACTCGCGCTCGGTAGCATGACCTGTTATCTTCATTATTTGTGTAATCGGCCATCCCTCCAAGTAGCGCAGGGTGGCGAATGTCCTGCGGGCAGTATGCGTGGTTACCTCTTTGGTGATGCCGGCCATTTCGGAGATCCGTTTAAGCGCCTTGTTGGTTTTCTGGTTACTGATCGGCGCCGGCATATCGAAGCCGTAGCGGTTCAGAATGCCGTAGGCGGTTTGAGAAAGTGGTACGGTCACTGTCTGCCCGGAAGATTTACTGGTTTTGCTTGGGGTGTAGACAAAATCAATGCCTCCCTCGACTTCGTGCAGGTTGGTGCGCTGGCATTGCTTATAATCGCCGTTGCGCATTCCAATTTCGCAAGCCAGTAAAAACCAATCCCGGCCAGCGGCCAGGCCCGGCGCCTTGCGTAGATCGAGCGCGGCCAGGGCATTCAGCTCGCGCTGCTCCAGATAAATATTTTGCACCCGTTCATTGGGAATCTTGAAATCCGGGTGCTTGTAGAACTCGAACTTATTCCAGCCGTTGGATTTGGCGTAGTTCAGGAACATTTTGAGTTTCTTGACCACATTGCCGACCGTGTTTGTCTTATAGCTTTCGGCGCGGCCGGATGCCTCAGGGCTTTTTAGATAAGCTAAAAAGCGGGCATAGAACGAGAGGTTCATTTGGTCGTAAGCCAGCGCCATTTTTGATTTGCGGGTAAAGACGTCCAAATGTTTTTGGAGTTGGAGCAGATGGTTTAGGCTGCCCCTATGCGTGCCTCGGTCCCGATGATACTGCACAAAGTCGGCCAGGTCGCGCACCATGTCGCGTTCCTGCTCCACCTTAAAGACACCGTTTAGAATTTGCTCTTTAAAGCGTTCAGGTGTAGGCATAGTGCCGCGCTCGAAGGAATCCCGATAAATACGTTCTGCCCGTTCGCGTATCTCTGCCAGGCGCTCATTCTTTTGGGTGGCAAACTCTGCAGTATGGTAAACCCGCTGTTTTTTGAAAGATCGCACCCGGCAACCCTGGCCGGTAGAGAAATTTAGCCGGCACGTTTGGTTATTCACCTTGTACCGCATCTGGCACATGATAGGCCGTTCGGTGTCGGGCGTATCTCCCTTGCGAGTATTCAGAACGAATTGAATGTGCAGCATTGAAGGCCTGTATTACGGAGTGTGCGAGTAAGATTGCGAGTAATAAAACAGGGTATTGAATGACCAAAGATACCCAATGTTTCTGAATGTACAAACATAAAGCACTGTAATATAGGAACATTGGGAAATTACCAGAAACATCGGTGCTAAGGGTTCGATTCCTCACGGGGCCACCAGAGCGCTGTAAGTCAATGACTTGCAGCGTTTTTTTGTTCGGACACCTAAGACTACTGACCGTTAGGGCAAGTAATTCCATCATCCTTAAGTCCATTGCAGTCATTATCCCGGCCATCGCATAATTCAGCAGCGCCCGGATGTATGGCGGGGTCGTTATCATCACAGTCTTCGTAGCTGAAGTATCCGTCCCGATCGTGGTCTTTATAAAAGTAGTCCCTGGCTAATTTAAAGGCCGCTGGGCCAACTTTAGCGCCAATCATTTGACCGGCCAGATCATCATAAGGCGTATTTGTACCACCCCAGATTCGGGAAAGGCCGGCCTGATCGGCAGCATCGCGGTAAGTGGCCCATTGCAGGGTCACGTCTACACTGGGGCCTTTTTCCAAACGCAGTATATGGCTGTTCGCTTTGACGGGAAATTCGCCTAATCCGCCTGGAAAGTACGCATCGCCCGTTAGCAAAGTGAGTGCCTCCGCTGCGGCCCGGGAAAAAGCCGCATGCCCGGAAACATAACCACCATAAGGAGGCGTAATGAGCGTTTTGACCTGAAAAGGATACCAGTTTTCCGCCAGTATCCACCCAATACCCGCCGTTTCCTGGAACGTGTCTTTCACCATAAACGGACCTTTCCAGGCGTATATCTTGATCTTGCCCACATTTTCTTTTTTCAGCCCGGCCAATACATCAGTCTTTTTTACCAGTTCAATTTTTCCGGGAAGCAGCGGCATGCCTGCCGGATGATAGGCGGGTTGCCGGCGGTCCGTGCTTTGACCCAGCTCCGCCAGGTAGCGGATAGCGGCAATGGGACGAATACTATTATAGTAACTTTTAAGTCCCCAGGCGGTGATGGCTGCATCGTGCAGGGCGCCGCCAAGCACGAAATATGCTTTGACGTCCCATTCCAGATCGCTCATCGGCTGCCCCTGACCGTTGAATTTTTTGACCAGGCGGGGTTGATCGCTCACGTAATTTAAAATGCTAAACCAATGCCCCGGCGGCGTTTCCGTATCCGGCCCTTCCGACCAGAATTGTGCCGCCACCCGGGTATAATCGCCGCGCGGCACTATTTGCGGTGTATATGGCTGACCGGTCCGCGGGTTAAGACGGTGCCCCGTGCCCGCGCTGTGCCCGGTTTTTAAATCATAAAAATCGTGCAGTTCCGCCAGGTTTTGGGGATAGTGCTCAATGTTGCCCAGGGCGCCCGGAGATATATCCCATTGTACCCCGTCACCGGGATTGAGGTAGGCGGACCAGGCAGCCACCAGCGCAAAATTCCACATATATTCCGGGGAGCTGCCTCCGCCCTGAGCCGTATCCAGGTGTGGTAACAGGTTCGGACCGGGATCATGATACACCCAGTAATTAAATCCGTTGCGATTGTTAACGACCAGGTCCTGACGGCTCAGCGCAAAAGGTAGCACATGACCCCACTCCGGCCCCTGGAATGTTTGGGTGGAAGTGACCGGCCGCCCGCTGGGATCCACGGAGCCGATCAGATCGATGAGTTTTTTTCCGGCACACTTACATTCCAGCATTTGGTAACCGTCCTGATCGATGGCGACTTTCAGTTGGAGGGGTTGCCAGGTGTTCGGATCGACCAGCGTGGGGTTGCCGGGCACAGCAACGTTCAGAGCGGGGTTCCGTGGCTTATACGACTGCGAATGGTAATCATCCTCTTCGTTAGAATTATCCAGTTGCCCCAGCCGTAAAATGCACTGCGCCAGATAGTTGCCCAGTGCGGCGGGCGATCCGGATGTATAGTCGCTGCTGTTGTTCCTAAAATCGTATCCATGTTTTTTCATGAGATCCTGGAATCGGCTCAAAGCTCCGCCGCCGTGTGGCGAACGGGAATAACGGGCCGTCAGCAGCCGGTAAGCGGCAAAACTCATGGTTTCCTGACGAGCGGCTTCCCGGTCTTTCGGTTCCGGTATTTTCTGGCATGGACAGGTAAAGCCACCCACGGTTTTACCCAGTAAATAAGGCTCGGCCTCCTGTTCATAAACTGCCCAGCTATCGTATAAAGCCACCGAGAAATGAAAAAGGTTACGCGCCTGTACATGCGGCCGGGACAGGTCTTCCCTGACCGTTTGCAATAGTGCCTCATTCCACTCCCGCGCAATACTGGGTTGCGCCACGAGGTTATGGATGAAAAAGGCGAAGCAAAGGGGCAGGAACAACCGTGGTGTTAGCAAATAGTACATTAGCAAGACGTTGTAGGCGACAAGGAGTAAACCCCAAAAGTATCGGTTATGGCGCTTTTCCGCTCCTGATAACTTTGTCAAAGGTCAATTTAATACCCCCCCCCCTGCCTCCTGCCCCCTGTCTCCTGCCCCCTAAGCCTTGTCTCCTGCCCCCTAACCCCTGCCCCCTGTTAAAAAAATACCTGCGTGGCCTGCCTTTTTGTAGTATATGGACTATCTAAAAATCAAATACCTTCGCCCCCCAATTCTGAAGTGCGTATGATCGATTGGCAGAGCAAAATAAAAGCTTGTATTTTCAACCTGGACGGGGTAATCGTAGACACGGCGAAGTACCACTACATCGCCTGGCGTCGGCTGGCTATAGAGATGGGTTTTGATTTTTCCTCCGAGCAACACGAAACACTCCGTGGTCTGAGCCGTATGGCCAGCCTCGAACGTATACTGGACTGGGGAGGTATATATATGACCGAAGCGGAAAAACTACACTGGTCAGACGTTAAAAACAACTGGTACAAGGAGTTGATCGCTGATATGACGCCCGGCGAAGTGCTGCCCGGCGCCGTTGCTTTTCTCACCCAAGTGCGCCAGGCGGGCAAATCCATCGCCCTTTCTTCCGATTCCAAAAACGCCCGCTCGGTACTGAAGTCTACCGCAGTGGAACTTTTATTCGATGCAATTGTGGATGGTAACGATGTTCACCGACGAAAACCACATCCGGAATGTTTTTTGCTGGCTGCTCAGGCATTGGGTTTTGCGCCGGACGAATGTCTGATCTTTGAAGACGCCTCCACGGGTGTTGCAGCCGGGCTGGCCGGCGGTTTTTCGGTGGTCGGCGTTGGAGAGCGGCAGTATTTACCGAAAGCCCGCACGGTGATTTCAGGTTTCCTGGGTTTAAGTTTTCGGGATCTGCTCCATCAATTACAAATTTCCGAAACCCAGGGTTTAGCGACCACGTTCTAAATAAATTAAAAATGATTTTAATCATGAAACCGACACTTATCTTATCCCTGTTCACGGTCCTGCTCGGTTATGCGACCTGTCGTAATTTTCAAAAAACGCCGGAAACCACCGTTGCCCAGGCCGTACCGGAAGAAAAACCGGAACCTATGAGCCCGAACGGCATGCCCGTCTCCCACGTGATCATTGGGAGCCATGGGGATACGGAACCCACTATGCAAATAAGTACGCCTCCAAGAATGGTAAAGGTGCCCCTGGAAAGCATGCCGCCGGCTTCGGCCAGCCGCAAAGCCTATTTAGCAACCGGTTGGTGGCACCTGAACATGGCTTTTCAGCCGGCTGATTCTACCGTGCACCATAATTATCAGCATAAATGGCTGAAGTTCCGCGAAGACCAGACCTTCGACGTATTGGTCAATAATCAGGTCGTGGATACCGGCAAATGGAACTGGAATGATCAGACCGATATTATTTATCTGGCTTGCCAGGATCCATACATCAACAACACCTGGCACGTGACGGAAAAAGGGTTCTTGATGATCTGGAGAGGAAATACCGAGCTCAACGTAACCGGCATCCAGATCCGGGTGATCGACAGCAAATCACCGCCCCCCAGCAATTAGTCCGAACCGAACTTTCCGGTTGGGCAACCATACCTCCACTATGCGCATGAAATATTTCTGTTTGCTTTTTTCAAGCGTGCTTTTACTGTACTGCCAATCACCTACGCCAGCTCCAATCGTGCAAAATACCGCGCAGCCAATTGCAGAAAATGCCCTCGCCCCGGCGCCCGACTGGGTCGCTCAGGCGGTGCTGTACGAATGTAATGTGCGCCAGTTTTCTAAAGAAGGTAACTTCAACGGGGTCCGGAAACAGTTGCCACGTCTCAAAGAACTGGGCATCGACGTGCTGTGGGTGATGCCGATCCATCCCATCGGGCTGGAAAGGCGGAAGGAACATCCCGGCGATCTGGGCAGCCCCTATTCCGTGCAGGACTACCTGGCCGTCAATCCCGACTATGGTACGCTGGAAGACTTTAAAATGCTGGTCCGGGAAGCCCATGAGCAAGGCCTGAAGGTCATTCTCGATTGGGTACCGAACCACAGCGCCTGGGATGCCGTGTGGACCAAGACCCATCCGGAGTACTATACCCAGGTGAACGGCCAGATCATCTCTCCTCTGAACGAACACGGTGAAAGTACCGGCTGGGATGATACGGCCGACCTGAATTATGATAATCCGGACCTGCGCAAGGCAATGATCGGCGCTTTGCAGTACTGGCTGCGCGAAACGGACATCGACGGTTATCGTATGGATATGGCCGGCCTCGTGCCGAATGATTTCTGGGCCGAAGTTCGACCGGCGCTGGATTCTATTAAACCGATTTTAATGGTCGCGGAATGGCAGGATGAACCGGCCCATTTCAAAACAGCTTTTAATGCCAATTATGGCTGGAAATGGAAGGACGTAACCAAAGACATCTGGGCCGGCCGTCAGGGGCCGCAGGCGCTGGATACCCTGCTGGATTATTTGAATGATTTTTACCCGGAAGGGTATTATCAAATGTATTTTACCCAAAACCACGACGAAAACACCTGGAATGGCACCGAGCAGCAGTTATATGGCGCTTCGGCCAATGCCTTTACGGTGCTCGCTTTTACCTGGCAGGGCATTCCCATGTTTTATAACGGCCAGGAGGATGAACTACGCCAGCGGCTGGCATTCTTCAAAAAAGATCCGATCCGCTGGGGCAAGTACGCGCGCACCGAATTCTTTCAAAGACTCTGCGATCTGCGCCATAATAACCAGGCGCTTTGGGCCGGCAAACAGGGCGGGCCGCTGGTCAAAATACCCACGGATGCCAATGAACAGGTGTATGCCTTCAGCCGTTCTAAAGGCGAGGATCACCTGATCGTCGCCATGAACCTGAGTAAGGAAAGCCGGACGGTCACCCTGCGACCGCCTTCCGCCATGCTTGGCGCTTATTTCAACGTTTTCGGGGCCAGTACCGTGCAGGTCACGTCAGAAATGCAATTGACGCTGAAACCCTGGGATTACCTGGTACTGACCAATAAATAACGCTCCGACCTGCCCAAAAATGCCTGAATTTCTCACAAACGTCTCGACCAAACGCCTGACCATTGCCGGGATGCTGCTCAGTATGGGCATTATCTTCGGCGACATCGGTACTTCTCCGCTGTACGTGATGCGGGCCATTATCGGTGACGGGCCAATACGCGGCGATATTATTCTGGGCAGCGTGTCCCTCATTTTCTGGACGCTTACGTTACAGACCACCATCAAATACGTTATTCTGGCCCTCCGGGTGGATAACCGGGGCGAAGGCGGTATTTTCTCCCTGTTCAGTCTGGTGCGAAAACACCGGCACGGGCTCATCCTGCTGGCTATGGTTGGCGGCAGTGCCGTACTGGCGGAAGGTATGTTGACGCCGCCCATTACCGTGGCGGCCGCAGTGGAAGGTCTGCATGCCCTGGATGCGCTGCAAGGCCATTCTATACCCACCATGTGGATCACCATCGGCATTATTACGGGTCTATTTCTGCTGCAGCAGTTCGGTACCGGACGGACAGCCCGTTATTTCGGGCCGGTCATGCTGCTGTGGTTCGTCATGCTGAGCGTGTTGGGGCTGGCACAGATCATCCAGTTTCCGATGGTCTTAAAAGCGCTCAATCCTATGCTGGGCATTCAAATGCTGTTGCATGAGCCGGGCGCCCTGGTGTTGCTGGGTACCGTTTTTCTCTGTACGACCGGTGCGGAAGCCCTGTACTCCAATCTGGGTTATTGTGGTCGTAAAAACATTCAGGCCACCTGGGTGCTGGTAAAAACCGCGCTGGTACTCAACTACCTGGGTCAGGCGGCCTGGTGTATACAGCTGGAAGGCCAGGTGCTGTCCGGAAGCCATGCCAATCCTTTCTTTGATATTATGCCGGGGTGGTTCCTGCCCATTGGCATTCTACAGGCACTGGTGGCGGCCATCGTGGCCAGTCAGGGCATTATTACCGGTACGTTTATGCTGGTCAGCGAGGCGATTCGTCTCGACCTGCTTCCTAAAATGACAGTGATTTTTCCGGCCAAATTAAAAGGTCAGTTATACGTGCCGGCGGTCAGCTGGCTGTTGCTGGGCGGTTGTATTTTCGTCACGCTCTATTTCCGCGAAAGCGTGGCCATGGAGGCGGCTTACGGTGTGTCGGTGACCATCACTATGCTGATGACGACCATCCTGATGTTCAATTACTACGAAATGCAGAAAAAGCCATACTGGCTGATCTTCTGCTTCCTGATTTTTTATCTGGGCCTGGAATTTGATTTTCTGCTGGCCAATTTGCTGAAACTCGGTCATGGCGGATTGCTGACCCTCATGTTTGCCAGCATTCTGTTCAGCCTGATGTATGTCTGGCTGCGCGCTAAAAAGATCAAAAGCCGGCTGCAGCAAAACGTAGCGCTGGGCGACTACCTGGATCAGATCATTACCCTCGGCAACGATAAATCGGAACCGCGCTACGCCACTAACCTGGTGTACCTGAGCGAGACCAGGGATGTGGATACGCTGGAAGAAAAGATCCTGTATTCCATCCTGCAAACCCAGCCGAAAAGGGCGGACAACTACTGGTTCGTGCACATCGACGTGACCGACGAGCCGTATACGATGGAATATTCCGCGCATACCATCGCGCCCGACGACGTGTATAAAATCAACTTCCGGCTCGGCTTCCGGGTGGAACAGCGCATGAATTTATTCCTCAAAAAAGTGGTGCGCGAACTCATCGAAAACGATGAAGTCCATATTGAAACGCGTTACCATATCGAGCGCGATGATATTCCGACGGGCGATTTTCGTTTCGTGATCGTCCAGGAATTTCTCTCCCATGAAAATGACCTGCCGGTTGGCGAACAAATTATCATGGGTATTTACCTGGCGGTAAAACGGATTACCGCGATGCCGCAAAACTGGTTTGGGCTTGATTCGGATTCGGTCGAACTGGAGAAAGTGCCGCTCATCCTCCGCCCCGCAAAAGAATTCCGGCTAAAACGCATGGGCCGATGAAGGTCCTGCTGCTGCGTTTCAGTTCCATCGGCGATGTGGTGCTGACCACCCCGGTCGCCCGCTGTCTGCATCAGCAAACGGGAGCAGAAGTGCATTACCTGACGAAACAGTCTTTTTCCTCCATTTTAACGCCCAATCCCCACGTGCAGCGGGTTTTTTCTTTTCAAAAAGAAGTGACGGAAGTAATGCCGGCATTAAAAAAGGAAAAGTATGATTGGGTGATCGATCTGCACCATAACCTGCGGAGCCGGCGCGTCAAATGGGCGCTGGGTCGCCCCGCCCGGTCATTCCATAAATTGAATTTTGAAAAATGGCTGCTGGTCAACCTGAAAATTGACCGTTTGCCCAACGTCCACATCGTGCAGCGCTACCTGGCCGCCGTCCGCCACCTGGGCGTGCAGGACGACGGTCAGGGCCTCGACTACTTTATTCCGGCCGAGGACGAGGTAAAAGTCGAACAGCTCAACCCGCTGCTGACCGCAGGCCATTTCGTGGCTTTCGTGGTGGGCGCTGCCCATGCCACCAAACAACTACCCCTGGAAAAGGCCATTGCTATTTGTCAAAACCTGCCGGTGCCGGTCGCACTGCTGGGTGGCCCCGGCGATCGGGATCTGGGCGAGGCCATCGCCGCCGGAGCCGGCCCGCAGGTAGTTAACTTATGCGGTACCCTGCGTTTGCATCAGTCCGCTTCCGTTCTGCGCCAGGCCGCCCGGGTGCTCAGTCCCGATACCGGCCTGATGCACATCGCGGCTGCACTGCGTAAACCCATTGTCTCGGTCTGGGGAAATACGACGCCCCGGTTTGGCATGGCCCCCTGGTACCCAACCGGCCTGGCTTTAAATACGTCCATGGAAGTAATGGGGCTACCTTGCCGGCCTTGTTCCAAAATCGGATATGCTGCTTGTCCGCAGGGGCATTTCCGCTGTATGCAAGACCAGCCGAGCGGTCAAATTCAGGCTTTGTTAAAAGGCTGAAATGACCGCAATCTACCAAAAAGCGGTTTTTAACAAATAACGCTGGTCTGTGTACCGCTTGATTTCCAATTTTACGCTACTTTTCGCCGAGTAATCAAAGGGAACCACCTTTCCAAAACAGATTGAACATGCACGTTAGACAACTACTTACCTTTTTCGCTGCCTTTTTGACCCTGGGCATCCTGTCCGCACAAGACATTCACTTTACCCAATTCAATATGTCGCCCATGACTTTGAACCCCGGCAACATCGGGCGATTCGAGGGCACACTCCGGATTGGGGGGATCTACCGCGGCCAGTGGGCCAGCGTAATTGGCAGTAAAAGTCAATATAAAACACCCTCGTTGTGGGTGGATGCCCCCATCATCCGCGGTTTCCGCAAACAGGACTGGGTGGGCGTTGGTCTGGTCCTGATCAATGATAAAGCCGGTGTCGGCGGGTTGAAAACGACCGGTGGAAAACTGGGCGCGACCTATCACCTGGCTTTGAATAAAAGAGGGACCACTACCATTTCCATTGGCGCGGACTACGGTAAAATGGCACGGGGTATTAATAAGGATGAACTGGAATTTTCAGACGGACTTCTCTTGGGGAATCCGGCCAATAGCGCTGATTATGCCGGTCTGGTGGAAAATAAAGATTATACCGATATCGATGCCGGCGTGGTGCTGACTTCCCGCCTGAATAAAATGACCGACTTCAACCTGGGTTTTTCCATGCTGCACCTGCCCAACCCGAAAGAAGGTCTGGTTGTTCCCGTAGTGGATACCACGCCAGGCGCTCCACCGCCCGTTGGTGGAGGTGTGCCCGGCAAATTATCCCGCCGCATGAATATTCACGGCCAATTCAATATGGCGCTCAATGATAAGTTCACCCTGAGCCCAACCTTCCTGTTCTCCACCATCAGCGGCGCCGATGAGATCGTCGTGCAGGCGCTGGGTGGTTACCTGTTCGATCCGGTGAAAGACATAACGATCAACTTCGGTTTGGGTTACCGCCTCGGCGATGCCATTCAGACCCTGGTGGGCGCTAAGGTCAAAAATCTGCGCGTAGGCCTGGCCTATGATATCAATACGTCCAACCTGAATTCAGTGAGCAATTACCGCGGTGGTTTTGAAATTGCCGCCAACTATATTGTCAAGATTTACAAAAATCCGGTCACGAAGACTAAAATTTTGTGTCCGAGGTTTTAGAAAATGGTTTAGAGGGGTTTAGAAGGTTTAGAGAGGTTTAGAAGGGTTTAGAGAGGTTTAGAGAGGTTTAGAGAGGGGAGGAAGCATGATTATCACTCCATCAACTAAACCCTCTAAACCCCTCTAAACCCTTCTAAACCCCTCTAAACCCCTCTAAACCCTCTAAACCTTTCCTTGCATCCATCCAACCATCCTGAATTTTCGCACATACACCCATGAAAAAAATACTTTTTCTGATCGTTTTAGCAGCGCTGAGCACTGCGGCGGCCCATGCGCAACCGATCAACAAGGCGACCCCGGAAGCCAATTTGAAAGCAGCGGAAGAAGCCGTAGCCAATAACAATCCTTATGCTGCACTGGACCTGTATGAAAAGGTGTATGACGACAATAAGGACAAAAACATTGCGGTCAAGATCGCTAAGTTGAATTACGACCTGCGCGATTATGAAAAAGCCGAAAAAGGATTTGGCCGGATTGTACAGCGCGACCGCAAGCAGGAATTTACCGAAATGAAATACTGGTACGCCATGTCCATGAAAGCCAACGGCCACTATGGCGATGCGGCGGATATGTTCAATCAGTACATGACCGAAGGCAAGGATTCGTCATTGCTGGCGTCGGTCAAACGCGAACTGGCGGGTTGCGAATTAGGCAAAAAAGCCAAACAACCCGATAACCTGCTGGTCGCCAACATCGGTAAAAAGGCCAACAGCCCGCAGACCGAATCTTCGCCTTCCTATAGCGGCAGCGAACTTTACTACAGTTCCCTACAGGCAAAAGACGTGGTTACGCTCGATGGTAAACAAGGCGACTGGTTTGCTAAAATCTACACCGCCAATCGCGCCGGTACGGAATTCGGTGATCCGACGCCACTCGGCGAACAGATCAACCGCGAAGGCTGGCACCAGGGGAATGTGAGCATTACCCCCGATGGGAAAACGATGTATTTCACCCGCGTACAGATCTCCGAAAAGGGCCAGGACCTGTCGGAAAGCAAAATTTACTACTCGCCGAAGGGCGCCGACGGCTGGGGCGCTGCCCAGGAAGTGGTGGGCGTGAATGGCGATTTCCTCAGTAAACATCCCTGCGAAGGGGAACTGTTCGGGGAAAAGGTGCTATTTTTTGTGGCGAACATGACCGGCGGTAAAGGTGGTTACGATATTTACTACGCCCCGAAAAAAGCGGAAGGCCAGTTCGGTCTGCCGGTGAACCTCGGCGACGTGATCAATACGCCCGGCGAAGAAGCCAGTCCCTATTACCGCGACGGCAAACTGTATTTCAGCAGCAACGGTCGCCCGACTATCGGTGGTCTGGACGTATTTGAAAGCCAGTGGAACGGTTCCAAGTGGAGCGACCCCAAGGGCATGCCCCTGGGCGTTAACACCAGCCTCGATGATCAGTACTACGTACAATCGCCGGATGGTATGAGCGGATTCCTGGTCAGCAACCGCCCCGGACCGAATAACCTGAAAAGCAAGACCTGCTGCGACGACGTGTATTCCTGGGAAATCGAGCGGGTGAAAGTCAACCTGAACGCACTCACTTTCCGTTACAAACGTAAAGGCGAGAAGGAAAACCAGCCGCTGCCCGGTTCTTCGATCCAGGTGTATGACATCACGGACCGCAGTCCGGTCAACGTCGAGGAAAAGACCAACCCATCCGGCAACGACTTCGCTTTTACCCTCATCCCGGATAAAAGCTATCGCCTGATCGCTACCCGCGATGGGTATGTGGCCGACACGCTGGAGTTCAACACGGTGGGCGTCAAGAAAACCACGAGCATCGACAAGAAACTTACCCTGCACGTCATCAAGCCGGTGAAAACCGAGCCGGACAGCATTGTGGTCACGATCAACGAGCCGATCCGCCTGAACAAGATCTATTATGACTTCGATGACGATAAGATCCTGGCCCAGTCCGAGCCTGACCTGCAGTTCCTGGTGGACCTGATGAACAAATACCCGGAAATGACCATCGAGTTGTCCTCCCACACCGACTCGCGCGGTAAGGACGACTATAACGAGCGTCTTTCCCAGCGCCGTGCCGACAGCGCCAAACGCTGGATGGTGGCCAAAGGCATCGTCGATAAACGCATCGTCCCGAAAGGCTATGGCGAAACCCAGATCCTGAACGGCTGCACCAACGGCGTAGAATGCGAAGAAGAAGAACACCGCTTCAACCGCCGTACGGAATTCAAGATCCTGTCCGGGCCGACGAGTATTACGATCCAGCGGAAAGAAGAAAAGAAAGTGGAGGTGAAGAAACCGGCGCCGAAGGCGGGCGGGAAGAATTAAACTACCGCCTGAGCCAGTTGCTCTACAGTAATCATAGAAAGAAAGCCCAATGGTTCATCCGTTGGGCTTTCTTTTGTTTTACCTGGTCCGACGACTCTAAGTCGTCTGACCAGTCGCCCCTTCCCACGTTTTTAAGCAGAAATGCACGAGATTTTAGCGGTACGACGACCTGGTATCATCGGACCGCTAGCAACGATATTCAACGCAAAGATTTTTTGAATAAAATCGAATTTAAGCACCTGACAATTAAATATTCATACCAACAAACCAGGTGAAACGCAAAAAAGAATTCATAATTACTCAAACTTGCCTACCTCACCGTATCCACACCTTCTGCGTAACCCTGCCCCAGCTGTGGCTGATTTTCGCCAGATAAATACCCGATGTCAAAGGCATACCCACATTGATCATTTGTTCCACACCATCCAGGCCGTCCAGCGTTTGCCCATATAGCTGTTGACCGGCCAGGTTGAACAGTTCCAGCCGGGCGCCTTTTAGCGGGCAGCCGCTGCTGGTAATATACAGAGCGCCGCTTTGGCCCTGATCGGCGTTGATCCGTATCTGGCAGGAAGCGTTAGGATCAGTCGTCCCGACGGTGCCTTGAAAAACGACCGTTTCCCAATCGCCATGTTGAATCTCGGCCAGCTGTGCCGCTGCCGCCAGGGTCGCGCGGGTGACGCCGGCCATGAACTGGAAGTTCAGTTTTTCCAGCGTATCCTGCGGGGTATGGTAGCAGGCGTTCCGAAAATTCGCGCCGTCGGTCAGCATCAGGGCGGAGTGGCCGGCATCCCAGAAGCGGGCATGGTCGCTGCGGCGCAGGTCGGGAGCGATCTCGCTGTTGCCGGGCGGATAGATGGAGAGCACTTTCAGTTCCGGTACATACTGGGCGGCGGCGTTGGCAAACTGGGCGCCGAGGGCCGTAGAGGCTGCATTGCCCACGTTAATCAGGAAATCGCCGCGAAACTGGTTGGCAGCAATTGCATTATAGACAGCCGGGAAAAGCTGGTTGAAGCCGGTGGGCACAGTTTGGGTATTCGGCTCGGTGGTATAATAACCGATCATTTCAAAATTATACACGCCCAGAATATCCTCTCCCGCCGGCAAACCGGATTGCAGATAACGCTGGCTGCCCACCAGTCCGGCTTCTTCCAGATCGAAACCAATGCAACGCAGCGTGTTTTTCATCGGATAACGGCCTAACAGGCGGGCAATTTCCATGACGGCTACCGTGCCGCTGCCATTATCGTCGGCGCCCGGCGCATTATTAACCGAATCGTAGTGGGCATCGACAATGACTACCTGCTCGCCCACCACTGTACCGCGCAGGGTGCCAGACAGGTTATGTCCGGTATAGCCGGCGTAGTTAAAGCTTTGGTCGCCGGAGAAATAACCCGCGTTCGTAAACAAATGGCGGAGGGAATCCTGTACCGCCGCTAAATGCGCCGCGCCCGTAGTCCGGTGGCGAATGCCTTCGACAAATGCGAGGTCATTTTTCAGCCGGTTACTATCCACCTCATTGACTAAAGCCTGTAAATCAAAGGGTTGTTTATCGTCGGCTACAATGCGTACAGTAAAAGGGCCGGTCACTGCCGAGAGGGAACTCAGGTCTAGCGAAATGCTTTTGCCACTGCCGGCCGACACCGGGAAACCCACATCGCCGGAGGCGGGTACCGAAAACAAGTAGGTGAGTCCAGCGGTGTTGGAAATGGCGACGGAAATTTCCACCGCATCATTTTCTACATCGCTGAGGTCGTAGCTTAGCTGGAGCGTTTGGGCGGCCCAGTTGGGCGTAGCGGAAACATTGCTGAGTACGGGCGGCTGATTTTGAGCGCCCAAAGTGGTCGTAAACAACAGGGCGCAAAGAGCAGGAAGGGAAAGAAACTTCATGGACAGCAGTTTAAGAAGTAAAGGCCTGCCCAAAGAAAAGAGGATTCGCGGATTTTTGTGAGCAATTGAATGCTTAAGTACAACTAATCATTTCTTAACCAACCACTTCGCCTCCCGTTTGACTTGTGGAATGGATGGAGTAGACATGACAAAAATTTTTACAAAAAAAATAGTTCCTCTATTTGAATACAGGAATCGATAGAAATTCACCTCACTCTTGTACTTTCAAACCCATTTCCTTCCCCACTTCCAGCATTTTCTGAAACCCCGCCTCGTAGTCATTCGTGATCTGCCCGTCCAGAATAGCTTCCCGTACCGCCGTTTTGATAATACCTACCTCCCGCGAA
The DNA here is from genome assembly GCA_031425035.1 of Saprospirales bacterium. Lineage (GTDB taxonomy): Bacteria > Bacteroidota > Bacteroidia > Chitinophagales > Saprospiraceae > M3007. Next base: position 51,601 of record JANPIN010000109.1, on the reverse strand, counting down.
GGCGGAATGCCGAACGTGGCCATGATCACTTCACCGGTAATGGGCGGTTGCCACAAACGTTCCCGATCGGCAGCGCTGACTTCGGCCATACGGGCTTGCAAATATTGGTACCCTTCTAAAAAACGGGCGCTTTTCTTGGGGTTTTTAGTGGTAATGTCCGACTCGCAGAGTTTCATTAAATCCTCCACCTCCGGACCAGCATCGAAGAGCAGTCGGCGTACGGCGCTGTCGGTCACTTCTTCTTTGGTCAGGGAAATCGGCCGCAGGTGCAGCCTTACCATTTTCTGGACATACTCCATTTCCGCGCCCAGCGGTAGCCGCAGCCGGCGGAATATTTTGGGCACCATGTTCGCGCCCACCCATTCGTGCCCGTGGAAGGTCCAGCCGCTGGCAGGGTCGAAACGTTTGGTGGCCGGCTTGGCAATGTCGTGCATAATGGCCGCCCAGCGCAGCCACAGGTTGTTACTGCGCCGACAGACGTTGTCCAGCACCTCCAGGGTATGGTAGAAATTATCTTTATGGCCCTTGCCGTTCATGTCTTCCACGCCTTGCAGCAGCGCCATTTCGGGCAGAATTATGTGCAGCAAACCCGTATCGAACAGCAGTTTAAAACCGACCGAAGGCCGGGGCGTCAGCAGGATCTTTTCCAGTTCGGTGGCAATGCGTTCCTGGGAAATAATGTTGATCCGGCTTTTGTATTTGCTAATGGCGTTTAGGGTGCCCGCTTCGATGGTAAAACCCAGTTGTGTCGCAAAGCGGATCGCCCGTAACATCCGCAGCGGATCGTCGGAAAAGGTCGTACCAGGTTCCAGCGGGGTTTTGAGCATTTTGGCTTCCAGGTGGGCCAGGCCGCCGAAGGTATCGATGATTTGTCCGAAATCCTGTTCGTTCAAACTCACCGCCAGCGTATTAATGGTGAAATCGCGGCGGTTCTGATCGTCCATAAAACTGCCTTGCTCCACTTCCGGTTTGCGGCTGTCTTCGCGGTAACTTTCCTGCCGGGCGCCGACAAATTCGAGTTCAATGCCCTCGCAGCGCAGCATGGCGGTGCCGAAACGAGAATACACGGCCACCTTGGGCCGGGGGGATAGCCGTGCCGCCACCCGCTCGGCCAGTTGAATCCCGTCGCCCACACAAACGATGTCGATGTCTTTGGTGGAACGGCCCAGCAGTCGGTCGCGCACATAACCGCCGACCACATAAGCCGGCACACCCATTTCGCGGGCACAAAGACCAATCATTTCAAAAATTCTATGTTCGTGCGGCAGCAGCGAAAAGATCATGGCAGGTAGGTTGTTTGTCGGTTTGGGGAAGGCGTAATGCAGTTGGTTATTCAAATTTTGGATATAGGACGCTTCGTTTGCCAGGTATGCCGGGACGTTTGACCAAGCAAACACGACGTTTTTGCTGTATGCCGGTACGTTTGACTAAGCGAACACACCTTCTTCATTATGCCGGTACGTTTGACTAAGCGAACGCGCCGTTTTTACATTGTACCGGGATGTTCCAATAAGTAAACGCGCCGCCATAAGTTTAAACTGGTACGTTTTAATAAGTAAACAGCGGTTTTGGTTTGTGTCGGTTCCTGCCAAATAATTAAACGTACCGTTTTAAGTGTGGGCCGGCACGTTTTAATAAGCAAACGCAGCGGTTTTAGTTTGTACCTGGACGTTGCAATAAGTGGACGCACCGTTTTAAGTTTATGCCGGCACGTTTCAATAAGCAAACGCTTCCGTTTTACATTATACCGGGCTGTTTCAATAAGTAAATGCTCCGTTTTACTTATATGAGAACGTTACATTAAAAGCGCTTTCCTGATTATTGGGGTAGATTCCCGGCTGAAACCTGTCCACGTACAAACTCTTCGCTTTGCACTTTCAAATGTTCTTTCACCCAACGCGCTTTGTCCAGCGCAAGTTCTACGGTAGCAGCCGTCACTGTCACGTGCCCCATTTTTCGGAAGGGGGAAGTACGGGATTTGCCATATAAATGCACGTGCACGCCCGGCATGGCCAGACAAGTCGGCAAACCCGTGTAACGCACCGGTCCCTGCTGTTCCGGTTCGCCGAGCAGATTGAGCATGGCGGCCGGCTGCAACTGCTTCGTGTTACCCAAAGGCAGGTTGCAAATGGCCCGCAGATGTTGCTGGTACTGAGAGGTTTGCGCACTGTCGATGGTGTGGTGACCGCTGTTATGCGGCCGGGGCGCGACCTCATTCACCAGCACCCGGCCATCGGTGGTGAGGAACATTTCTACGGCCAGCAGACCGCAGACGTCGAAAGCGCGGATGACGCGTTCGGCCAGCGCTTCGGCTTCGGCGGACACTAAAGGGGAAATGCGGGCCGGACAAAGCAGAAATTCCACCAGATTGGCTTCGGGATGAAAATCCATTTCCACAGCCGGAAACACCGCCACTTCATCATCGGCATTGCGGGCCGCGATCACGGCAATTTCGGTGCGTACGTCCACCAGTTCTTCCGCCAGACAAGGGCCGGGTAATAGTTTGGTCGTCAGATCTTCGCGGGTTCGCAATACGGCCACGCCTTTACCATCATAACCGGCGGTACGCGTTTTCTGGACCAGCGGTAAAGCCCAGCGTCCTTCGGAAATAGCCGCTTTCAACAAGTTTTCGTCGTCAAATAACTCATACCGCGCCGTCGGAATGTCTTTTTCCGCGTAAAAGTTTTTTTGCAGACCCTTGTCCTTGATCATGTCCAATGCGCGGGGGGACGGGTGCACGATCTTGCCCATTTGCTCCAGTTGTCGCAAGGCATCCGTGTTCACGTGTTCGATTTCGATGGTCAGGATGTCTTTATCCTGCCCGAAAGCGAGTACATCATCGTAGTTGTTGAAATCCCCCACCGTAAAACCGGTGCAGACGGCTCCGGCCGGGTAGTCCGGGGAAGCGTCGAGGATATAGGTTTTAAAATCCCAGTCAGCGGCGGACAGGCATAACATTTTGCCTAACTGTCCGCCGCCCAGTATACCGATTTTTTGCGTCGTAGAAAACATGGCGCGAAGGTAGAACCCTTCAGCGAATCAAGGTACTATTGCCTTTCAACACTTCTTTGGCTCCATCCAGATATTGCACTTCGACCAGCCAGACATACACCCCCGGATCGGATAAGCTACCCCGGAAGGTGCCGTCCCAGCCGGCGGTTTCATCATTGAGGGCAAAATCTGTTTGTTCAAAGACCAGTTCCCCCCAGCGATCGAATACCCGGAAATCCAGTACGTGGGCCGAAGCCTGACCATGCACCATCAGGCGATCATTGTTCAGGTCGTCATTAGGTGTAAAGCCGGTTGGGACAAATACCCGACGTGGTTTTTCCACATTTACCAGCACCTGATCCCGCGCCTGACAGCCCAGACTATCCGTAACCGTAATATCGAAGTAGTTTTGAAATAACAGACCCGTTACCAACGGGTCCGCGCAAGCCAGGCAACTCAGCCAAACGCTATCTGCCGGCGCCCATTGTAAGTTGACATTGCCTGCCGCATTCGTCACGGTCGCCAGCAACTGTGTATCACGACCCAGTATGATGGTAATATCCGGACCCAGATCGACCAGCACCTGCGCGGGCTGATTGATTTCTACGGGTTCGAGCAGCAGCGTACAGCCGTTTTTATCGATGATCTGCGGAATGTACGTGCCGGCACGCAGGGCGATCTGACGGGTAGAGCCGTTGAAAGCGCCCTGATCCAGCGCATAACGGTAAGGTTGGGTGCCACCGGCCGCTGCAATGGTTATGGCGCCGTCGGAACTGCCGTAACAGCGCGTATTCAGCGCTTCCGCCGTACCGCTCAGGGCAGTAGCCGGCTGGGCGATCAGCACGGAATCATAAGTGATACAGCCATTCGCATCGCTCAGGCTCAGCCCGAACATGCCGGCTACCAGATTTTTCGCTTCTAAAGTAATCTGACCATCCTGCCAGATATATGTATAGGGCGCGACCCCGCCGAAAGCGACCGCTTTCACAGCGCCATCCTGTCCGCCAAAGCAGGCTACGTCGGTTTTCAACAGTTCCAGGTTCAAGACCGGGGGCGCTGCAATGCTCGCCGTTGCCGTGGCGGGACAGCCATTGGCGTCGCTCACCGTCACAGTATAGGTGCCAGCTGCCAGATTTTGCGCCAGCGAATCTGTCTGCGCGCCCGGGCTCCAGAAGTAGGTATAAGGAGCCGTTCCCCCGGATCCACTGGCTATAGCCCAGCCATTGGTGTCTTCGTGGCACTTAACGTCCGACAGCGAATCCACACGTCCAACGACCGGGTAAGGATTCCCGACGGTCAGGGAACGTTCGGCGCTACAGCCCTGGGCATCCACGATCGTTACGGTATAGGTGCTATTCGCCAGCAAACCAGTGGCTTCCTGCGCAGTCTGGGTAGGCGTGGTGCTCCATAAGTAATTGAAGCTAGCGAAGTCCGCCGTATCCGCGCCGTAGAAAATGGCATTTACCCGGGCTTTGCCATCGCTCCCGTTGTAACACAGCGGTTTATCCGTAGCACCAAAAACCAGCAGTTCCTGCTTTTGTAACACATAGGTTTGTGCGGTTTGTGTACAATTACCCTGGTCGGTCACGGTCACATTATAGTACTGGGAAGACAAACCCTGCGCAGTTGGCGTGATTTGGCCGCCGGCATCCCAGGTGTAGGCATAGGGTGGGGTACCGCCCGTTACCAGCACGGTGGCCTGACCATTAGAGGCGCCGAAACAAATGGTATCGGAAAAAGCCGGCAAGGCCAGCAACAGGGTCGTCGCCGGCTCCGTCACGGCCTGATTGACCACCTGCGTACAACCGGCCGCATCGGTCAGGGTCGCCGTATAATTACCCGCTAACAGATTTTGTAAATTCAAACTGCTGCCGGTATAAGCATTCGGACCCACCCAGCTCAGTGTATAGGCAGGGGTGCCGCCACTCACCGTCAGGCTAATGCCGCCTTCGCTGCCGCCTTTACATAAAACGGGCGTCGCGGAACTGTTAAACACCAGTTCGCTGGCCTGGCCAACAGTTGCCGAAGCGACCATTGTACAGCCCTGGGCATCGGTTGCCGTCACACTATACGAACCGGCTGGTTGCTGGCTGATGTTTTGCGTAACTGCGCCGGAACTCCACAGATAAGTAAAAGGTGCGGTGCCGCCTTGCAGGCTCAGGTTGACTTGTCCGCTGGCACTGCCGAAACAAAGGGCATCTTTCGCCGTCGTGGTGGCCACAATCGCGGCCGGTTCGGTAATGGACGTCGTGCCGAGCATGGTACAGCCGTTCGCGTCAGTAACCGTTACGGTATAGGCTCCGGCCAGTAATCCGCCAGCTACAGGGGTACTTTGATTCGCCGGATCGCTCCAGGTATAATTATACGGCGCTGTTCCACCGTTTGCGACGGCCGTGGCGCTGCCATTGGGATTTGCATTACAGGTGCTATTCACCTTGGTTACGTTTACCGTCAGCGCTGCCGGAGCAGTCACCTGGGCACTTTGGCTAACAGTACAGCCATTAACGTCGGTTATCGTGACGCTATAAGTTTGGCCGGCCAAGCCCGTGGCAGTCGCCGTTGTCTGTTGCTGGTTATCACTCCATTTAAAGGAATACGGACTGGCGCCGCCCAGTGGTAATGCGGTTGCGGAACCGTCGGCACTACCGGCGCACTTGGCGGGAATGGTCGTCGCCGTCACTGTGAGTGCAGCCGGTTGACCCACCGTACTCGTACTGGTTTCGGTGCAGCCGTTGGCATCGGTGACCGTAACTGTGTAGCTACCCGCTAAAATATTATTATTCAAATCGGTTGGCGGCCCGCTACTCCAGGCATACGTGTAGGGAGAAACGCCGCCCTGCGCCGCTGCCAGCACGGAGCCACTGGGCTGGTTGAAACATTTTGCATCGGTAACTACCGCGCTGGCCGTCAGATCAGTGGGTTCGGTAACACTGGCGGTGTCGACGGCCGTGCAGCCATTGGCATCGGTGACGGTCACGTTATAGGTACCGGCAATCAAATTAGAGGCCGTGGCGGTCGTTTGGCCGGCAGGATCACTCCATTTATGAGCAAGAATGCCACTACCGCCAGTGGCATTGGTCGTTATGATCGCATTATTTCCCCCAAAACAAGCCACATTTTGCTGAACCGCTACTGCGGGTAAAATAGCAGCGGGCTCCGTCACTGTGAACGGGAAGAAGCCCTCGCAGCCAGTTGGGTCGGTCACCGTAACTGTGTAACTGCCGGCAGCCAGGTTCTGGAAACTTCCGGTCGTACTGCTCAGGCTATCTATGGTAAACGTGTAGGGTGGATTGACCCCATCGGGTGTAACCATCACGGTGCCATCCATGGTGCCAAAACATTGGACGTTGGTGGTAGCGAGCGTAGCCGTGGGCGACTGGCAGTTTACGCAGGTAGCAGTACCGATAAAGGGGGCGCATTCGGCCAGACCACCAATGGCCTGCACCTCAATATTGATCACGCTATTCGCCGCCAAACCGGTAATGGCATGCGATAAACTGTCGGAAGCAGGTACCCAGCCGCTGCCGTTTACATTTACCTGATAACCTGTAGCGCCCGGCACGCTGGTCCATTCAAAAGCGAGCGAACTACTGCTGGAAGCCCCACAGGTAATGACCGGCGCGGGTAATGCCGGCAGTACGTCCACTTTTACCGAATCCTGGACAATACAGCCGTAGGAATCGGTGGCCGTCAGCGTATACACGGTGGTTTGTGCCGGGTTGACCGTGGTAATGGGGCAGGTCGGACAGGCCACGCTATCCACCGGCAACCATTGATATTCCACCTTATAATCTGGCTCGAAGGTAATGGTCCAGTCCAGCAGGCTGCCGGTAAACCCATTTGCATCATCCTTGACCTGTAGTTGCCAGTTGCCATTGGTTGGATTATCGCCGTACAGATCCGACCAGGGACCTTCAGGAATAAAGGTGCCGGTGAATGGCGTTGCGGAAGCCGGCGCCTGAGAACCGGGCACCGTGATCACCTGGGTGGCCGTTGGGGAAAAACAGGTGTTGGTGTAGTTATCGCCGTTTGCGCCGTTATCCGTGCTAAGTTCGATAAACTGACCGCCCGGCGAAACCAGAAAAATGTCCAGGTCATCGTCAAAAGTATGCGCTAAGTTCATACACACCGAGCTGATTACTCCCGGTAGAACTTTCTTTTGCAGTACGCCTGAAACCGTAACGGATGATTTAATGACGGTGTTCACCGGCGCTATATTATAATCCTGGGTATTCGTGAAGGTCGGCTGCGGCGGCAGCGTGATCGGTAGCGTACCATTCAGCGAAAGCGGCACCAGGTTGCTTTGGCAGGCGGTGGTATCGGTCCGCAGACTGGGCGGCAGCAGGCCGTTATCGCGTATTTTAATATAAATGGTATCGCGGTTACAAGGGTCCCGCTGCACGTCGACCGCGATGTATTCCCCGGTTTCGACCAGTGCGTCGGATAAAGCAATCAGGGGAATAGAGACCTGGGTCTGACCGGCCGGAATAAACAAACCCGTCGGAATGGTCTGAAAATCAACGCCGTTGGTCGCCGTTCCCCATACATTATAGTCAATCGGGAAATCCTGGCCGACCGGGGTAGGCAGCGCGAAGGTCAGCATGCCGTCCGCGCAACCTTCCGTGAGCGTACCATCGGCGCCGACCGTAGCCACATCTACTTTAAGCGAACCGGTACCGAAACTTTTTGCTTCCAGAAAAACCCCCGAATCGTATGCACCGTCGCCCACGTCAGAAATGACCAGTTTGATGGTATATTCCTGGCAGGGTGTCACAATGGCCTGGGCAATGAATACGTCCGTGAAGCCATCGTAGGTCGGCTGTTTATTGGAATTTAAATTATTGTTATAATACTGTACATTTTTAGCCGGGCAACCCAGTCCGTTAGACGGGTGGATGTTATTAATGCTCACCGGCAGGTTGGTGCCGGGTACTTTGGCAATATTCGTCGGCACCGGATAGCCGGGGCCCTGGATGAAAAATCCGAACACATCGTTGAACGAACTACAGGCATACTCCGGATATTCTTCCGAGGCAAAACAGTAGCGGAAACGCAGGGTATCGGAAGTCGGTATGAATTTAATCGTATAAACCGTTAAATCACGGATGACCGAGGTGGCAATAGCGGCCAGATCGGGATCGCTGGTGCTTATTCCATTGTCCGTAGAGGCAAAATCGCTTCCCTGTTCATTACATCCCAGGGTACTGCCACTGGTTTCGGCGGCGCCGGTAGTGAGAATTATACCGCGTTCAATACCAATGGCCTGCGTACCGGTATTGAAATAACCCACGGCATTCGCATTGCCACCGTAGGTAATGCTGGTCACTTCCACCCCTTCACCCAGAAAAATATTGGAAATCAGATTTTGCGGGGTGTAAGGAAGCGTAGCGCCGCTGGTGACCTGCAGTTGAGCATGTAGTGCAAACGCAGTCGTGCAGCAGAAAAAAAGGATTAGGCCCTTTTGCATAGAAAGGTAAAAACGGTTCATCCGATGTGTGTGTAGTAAAAGTGTTAGATCCTGAAGACTTTATGCAGGAGATTTGCCGGGAAGCAAAAGACGGATGTATGGGATTATAAAAAGGGATTAGGTGCAAAAATGCATTTGCACGGCGAAAATTAGCAAAATTTCGGATATCCGGAGGCAGAAACTAAATTTTAATCATCGCCTTAACCATCCCGGCAAAAGAACGCTCCATCCCCGGAATATGCCTATTTATCTAATTTCCAAAACTATCGGTCCCCAGCTTGTTTCATTTGCAGACTTGGATTTATCCGGCATCTTTTGTTCCAAATTTTACTTTATTATTTCTACAATGAATCAATTTTTTAAATTTGTCTTTGCCTCCTGTCTGGGCACCGCCCTGGCCCTGGGTTTATTACTTTTCATCGGTTTCAGTGCCCTCGCCGGACTGGCCGGTAAAATTTCCGATAAAAAAACAGTCGCCATAGGGGCGAACTCCGTGCTGGAACTGAATTTTAAAAATCTGATTCCGGAAAAAACGAATAACACGGAAATGAATCCCTTCGACCTGGAGCAAAAGAGTGTGCTGGGACTGACCGATATGGTGGCGGCCATCGAACTGGCAAAGACGGATCCCGATATTAAAGGGATTTACCTGCATGCCAACAACGTTATGGCCGGTAAAGCCACCTCGGCCGTACTGCGCAATGCGCTGACCGATTTTAAATCCTCGGGAAAATTCATCGTTTCCTATGCCGATTTTTATTCCCAGAGCGCCTATTACCTGGCTTCGGTGGCCGATAGCGTGGTGCTCAACCCCGTTGGCGCCGTGGATTTTCGCGGTTATTCCAGCACCATCGCTTACTATAAAGGCCTGCTGGACAAGCTGGACGTGCAGTTCCGTATTTTTTACGTCGGCAAATACAAGAGTGCCACCGAACCGCTGCGCTTCGATAAAATGAGCGATGAAAACCGCCTGCAGGTGCGCGAATACCTCAATGCGCTGTACGATATTTTCATCCACGACATTGCCGTCAGCCGTAATATTTCCGAAACGGAACTGCGTCGCGTGGCCAATGACTTCGATGGCCGCAGCCCGGAGACGGCCCTGCGCGCTCACCTGATCGATCGCATTGCCTACGAAGATCAGGCGCTGGATATCATAAAAAGTAAAATCGGACTGGACCAGAAAGAAAAGCTGAGCCGCGTAAAAATCGAGGACTACTTCGATACCAAGGGTAATAAAGCGAATTTTACCTCGAAAGACAAGATTGCGGTGGTCTATGCCGAAGGTACCATCCAGGATGGCGATGAAGAAACGCCGGGCAGCATTTATGACGGGTACTACGTAAAAATTCTGCGGAAGATCCGCCTGGATGAAAGTATCAAGGCCGTGGTCCTGCGCATTAGTTCGCCCGGCGGCAGCGTCCTGGCCAGTGAAAATATCTTCCGCGAGGTGGATCTGCTGCGTAAATCAGGCCGACCCGTCGTGGTCAGTATGGGCGATGTGGCGGCTTCCGGCGGTTATTATATTGCCTGCCAGGCCGACAGTATTTTCGCCGAACCCAGCACCATTACCGGTTCGATCGGCGTATTCGGCATGATCCCGATGCTGGCCCAAACCATGAAAGAAAACCTGGGTATTACCTATGATACCGTGCGTACCGGCCGTTTTTCGGCGTTCGGTTCGCCGTTCATCGAGTTTTCTCCGGAGGAAAGCAACATGATCCAGGAGCGCATCAACAACACCTACGAAGACTTTTTAAAGAAGGTTGCTCTGGGCCGGCATAAGACCCGCGATGAAGTGAATGAAATCGCTCAGGGACGCGTCTGGCCCGGAGTTCGTGCCAAACAGATCGGGCTGGTCGACGACCTGGGTGGCCTGGAGCGTGCCAAAGCAGCGGCCGCTAAACTGGCCGGACTGGAAAAATACCGCACTACTACCTATCCGCGTACCCTGAACGGCATTGAACAACTAATGGAACGGTTCACCAAGGGTAAAACCAAAGACGACGTACAAGCCGCCATGTTGCGTTCGGAACTCGGTGACCTGTATCCGGCTTACAAAACGGTGCAGGATTTTCGCCAGAACAGCGGCATTATGGCCCGTCTGCCGTTTGAAATTGTGATCCAGTAAGTACTTCGGTTGATTCGGTTGAAAAGGGTTTATAAGGTTGATGATCAACTTTATAAACCCTTTTGCATGTGTTTTCGCACAGATTTCGCGCACGTTTTTTTCGCGCAGATTTTCACGCAGGTTTTTTTTGCGCAGATTTTACACAGATTTTTTTTGCGCAGATTTTGCGCAGATTTTACACAGATTTTGATTCAGCGTAAAGCTTAGATGAAGGCAGCCCCACGGATTTGACAGGTAACTATATTTGATTCCATCGTATAAAATTCTCTTGCGTTTCACCAGCCCTTTTTTCATGTAGTTCAAAACGCTTCAAACCAACAAACCCCTTTCAAACCAACCAACCATGTCCCCCCTGCAATTTCTCGCTGCCCGCCTGCATAATCAGCACATTACGCAAACCGTAAGGCAACAGCCGGCAGAAATCGTAAGCTGGCTGGGCGCGATGCAATCCCAGGAATATGCCCAGGCTAAATGGGCCATCGGGCTGCGTTTGCCCGGGCTAACGGAGCAGGCGGTCGAGCAGGCCTTTCAGGAAGGCGCTATTTTGCGCACCCATATACTGCGCCCGACCTGGCATTTCGTCGCGCCCACCGATATTCGCTGGATGCTGATGCTGAGCGGACCCCGGGTACAGGCCGGCAATAAGGCTATGTATCGCCGGGAGGGTTTGGATGCCCCTGCTTTTCACCGCTGTAATCAGGTGTTTAGTCAAGTCTTGGCTGGCCATAACTACCTGACCAGCAAGGATTTACAGGCAGCTTTAAAAAATGAGGGGATTGAAGCGACCGGTCAGCGACTGGCCTATATCGTGATGCAGGCCGAACTGGAGGGACTGATCTGCAGCGGCCCCCGGATCGGGAAACAGTTTTCTTATGCCTTATTGGAAGAGCGGGTAAAACCAATCCCGGCGTTGACCCGCGAAGAAGCCCTGGCCGAACTGGTCAGGCGGTATTTTACCAGCCGGGGTCCGGCAACCATCCAGGACTTTGTCTGGTGGTCGGGCCTCACGGTGCAGGATGCGAAAGCCGGGCGGGCCATGCTGGGATCAGCCTTTATGCAGGAAAAAATGGCTGATGGTCAGGCGTATATTTTCCCGGACATCCCCATCAAAAAGCAACTGGGCGAAGGCGCTACTTTCCTAATGCCCGACTATGACGAATACGGCATTAGCTACAAAGACCGCAGCGCTTTGTTCCCGGCATTCAAAGAGAAAATCATTCCCAGCGGTAATGGCAGTTTTGAAGGTCACGTGCTCGTGGTGGACGGGGTTGCCGGCGGCTTATGGCACCGAAACCCCGCTGGAAACCGGCATCCGGAAAACCTGCAACCTTTTTATGACTGGTCGGCCACCCAACGCGCGGCAGTGGAGCGGGCGATGGCACGATACAGGGCGTTTATGTTGAAACAGGGTTTATAAAAACAGGAGCCACCCGATAATCGGATGACTCCTGCTGATTTATGCCTGTTCATTTTCCAACTCAATTCCGCTCCACCACCAGCTTCCGTACCGCCGTACCCGTTTTCGTAGCAACGTGAACCATGTACATACCCGGCGGACAAAGCCGCAAATCAAGCGGAAGGGTCCCCTCGATCAGGGTTGTTTCCGGTAAAATCAGTACCGCACGGCCGGTAGCATCCAGCATTTTTACCTGAAATGCCGTCGCAACCGGGAACTGCACCTGCAAAAAGGCTTGCTCACTGGCCGGGTTAGGCGACAGGGCTAGCTTTTTCCAGAAAGCAGGGTCTTCGGTGCCTACAATGGAACCCACCTCCACTGTAATGGTCGTTGAACATCCAGTCGCCGGGCAGGTTACGGTAGCGGTATATAAGTCAGCTGATAAACCAACCAAAGCCGAGGTGGTGGCGCCGTTGCTCCATAAATAGGTGGGGTTCTGGCAGTTGCCGAAACCTACGAACAGTATAATCGAGCCGTTTTGCTGCGTGCCGGTTTCATTAACGATCGAAGCACTAACTTCCACTGGAGTGAAAGAAGTTACCGTTACTGCCGGAATACTAACCGTACACCCGGCGGCATCCTGTACCGTAACGCTCACCATAGTCGCTGTGCCGGGCGGAACAAGGATCGAGGCCGTACTATCTCCGGTCGACCATGCGTACGAGTAGGGCAAGGTACCACCGCTCACCTCCGCCGTAAACGTAGCATTGCCGTCACAGTCGACATTGCCGGCAGAAATTGGCGCAAATTGGAGGGGCAGCGCGATGCTCACTTCGGCCGTTGCCGTTGCTGAACAACCATTCGGTCCGGTGACCTCCCAGGTGTAGATGCCCGGCGTATTCACCTCCGGGTTCTGCAAGGTGGACGTAAATCCATTCGGACCCGTCCAGGAATAGGTAGCACCCACCGTTGAGGTGAACCCCTGTAGCACAACAGTGGGCTGGCTACAGGTCAGGGTCGCTCCGAGGGCGTTTGCCGAAGGGAGATCCGCATTTACACTGAGTTCCGCCGTGGCACTACTGGTGCAGCCGTTAGGTGCAGTAACAACCAGGGTATACAAGCCGCCCTGGCTGGGCGCCGGATTTTGCTGATTGGACGTATAGCCGTTCGGGCCGGTCCAGGAATAACTTACTCCGGGTGTCGTCGAGTTGCCCTGCAGCGTGCCGGTAGTGGTGATGCAATCCAGCATTAAGCCGGTAGCGCTCACATTGGGGGCACTCGGGTTATTCACCATCGCTATGGCCGTGGAAGTGCAGCCATTGACCGGGTTGCTGACGATCAGGGTATAATTGCCAGTGGCCGTCACCATCGGGTTTTGCAAAATGGAATTAAAGCCACCTGGACCACTCCATTGATACACCATATTAGGAGTAGGGGAACTTCCCTGTAACTGTAGCGAGGTACCGCAGCCAATAGTACCGCCGGTAGCTACTGCCCCCGGTGGGGTGATATTCTGGTTCACGACAATCGGGTAATTATCCTGACAGCCATTGTTCACCGATCGTAAACTAAGGGTATGGGCACCGGGCGTACAAAGTCCCAACGGGGAACCAGCCGGAATCAGGGTGCCGTCGACATAGATCTGGTGACCCGGTATGGGCGGTAACACCACGTCGATGCACAGCGTCGTACAAGTCAAAGTCGGAATAGTCGGCAGCGTCAAAGTCGGCAGGAAGGTGTCGATCTGAACATTGACCGTTCCCGTTCGTGTGCAGCCATTCGCCGCCGAAGTGATGGTTGCCAAATACTGTCCGGCCACCATCACTGTTGGATTCAACTGGGTGGACGTGAACCCATTAGGACCCGTCCAACTGACCGAACCGTTCAAAACGCCGGCGCCCAGTGTCACCGTCGGATTCAGGCAGGTAAGGGTGCCGCCCGAACCGCTGAAGGTTGGCGCCGTCGTGTTACCGCTTACCACCAGCACATCCGTAGCCGTGCAGCCATTGGTCGCAGTGACGGTTACGGTATACTGACCGGGGGTATTTACCAGCACCGTGGCGCCGGCATAAGTCAGTCCGCCGGGACCTTGCCAGCCCGGCAGGCCGCTGATGGGCAGGTCGGAAGTGACCGTAAGGTTAATGGCTGGCTGGCTACAGGTGATCAATCCGCCGATTGCATTGATTTCGGGAGCAGTGCCCTGGGCGAAAACTAAAAAGGCGCCGGCTCCGGTACTCGTGTTGAAATAAGTGCCGCCGCCCGGCGTGCTGACCGCTTGTACGGCGCGCACCTGATAAAATACGGTATCGTCCGGGGCAGTCAGGTCAGTGTAGGTGGTCGCGGTGATGGGCAGTTCCGTCAGGCGGGTGTAGTTGCCGTTGCGGACCAGGGAGCGATACACATGATAGCCACCCACTGCTCCGCTGGAGGCCGTCCAGCTCAGGCCGACCGAACTGCACTGGGGCATTGCGACCAGGTCTTTCGCCGGAGCAACCACGTGGGCGCGCAGGCTGGGGTCGCCCAGCAGACTGACGTGGGCACCGCTCTCTCCGAACGTGGGCTGAAAGCCGGTGTTCGTAGCGGCGTTCTGGGTTTCCTGGGTACAATATCCGATCGTTTCGCCGGAAGCCAGGGCCTGATAAAATACATGCGGCCGCCCCGCCCAGCTGCAGGTCAGAATACCGCCCTTGGAAGCCAGTGCGGACGGCATAAAAGGATCGGTTTCGTAGTCCCAGTCGCCATGGTAACTGCCGAAAAGCATGGAAAAAACGATGTTAACACTGTCGGTACCGAATTGGGCACTGTTGCCGATCCCACCCGCACTGTTGTAGGTACCGCCACCGCAGCCCATACCCATCATATAACTATTGGTGACACTGCCCGTGAAAAAGTCGTCTTCGACTACATTAGCGGCGCCGACCAGCGGATAGGCATTGCGAAAACCATTGGCGGCGAAGGCCTCGCCGTTGAAATAACCGAAATTATCGTCGATGAGCACTTTGTTTTCCACCGTGTATTCATGCAAGCGCCAGGCATGGTCTTTATGCAAATAACGGCGATAGAGTTCCACCTGCGAGGCGCCGAAAGTAGCCGGGGATAAATGGCGGAAATCCACGCGCCCAACGGCCAGCTCCACGTTTCCGGGAATGTAGCTTTGATCGAACTTGCCGTCGCCGGGCACATTGTCGTTCGCCGCACGACTGGCCACCGTGTTATTAATACCCACGTCCGTCCACAACCCGTTGATATCCGCATAATAGCTGTCCGCCGGCCAGGCCCCCTGGTGGTCGGGGTGGCCGTCCCAGGCGGTGTTGCCGGAATAAGGCACCGGCAGGGCGCCCAGCAGGAAAACCATTTTAACGTTACCAGGATCGGCGTTGTAATCGGCCACAATCTGGTTTTTCATACTTTGAACCGTAGCGCCGCTGCCGATAATATGGGGTACAACCGTCCAGCCGTCGCCCATCATATCCAGTTTGAGCTGACCGACTTCATCGGCCAGCGGGCCCATCAGCGTGGAATCGACGAAGAACAGCAGTTTCCCGCGGTTATCTATTACCGGCGCATTCAGGGCGACATGGGCGTACCCATAACTGATCACGTTGCCCGAAACACGCTGGACCACGTATTCATAGATCTGGCCGGGGCTGACCAGATTGTCCACCAGCGTTTTCTGGGTGCTGTTGGTGACGTTCAGCAACGTAAACCACAGGTTGTTCGGGGAAGTCTTACTATGCCGGTAAACGATCAGGCTGGAAGCGGTAGCATTGGGCCAGCTCAAGGTAACACCGGCTGGATTAGTCGTAAAACTGGCGGTTACGGCCAGGGTCGCATCTTTGGTCGTCTGAGCGGGTAAAAGCAGGGAAAGCAGTAATAAGGGCGTAAAAAGTAAAGGAAATTTAGTGTACATATTAAAGGCGGTTTATGAAAAAATCGATCAGTTAGGACCGGCGGATGAGTACAGGCCGGCAGGTGGATTAAAAGTTAATTGGCATCATCCTGATTACCTGGCTTGCGACGCTCGGCTTTCTTGGCGGATAACCGTTTTTTACCTTCGATGCGGGCATGGACCACCCGGGCCGGAACCCTGGTTGCCCGGCGTATTTTCTCCTTGTGTAAGGCGTTCTGGATCAGGATGATCAGCTTTCTTTCGGCCAGGATCTTATTGGCCAATTGGGAGCGTTCGGTTTGGTTCACGGCGCTCAACAGCCCTTCCTCGCTAATACGATGGGCCAGTTTTTTATAAATAGTTTCTTGTTCTTCTTCCGTAAAAGCATGGGAATCAAGCACATGGAGCACAGCTTCCACTTTCGTTTCCAGCTTATTCACATTTTGACCGCCTTTACCTCCGGAGCGGGAGGTACGGTACTTGATCTCGGATTTTAGCTGCTCAATATTCATGGTGATGGACTACGACGGGCATCATCGGGGGGAAGCGAAATAGCTGGTCAAAATTAGGAATAATCCGACCAATGGAACCGTTGCAAATGATTGTTTTGGCGGAAGATGGACTTACTGGTTCATCTGCTGCCTGGTGTGCAGTTTTCTTTTTTGCTGCTCTCAAAATTGGGGGACCTGCGTAGTGCGTCGTAGGGATTTAATACCAGTAATGCCATCCAAATGCCGCCAGGTACGACAAGACGGTTAGTAAAAGTCCATAATAGAAAAACTCGTAACAGCGGGTCAATAATCGGTACTTTTTGGCCAGCGACTTACCCATTAAATGCAAATCTTTGATCAATGCATCGAATAAGGCATCGTCATCCTGCATGAGCAGTTGAATATTCTCATGAAATTCCTGGAGGGGGCGGTAGCAGTAACTGCCAAAGAAAAACCAGTTGATCGGACGCGTGTCGCCGGCTTTGGGGCGTTTGGGCAAGACCGGTCGGGTGGCAATAATGGCCAGGACCACCGAACTCAGGCTGGAGACCACCAGGATCAGGTTGGGCCAGAGTAAATAGTGGGCGCCGGATAAGATGCCCATGTGTTTGCGCGTAATCACCAGCGACACCAGAAATACGTTCAGCCCGATCATGAAATGCGCTTTCCGGTCGGCAATACGGCTCAACTCGAGGTGATTGCTGTAGTAGGTGCGAAAAAGCATGCCGGAGCCCTTTCTGGGAAGTTGTAGTTCTTCCTTAGCCGCTTGCAGCGTAATCTCAAAAGACTTGCGGATTGGTTTGGGCGACGAAAGCGAAAACATGGGCCAAAGGTAGCATTTCGGCCACTTCAATTGCGCCACGGATTTTGGTGATTTTAGCTTGAACCAGCCAAAATCCGTGGCGAAACACTAAGCTACCGACGGTTGCCGGCCGTTGGCGGCGGTATCTTGCCAGCTTTTTCGATCAGATCGGCCAGTTCACTGCGGTAACCGTTCGGGTCGTTTTTAGCCGCCCGGCGGGCCCGCTCCAGCGCCTGGGCATAATTGGCCGTACCCTTGTATTTGGAATCCCGGAGCAGCAGACCGAATTCAGCCACCACCGAGGCCAGTAATAAATTTTCGCTTGTGCCGGCCTGTCCCAGCGCCGTAGCGGGCAGGCGGTATTCCATCAGTTGGCTGGGCATTTCTCCTTTGGGCTTTTTATAACGCAGTTGCAGCACCAGGAGATCATCGGCGCCGACCGACACACTGGTATCGGATTTGCTGACCATGACCAGCGATGAATCCAGCCTGCTCATCGGCGGCAGCAACTGGCCGGCAGGAATGAGTTCGTACAGGGCCGTGACGCGATGCCCGGCGCCCAGTTCGCCGGCGTCTTTTTTATCGTCGTTAAAATCCTCGGTGGCCAGCATACGGTTTTCATAACCGATCAGGCGGTAACCGGCCACCTGCGCCGGATTGAAATGTACCTGTAGTTTCACGTCTTTGGCAATGGCGAAGAGCGTGCCGCCAAACTCCTGGACGAGCACTTTTTTTGCCTCCGCCAGACCATCGATATACGCATGGTTACCATTGCCCTTGTCGGCCAGTTCCTGCATTTTACCATCCTGGTAGTTACCGGTACCAAAACCCAGTACAGTGAGATAAACGCCGCTATTGCGTTCATTTTCAATGAGTTTAATCAACTCTTTTTCGCTGCTGACTCCCACATTGAAGTCGCCATCGGTACAGAGGATCACCCGGTTGTTGCCGCCGGGCACGAAGTTCTTGCGCGCTACCTGATAGGCCAGTTGAATGCCCTCGCCACCGGCGGTGCTGCCACCGGCTTGCAGTTTATTGAGGGCTTCCTTGATCTTTAATTTTTCCGTACCGGGCGTGCTTTCCAGCACCGTACCGGCGGCACCGGCATACACCACGATGGCTACGCGGTCATTGGGTCGCAGCTGGTCGGTGAGCAGTTCGAGCGATTTTTGCACCAGCGGTAATTTATCCGCGCTGCCCATGCTGCCGGAAACGTCCATCAGAAATACCAGGTTGGCGGCCGGTAATTGGCCCAGGTCCATGCGCTGACCCTGCAGACCGATCATAAGTAAGCGGTGTTCAGGCGCCCAGGGACAGGGAGCCAGTTCCGTGCTGACTTCAAAAGGGTGCTGACGCGTCGGCTGCGGGTAGGTATAATCGAAGTAATTCACCATTTCCTCGATACGTACGGCATCGCGCGGCGGTAATTGTCCGGAGTTGATATAACGGCGCAGATTGGCATACGACGCCGCATCCACGTCGATGGAAAAAGTAGAAATGCTGTTGCTGTTGCTGCGGCTGTCCTGATACGGGTTTTCGAGGATGGTGTTGTATTGTTCCTCGTTGCCTTCGATGAGGGAATCGGGGGCGGTTTTAAAACCTGTTTCCCCGGTTTTACGGTTGTCTTTTGCTCTACCCAGTAAGGTAGAGCCCGCTGTTTGTACGGGCATGATCCGCGAATATTCCGCAGGGCGAGGGGCTTTCGGACTGGGCTGCGTACTATATTGAACGGATCCGGTAGAAGCTGGAGTCGATGTTTTAGAGGGTGGCGCCGGCGCGCGTTTGCCGCCGCCTTTATCGGCAGACTTCGCCTTTTTGGCGGACTGTTCAGTACTGTAACCTACTACCACAACCTCCTCCAGCGCAGCGGCACTGGTCATTTTTATATCCAGTTGCATGGTCCGCCCCTGAACGGCGCTCACCTTTTGCTGAGTAAATGGCTCATAACCCGTGTAATTAACCTCGACGGTATAAGAGCCAGGGTCTAGTACCAACCGGTACTTGCCATCTACATCGGTCATGCTTCCACGGACAATATTGCCGTCTTTAAAAACCTTGATGGTCGCACCAATGAGCGGACTACCAGTATCATCAGTCACTTTTCCTTGTAAAATAGTCGGATCGGGTAGGGTAGTCGTGGCGGCAAAAGCCAGCCAGGCAAAGAGGAAGAAGTAAATTTTCATAACGTGTTATGTGTTTGGATGAATGGAAAATAACACGATGATGACAGCATGACAAAACGCATAAACGGCCGGATATTTTTCAAACAAACGTCTTTTTAAAAGCCCTGCCAGCCGTAAAGCAGGGGAAGCGGTTTATCTTTGCGCCTTTTCCGGCCGGCCTGGGCAATGATCACCCTGGTCGCCTTTTACCATTCGCAACCTGTACCGTATGTCCACCGAAAACAACATAAAACAAATCCGTTCCGCGCTCATTTCCGTGTATTCCAAAGACGGGATCGAACCCATTATTCGCCGGCTGCATGCGCTCGGCGTGGTTCTTTACAGCACGGGCGGCACCGAGTCATACATCCAGAAACTGGATATTCCGGTCATCGGGGTGGATACGCTCACCGGTTATCCCAGCATTTTGGACGGGCGGGTAAAAACGCTGCACCCCGCAGTTTTCGGCGGCATTTTGGCGCGTCGCGAACCGGATCACCTGGCGCAACTGGGGCAGTACAACATCCCGGAAATCGACTGTGTGATTGTGGACCTCTATCCTTTCGAGGAAACGGTGGCCGCCACCAATGACCCGGCGGAAATTATCGAGAAGATCGACATCGGCGGCGTCAGCCTGATCCGGGCGGCGGCCAAAAACTGGCGCGACGTAGTGGTAGTCGGTTCCAAAGAGGAATACAAAATGTTCGCTGACCTGTTGAACGAACAAAACGGCGAATTCACCGCCGACAATCGCCGCGAATTTGCCCGCCGCGCTTTCAAAGTGACCTCCAATTATGATATTGTCATTTACAACTGGTTCAACGAGGGCACGACGGACATTTCCTTCAAACACTCCATCCACCGCTCGGACATCCTGCGATACGGCGAAAACCCGCATCAGTCCGGCGTGTTTTTTGGCGATTTCGAACAGGTATTCGATAAGCTGAACGGCAAAGCCATTTCCTATAACAACCTGGTGGACATCGATGCGGCGCTGCAGCTGATGCGCGAATTCCAGGTCGGTAAACCCTGTTTTGCTATTCTTAAACATACCAATGCCTGCGGCGTGGCCCGTCGCCATACCTTGCTTGAAGCCTGGGAAGCGGCCCTGGCCTGCGATTCGACTTCGGCGTTCGGCGGTGTATTTATCTGTAACACCATCGTCGATCTGGAGACCGCACAGGCGATCAACAAGCTCTTCTATGAAGTCCTGATCGCGCCCGATTTCGAGCCGGCCGCATTGGAACTGCTGCGTAAGAAAGACGCCCGTATTTTATTGAAGATCAAAAACTTCGATATTCAGCCGCGCAGTTTCCGCAGCCTGCTGAACGGGGTGGTGGAGCAGGACGCCGATTTAAAAACCGAGACCGAAGCCGACCTGAAAACGGTCACCGGCCGCGTGCCTTCGCCAAAAGAAGTGGGGGAACTGATCTTTGCCGCTAAATGCGTCAAACACCTGAAATCCAACGCCATCGCTTTGGTAAAAGAGCGCCAGTTGATCGGTATGGGCTGCGGCCAGCCGAGCCGCGTGGATGCTTTGCGGCAGGCCATTGCCAAGGCCAAATCTTTCGGTTTCGATCTAAATGGCGCCGTCATGGCTTCCGATGCTTTCTTTCCTTTCCCGGACTGTGTGGAAATCGCCCACGAAGCGGGTATTACGGCCGTCATTCAACCGGGCGGATCGATGAAAGACCAGGATTCTATCAATGCCTGTAACGAACGCGATATGGCGATGGTGATGACGGGGTTCCGGCATTTTAAACATTGATTGATAGAAGTAATCTTACCGGCTAATGTGTCTGTAAAAGTTTAACTTTGTTAAAAACAACCGTTATGGGAACTCCAATGATTGCTTTTGAAGAAATAACTGATTTATTAGTCAGTGTTTCGCCCGACAAAGTGGTAGATTATCGGGCTTCGGAAAAATTACAAAGCCGGTATGATGAATTGGCCGCTAAAGGAAAAGCGGGGTTGCTTTCGGTTCCTGAGCAGGAAGAATTGGATTCTATTTTGCTTATCAATCACATTCTTTATCTCGCAAAGATTAAGGCAATGCGTCTGGCGGCTTCATGAGTAAGAAAATTCCAGAACGTATAAGAAAGCTGACGGCTGAGCGTGCTAAATTCATATGTGAATATTGCCAACTGCCCGATTTAGGTGCGGGTATTTCTTTTCATGCGGATCATGTTTTAGCAAGTAAACATGGAGGGTTGACTGTACTTGAGAATTTAGCATATTGCTGTCCAGAATGTAATTTATATAAAGGGACGGATTTTGCTACGTTTCTTTCAGGTAATGAAAATGCTATTCGATTTTTCAGCCCCCGCACGGATCAATGGCATGAACACTTTGAAAATATAGATGGCTTGATACTATCACGAAGTGAGATTGGACAGGCTACTGTTAATATATTTCGGATGAATAACCTGAGCAGAGTATTTACCCGCCAGCAATTGATGGCAGCAGGTTTATATCCTTACTAGAGATAATTTTAAGTGAGACTCTCCAGGAGCTTCAGAATTATTGGTTGTTCAAGATTTAAAAGCCCCTGGAGACTCTCACTACCTTTATGGTTCAGAAACAGGATTACGTGAAAAACACACCCGTTCCTTCCTCCGATCTGCTCGCCAAAGCCGCCGGCATTCAGCATATTCTCAACGAACTTTATCCGGAGCCCCCCATTCCGCTCCAACACAGCGACCCCTATACCTTATTAGTGGCCGTGGTACTCTCTGCCCACAACACCGACAAGTGCGTCAATAAAGTGACCCCCGGACTTTTTGCCCGCGCCGACAACGCAGCCGACATGGCCAAACTGCCGGTGGAAGAAATAAAAGCGCTGATCAGTTCCTGCGGGTTGTCCGAACCGAAGTCAAAGGCCATCAAGGGTTTATCGGTCATTCTGGCGGAACAATACGGGGGCGAAGTGCCGCAGAGTTTTGAAATCCTGGAAACTTTACCCGGCGTTGGCCACAAGACCGCTTCCGTCGTGATGTCCCAGGCCTACGATGTGCCGGCTTTCCCGGTGGACACCCATATTTTTCGCCTGGCCGCCCGCTGGGGATTCAGTGATGGCAAGAATGTGGTCAAAACCGAACGCGATCTGAAAGCTGTTTTTCCGGAAGAAGACTGGAACAAACTGCACCTGCAGTTCATTTATTTTGGGCGGGAATATTGCCCGGCGCGTAATCACAAACCTGAAAAATGTCCGATCTGCTCCATCTACGCCGTGCCGGGTATTGAAGAAATCCGGCCCTGGTTTAAGGTAAAAGGGGGTACGCTGGGTACGAACTAGACCCGTGTTGGCCAAAATAGTATTTCAGGTAAACAAGCGTTCAAACCAACAAACCAACAAACCAACAAACCTTCCAACCTAAACAAACCCATTTTCCCCTCCACTCACTTTCCGCACCGCCGCCAGGCTGCCCCCGTAATCTTGCGTGTAAACTCCAGTTCCTGGTGGATGACCTTGTACTGCGGATGATCCAGGCTGATTTTTAGCAGGCTATCCGCCTGGGAAAATTCCCCTTTACTGATGGCCAGTTCCAGATTGAACTGGTGCTGTTCGCGAAATTGCCGGAAGACTTCCTGGTCATCGTCTTTGGGCCGAAAAAATAAATAACAGAGAATTAAGCCGACTACGGTACCGACAAAACCCGTAAAAAGCATGGTTTTAAAGCCGAAACCTCCTTTTTGCAGTCGCAAAGAAGCATAGTCGCGTTCCAGCTGCTGTACCTCGGTCTGCAAACTTTTGCTTTGCTGCCAGGCAGCATCGCGTTCAAGTGCATACTTTTGGGCGCGATGTTCGGCATCGGTAAAAGCCCGTTCCAGGGCGGCTATGCGTATACGAATATCCTCAGGCCAAGTCTGTTCTGGCGGATTGATTTCCATTTTCTTTATTTTATACTGCAAAAGTAGTCTGATCGAATGACCAAAGTTGATATTTTAGCCGTGGGTAGTCATCCCGACGATGTAGAGCTCAGTGCATCCGGCACCTTACTCCGTCACGCCAGTCTGGGCAAGACCTTCGGGTTGCTGGATCTGACCAAAGGAGAACTCGGCACCCGGGGCACACCGGAGATCAGGGCTGCGGAAGGTGCTGCTTCCGCCCGCGTGCTGGGTGCTGCCTTCCGCGAAATGCTGGATCTGCCGGACGGCTTGTTTACCCACACACCGGAATACTGGCTCAAAATCGTGCAGGTGATCCGTGCCTGCCGCCCGGAGATCGTATTATGCAATGCACCCGATGACCGCCACCCCGATCACGGACGCGCGGCAAAAATGACCGCCGAAGCCTGTTTTTACGCCGGCCTGGAAAAGATCGAAACCCTGGATTATGCAGGTAATAAACAGGATAAATGGCGCCCCAAAGCCGTGTATCACTACATTCAGGACCGGCAGTTAACACCGGATTTCGTGGTGGACATCACGCCTTGGTTTGAGCAGAAAATGGAAGCGATCTTATCCTTCCGGTCCCAGTTTTATAGTCCGGATGGAGAGGCGCCGAATACGCCCATTTCCGGTGAGGACTTCCTGAGTTTTATGGAAGCGAAAGGGCGGGTGTTCGGACGATCTATACAGGCTAAATATGCCGAAGGTTTCATTTTTGATCGTACGCCGGGGGTGGGTAACCTCTTTGATTTACGATAGAGATTACTAGTGAATCCTTCGGATTTTATTTTCCGTGTAGGGGAAGTGTTTTTACCACAGAGCGCACTTTAGGGCACATAAGTACTGGAATGACACCTGCGCTTATGTGTTCTTATGTGCACTTTTTGGTGAAGTTAGGCAATATGATAAAGTTAGTATACATGGTAAAATAAAAAACGCGGTCATCCAGGTTTAGCCTGCATGACCGCGGTGCATTTTTACTGTAATTACTAGTCCTGTACTATAATTTTAACATAAGCAGCCTGGTCGCCGGCGCGTACGCGCAGGGTGTACAAGGCGGCGGGTAAACTGGAGCAGTTCAGTACCTGCTGTAAATTGCCCGTGCCGAAATCAGCTACCTCGCGGTGGACCAATTGGCCAATGGCATTGAACAGGGTGAACTCCACTTCCTCGTGCGATTCCCCATGCATTTCCACGGTAAACCGGCCCGGATTCGGGTTCGGATACACCCGGAACTGCGAAAGCCAGCTGGCTTCTTCCGTACCGGTCGTCGTCACTGTTATGGTCTGCTGCAGGGTGGCCGCGCCGCAGGCATTGCTTACCGTCAGTTCCACCGTATAAGTGCCAGGCGCCGTGTAGAGGTGGGTTGGGTTCGCATCCGTACTGCCTTCGCCGTCACCGAATTTCCAGGAATAACTGGTACCGTTGGCCGACGTGTTATTGAAAACGACTGAAAGTCCGGTGGGCACTGCCGTGAAAGATGCCGCTGGCAAAGCCGCCACCGTGATGGTCGTGGTTGCCGTGTCGCTGCCGCTGGCATTTAAAACGATCAGTTGCGCCGTATAGGTGCCGGGCAGGTTGTAGTTCACAAAAGGATTCGCCACAGCGGAAATAGCCGGATCACCGCCCTGGAAAGTCCATTGGTAGGTTGCGGCATTAGCGCTCGACTGGTTAGTAAACTGTACACCGAAGGGCGCGCAGCCGGCCGTCGCATCCGTTGTGAAGGCGGCAGTTGGAACGGAAGACACGTCAGCTCCGAAGGTGAAAGTTGTGGAGCCACAGTTATTGGTCGCCGTCAGCGTCACCGGGTACATGCCGTCATCCGTGAAAGTATGGGTTGGGTTAGCATCCGAAGACGTGCTGCCATCGCCAAAGTTCCAGAAATAGGACGTTGCGTTGGAAGACGTATTGCTGAAGGTAAAAGTGGTGCCATTAGAGTTCAGTACAAACCCGGCAGTCGGTGGACCCAGGACCGTAATAAATCCAGTTTGGGTGTACGTGCTGCTTCCGAAGGCCGTGGAGGCCACCAGCGTTACATCATATACGCCGGGGGTGTTATACACCACCACCGGATTCTGCTGGGTCGAAGTAGCGGGGGTACCACCGGGGAAAGTCCAGCTCCAGGCAGTCGTGTTACCGGATGACAGATCACTGAACTGTACCGTCAGGGGCACACAACCGGTCGTCGTATTGGCGGTAAAACCGGCGCTAGGCGAAGTTATAATGACCACGTTTTGCGTGAAGGTGGTGCTGCCGCAGTTGTTCGTCGCCGTTAAAGTCACTTCATACGTGCCGTCTGCGGCGTAAGTATGGGTCGGATTGGCCAGGGTACTGCCAGTATTGTCACCGAAATTCCAGACAAAACTACCCGCATTAGCCGAGCTGCTGTTGACAAAAGTAGCCGTTGCGCCGGAAACCGTGCTGCTGAATGCAGCGGTCGGGGTGGTTGTAACCACCACCAGATTGGTTTGCGTAGCCGTGTTACTGCCGGCGCCGTTGCTCACCGTCAGCGTTACCGAATAGATGCCGGCGGTAGTGTACACCACCACCGGGTTCTGCGCCGTCGAACTGCTGGGCGTTCCACCCGGGAACTGCCAGTTATAGGTCTGCGTGTTGGCCGACGAGGTACTGGTAAACTGCACCGTCAATGGGGCGCAACCGCTGCTCAGGCTGGAGGTGAATCCGGCTGTCGGCGGCGTAACTACCACCACTGTCTGCGTCGTCGTCATACTGCCGCAGCTGTTGGTAGCAGTCAATGTCACGGTATACGTACCGTCGGCCGTATACGTATGGGTCGGGTTAGCTGCCGTACTACTCGTGTTGTCACCAAAATTCCAGGCATAGGTGGACGCACCGGAAGACGTGTTATTGAACGATGCCACCTGGCCGTTCACCATACTGGTGAAACCGGCGGTCGGGGTCGTCGTAACCACCACCAGATTGGTCTGCGTAGCCGTGTTGCTGCCGGCGCCATTGCTGACGGTGAGCGTAACGGAATACGTGCCCGCCGTTGCGTATATCACCACCGGGTTTTGCGCCGTAGAACTACTTGGATTACCACCCGGGAACTGCCAGTTATAGGTCTGCGCATTGGCCGATGACGTGCTGGTAAACTGCACCGTCAGTGGTGCGCAACCGCTGGTGTTGGTAGCCGTGAAGTTGGCGGTTGGCGGCGTAGCGATCACCACCGTCTGGGTGCTGGTGGTGCTGCCACAGCCGTTGGTAGCCGTCAGCACTACGGTGTAAGTACCGTCGGCCGTATACGTATGGGTCGGATTGGCCAGGGTACTGGTCTGGTTATCGCCAAAGTTCCAGGCGTAACTGGTGGCCCCGGTGGTGGTATTGGTAAAGGTCGCCGTCGACAAGGCCACCGTGCTGGTGAAAGCCGTCACCGGTGTCGTGGTGACCACGACGAGGTTGGTTTGGGTAGCCGTATTGCTGCCCGTACCGTTACTTACCGTCAGGGTCACGGAATAGGTGCCGGCGGTGGCATAGACCACTACCGGGTTTTGCGCCGTCGAACTGCTCGGATTTCCGCCCGGGAACTGCCAGTTATAGGTCTGCGAATTGGCGGATGACGTGCTGGTGAACTGCACGGTCAACGGCGCGCAACCGCTGGTGTTGGTCGCCGTGAAGTTGGCCGTTGGCGGCGTTGCAATTACCACCACCTGGGTGAACGTAGTCGTTCCGCAGCTGTTGGTTGCCGTTAGCGTAACGGTGTAACTACCGTCGGCGGTGTAGGTGTGGGTCGGGTTAGCGGCCGTACTGTTCGTAGAATTATCGCCGAAATTCCACAAATAAGTCGTTGCTCCAGGGGCCGTACCAACGTTGGTTGTGTTCGTAAAGGTTGCCGTGGAGCCGGATATGGAACTGGTAAATGCTGCTGTTGGTCCGCTGTATACCGTTATGTAGTTGGTTTGCGTGGCCGTGCTGTTGCCGGCGGCGTTGGTGGCCGTTAGGGTCACCGAATACGTGCCTGGGGTGCTGTACACCACGCTTGGACTGGCTGCCGTCGAGGTGCTCGGCGTTCCGCCGGGGAATTGCCAGTTGTAAGAAGTTGCGCCTCCGGTGGACAGGTTATTGAACTGGACGGTCAACGGAGCGCAGCCGGAAGTCGGCGTCGCACTGAAGGCCGCGGATGGCGCCGACGTGAGGGTAACGGTCTGTGTATTGACCACCGTACCGCAAATGTTACCAGAGGTAAGAACTACTGTGTAAGTGCCACCGGTCGCATATGTATGGGTCGGGTTAGTCAGTGTGCTGGTACCGCCGTCGCCGAAAGTCCAGCTGGAGGTCGTTGCATTCACGGACGTATTGGTGAAACTCACCGTCAGGCCGCTTACCGTAGAAGTAAAGGTGGAGGAGGGCAGGTTCTGTACCGTAATATAATTGATTTTCGTCGTTGTCATGGCGCCTGCACCATTGGAGGCCGTCAGGCTAACGGAGTATGTGCCGCTGACCATGTAGACAACGGTCGGATTTTGCAGGGATGATTGGGAGGGAGAGCCACCGGGGAACTGCCAGATATAAGTCGCGGCATTCGACGAAGACAGGTTGGTAAACTGTACCGTGAGCGGTGCGCAACCTGTAGTGACGTTCGCTTCAAAATCAGCGGTTGGTGCGGTGTTGATAATCACCGTTTTAGTCGAAGTACCGCAGTCATTGGTAGTGGTGAGTTTCACGGTGTAAATACCGGCTTCACTATAGGTATGGACCGGGCTCGGATCGTTACTCGATTGTGAATCGCCAAAATCCCAGTCATACGTCGTCGAATTGGTCGACGTGTTGGTAAAAATCACCGTCAGACCATTCACCACATAAGTGAAATTGGCCACGGGCTGGGGCTGAATAATCACTTGTTTAGTGATGGAAACGGGGCCTCCAAAACCGGCGAGGGTAAGTTTAACGTTATACGTCCCGGCTGTATTCCAGGTCACCGTCGGGTTGGTCTGGGTCGATGTAGGGGGGGTGCCGCCTGTAAAAGTCCAGGTCCGGCCAGTAATGCCACCTGTTGACAAATCGGTAAAGTGAACTGGCTGACCGGCGCAACCTGGGTTTGGATCCCACTCGAAATCAGCCACCAAGGGCGCCGGAGGTGGGCCGCAGGGGGAGAGACAACCGTTGCTGATTCGCGGGATAATAAAGCTGTTCACCGAACTGACCGATTGGCTGCTCCAGGTGTTGCTGGACGAAACGAAGGGACACATGATGGTCGTACAAGGCGTGCCGGCATCGTGTGCACAACTGAAATTATGGCCAATTTCATGCGATGTCAGGCAACGCAGTAATTCGGCATTACTGCTAAAATCCTGCAGACAGTGATACTTATTAGTGTTGCAAACGCCGTTGAGGTAAGCAATACCAATGGTGCCCCCGTCAAAATCCCGGTTCGTCCACAGTTCCCCTACGTCGAAAGTGACACCGAAATTGCCGGCATTTCCCCAGGTCTGGAAGCTACCCAGCAAGGTGCCCGCAGCGGTCGAGTTCGTCCAGGGATCCGTACCGCTAACGATGAACTGGGTAACGATGTTGAAGGCCAGATCCTGCGAAAAATTTCCCGTATAGTCGACTTCCACGTCGTTGATGACGCCAATATTGTGGTTTTGCACACCAGCCGCGCCGCCGTACTTAATGAACATGGAGTTGTCGGAAGCGATGGCCAGATCGACCTGATAACAGGCCTGGCTTTCCGCTAAGGAGGCCTTTTGGTCACCATCTTGCAAATGTTCCAGTTCGGCTTCTCCTTCCAGGACGGCGCAGTTGCCTTTTACATTACGGTTTACATCTTTGGCCGCATACAGAACGAACAAGTCACGGTCGGCCGCTGGCACATAGTACCAGAGTGGTTCGACATAAAACCGTTCGCCGCCTTCTTCCACAAAACCATATATGAAATCATAGTCCAGGGTCAAACGTACCCGGCCACCAGCCGCCAGATCATAACCGCGAAAGGCTTTCGGTTCGGTTAATACGCTGGTTTCCACGCCCTTCGAGGTCGCAACCTGTAGGGTGTAGTCCGGAGAAATAATGGTGTTCGGCGTTAAATCCAACCGCCAGTGGTGCTGCCCCAGATGCAGTTGGGGAGCCGAACTTTCGGGGGTGTTTTTGACCGCATTATACAATCCGGCGGCATTTATCCGGTAGACTTCCCAACGGCTGATCTGGTTTTGCAGTTGCAGGCTAGGATCCTTTTGCTGTTCACCGTAAAATGTTTGCGCATGGCTCAGGTTGGGCCGTAATAAAGCGCCGGCAAAAAAAGCCATCAGGCAAAACAGACGTAAACAATTACTCATTGTCTGAAAAATTTTTTAAACTGTTGATAAGTGAAATTGGATAACGCACAGCACCATCCCGGTTCAGGGGAATAGCGGAGATTGAATACATCGGAACACTGTGGGGGAATCGGCGTTAGGAAACATGCTGGCCGTCTGGGGTAAACCGGTGCGAAAGTAATGTTTGTTTAAAACTTCATTTTGGCTAAAGTAAAAAAATTAGCGTTTTGCTAATATCATCGCCTTTTAGAGCAAATTAGCCGGTTAGATTTGACATCCAGCTTGCGGCTACCCAGCTCTTGCTTACTTTTGCGCCGTTAATTCTGTTTTTTCTACCTTAAAAAATATCTGTATGCATCAGCAAAAGCTGTTCCCATTATTTTTTTTCCTCCTCCTTTTTTCCGCAAACCTTTTGTCTGCGCAAACCAATCGCCGGGAAGAACATCCCGAACATCCTGAACATCCGGAAAAAGAGCAATCCGCTTTCATGTCCCGACTCTGGTTCGGCGGTGGGTTCGGCATCGGGTTCAGTGGATTTAATGGCGCAAACCAGTTCAGTCTGGGTATTTCCCCGATGGTCGGCTATAAAATTTACGGCCCGTTTTCCGCCGGTCCGCGGGTCTCGCTGACCTATACGTCGCTGAAACTAAGCGGTCAAAAAGCGCTCAATCTTCTGGAAACGGAAGCCGGCCTATTCCTGCGGGCTAAAGTGTTCCGGGGCTTCTTTCTACAGGGTGAAATAGCGGAACAATGGGGTAATGATATTTACCAGGACCAGTTCACCGGCGAGTTATACAAGGTTCCCAACGAGTTCAGTAATCAGTATCTGGGCGCCGGTTATAATTTCGGTGATGGAAACGTCGGCTCGGAGATCGGCATTTACTACAATGTCGCGGCGGCTAATAATATTTATTCCCCACAGTCGGTCTGGCAACCGCGTTTTGGCTTTACCTGGCGCTTTTAAATTGCTTTAAATCTGCGCCGTCATCGCACCAGCGTCGCATAACCCTTATACTCGAATGGTTCGCCGCGGGGGCCCCTGAAAGAGACCTGATAGACATACACGCCGGCGGGCGATACACCGCCCGTGTTGTTTGACCGGCCGTTCCAGGGCTCCGTTGGGTCGGTCGTTTCAAACACCTGTTCGCCCCAGCGGTTCCAAATGCTCATTTGGAAATTGGTCATGCCCTCGAGGAAGCCCTTTCCATAAAAACCATCGTTCAGGCCGTCGCCATTCGGCGTAAAAGCATTGGGCATATACCAGCGAACTTCCGGACGAATATCAATAATTTGGGTCAGCGAATCTTTACAGCCCCGCTCATGTGTTACGATCAGGCGTACACGCACTACGCCGGTATCGGGAAAAGTGAAAGCCGGATTTTGCAGGATAGAGCCGCCAAACTGATCGAATTGCCAGTTCCAGTGGGCGGCATCGATGGATAGATCGGTAAAATTGACGGTGCGGTTAAAGGAGTTCAGCCCCTCGGTCGGTTCGTAAGCGAAGTTGGCCGTGGGCGTAGTTTCCACCCGTACCAGGTTGGGAAAAAAATCTTCGATGAAACAGCCGATGGGCGAAGTAATGGACACCTTAACGTTGAAAACACCTGATTTTACGTAGCGGTGCGTTGGACTGATCACGCCGGTCGAGCTTTCGCCGTCGCCGAAATCCCAGACAACTTTGTAGGTCGAGTCAATGGGAGCGGACAGGTTATTGAAAAATACGTCCACCGGCGAACAGCCGAAAAAAGTATTTGGCTGGACAATCACCAGGGCCGGCACCGGATACCATCGAATCACCTGTACCGTGTCGTCCATGCAGCCGTTGCGGTCAGTAACCGTCAATTTAACCGGTTTATCGCCCGGTACCTGAAACTGGTGTGCCGGGTTTTGCAGGCTGGAGGTATCGCCGGCCGGGTCAAATTTCCAGTTCCATTTATTCACTATCCCATCGCCGAAAGAAGCGTCGGTGAAAATTACCGGACCGGCCACGCAGGTATCGTAGCTAAAGCTGTAACTGGCGGTTACGGCCGGATTGATCCGTACGGTGATATAGGCTGTATCATTACAGGGCAACCCTGGATTTAACAGCAGTTTACCTTCATAAGTCCCCGTGTCCGGAAAAGTGATGGCCGGCTCCCAGTTCTGTTTATCGCTGAAAGGAGTACCGTTCAGATCGAATTTCCATTCAAAGTCCTCGACAAACTGCTGCAGGCCGCTCTGGTTGCGAAACTTGACCGTGTTATTGCCGCAGGAAACAACCAGGTACTTGGTTTGGCTACCAGGCAGCAATTTTCCGCCAATTTTAGCAAAAACAGTGGGCGTACAATCAGCCACATTGAATTGAAATTCCCGTCTGACCCGGGATAGTAACTTGCCATTTCTAAATTCTTCCACACAAACGCCGACCACATACTGACCCAGTTTGGTCGGAGCACCCGAAATAAAACCGGAGTTCGGATCAATATTAACAACCGGATTACCCCCCATCGGCTTATCAAAGGTGTAGGTCGGTTCGGTAAATTGCACCGGATCAAACGGTGGGGGACAGGGTGGGGTAGGCACGGCCCCATTACAACTGTAGAGACCGGGCGCCTGCAAAATATTGCCGCCGCCGGCCAGCGGCCGACAGAAAGAATACTTCAGTACGTCGCCGTCCGCATCCGTAGCGCTGTGGTCGAAATCGATGGGGAATTCATTGCAGATAATGATCGGCGGAAAGCTCTTGAAGACAGGGCTATTGTTGCAAACCTGCTGCCCTTCATAGGTGACCTCAACCATATACGTCGCGCCAATGGAACCCGGGTTTACAATATTCGTGATCGACTCATTGCGGCAACAACGTTGATAGACAATGAAGTAGCTCTGGTTGGGGTCCGTTAGTTTGGGGAGATCCTGGGTAAAAATATAAATTCCCTGCTCTACGCACACAACCGGTATGTCCGACACACAGTCGGGGGGCAGGGGGACAATATTTTGAATCACCGGATTGCCGGAGGCGAAAGACTTGAACAGGAAATTATTGTTTTCCGTACCCCGGTAAATAGCGAACTCGGCCGGATCATCGTAGGGCGCACCACCGCCCTGGCAGTCCCGGTATACCTTCATGGTAAATCTAAATCGCGTTGTTCCGGAAATCACCTCGCCCAGGCATTCATACGTGATTTCACCGCCGATAATGTGCCGCGCCAACAGGCACACCGGGGTGGTAAACAAAAAAACGAGCAGAAAAAAAGGCCAGTAGCGGCGCAAAACCATGAGGTATAGTTTTTAAATTTGTACAGGTATGGTGCAGGTACGGGTTAAAGTTGGACTT
The DNA here is from genome assembly GCA_031425035.1 of Saprospirales bacterium. Taxonomy (GTDB): domain Bacteria; phylum Bacteroidota; class Bacteroidia; order Chitinophagales; family Saprospiraceae; genus M3007. The sequence continues at coordinate 18,796 of JANPIN010000109.1, read as the reverse complement.
TTGCTGCCCAAAATTACGTTCACAACGTCTATCAAACATCAATTGTTGGTCATGTTCCTGCTACGCGACGACATTTCTGAAATATCACGCCTTCTTCTGGAAGGCGGAATTATCTGTTATCCGACGGATACCATCTGGGGAATCGGCTGCGATGCCACCAATACGGCTGCCATCGAACGCATCTCTTTGCTCAAAGGTCGCCCACCCGAAAAAGGCTATGTGCTGCTGGTCTCGGATATCGAGATGCTCAAGCGCTACGTACCCAAGGTGCATCCACGACTGGAAACGCTGCTTTCCTTCCATCAGCGCCCACTCACCATTATTTATGATCGATCCATGGGTTTGCCAGCCGTTGCCAAAGCCCCCGATGGAACGGTAGCCATCCGCGTGGTGCAGGATGAATTCTGCCGGGAATTGATCCAAAATATCGACCGTCCCCTTATCAGTACCTCGGCCAATAAGAGCGGAGAACCTTTTCCACCCACTTATGGCGGCATCAGCAGCGAAATACTGGGCAATGTAGACTATGTGGTCAAGTACCGGCAGGATAATAAGGAACCGAATGAACCTTCTTCCATCGCTAAACTGGATCGCCACATGGAACTGGAATTCCTGCGCGATTAATGTTGGCAACTTGTGGATAAGGCGGGGGATAACTTAAACCGTCCTGTTGCTTCAATTTCGGGGCAGCCGCCTTAACTTCGCCCGCTTTTTCAAGGAGAAGAGAGCACTTTATCAACCCTTACTAGCATTATGCTGAAAGACATGGGCAAAGTCATCACGATCGCCAACCAGAAAGGAGGCGTCGGTAAAACTACTACTACGATCAACCTGGCTGCCTCGCTGGCAATTCTGGAAAAACGCATCCTGATCATCGATGCGGACCCCCAGGCCAATGCATCTTCCGGGGTTGGCGAACCGGAAACGGATAATAAAATCAGCCTGTACGACTGCCTGGTAAGTGGTACGGACCCGCGTCAGGCAATCATCAAAACGAATACCCCGAACCTGGATCTGCTACCTTCCAATATTGATCTGGTCGGCGCCGAACTGGAACTGGTCAACCGCCCAAATCGCGAGTACATCCTGCGCGGCATTGTCGGCGAGATCAAACGCGACTACGACTATGTGTTCATCGACTGTCTGCCTTCGCTGGGCCTGATCACCGTGAATGCCCTCGTTGCCGCCGATACGGTACTGATTCCGGTACAGTGCGAAATGTTCTCCTTTGAAGGACTGGCCAAGCTGAAAAACACGATCTCGCTGATCAAGGAGAGTTTCAACCCGAATTTGCAGGTGGAAGGACTTCTGATTTCTATGTACGACGGACGTTTACGCCTGGCCAACGCCATCGTAGAGGAAGTACGGAACAGCGCCAGCGATTACGTGTTTGAAACCATTATTCACCGTAATTCCCGCGTGGCCGAAGCGCCCATGCAGCATACCCCGGTCGCCCTATATGACGTGAGCAGTAAGGGCGCCACCAATTTTTTCAATCTGGCGGAAGAGTTTTTACGCAGGAACCAGAATTAAAAACCACACATGTCGAAGAAATTCAATACCGGCGGTATAAAAACCCTGCTGGGCAATCCGGCCCGCATGGAACAGGCCGTGCAGGAGAACCCCCAGGAAGTGGTGCGTGAACTGACCAGCCACGTGGCTTTTTTGCCCATAACGCAAATTGAAGCCAATGCCGGTCAACCACGCCGCAATTTTGACCCGACGGCCCTGCAGGAACTGTCCGAAAGTATTAAGGTCCACGGCCTGATCCAACCGGTTACCGTACGCCGTCTGCACGATAAAGCCTATCAGATCATTTCCGGTGAACGCCGTTACCGCGCCAGCCAACTGGCCGGCCTGGTGGAAATTCCCGCCTACGTACGCCTTGCCGACGACCAGCAAATGCTGGAAATGGCCCTGATCGAAAATATCCAGCGCGAAGACCTGAACGCCATCGAAATAGCGCTCACCTACGCTCGTTTGATGGAAGAAGGCAAACTTACCCATGAGGAAATATCCGAACGGGTCGGCAAACAACGCAGCACGATTACCAATCACCTGCGGTTGCTGAAGCTACCCGAGGAAATTCAGATTGCGCTCAAAGACCGCAGTATTTCCATGGGTCATGCCCGCTCGCTGGCCAGTATTAACGGCAACCTGGCGCTCCAGAACTCGCTCCTGCACCAGATTGTCGCTGAAGACCTGTCCGTACGGGCAGTCGAAGAACTCATCGCCGGTTATCAGGATGGTAAGAAAGCCAAACCGGCGAAAGCCAAAACCTCCATGCCGGAAAATATGCGCAACATCCAGGATCAGTTCCGGGCTTTCTTCGGCGGTAAAGTGGACTTGAAACGGGATGAAAAAGGCAAGGGCCAGATTATCGTCAAGTTCGATAATGATGCCGAACTGAATCGTTTGATCGATCTGATGGACGGAAAATAAAGCGTTTGATCAGGAACGATCAAAAGTAACCGTCGTATTCCCATTCCCCATAATCACTTTAGTCGCTAGTTTAATGAACAGCCCATGCGCCACTACGCCCTCGATGGCGTTTAGTTCTTCCGCGAGTCTTGCCGGGTCGGAAATAAGGCCAAAATCAGCGTCCACTACATAATTGCCCTCATCCGTCAGAAACGGGCTGCCGGCTGTCTGCCGGATTGCCCCCTGCCCGTTGCTTTTAAGGAGCTGGCTCAGTACATAATTGGTGGCGAAGGGCACGACGGCCAGCGGCACTTTGAATTTTCCCAGTATATCCACCCGCTTGGAGGAATCGGTAATAATAATGACCGCTTTGCTCATGGCGGCCACGATTTTTTCCCGCAGTAAAGCCCCGCCGCCGCCTTTGATCAGCGTCAGATCCGGACTAAATTCATCTGCCCCGTCAATCGTAATATCGATGCTGTGCACGGAATTTATGTCCACTAATGGAATATGCAGCTTTTCCGCCAGCTGTTGGGTATGGTTGGAGGTCGCTACCGCCTGGATGTTCAATCCCTGACTGATCATCGCGCCGATTTCCTGTAGCGCATAGAACGCGGAGGAACCAGTACCCAGGCCGATAATCTGCCTGGACTGAATTTCCTTGACTGCTGCTCTAGCAGCGGCTTGCTTTTCCTCATTAAAATTGCGGGTCATTTTAGCGCAGCTATTGAGTAATGGTGTAAGCAAATGTATCTGGTTTCCCCCTTAAAATGGGCATTCAATTATAGAATTGCATTTACTGGTAGAACAAAGGCCGTACGCGTTTGTCTTGTCTCCTATAGCCGGTACGACCTGGTCATAACCGGCTACAGGTATAATTAATCATTACTATTTATGGAAATCGGAATTGACAGTTTTGCCGCCGCCATTGTTGGACAGGAATCGGGCACGGCAAAGAATAATATGGTATCGCTCACCCAGCTGATCGACCGCATTGTGCATGCCGACCAGATGGGGCTGGATATTTTTGGTATAGGCGAACACCACCGCCGGGAGTTCCTGGATTCGGCGCCCACTATAATTCTGGCCGCCGCCGCTGCCCGTACCAAACACATCAGGCTGACCTCGGCAGTCACCGTGCTGAGCGCGGCCGATCCGGTGCGCGTTTTTCAGAACTTTGCTACGCTGGACCTGGTTTCACAGGGCCGGGCGGAAATGGTGGTCGGGCGCGGTTCTTTCATCGAGGCCTTTCCACTGTTCGGTTTAAACCTGCACGACTACGACGAGTTGTTCACGGAAAAACTGGAGCTCCTGCTGAAAATCCGGGATTATGAGGTCGTCAACTGGTCCGGCAAGTTTCGGCCGGCACTCAAGAACCAGGCGATTTATCCGCGGCCGTTACAAGATACGTTACCCATTTGGGTGGGTGTCGGTGGTACGCCTGAGTCTTTTATTCGCGCCGGAACGCTCGGTCTGCCACTGATGGTGGCCGTTATCGGCGGCGAAACCCATCGTTTTCGTCCACTGGTGGACTTATACCGGGAAGCCGGCAAACGGGCCGGCCATGCGCCCGAAAAACTCAAAGTGGGTTTGCATTCGCTGGGGTATGTCGGTGAAACGACCGAAAAAGCCATTCAGGAGTTTTACCCCGGCTATGCCGAAACCTTCACCCGCATCGGGAAAGAACGCGGCTGGCCACCGGTAACCCGCAGCCATTTCGATGCGCAAATGGGGCCCAGGGGTGCGCTGTTGATTGGTGGTCCGGAAGAAATTGCCGAAAAGATCAAACGGCATAGCGAAGCGCTCGGCGGTATTTCGCGGCTCACTTTTCAAATGGACAATGCCGGTTTGTCGCATACGCAGTTGCTGCGGGCCATCGAATTAATTGGTAAGCGGGTCGCACCGCTGGTTAACGGGTAAATTTTTTCTGTAGGATTTCCAGCGCATTGCCAAATTCCCGCAGCCACCTTTTTACCCCTGTATAAGCGATTCGGCGCCATCGATCCAGACTTCGGTGCCGGTAATATGGCTGGCCTTATCGGAAGCAAGGAACAAAACCAGTTGCGCCACCTGCTCTTTACGGCCCGGCGCGCCATGCGTTAATGGAATGGAGCCTTCGGGAAAATCGACCGGCACCCGGATGGTATCCAGATCGCGCTTCTCGCTACTGCTATCGATCTCCGTCTCTATCCAGCCCGGGCAAACGACATTGACGCGAATGCGGTATTTGGCCAGTTCAAGCGCCGCCATTTTGGTAAAAGCGACCTGGCCGGCTTTGGAACAGGAATACGCCGTAGCGCCGGCATTACTGAAAATGCGGGTACCGTTCACCGAAGAATTAATAATGACCGAACCGCCCTGTTCTTTTAAAAAGGGAATAGCATATTTTACGGTTAAAAACGTGCCCTTGAGGTTGATAGACAAGGTTTTGTCCCATTCATCCGGTTCCAGCTCCTCGATGGGCGCCCAGACCCCGTTGATGCCGGCGTTGGCAAAAACAATGTCCAGGCGACCGTAGGCGGCGGCAATCTGCTCCACGGCCTGTTGTATTTCTTCGGGTTTGGAAACATCGGCAGTCACAAACATAGCCTGTCCGCCGGCTGCTTCCATCTGTCGGACGGTGGCCTGTAATTCCGCTTCATTGCGGCTGATAATGCCCACTTTGGCGCCGGACTGGGCTAATAATACGGCGGCAGCCTGGCCAATGCCCGAACTGCCGCCGGTAACGAGGGCGACTTTATTTTGGAGTTCCATAGATGCTGTTGTTTGGCAGAAATATGGAAGAAACTCAAAAAATCAATGCCAGCATCTACAATGATCGCATGATGCCTACTTGTAATCCCCATTGCCGGAAACGTTCTGCCGGGTAGTCTTTAGCGGTTCGGCGAAACAGATCCATGCGTGCGGCCGGTTCCAGAAACAGACTGGTTTTAGAACCTAGCGGCGCTTCGATGCTGATGCCGCCGCGTAATCCCAGATTGAAAATCTGCCGGTAAATAAGTGGGTAACCCTGGGCATTAGGCCTCGTATTTTTTAAAATTAGTCCGTCGGCATATTGAGCGAATTGCAGTTGCACCCCTAGTGCGGGCTTTAGCGACCATTTTCCCAGTGAAAAACGATACAGCACGTCCACCGGCACCGCCAGGGATTGGACCCGGTTATAATGCTGCACGTTACGTTCGTAGGCAAACAACCTGTTCTCAGAAGAATCGATTTTTTGCCAGTTATCGGTCCAGCGAAATACCGATTGAAACTCCGTGTACTGCACACCGCTGCGTAATGACCACTTTTGCGCCAGCGGGAATTCCACTTGCAGGCCGGTCTGCACGGCGGCCAGTACTTTTTCGTGGCTGCGGGGATAAGGACTGGCCACGGGTTCGCTGCGTTCAATGTTCCAGCTAAAATAGCCGGCATTTATCCCGATGGATAGCCCGGAACGGTGCTTGACCGGCAATGGAACGGATGCAAGGGCCATGGGTGGCTGCGGGCGATCCAGCGCAGGTGGATGGACGGGTATAAGTAAGGGTTGGAAAGGTTGAAACGGTAAAAGCAGCAGGGCCGGCCTTTTTACAGCCGGGATGACCTCTTCCAAACCGGCTAAATCTGGTTGGTCGGTTGGCAGGTTGGCCTTTGTATCCTCCGAAAGGAAAGTCGATTGTTGGCCGGCCTTTGGCGTAAGCGCCTTGTCTGCCGGGCTTATTTTCCGGAGGGTAATGGATGGCAGCGGTCCAGGTTTGCCCCTACTGTAGTTATTCTGCGCTGAGGGGGTGCTTTTTGCCGTTTTTTCACCATTCATCGCAGATATAGTCGAAATCGTTCCTGTCGCAGGGACGGCTGGTAATGGCGCCGCTTCCGTAGGGTTGGAGTTGGTGGTCAGACCTGTTTCTTTCGCAAAAGCTGTTTCTGTATGCGTGAAACGGCCGTACAAGGCAAGTCCGCCACTCAGCACCAACCCAATCCCGGCGAACAGCCAGAAAAAGGGTAGCCAGCGTCTCCGCTTCTTTTCCCGGATTTTTGCCCACAGCGCATCCGTGTCGACGGGTGTCTGATGCTCCTGTCCTTCCGCGCCCAGCCGGTCTTCAAATTCTTGCCAGTTCATGCTTTTGCGTATTTAGTATTTTTTCCTGTAAAAGTTTGCGCGCCCGACTCAGCAGGGAGCGCGAGGTGCCGGCTGGAATTTGCAGCAGCGCGGCGATTTCATCATGCGCGAACTGGTCAAAAACGGCGAGGTTGAATACCGTGCGCGGACCATCGGGCAGGGTAGCGATCAGCTGGAGAATTTCCTCAAAGCTCAGTTGCGTCAGGATGTCCGGCGCCGTTTCCGGCATTTCGGGGAATACATCCGTAGCTTTTTCCAGTTGGAAACGGAAGTTCCGGTAATGCGATAAAGCCGTGTTAATGACCACTTTGCGCATCCAGGAGATCAGCGTACCTTTTTCCGCCTGGTATAATTCCAGCTTTTTGAAAATCAATATATAGGCGTCCTGCAGAATATCCTCGGCATCGTCGGCCGTGCGGGCATAGCGGCGGGCAACGGACAGTAAATTGGCTGCATAGCGCCGCAGCAGCTCCTTTTGGGAGCCAGCATGCTGGCGTATGCAGCCGGCAATCACCTGGGTTATGTCCGTTTCTGGTCCGGTCATGGGGCGGGTTTACTGGGTCTTTTTCAAGCGGAAACTGAGGGTATATGGTTGCAGACCGGTACTCACAAATACGGATCCACTGGCTGTACCAGTCGCATAGTCGCCAATGAACTGTGGGTAGTGCGTAAACATGAGTGCGCCTGTATCTCCCGGGTCACAACCACAGTTTGGATCGGTACAATACGCGCAACCATAAGACTGATATAAATTACCAATATTATGTAAGCCACCCAGGTAATTAATAGTAGCCTGGTTGGTGGATGCAGAGTAATTGCTAAAGGTTAGTTGGACATAATTACTATCAAAAGTATTTGAAGCATAAAATCCCTGGTTTGTATAAGTTGTATTCTGATAATAGGTCCTGCTTACAGTATCCACATTGATAATGACATATTCATCCAGTGCAGAGCATACCGGGATAGTTCCGGCATTGGCGGTATTGCCTGCAATGTTAATGGACAAAGATGTGCTTTGTAACTGGTTGACAACATCATATGTAGTTAGATTTAAAGTGTTCAGGGTGTAACACATATAGAATATACCCTGAAAATGTCCATTCTCGTCTGTGGGTAAAATGCTGAAAAGCGTGTCATGATCAAACACAAAAACGAGCCCAGTCGTCAATGGCAGGCCATTACAATCTAACAAATCACCACTTATGTTTACTGGTTGCTGATTACCCAGGTCCACATTTATCTTGCTCAAAGTTGTATTGGTGGAAAAGGGGCCTATAGTCGTCTCGAAAGCCACCGAATTACAGTTATTCCACACTTTTAAGATCAACGTCTCATTGGCCGGCACCATTCCACCAAAAAGGCCTTGTTCGTCCGTGTAGCCATATCCGGTACCGAATTGGGAAGATGTCAACGTAATTCTTACATCCGCCAATGGCTGGCCGGCAGCATTACCCAGGCAACCGTTGAGCAAAATGTAATCTGCCGGTACATCGCAGTTCCAAAAACTGAAATGGCTTACCTCACCCACGTAAAAATTACCTTCCCGGTTCGCCTGACCCTCTTCTACCCAGTAGCCATTACTTTCCTGAAAATGCCAGAGCGCTATACCGGATGGCGCTGAGGCCTGGATGGACGACGGTATAGGCAGTCGGATCGTCGCTTTTTTACCCGGCGCTATTTGTAATGCCTGCCCGCTGGGGCTGCTGAGTTCTACGCCGATCATACCGAAGGTTTTCAGCACCCTGGCCTCGCCGTCTGCATTTTGCGCCCGCAGATCACCGGGCATTACATTAAATGTTTCCGATGCACTTGGATCCAGCCAGCTGGCCGCTACCCCGTAAGTGCCGTTATAGGGCATCCCGCTGTCCGTCACCAGGCTTCCCGCCGGAATAAGGATGCTTGCGCCGCCATTTACCAGGACTTCCGCGTCGGTGGTCGTGGAAAAATTACTTTGCGTGTACTTGGACAGCATGTTTATTTCCAGGTACGTACTGCTGCCGGCATGTGGGTAAGCGAAGCGTGCTGCCGGGAAATAGGCGGGGGAAGTGACCTGTACATAGGTGCCATTTTGATCCAGCGTCTTATTGTAAACAAAGAAAAGGCCCTGGTTATTCGTCGTGTAGGTCTGCCCGTTTACGATTACGGTTACGCCAGAAAGCGGATTGTTATAAGGGTCCATTACCCGCCCATACAGCGAAGCCTGCACATTGGCCGCAGGAATGGGACCAATGGGCGTGGCGGTGGTAATGTCGAAATCCTGGTGGCAGGCCACGAAAATGCCGGCTAATAAACCGGTGAAAAGGAAGAGTAACTTTTTCATGTTTTGGTGTCAGGGGACAGCGCCGGCTGTTTTGTGGCCATCTTAAAAGCCGGCGCATACCCGGGTGGAAGTAGAGAACCGATCGGGTTCAATACTTATATGCATCCAGGCCGGGTAATGCTGCAAGGGAAAAGAAGAATTTTAAAATCCTTTTACCTCCTACCAAAACTAGCGCAGCAACTTGCCCACTTCCCGCCAGGTAATTAACTGCACATGCTGCTCCGCCAGCAGTTTTTTACACTCCGCGCTGGTAAAAAAGTCGAAATCCGCCTGCCGCCAGGATGCGCACCAGGCCGGACAAACCCCGTGGCTGTTGGTCATACTCTGCATTTCCGTGTCGTCGGAAGCGGTGTGGATGACCAGCTCGTTGACGCCGGCTTCTAAGTTTTTGAAAATCTGCAGATAATATGCTTTCATGCCTTTCGCGTAGTCCTCCGGTTGGGCCGTGTAAACATGGTCCACCACCAGATCCTTGTCCGTTATCAATGCCCGAAAGGAGGGGTCCGACTCATTTAGAAAATCGCGGCCGACCATGACCGGCACGCCGTACTCCCGACCCATTTTGAGGTAAATGGCGAATAAATCGGCGTTTTCAAACAAACAGCGCATGTGGCTGTCAAAATGCGTCGGTTCCAGGCCCAGCTTTTTGGAGCGTTCGATCTGGGCGCGCAGTTCTATTTCCACTTCCGCCGGTTTGGCATTCGCGGCGAGGGTAGAGCAGTCATCGTGTAAATAACCCACCGAATCCACCAGGCTTTTTACTTCCTGCCGGGAAGCGACCGGGCCCCATTTATAAGGTTTCCATTCGCTGGTTAAGGTCAGGTGCAGCCCCAGGTCGTGGTTGGGATGCGTTTTGGCGTAGGCCGCTACTTCGGCAAACCAGGGGCAGGGCACCATGACGCTGGCCGAGCGAACCGAACCTTCGGCCATGGCTTTGAAACTGGCCGCATTTTCAGAATGGCTCACCGCCAGATCATCGGCATGAATGATGAGCAGTTTGGTACCGGCCGGATAACCGAGGCGCTCGACCAGGGAGGCCGGCTTCTGGGCCTGGATGGTTGGCAGGCTACAGCAGAAAACGAGCAGCAGTAATACGTGAGTGAGCTTCATAGGAGGAAATTTGGAAGCAAAATAGGGTGAATAGTAGAAAGTTTGGAGGGGGTGGCCTTTAGGCCGGGGGAGGTAAAGGGCGCAGCTCTATGCATTAAAGAACCAAAACTTTTTAGAAAGATCCTCTTCATTTAATTGATGATCAGCGTGTTAAAAATTTCTTTTTCAGCCAGGCCCGTACCGGTTCATCATAGAGTTTCAAGGAGGCATAAGCCAAAACGATCAAAAACACGAATAGGGCGCAGGCAACCGGCACAATTTGCTGCGGATCCGGCTTTTTATAGTATACCCAGCCGGTATAAATATAAATGAAAGGGTAGTGGGTGATGTAGAGCGGGTAGGAAATGTCCCCCGAAAATTTGCACAGTTTTGCCCAGCGGCCTTTGATTTCTCCACCCGCACCGGCGGCGACGATGAAGGGAAAAGCCAGGATGATGCAGGCGGCTTCGTACACATCATTGTATTTAAAGGTGGGTAAAAAGAAAAGTACGATCAACAAGAGCGAGCAGAGGATGTAAGCCATCGGCAGCCGGATCAGTTTGCCGGTCCGGAACAAGAGCAGGCCGGCAAAAAAAGGATACATCATGCGGGCGAAGGCGATCCAGAAAGTGTCGTAACTCCAGCCGGTGCCCACGTCCCCGTGGTGAACCGCCGCGAAGGTCAGGGCGATGGCGCTGATGATCACCAGTCCGGTCAAAATCACGTTGCTCATTTTTCGCCCGAATAACGCGTAGATCAAATTCGCCAGATATTCCTGGAACAGCGACCAGGCCGGACCATTCAGGCTGTGGGTTTCGCCCCAGCCGCGTATGTCGGGCGTGGGTAATAAGGTGAAACTCAGCAGGGTGACGCCGATGAGTTTCATCCAGCCGGCCGCCTGAAAACCATTGGTATAGGGGTCCAGCCAGAAACCGATGGCGCCGATTACAGCGCCCAGAATGACCAGCGGATGCAGCCGGATCAGGCGTATTTTGAAAAAATCCAGGATGTTCATTCGCCCCCAGCGGTCGTCATACGCATAACCCACCACGAAGCCGGACAACAGGTAAAAAAAGTCCACCGCCAGATAACCATGGTGCATCGGATGATTGGCCGGGACTGGGTAATAGGCTTCAAACAAATGAAAAATGACGACTAAAATGGCCGCCGTGCCACGTAATCCATCCAGAATAGGGTAGTGCGGTTTCATGAAAATTGCTAAAAGGAAGTTGGTTCAAGTACTATTTGCCCACAATTGTACTACTGAAGTTTTGCGTCACCAAACAATTGATCCTTTCATTTAGAAGCTTGTAACATTCCCACAATCCCCATCGTCTGCCTGCTACTGATTCACTCTTTAACCGATTTTCTACTATGAAACTATCTTTCTTCTTCCTCGTCTGTTTCCTGCTGTCGGCTCCGGCCCTGCGCGCCCAAACGGAAAACCTGAATCGTTTTGTCGACGACCATAAAAGTGACCCCGGTTTATCTTTTGCCTACCTCAGCCAGGACTTATACGAAGTGGTGAATAAGCAGTTGCAAATTATTAAGGGATAAGCGTATGTTTACCTGGTAAAAGTGCCAACACCATTCCAGAATTATCTATGCATATACTTCGCTTGCTCGTACTGGTTTCCATTGTTTTTATTAGCTGTAATCAGGCAGGTGATAAAACGTTGCCAAACACATCCGGCGTAACTGCGTGTAATGCAGGAGTGCACAATGATAGCCTGAATACGACGCCGTCTGGAAAAATAAGAGGGGCTTTACTGGGAACAAGATTTACTTCGCTGCAGGAATTAAAATCAGTCATTCAGATGGAGTACCACGTTGGCGCCATCACCGCAGACAGCATGCCAGGCGAAAACAGTTTTGTCTCTGTGCGTCACTGTAGCAATGGCAGAGAAGTAGTTGCTATGTTGGCAACCGGCACCAGTCAGGGGGATATTTACAAAGCAGGATATAGCGGTAGTATTGTGGACCGCCTCCGCTTGCTTTTTCGTTGCCCGTATGCAGTAATTAATAGAAAAGACCTGGAACGGATTTATGATCTTTCCAGATGGAATCCGGAAAAATATGGCGGAGGGGATCTGGCCTTTCTTGATCTGGCCAAAGCAGCAGTAGAAAATATTAACACGCCGGAACTGGCATTAATAAATGTCAGGGACACCACCGAAAAAGGCTATTTTAATTCCTTTAACCACATGACGGCGCAGGCATTTATAACTTCCTGTTTTTCAGAGGTACTGGCTGATTTTATTGCCGATGCACATGAACGTCATAACCATCCGGAATTGATCAGCGGAAAATTTACGGAAGCGCAAATTTTAGACCTGAAAGAAGGTCCGGTTGACAATTATGTAGATATTATTAATAATGAATGGGGACAGGAGCTGGGTAAACAGCTTAAAGCGAAGTATAGTATTAACAGCGAAACGAATTGGACACCCACTCTGCTAGCCGATTATATGAATGACTTACAGCGGTACTACAGCTGGGCTTTTCAAATTGGCTTTAAACCATTCAGACCGGAAGATGAAAGAGTGCGTAGATTTTCAAGTAAGATTCAAGCCGTAATGTATGGCCGTTGAATTTTAATTACTGTGCCGGCAGTAATTTAATTTTTATTAAACGGTAAATGGGACGTTTCCATCTACTGAAGGTGTCGTTTACAACATTATAGTTTTGCTGCATTTCCTGCGCGCCCGTTGGTTGCCACTCCTTTAATTTATCCAGCCAGTTTTTATCTACCAGGGCCTTGTTTAATTGCACGCCAATGAGGTCCGCCTCGCTTAAATTAATGCCTCTTAAGTCGGCATCATCCAGGTTGGCCTGACTGAAATTCACTTTGGTGAGATTGGTGCCTGCGAAATCAACGCTGGTCAGAATCGCCTCGTTGAACAAGGCACCAGCTGATTGGGCAAACTGTAAAGTTGCATTGCTGAGGTCTGCTTTTATTAGTTGTGCGTTGCGGAGATTTGCTCCGTTCAGATTGGCCAAAGTAAGTTTCGCTTCATTCAGTTGGGCCCAGGTCAAGTCTGCATTTTTCAAATTGGTTTGGCGCAGATTGGTCTGATTCAAATTGACCCCCCAGAGATTTGCCTCCTCCAGATCGGCATTTTGCAAGTTGGCGCCGTGTAAGTCCGCACCTTCCAAATTCGCTTTCTGAAGATTGATACCGCTCAAATTCAAGCCCTTCAAATCTATTCCACGTAAATCGGCCCCGGCAAAAAGCGTTAAGCGTTTTATCCGGACGAAAGAACCGGAATCGATATTCATCAGTACCAGGGCCTGCAATAATTGTCCACGCCCCGGGCTGTACGATTTCTCCGACAGGCTATCCCCTTGCATATATTTGTATGGCTGGAAAGAGTAAGCCAAAGCCGCTATTCTGGATATGGTCGTATCGGCCAGCGTCCTGCCGGGACGGCGTTTTAATTCCGCTCCAACCTCCTCCAGCATACTGCGCATCAGTGGCTCCGGATCGCTTTGCTGCACCGATGCTAGTAATGCCGCCATTTCCTGCATCTGCCTTTTCTGGTGTTGAATTTCTGCCTGCAAAACCTGGTGCTGACGATAGACCGATAAGCCACCCACCAGGCTGCCGAGCATAAGAATGCCCAATGGAATTATTCGGATGAATGTGCGGGTGCGTGGGGGGCTGAAACATCGATCACTGTTCTCCGGCCAATCAAAAAGAGGAAGCCGGCCGATACGCAAGCCAGGGCCGTTATAAAACCCAGTAGGAACGAGAAGTTCTTTTCTATAAAAGGCAGGCGAAGAAATCCCATTCCCCAGCCAATTATCATCCCGAAAACCAAGCCAATAAGAAGGTGTTTTTTTCCTTTCATCAGTAAACATGCTTCCTGCAAAAATAGGAAACTACCCGCTCTTTCCTGCCGGGAAAACGCTTTCTGCATCCTTCCGCAGGTCTTCCAAGCGGTTTGGGAATTAATCCATCACTGCTGAGACGTCCAGTTCCACGACCCATTCTTCGGCCCTGTGTTCGTTACCCGGCAACATTTCCTCCACCCATAAGTCTCCCTTTCCGTTTTTGAGCATCTTTTCCAGAAACAACAACCCGGCCGGGCTATTTTGCTCCATAAACTGCGGCTTAACCGACTGGAAACGTACAAAAAAACACGGTGGCAGTGCCTGCTGCAAAAGCATACGTCTTATATGTAATAATCTTTCCGTCAACGTTCCGGTCGGAATTAACCAGGTTTTCCATATTTCCGGCACTATCCGCCAGCTCGCACGCCGCAGAACCAGTGTTTGAAACTCCACCCGCGGACGCCAGCCTGCATCTGTTTCTTTCATACCTGCCGGCCGTAAACATTCCAGCGACACGGCCGGCATTCCCAAATGCCACAGCACCTGCATCACCGGCGGACGGGTGGCGGGCGCTTCCAGTCCCAGATCGGTAAAGCGGACCGGGCGTTTACTGTCCCGATCGATTAGAAACGGGCCTTCGGGGCCGCGCTGTACATCCAGGTTGCCCAACAGGAAAGGAAGATCATTACCACTCAGGCGACCATCCGGCACTGCCAGGTGGTTAGTGGTCAGCATCGGCTGAAAATTGGCGTTCGACCAGCCCTGCCATGGAAAAGGCAGTACATTTTCCGGGAACCAATGCTGTAGCGCCGTACGAAAATCAGCCGGAAATAAATGCGTCCAGCGGGCCATGAGTTTGCCGCCGCCGGGAAATAAACCGTTCACCACCGCGCCATAGCTTCCATCCGCTTTTTGAAACACCTGGAGCAGGGCGCCTATTTTTCCTGAAAAAAGTGGGGTTTCCACTGACTCCTGTTTTTCCCAGTCCGCTTTTTCCCGGAGGAACTGCTGGCAGAAATCCAGGAAGGGCCGGCTTTCCCCCTCCGCCAGTCTAGCCCCGGTAAAAGCATGCAGCGCCGACCGAAAAGGCGATGCCCGCTGTGCACCGGATTGTCGCCAGCAGTTGGCCAGTTGATTCGCTAGTTGCTGTACGGTTTCCGGGGAAATAAGCGGCGTCACCGGCTTTTCCACGTCCTCAAAGAAGATTTGCTCCGGTGGAATAGGTGGCGCCGCGCTCTGGTACGTTTCAAAAAATGTACGCACCTGCAGGACGGTTTGACGTAGCGTCTGCTGCGCTTCCGGTACGGTTTGAAAGGGGAGGGTGCGTGCCGCCGTCCGTAACCACTGCAACAACGCCGCCGCCTCGCTGATGACCGGGCGCATGGGCAAATGACCCAGGTAGTTATACAAGACGCCACACCAGTTGGGCGCTAAGCCACGCTCTGACAAGTGCCAGGAAAGCAAGCCCAGATCAATGAGCTCAAGAATAAATCCTTCTACTTCTTTTTCCTCAGCCTGAATTTTCTTTACTGTTTTTCTTATTAAGTCATTCCAGGAAATTTTCCCTTGCTGCTCGAGAAAAGTGCCGATTACGGCTTCCACCGCTGGGTTATGCGCCATTTTTTGAAAACTCTCCTGCTCCCCGTCGAAATACAACCATTGCCGTCCGGATGTTTCGCTCGTCGTTGTAATGCAGGGATTGAGTAGCAGCGCCAACGATTTATAGAAGGCCGGTTCGGTGAGCAGTACTTCATAAAGCGCCGGCAACAGCGCGACATTGGGTGTCACCACGGCTTTGGCAGCCTGCATGAAATCCGGCAGCGCTTCCCCGGGGGGAGTGGGGGATTGCAACCACGGCCAAACGGTGACGGTAGTGAAACGGCTGAGCGGCGAGGTTTTATAAGCCCCGCGATTCAGGTACTGTAGTACTGCAAGTCCGGTCTGGCGGTCTTTGGCGGTGAATTTTTCAGGTGCTTTGGCACAAAAAACCGGCAGCCGGTCCAGCAGATCATGACTGGCGAACAACAGGGCTCGCTGGAAATCCGGGTTTTCGGCAGCCTGTTGAATCGTACGCCAGTTTTCCAGTACGCCTGCTTCAATATGTTCGCTTGCCTTGCTAAGCTGGGACTGTAATATTTGCCATTGCTGCAGATAATCAAGGAGCTGTGCGGCGGCGGGTTTTTCAGCATGGCCTTGTAACGTTCTTTCCAAACCGTTCGCCAGCTGTCTTTTTTGGAAAAAACGTTTGCGGTTATTGTAAACGATTGTCCGCTCCGGTGAATCGGGCAGGGATGTGAGCACGGCATCAAAAGCCTGTTGCAAATGCTGGACAAGCGTGTTTTCCGCGTTTGTTTGTGCGGCTTCATCGGGCCAGTCAACCGCTAAGGATAGGGGCGGCAGACCGGCGCTTCGTACCAGAATATAAGAAAAAACAGCACTTGGCATTTCGTGGTGGCCTGGTTTTGGAAGCGGATGGAGACGGATTTAATGAATGTGCTGATGATCGTTCGTAGAGGGATTGCAGAACGGATGAAACGGATCTAAAGGATTAAAACGGATTTTATTTGTGTTTGGCTTGGAACGGATTAAGTGGATTTTCAAATAAAACCTACCTGCTTGTGCTGGATTAAAACTTAAAAACACAGTTTGATAAAAATATTTTTTCAAAAACAAAAGGGTGCTGGTTCGGATCCCGAGCCAGCACCCTTTTTAAAATCCGTTTTAATCCGCTTAATCCGTTTTATCCGTTCTGCGATCCCTCTACGAACGATCATCAGAAAACCCGTCTGCATCCGTTTTATCCGTTCTCCAATCCCTCTACGAACGATTATTCGTCCACATCCTCCGCCGTCAGCCCGCCGCGTAAAAAACCCGCCGCCGCATCCAGTTCCTCATAAAAGTCTTCCCCATATTTACGAATAATGGCGTTTTTTACAAACTGATAGACCGGCACCTGCAATTTATCCCCCAGCGTACAAGCGGCAGAACAAATATCCCACTGGTCATAATTCAGCGCTTCAAAACCTGTCAGTTCATTGCTTTCCACCCGAATAGGGTAGAGGTGGCAGGAAATAGGTTTCAGAAAATCGATTACGCCCGCCTGATGGGCCTGCTCGATGCCGCATTTTGCAATGCCCAGTGCATCGTACCCCATATAAGCGCAGGGACCATTGTCGATCAGCGGCGTACCCCAGTTTTCGGTATTGTCGAACCACACCGCCGTACCTTGTTTTTCAATGGCCGCTATGCCGGCGGGACTTAAAAAAGGCTTGACGCGCTCGTAAATGTCTTTCAAAATCGGCATTTCGCTGTCTTCCAGAGGCGCTCCGGCATCGCCTTCCCAGCAGCAGGCGCCCTTGCAGGCACTGAGGTTACAGACAAATTGCTGCTCGACGACGTCGTCACTGACTAGTTTATCCTGGACGAGGATCATTTTGTGGGTGTTAGTTATTGGTTAATGATTATTGGGGCGGCGGACTTAGCCTTCATTGATGAGTTGATCTACTATTTCCTGCATCTTTTTACGGTGTTCGCGTTTGGTCAGCACGGTGGCTAAGGCGGCCCGGTCGAGGCAATCGGTCAGGCCGCAGCGTTCGCAGGTCACGTTTACTACGCGGCGGGTGATAGCGGGGTCGTCCCAGAAACGGATGGTCTGTTTGGTATGGTCATCGAGCAGTACGCCGAGGGTGACGCTCACATTGCGGTCGAGGGTGGGATAGCCCTGTTTGGCCACGGCGATGCACAAATATTCTTCTCCGGTATCCAGAAAGCGTTCGCGTTGTACGCCGGCCAGCATGGGCGTTGATGTTTCCCCCTGCTGCTGTTGCTGCAGATCACGCAGCAGGGTCAGCGATAACCAGCGGCGGCAATAGTGCTCATTGAGACCGGAAGCGTGGGGCTGGTGTCGACGGTTGAGGTGCAGTTCTTTATCCATATCGAAACCGTCGCGGTCCAGATCGTGGATGAATCGCAGGAAAAAAACCTTGTCCAGACCGAACTCTTTCGTCAGTAGATTGAAACGCTGGAACAGTACTTCCGGGCTGGCCTGGTACTTGGCCATGAGCCCGAGCAGCATCTGCCCGTCCCAGACCGGCTGGTTAAAGAATAACTGAATGTCGCGCACAAATGCCTGGCGATTGATCAATATTGCGACGGCGAAATAAGCGGCTTTATAATTATTCAGCGTTTGCTCGAACGAGTTAATGCGCAGAAAATTCGAGGTAAATGGCCGTTCTTTTAAATCCAGCACATTGAAACCCAGTTCTTTAGCCAGTTGAAATGTCCTTTGCCGTTCGTTCAGTCGCCCGTTGAGCAATAAGCGTTTTGCGCGAGGCTGGAATACCGAGCGCATGCCCTGCAAGGTCGGGAAGGCGTCCAATCCCTGCGCATCAATGGTGTATCCGAACTGATTTTCTAAAATTTGCATTAATAAAGTAGCCGGTACGCCCCCATTCGCCGGCAGTCCGAACTGCTGGACAAAAGCGTCGGCGGCCAGTTCTATTTCCTCGAAATAATTGGTACGCAGTTCCTGGTAGGCCCGTAAGGCGGCAAAGAAGAAGTTTTCATCCCGCAGTGAATAGTTTCGGGCAATTTCGAGCAGGGCCGAAATAAAAGCATTCACCCGGTCGGGGGCGCGGGCAATGATCTCGATCACCTGCTGCATTTCGATGCCGAAAAGATCGAGCGGCAGTTCATTCAAAAAATTACTTTGTAAAAGATCGCCGAGCGGAGCAAATTGTTTGGTCAGTTCCGGCGAAGCCAGAAAAGCGGGCGTCAATCCGAGGGCCGTAGCCAGGCGATCCTGGTTGGCCTGCTGGGGGTATTTTTTGCCCTTTTCAATTTCATTCAGGTAGGAAACAGAAATCCCGGTCTGCCGGCTCAATTCCTCGAAGTTCCAGCCTTTCTCCTGGCGAAACTGGCGGACTTTCAGTCCAAAGATGATGCGTTTTTGTACTGCGGTAGCCATAACGAGGTGTAAAAGTAAGGCATGGAAGCGGGGAATGGTTTAGCGGGCAGGCATAGCGCTCATTTTT
>JANPIN010000108.1:0-50250 GCA_031425035.1 Saprospirales bacterium | reverse complement strand
CCGCGATGATCGTGGCTCCAGAGCCCGTCAGCTCGCGCTGGATTTGATCCGCTGTCGATTTGACTTCCTCGCCCGACAGCACCGGATCTACGAGAAAGGTGACTTCGTAATGTCTCATTATCAGTCAGTTGTGAAAAAATATGATGAAAATTTAAAAAACGGCTGCAAAAGTAGCCCTTTTCAGCGGAATAGCCAAACTTCGGTAAAAGTTTCCTGGAAAGGGGTTGATAAGGTTGATAAAAGTTGATCAGGTTGATAAAAGGAGTTTATAAGGTTGATACCATTCCCCGTAACATTGGTAATCAATGATGGAACTTTATAAACCTCATCAACCTTTTTTATCAACCCCTTTCATCAACCTTCTTTTATCAACCTTACTTCCCGACTTCCACCCGATAACCGGCACGGCGTAACCCGGCGACTACCCCTTTCGCGCCGCCCAGGTGACCGGCGCCGACGGCAAACATGGTGGATTTTTCACGCATCATCCGGCTCATGATCGGGATCCAGTTGCGGTTACGGTTATTGAGCAGAATGTCTTCAAAGCCCGCCATACCGGAATCTTCGCTGGAAATAGACGCCTGCATAGCGCTGATATCCTGCTCCCGGTAAAGCCGGAGCATCGTCTCGAGCTCTTTTTCACCACCGCCCGGCACCGTATCGGTTTCGGCGGCCCGTAACCCGTCGACCAGCATTTTGGCCTGGGCGGTGTAGGGGATGCTGTCGAAAACGGACATCTGGTAAGCGGCGGTTTCCAGGCCGGCCGATTCCAGGTGGCGGCGGCGAGCCAGGCGATACACTTCCATCTCCACCGAGGTCATTTTATCGGCTTTCGCGCCGGAACCCTCCTCGTCGGTTCCCAGCAAGGTGCTCAGGAACATGGGTTTTATCCTTTCCATCATGCCGCCGGGCATGCCCCTGTCGGCCAGTTTCTGGTGCACAAAAGCGTAATCATCGGGCGGCAGCAGGTCTTTGAGGGTTTTACCGCCGGCCATAAGGGCTTTAGTCATCAGACTGATCTGGGTGCTGAAACTGGTCATTTCCTTCATATCGATCTCGAAGGTGACGCGGTCCACTTTGTCCAGCGCCTGTCCGGCAGCCGATGGCAGCTTGAACTCGCTGGCCGGGATCAGGTGAATAGTGCCCAGCAGGTAGGAAGGTTTTTTCAAACCATTGCCGGTTATTTTCCAGAACACCGACTTCTCGGTAGGGACCAGTTGTTCGGGGGTGTAGGCCACTTTTGCGACCGGTTTGCAAGCAGCAAAGGCCAGGGCAGGGAGCAGCCAGAACCATATTTTTTTCATGTCTTTTTTTTAATGTTCCTCTGTGAAACGGTGTTGAGCGTCCAACGGTTGCGGGGAAGGCAAAATTACACCGACTGCTTACACAATAGGCCATGTTTTACAAAACGACGCACTCCACCCGGCGATTTTGCTGACGGCCCGCTTCCGTCGTATTGTCGGCTACGGGTCGGGTTTCCCCAAAACCTTTCCATTGGATCCGGGCGGCGGGAATATTTTTATTCAGTAGAAAATCATACACGGCTTTGGCGCGCCTTTCGGAAAGCGCCAGGTTGCTTTCGTTGCTGCCTACATCGTCGGTGTAGCCGCCAATGCCCAGGCGTTTAGTCGGGTATTTTTGCAGGAATTCCGTTAGTTTTTCCAGCTCCGGCCCCGCTTCCGCCCGCAAAGCGGCTTCCCCGGAATCGAAGAGGACGCCCGCGCTGAAGGTGTATTTCCGTTGGGTCAATAGTTGGGTCGTCAGGTCGGCGGGCTTATCGGGCGTTTCCGGAACAATGGAAATATCATCGATGCAGACATAGCCCACGCGCTTTATACGGTTCAGCGGATTTTGTGTGCTGCCATTTTTCTGTTCAATTTCCAGGCGCTGTTTTTCCGGCATACTGATCGGCGTGGCTTTGTCCGGAAAAAAATTACCCAGCACGAAATACTGGGCGGGCTGGTCGGCGACGAAGGTGGTGGAGAGTTTGACCCACTGTCCATTGGTGGCGATGATTTCGGTAAAATTAACCTGCGGACGCAGATTATATTTTTTCGCCAGCCACGGGAACTCCATCTGGCTACCCAGGGATTCGACCACAAAACAAAAACCGAGGTTACCCGCATACACCGGTGCATAGGGCGTTTTCGGGCTGTAAACCCGGGACAAGTGTTCCCGCATCAGCATCGAATCGGTACGCACCCAGAGTTCCAGCCGGTAACGGACACCCGCGCGCAGCGGGCGTTGCAATTTCCCCTGAATCATTTCATGATAGTCACCTGCTTGTCTTCCTACATCATTACCCGGCATGTAGTGGATGAGGCCGACGCAGTAATCGCCGCCATGGGTTTGCGGCATGGTCGGGCAATTTTCCGCTCCGCGTAACACATCGGGCGTGAGGCTGCCAAAGGACGTCCAGACTTCCGCAGTGGCCGGGAAATTCACGGAATAGTGCATAAACTGGCAGGCAACCACCACAGCATCGGGCTTAAGTTGTTCGAAGCCGGGATTGAGGACCAGGTTTTGGCCGAAAAGCAGGTGGGGTAACAGGAAAAGGAGTGGGCGGAAGTGTTTTGTCATCATGGCTTTTTTTGAAAAAAACGTTTCGCCGTGCTTTTTATTAGATCCGTATTTACAGGCTTTTGGTCGCTTGGTTTTTAAAACGTGTTGCCATAAAAGGATGCAGGCCCGTCCGCACTTCTTCTCTATTTGTTTAATATTAGCAAATTAATACGCTTGATAAGTTAAACAAAATATGCGAAAGGCCGGTTTTGGAGACATCTATCACTCTTCAAATAGTACCAAAACTTTCCATTCCATGAAAAATTTACTTTTTTCCCTCCTGTTTCTCTTCGTCGGCGCGGTCGCTTTTACGGCCTGTAAAGATGGCGAGTCGATTGATGTACCCAACAACATTACCGATGTAGCGTCGCGGACCTCCGACCTGAGCACGCTGGTAGAAGCCGTTAATTATGCCGGACTAGGCAACGTATTAAATGGGGAGACGGCGGGTAGTTTTACCGTGTTTGCCCCGACCAACGCCGCCTTTTCTGCGTTACTGACTTCTTTAGGCGTAGCCAAACTCACCGATCTGCCCAGCGCTGCGGTTAAGGACATCCTGCTGTACCACGTGGTAGGTGGCACCGTGCGTTCGACCGATCTGACCACCGGCTATGTGGGTTCGTCGCTCAATTTCACCGGCACGACCAATCCGGTCAGCCTGTATGTCAACCTGGCGAGCGGCGTGAAAATCAACGAAGCCACGGTCACGGCCGCCGACGTTGAGGCCGATAACGGCGTCGTGCACGTCATCGACAAAGTGCTGGTGCCGCCAACGGTGGTTAACCATGCGCTCAATAACCCGAACTTCAGCAGCCTGGTGGCCGCCCTGACGCGCTCCGATTTGGGTGTCGACTATGTGGCTACCCTCTCTGGCAACGGTCCATTTACGGTATTCGCACCAACCAACGCTGCCTTTACGGCATTACTGGCTGAACTCGGCGCTCCCAGCCTGGCTGCTATTCCTGCCGCTACGTTGAATAAGGTGTTGCAGTACCACGTGGTGAACGGCGCCAACGTACGGGCTGCTCAACTGACCAATGGCCAGGTGGTCACCACCCTGCAGGGCCAGACTTTTAGCATTGGCCTGACCGGCGGCGCAAAAATTACCGACGCCAATAACCGGGTCAGCAACATTGTTGTAACCGACGTACAAGCCAAGAACGGTGTAGTACACGCTATTGACAAGGTGCTGCTGCCGCAGTAAGGGAGGTTTGAGTGGTTTGCTGGTTGGAATATTTGATCGTCAGGTATTTAAAATCCGACTTTTTTCAAAACCACTTTGCCTTGTCTATAAAAATGCAGCCGGCGTCGCTCGTATTATACGGGTGACGCCGGCTGTTTTATAGGTTGCCGCTCTGCGTTTTTATTTACCCAAAAAAACTGCCCTGAATAATTCCCCCGCCGACCACATCGTCGCCTTCGTAGAACACGGCGCTTTGACCGGGCGCCACGCCTTTCACATTGGCGTGAAAGGCGACTTCCAGATCGGCGCCAATGGGGCTGACCGTGGCCAGGGTGCCAGCGTCGCGATAACGCACTTTGGTCACCGCTTCCAGGCCGGTAGCCGGTATTTCCGCATATTTCATCAGGTTGACCCGGCTGACCAGCATACCATTCCGAATAAGGTCGTCTTCGCGGCCGAGTACCACGGTATTGGTTTCCGGGCGGATTTCGGTGACGAACATGGGTTCGCCGAGCGCAATACCCAGGCCTTTACGTTGCCCGACGGTGTAAAAAGGGTAGCCATCGTGCGTACCCAACACCTTACCGGCCGTATCGAGGAACTGACCGCCGCGCACCTGCTCGTCCAGCCCATCGACCCGGCGGCGCAGAAAACCCCGGTAGTCGTTATCGGGCACGAAGCAGATTTCAAAACTTTCGGCTTTTTTACTGAGTTCGTCCCAGCCGCGTTCGGCGGCCATCTGGCGTACTTCCGGTTTGGTGTACGGGCCCAGCGGCATGCGGGTCCGGTTCAGGCAGTCCTGGCTCAGTCCCCACAGCACATAACTCTGGTCTTTCGAGCGGTCTACCGCGCGGCTGACGAACTTACGGCCTTCCAGTTCCTTGATAATGCCGTAGTGGCCGGTGGCGATAAACTCGCAGTCGAGCATATCGGCGCGGCGCAGCAGGCTGTTCCACTTGATGTGGGTGTTACAAAGGACGCAGGGATTGGGGGTACGGCCGGCCATGTATTCATCCACGAAATTATCGATGACATAGTCGCCGAATTCTTCGCGAATATCCACGATAAAGTGGTGAAAACCAAGGTGTACGGCCACCTGGCGGGCATCGTTGATGCTATCGAGCGAGCAGCAGCCGGTTTCTTTTTTGGAACCGCCGGCAGTCGCGTAGTCCCAGGTTTTCATGGTGACGCCGACGACTTCCCAGCCTTCTTCATGGAGCATGACCGCTGCCATGGTGCTATCGATGCCGCCGGACATGGCGACGAGGGCTTTGCCTAATTTGGACATGGTAATTGACACGTTGTACGGTTCAAAGCCGTAGGTGAATCAAAAAGAACAGCCGGTTGGTGACGAAAGTTTCGTCGCCAACCGGCTGCAAAGGTAAGTCGATAAATAGTGTTATTATTTCAGGCTATCCAGCAATTTCTGGGTTTCGGTGTAATCTTCGCCTGATTTTTTAGCCAGTTCAATGGCCTTTTTGGCGGTTTTTTTAGCGTCCTTCTTCTTTCCCAGTTTAGCATACAGGGCGGCCAGCGTATCCGTGTTGTAATAGTTCGACTCCATGGCGACCGATTTTTTGGCCCAGCCGAGCGCTACTTTCAGCATATTCGGATCGGTCACGTTTTCGTGAAAAGCCCAGGCCATTTCATTGAGCTCCCCCCATTCCGCAGGTGGATATTTATCGAAATAAGCGACCGCCGCAGTCGCATATTTACCCATTTCGCCGGCATTCTGGTAAAAAATAATGGGGTAATACGCCGCCAGTTTTTCACCTTGCTCCTCACCGAGGATCTGGCGAATATTCTGTTGTACATCGCTGAGCGGGGCGTCCGGATTGTTTTGCAGGTATTGCTCCAGCGCGATCTGGGCCTTGTTTCCCACCGCTTCTTCCCCGAATTGTTCGGTGAACTTGGCGCGGTTTCTCATGAAATAATTAAACGCTTCGGAATTAGGATCATTGGCATACTCCAAAATGATCTGCATGTTTGCCGGCGTGGTCCAGTCGGTCTGTGTTTTTAAAAATTCGCCGGCGATCTTGTTGACATTCGGGTCGGCCGCAGCGGATTTGGCGGCGAGGTAGCTGGCCACAAAAGCCGGATCGCGGTCGCCGCTATTATACCGCTGATCAAGTCCGCGCTGGTTTTTTGAAGGATCACTGGCCGCTGTACCCAGTTCGATAAACTGTGCCACATCATGATAACCCAGGGCGCGATGCACCACTTTGCCGTCTCCATCGACAAATAACAGGGTCGGGTAAGCTTCCACTTTGTAGCGGGAAGCCAGTTCCGGACCTTCGCCTTTCTCCATATCGATCTTGGCATTGACAAAACTGGTGTTATAGTATTTACCGACTTCCTGATCCATAAATGTCTGCTTGGACATCATTTTACAGGGTCCGCACCAGGAGGCATAAGCATCCAGAAAGACGATTTTTTTGTCTGCTTTCGCTTTAGCCAGAATGGCCGTCCAGGAGCTGGTTTCAAATTGAATGCCTTGGGCCAGCAGAGCGCAGGGGGTAAACAGGAGGGCAAATAAGAGTGTACGCATGTCGTGACTAGTTAGTTTTGATGAGGGTTGGCGCCCTGGAAAATAAGGACAAAGATAGGCGCTTACTTTCCCAAAAGCACAATGCTGAATTCCGAATCCACCACTACCCTGCCCGCGCTGACGGGGAGCATTTTTCCGGAATAATAGTCCCTGACGTTCGTGCCATCGGCGAAAACACCGGAAACGGTAATTTCTTTCCTGCCCTTCGGCAAATCGAGTCCGACGACGACCATATCAGTATACGTCCCCCGCTGATAAGTGCGCTTGAAAACATAGGGTTGGGCCGAAAGCATGGTGTGCAACCCGGCGCCCACCGCTGGATGCGCGCGCCGAAACTGCCCCAGTTTCTGCCAGTGTGCCAGTACTTCCTGCACGCGATAACCATTGCGCGTGGCATTGCTGGCTAGCTCGTCCCAGTTCATAAACGTGCGCAGATTGGCATCGCCTTCCGCGCCTTCGGCCTGCAGACTGCGGGCAGTTTCGTCGCCATAGTACACCTGCGCGCCGCCCGGACAGAGCAACAGTTTGGTGCCCGTCTCGAAAGGCTTGCTGCGCGTCCGGTCGAAGGGCGAACCGTCATCATGCGAATCCATGTAATTGAGTATGGTGCGGCCCTGAAAGGGGCCTTGCAGCAGCGCGGAGTATTTAGCGAAAACCTTCTCATACCCCGGATCAGCGGCCTCCCATTTCAAGCCAAAATTGATCAGGCTATTGAAGCCGTTAGCGAAAAAATCCACCTTACGGTCCCCAAAATCATACATCCGGCCGTTAGCGACGTTATAGTCGTACACCTCGCCGACCATGTAGAAGCCGTTGTTATCCAGCACTTTACGCGGGTTGTTTTTCTTCCAGTCGCTAAACGCCAGATCGGCTTCCTTCCGCAGTTCGGCCCATACAGTTTCTTCGGTATGTTTGGCGGTATCGCAGCGGAAGCCATCGATGCCGTATTTACGCACCAGGTCGGTCAACCATTTAATGATGTAAAAACGCGGCGCGCGCGGATAACCGGTTCGTGCAAAGAAGGCGTCCAGTTCGGCCAGTTCTTTTTCGAGCCGGCCTTCCTGTTTCCACTTGGCCAGCAGGGCCGGCGGCAGGGGTGTTTCGGCATTACTTTCCGTTTTGATATCGGGCAGGTTTTCCACCAGCGTGCAGGTCATCGTGGTTTCCTGGTTCTTGTAGGTACATTTCGGCGAGGTCCGCACCCAGTCGCCGGGCCACACGGGGTCTTCTTTGGTGACCGGTCCCGTGTGGTTGATCACCACGTCGAACACCACCCGAATGCCATGCTGGTGGGACTGGCTGATGAAGGTAGCGAGATCCGCTTCGGTACCGAAGTTGGGGTCCAGTCGCGTCCAGTCTTTTGCCCAGTAGCCGTGAAAACCATAGGTTGCGCCGCTGCCTTCATTCACCTGGCCGTGCACTTGTTCCACCACCGGGGTCAGCCAGATGGCCGTAGTGCCCAGGCGATCGAAATAACCTTCCTTAATTTTCTGGGTGATGCCCGCCATATCGCCGCCCATAAAACCGCGTAACGTAGCGCTGGGCGCCGATCGTCCGAAGTTCAGGTCGTTGGCCGGATTGCCGTTTTGGAAACGATCGGTCAGCAGGAAATAGATGTTGGCATTTTCCCAGAGGAAGGGCGTGTTGCTGGCGCTGCCGGCAGCTGACTGGGGGCTTTTGCAGGCGCTGAGCGTGAAAAGCAGGGCAAAAAAGAGGGCAAAGAAAGACTTCATAAAAGACAATTTTGGGCCAAGATAAACGGACAAATTATGCCGTCACCAGTTCATTGATTTTCAAAACAAAACGCTGCGAAACATCCTGAAATCCATCGGCATTCGGGTGGATTTCGTCGCTCCACTGATCGTCACGCACCACGCCGCGCACGTCGATATAGTGCACCTGCTGCGGATATTCGGCGGCTACTTCGGCCAGCCGCTGATTGAACTGATCCATCATGTAGTGCACAGCAGCCGTGCGGTCTTTCGGGCGCAGTATTTTTTTCTCCGTCAGGTATTTGCCCAGCCAGCTGGTTTTGGTCGAGTCGCCCGGCAGTGGCCGCGGGTAGTCATAGCCGTGCACCAGCACCTGGGTTTTTGGATAATTAGCCGCCAGAAAAGAGAAAATAGTACGGTATTCGTTAGCGATGGCGTCCAGTTCGGGCAGGAAAACCTGGCTGAAAAAACGCTCGAACTGCTCTCCTTCCGGCGCATCGTCGTAGGTGTCGGCCAGAAAGTTCACCATACTATCCCCCAGAATATCGTTCCCGCCGCCACTGAGCAGCAGCACGCGGGGCTGGTACTCGGCGACCGCTTCAAAGATTTTGCCCTGACGCGCCCAGTTGCGAATGGTATCGCCCGCCTGCGCCAGACAATGCACCGGGTAAAATTTGGAAACGTGGTCGATGATGTCGGGAATGGTCGGGTGCTGGAACCAGGAATCGCCTTCGGAAAGCATCGTGGGGCGCTCCGGGAATTTTTCGACCGCCGAGTCATAGGCCTTGTTGCGCCAGTAGCCGGCCCATTTATTCGCACCGGCCAGCAATGTATCCCACCAGAAACCGCCTTTTTCTCCCTCCGCTTCAATGCCGCTCTTCAGGGCCAGTGCTCCATTCAGGCCGGTATTTTTTTCAAAATAAAGGCCGGTCATGAAATGCGCCAGATCAGCCGTAGCTTCCGTGCCCGCATTTTCCGCACTGAACAGGTCTTCCAGTTCCGCCTTATTCACCCGGTTATAGAACGGATTGGCAATGACAATTTTGAAATCCTGACTATTCCAGACCTCCATTCTCTTCTTTTTAGCCCCGCGCTCTTCTTCTTCCTCATCGTCCAGGCTGCTGCGTTTTTTGACTAAATTCGTGGGAGCGGGTAGAGCGGCCAGTTCCAGCGCCGCAATATTTTCAAAGGGCGCCGTACTGAACATAAATTTCAGCGTTTCCCGGCTTTCCGGCCAGTTGAACAGGCGCAAGGTCTCATTCAATTTAAAATTGATCACGGAGTTTTTGTGATCGCGTAACCACTTGCTTTGGCCCGGACTGAGCATGGTGACCGCCGGATCGAGCAAAGCGCTGGTGTTGCAGGAGAAGTCGTAGGAGCAATACGGTGTTGCCACGTATAAGTCGCCATCGCTTTGGTTGGTGATTTTCACCTTTAAACTGGCGGCCCAGCGCTGGCCGGGCCCATTCAAATTGGGGCGCTGCGTCAGGTTCAGGTGGAGTTCCCCATTGGTTGCAGCCGCCAGTGGGGTTTCGGTCAACCCATCGGCGCCTACGGTGAAAAATTCAACCTTCAGTTTATCGGCGGGCAGGGGGGAAGGCGCATCATTTTTCAGCCCTTCGGTAAATTTCCACTGCGAAATATGGCGCAACTGGCCGGCAATTTTCTCGCCGGCGCCGGCTTCAGCGGTTTTGACCGGCAGCACCAGGGGCCGGAATAAATCACCCGGATGTACAAAATAGGCCATGCCGCGCCACAGCACCAGCTCATAGTCGGCCTGGGTAGCATCGTCTTCAAAAGCAAAATAAGGGGCGTTTTCCGGCGTATTCAGTTGCTCCAGCAGGGGTCTGAAAGCGGCATCCGGCAGGTCCTTATTGATTAACCGCAGCCGTACCAGCCGGTTGGCGAGGTTGGACAGGGTGACGGTCTGTACCGACTGCGGCAAAGTCATTTTGGCCTCGCGGGAAAATTCCACCACGGCGGAGTCCAGTTCGGCGCTGCTGACCAAGCCGCTCAGGGTTTCGCCGTTGGTCCCTTTAGCCGTCACCGTGGTTACGCCCGGCACCACGTGGTGCAGGATGCCGCGGTCCAGGCGATATTCGCCGGCCGGGTTATAAATGAGCTGGCCCTGGGCGGCCGTTGCCCCGATCGGTTTTTTCAAAAAGCCCATTTCTGCCAGGTCGGTGGCGTTACTAGGCGTGTAGAAACGGGGGCGCTGTTCGAATAAATACCTGGTCTGGTTACGAATGCGGCTGGCCAGGTCACGGTAGCTGATGTTCCCGCCGGTTTGTTGCAGGGCTTCGAGCAGGTGGGCGGTGAGTACGCCGTGGCCACGCGTTTCGAGCGCGCTTTCGTTGCTTTCGCAGGCCGCCAGTTGCACGTACCGACCGGGGGGCAGGGCCTCATCGATGCCTTTACCTTTGAAATAATCGGGCTGGTACTTTTTAGCGAAGACAAAATCCTCCCATTTCCGTTGCGGGAAAGTGAGAAAACCGGAGCGGAATTGCGGGCGTTTCTTGAGCAGCAGTTCGTCCATGGCTGCGCGGGTGTTGTCGCCCGAATGGCAGCAATCGAAAATAGTGACGATGTGGGCCTGCGTTTTGGCGTAGAGTTCGGCCAGCAAATAGCGCAGTTCTTTGTCCGCCAGCAGAAATTTGCCGCTTTCGCCTTCGGTATAGTAACAGACAATCCCCTCCAGCCGCCCGTCGCTTTCGGCGGTCCAGATGCTGGTATCGGCTTTTTCAACGGTGCCGTGGCCGGAATAGTAAAGCAGCACCACGTCGTTCGGGCCGGCCTGCCCGAGGTGCTCCTCGATGCCTTTTACGATGTTGGTTTTAGTAGCCTGCCGGTCGGCGAGGGTGACGGCTTTCAACTCGATAGACGGGTCGTTGGCCAGCAGCGTCCGTACGTCTTCTATGTCTTTTACGCAGGCGCCGAGGGGCGGGAAAGTGGCCATGCGGTCCACGATGACATTGGCTTCGTACT
Source organism: Saprospirales bacterium (assembly GCA_031425035.1). GTDB lineage: Bacteria > Bacteroidota > Bacteroidia > Chitinophagales > Saprospiraceae > M3007. The sequence goes on along the minus strand of JANPIN010000108.1, from coordinate 39,260 downwards.
TGTTAATGCCGACGAAGAGGGCGAAGACGGTTGTTTTCATAAATGAAAGGTTGGTTAGAGGTGACGCTAAAGATTATGCCTGGGGAAAGGCTGGTGTCAACAATGATAGGGAGAAAAGTGGTTTATTTCTTGCGGGCAGTTTTTTTGTAGGCGGAAGGTCTGGATTTTTGCGCGGGCCGGTCGGTGACGGTGACTTCTTTTTCTATGACCTGGGTACCAAGCTTTCTACCCCGACCTAAACAATTGATTTTCAACATTAAGCGATAGGTGCCGGCCTGTTGTGGTTCTACTTCGAACGCCCAGGTGGTGGAGCCGTAGGTTTCTCTTTTTTGCTCAATGGGTGACCGGTTTTCAATATCGAACACCCATTCCTCGGATTCATTTTCCGCTACCTGTTGGAGTTCGACCGACATAATGTCGGCGACCGGGAGGATAGTTATTTGATCTTTTTCATTAATCTGTAGCACTTCTTCGTTGAAAGCGATGCGCACCGTGCAGATGATGGTTTGGTCCACCTGCATTTTATCCGGTATATCATGCACCATGGTGCCTTGCTGGTCAACGGTGGCAGTTTGATTTTGCGGAGGTTTCGAGCCGTATTTTCCTGCATTTGCAATGCTAAACAAAGCCTTTCGCACATCGGCCGCGTTTTCTTCATCCCCCAGATCTTCCAGAATTTCCAGTGCTTCTTCGTACGTTTTTCGCGCCGCCTCCAGCCGCTGCATTTTTTGCTGCACGCTGCCTATTTCCATCAAAACATAGGCATAAGCGGGCTGAAAATCCAGCATTAAGTACAAGGTCGACGCCGATTGAAAGTGTTTAAGCGCTTCTTCCAACCGGTTCGTTAGCACCTCTATTTTTCCTAAAGCCTGGTGGGTGTTGGCGCGACCGGCTTCGTCTTTCATCTCGGTGAATAGCGCCAAAGCTGTCTGGTAAGCCGACATAGCTGCCTCGTAGTTTTGGGTTTCCAACGCTGCCTCTCCCTCGTCTTCCGCACTTTTGGCAGCCGCTATTCGAGGGTCTTCGGAAGGCTCAGCTGGTTGCTGACTCTGCGAATACGCCGGGGTATCCGACGGCGCAGTAGATGAATAGCTGTTTTGCTGCTGTTTTTCCCGCAACCGCTCGCCCAGAAAGGTCCTTAGTTCCTGTTTACTGCTAAAAACACCCAGGGCGCCGGCTTCGCGTAATTGGTCGCTGTAACGGTCCACCATCTGGGGCGTCGTGTAAAAAACCACGGGTACCGCCACATTGCGCTCCGCAAAAGCGCGCAGCATCTCCCGGCCCTGTTCATTATCGCCATGCCGGGAAATATCCGAGACGATGACATCGAAATAACTGCGGGCCAGGTATTCCAAAGCGGCGGCGGTACCGACGGCCATGGTAAAAATGGCGTGCAGTAATTCGTTGAGTTCCTCCTGAAAACGCGCGTTGTTTTCCGGTTCATCATCCACCCACAGCACCTGCAAACCTGGTTGATCGGGACTAACGGGCAGCTTTTGCGCAGCCTCCCACTGGTCAAAAACGCTAAGCACCCAGTTCTCTATTTCAGGGCCGTTATTTGTTACGATGGCCGCACCGACGGCCATCAGTTTTTCCATATAATCGTCTTTACGCATGGCGTAAATGCCCATCGGCACCTGAATCCCTTTCTCCTTAAACGTAAGCAGCATGTCCAGTCCGGCTTCGGGAGAATTTTCCCGGCCAAGATCGGACAGAACGACCTGATAGGTTTGCCGGGCCAGTTTCTCCAACGCTTCCCCCGTACTCAGGGCCGTTGTAACCCGCATGCCACGCTCGGTCAGGGAGTTACTGATACCGGCGTTATTCTCAGGATGATCGTCGACCCACAGGACATGGAAACCTGTTTCATTGGCCGCTTCCGTATTCGTCGACTGCATGTTTTCAAACAGTTTTCGACCCACTGCATCTTCAATATCCGACAGGGAAATGGTTGCTGCGGTTTGCTGCCGGAATTCCGTTTCCATTCGTTCGCGTTCCATTTCGGAAAGACCCGGCTGAACGACGTTGCGTTCGTAATCCAGCCAGGCAATGGTGAACGCCCGGGTCGCGGCCGCATAGGTATCCGCGGAGGGCAATGGGTTTTCGTCCAGCACTTCGATGAGCTGGCGGCGAACGGCCTGGCGTTGGGCCAGCGGTAATCTGGCGTCGAAGAGGCGGCGCAGGCGTTCGCGGGCCGGGGCGGCAATGCTGCCCTGCCGAAACCAGCGGAGCCGACTCAGCCGGAGCAGCGCCACCCACCAGACGCGGTTCATATCCTGTTCATTGGCAGCAGCTTCCGGCGGGATGGATTCATCATGCAGCAGCGCGGTGAGTTCCCAGTAAATTTCCGGGTACACGGCCGCGGCACATAACCAGTGAAAACCATTACGCCCCAGGTAGTACTGCAAATCCTCGATCACGTCTACCGCGTCCTGCGGGCGTTCGAGCCGGGTTTCCGGCACCGCCGATTCCGGATACGCGGATTTCCAGTAAGCGGGCGACAGCACTTCCGTCGCCGCCCATTGCAGCGGCAGGGAATGCAGGCCGGCGGCGTTGGCGGGCGCTACCGGGAACAACTGGCAAAGCGCCAGTTCGGCATTGCCCCAGCTGGACGTGGGTTTGGAACATAGCAGCGCTACCTGTGCCCAGTTTTCCCGCAGGTCGATAGCCAGGTTGGAGGGTTGTAGCGCATGCAGATCGAGCAGGCCGTCGGGCTCCCCCACCAGCAGTAATTTGTAACCGGCATATTCGCTTTGCAGGTTCTCGATCGTGGTAGCCGTACGGGGGTCGCGGCGATCTTTCCAGCAGCGATAGGGAATGGAATCGTAGAAAAAAAACTCGGCGGTGATGTCGCGGCGATTCAGTTCGATGGCCAGGTCCGCGTATAGTCCGGCGAGGTGGTCGCGCGGACTTTTCTGATCGATGAGCAGCAGGTATTGCGGCGGTTTTTTGCGGAGCCGCATTTCAAAAGTTGGAATCCCGCCGGCCCGGATGGTCCGCAGAATGCTGGCCTGCACGTCCCATTCCTGTACCAGTGTCCATTCTTTTTCGCGTAATGGCCGCGCGGCCTGATCCAATTCGGTGGTGTTCCAGATGCGCAGCGGATTGGCCGGAAAATTCAGTTCCACCCGAATAGGGCCGCTGCGACCGGCGGTGGGGACGGGTTTTGGCGTTTGGGCCGGCGGCGTTGAAACTGTGGTAGCCGGCTCGGGCAGGACCGGTGCAACGGGCAGAACCGGTTCCGTTTGTGGTTCAACAGGCAGTTCAGGAGTGGCGGTTGGAGCCGAACGGCTGGTGTATTGCCCCGTAAAGTCATCGAATACTCGGTAAAAGGAAGCTTGTTCTTCGGCAGAATGGCTGATCAAGGCGGCCAGTTGGTAGCGTAATTTTTCCAGTGATCCGTCGGCCTGTTGATTAAAGCGGTCCATAAAAGCCTGCAGGCGTAAATGCAGATCGACACCCAGGTAAAACCCATGGGCAGTCAGCAGGCCGAGCAACTCGTCGAGCGGCAGAAAGAGGGCACTAGCGGTCGACATAACTGGCTTTTTTGCGGTTAAAGCGCTGAATTTGCTCTTCCAGCTTGTCTTTTGCTTCAAAGAAAGATAAATCCGGGACACCCTGTTCGTTCCGTTTGAACAGGTCGTTGACCAGAAAAAACTGTTCTTTTAAAAAATCGCGTTGCCAGCGATCTACATCCGGCTTCAAAATTCGCGGCAGGTTACCCAATGATTTGATGCGGGCGGCGCCGAATTCCTGTTCAAGTGCCAGAAACAAGGCGGGAAAAGCGGGGTTGGGTGCGTAGTATTTTACCGAAAACAAAACCAGCAGCCGCTCACTGAAGCCCTGTTGCAGGTAGTCGCTGAATTCCCGCAGATAGAACTGGAAAAAGGTTTTGGCCTGCGCGTTCAGGGCCGCATCACGCACCGGATCGCCGGGATCCTGCCAGTAGTCGGGGTAAAATGTGTGGTGCACTACCAGTAAAGGCTCGTCGGCCGGCCGTCGGTTGAGTGGACAAAGCTGGTTGGCCGCCGCTTCCTGGCCACCAAAGTTGCTTTTGTAAAGTTCCGATAAATAGATTTTATACTTGTCGCGGTTCGGGTTGGTCGGGTCGTCCGGCGAGCCGACGAAAAGGTCCTCCGGCAAAGGCAGCTCGATGTCATGCACGGGCTGGGTGAGGCGATACAAAGCCGGAATTCCGAAACGCTGAAAACGTTCGGTCAGCAGATCCGGGCAATCCTCTTCATCGTCATGAATGATGAAAAAGTAAGGCGCCGGCACCTCGCCCGCCAGTTTGGTCTGTAGTTTTTCCGTAAAAAGTCGGTCTTCCGTGCGGCGGTTACAAAGCAGGTAAAGCTGCTCATCTACCCCGGCAGACTTGATTTTGGAGAGGTCATCCACGAGTGCTACTGTAGGTTCGGAAGTTAGGCGGCCACCCCAGCTGCGGAAAGTTTCGTGTTTAATTTTGCCCAGTTCGGCTTCCGGATGGATGTGGAGTTCGTACAGCGCGCCACCCTCTTCTTCTTCCAGATCAAAGGAGCTGCGAACGGCTTCGTCGAGCAACTGGGTTTGTAATTTACCCGCCTGATCCAGCAGCGCGCCGTAGTCCGTAGCGATGGATTGCAGGGCCGCGTCGAAAGCCTGTTGCAGGTTCAGATCAAACTGGGCGCCGGTAAAATTTTCATAAAAACGAATGGCGAAGGCCCGGGCCACCTTATCCCGAACCGGTTTGGTGGTCGCAATGACGGCGCAGACCCCGTTTTTCAGGAAAAATTCGGCCTGATCCCTGGTGGAGCAGCCGTTGAGGAAGACCAGTTTCAAGCCCTGGCAAAACAGGCCGACGCTGCCCGAAAGACCTTCGGCAAAAATGATTTTAGCCGTGTATTCGTCCTGATTGACCTGCAATACACTCTTTCCGGCGTGGCCGCTGAAATGAAAAATGCGCAGTTCGTCTTTGTATTTCTGGAAAACGTCCTCGATGTTTTTTTGCCGCACCTTCCACTTTTGCTCCGGCACGAAGTCGGTACCCTCGAATACAGACACCACTGTTTTCAGCTCTTCATACACCTCCGGCAGCGGATTTTCCTCCGCATCATACGAAAACGCCAGTAGGATGACGGGGCGGGCGGACATAGTACAAGCTTAAGACTTATTTACTCAGTTTCTCCAGGTCTTCCCGGCTTTTGGCCAGCACGGGGTAGGTAGACAGGAGGCGTTGTTTCATTTCGGCATCTCCATTGGCCGCTTTCGTCAGGTCGACCCCACGCTTTTCCAGGATTTCAGCCCAGCGGACCAGTTCGGCGGTGGCGGGTGGTTTACGCAGCCCTTTGCGCCGGATCTCTTCAAATTTCTCGATCAACGTGTCCACCGTTTTCAGGTAGGCCGGACTGAGATCCGCGTTGGCGCTGACAATTTTAGTCAAAAATTCTTTGTCGGGAAAGGCGATGTGGTAAAAAACGCAGCGTCGCAAAAAGGCATCGGGCAGGTTCTTTTCCGAGTTACTGGTCAGGATCAACAGCGGTTTATGGGCATTCGCGGGCAACCGGATGACGCCCTGTTGTGGTTTTACCTGGCCAATACTGGCTTTTAACTCCTGAAATTCCGGTTTTTGGCTAAAGTCATAATTTTCAAAATCGCGGGGCAGGGCTTCTTCCACCCGAAACGCCATTTCTTCAAATTCAAAAAGCACGTCGTTAGGAAAGTCACGCGGCGCTTTATCGATCTCATCTACCAGCACGACATAGTGTTGTTGGCCGGCCGCCAGAATGGCTTTACCCAGGGCCTCGAAAGAAATATAATCGAGCACCCGAATTTTATCGTGTTGTGCGCGGGAGGCATCGCGAAAGTGGCGAATAGCATCGTAGCGGTAAAACACATCCTTGGCGACAGAGGTCGTTTTCGTATTAAAACGCAGCACCTGGGCGTTGTTTTGCCGGGCAACCCAGTAGGCCAACTGCGTTTTACCAGTACCCGGCTCCCCGGTCACCAGCAGCGGCATACCGAGTTCGATGGCGACTTCAACGGCCGCCTGCAGGCCGGGGCTGGGCAGGTAGGTAATGTCTTTCATGTACATGGATTTTATATCCCGCGTGCCAATTCCAGCACGGCATTATTCAGGCGGTTGACCGTGCGTTGCCATTCTCCACTTTCCAGAATGCCCATGTTATTTTCCCTTTTAGCGGACGCGTATTGCCCTTTTAAGAGAATAGCGTCGGAATTAACCTGAACCAGTTCGTTCAGGGCTTCTTCCAGGCGTCCCGCTCCAACCAGGTCCTGAATTTTTTTCTGGAGGCCGTTGGTACTCGTGACTACCGGTGCCGTAGCGACCGGGGTGACCGAAGGCGGTACGGTCGCCTCAAACCATTCCGTAAAAAGCTGTTTGCCGGCATTCGGTTTTTGCGGATGCAGGTGCAGCTCATACAGCGGTTCGTTCGCTGCTTCGTCCAGTTCGATGCTGCCACGCACCTGCTCATCGATCATCGCGCGGGTCAGCGATCCATGTTCGTCGGTAAAGGCAATGAACGCAGCTTCAAAGGCTTGTTGCAAGGTGCTCAGGCCATTGCGGCGGGTGAAACTCTGGTAAAAACGCCGGGCAAAATCTACAGCATACTTATCAATCAGCGGTTTGGTGGTGGCGATAACGGCCGCCGCGCCCTGTTCCAGGAACACCTGTGCCTGCTCGCGGGTGGAGCATCCATTGAGGAAAACAAGGCGCAGATCTTTGGCCCAGCCGGCTTGTCGGGCAATACCGGCGCCAAAAACAATGCGGGAAGCCTGATCGCCCCGATTGAGCACCAGCCCGGTAGCGCCCGCATGTCCGGAATAGTGGAATAAGCGCAGGTCGTTGCGCTGCGTATCGAAACGTTCTTCCAGTTCGTCCGGGGTTACCTGCCAGATCGGCTCGGCATTACCGCCGGTTTGGGAAAGTAGCCGCTGAATAGTTTTCAGTTCATTAACTACTTCGGGAAGCGCTTGGGTTTGGTCGTAGGCAAAAGCCAGCAGGAAGACAGGAGCAGGCATCGAAATTGAAGCTTTGGAATGAAAGAGGCGGCTGAAACGGGGGCAAAGTAGTGTTATTCAGCCTTCCAGTTTGTACAGGAAATAATCGACCTGGCTTTTCACGTTGCCATCTTTTTCACCGGCTTTTTCGCGGGCTTTTTCAGCGGTCGCGCGGGCTTTGTTTTTATCGCCCTGTAGTTTGTACACCTGGGCCAGCGTCAGGTAGAAACTGGGGTTATTGCCATTTTCAGCAGCATTATCGGCCCATTTTTCGGCCTGATTCAACACGTCCTTATCTTTCGGAAATACGTTTGTCATCGTGTTGACCAGTTCAATCAAACGCGGAGGGTCATTTTTTACCTCGCTCTTCTGATACGCCTGCACGGCTTTCAGGTATTTCTTAGCGTCCTGGGTGGAAGCATAATATTTCATGTCCGCATCGTAACCAAAGGCGGCAGCCCGTTCCGGCACAGCGGCTTTTACTTTGGCCTTCGCTTCGTCGAGCAATGCTTCATTTTTGAATTGGATGGCTTTTTTCACCGTGTTTTTACCGGCATTTTCGAAGCGGGCTTTCAGGTTGGTTTCCCCCACCAGCGGCGCTATTTTATCCCGGTTTTTCACCAGTATATCGTACACACGGCTATCCGCTTCTACGGCGCCCTCGTACACAATACGCAGGTTCAGTTCGGAGCTAAGGTCCGGCTGCGTGTTCAGGAATTCATTGGTAACTTTCAGGGAAGACTTACCGGATTGGTTGAGCGCTTTAATATAATCGTACAGCAGTTTAGGCTCCCGGTTACCTTCCGAATAGGCTTTTTCATAGTCGGCGGTTTTATCGGTTTTACCGACTGCTTTGCGGGCAAAATCGAGCAGTTGTTCCACCTCTTTAGCGCCCACGTCTTTGGTGACCAGTTTCCCGGTGGCATCCAGAAACATTAGGGTTGGGTAGGCGCTGACGGGGTATTTACCGGCAAACTCTGCGTTTTCCGGTTTTTCCATATCGATTTTGAGATTGATGAAGTTCTCGTTGAAAAACGCACCCGCTTTGTCCTGCGTAAATACCGTGCTGGACATTCGTTTACATGGTCCGCACCAGGAGGCATAAGCATCCACAAAAATAAGTTTGCCTTCGGTTTTGGCTTTTTCCTGTGCTTCGGCCCAGGTGCCATGGTAAAATTCAATCCCCTGGGCGGTTGCAGCCTGTAGGCCCAGCAGCAGGAAAAGTAGGGTGGCAAAGAACTGTTTCATATTAGACAAGCTTTTTTTATCAAAATGTCGGACAAAAATAGGGCAGAAATGGCAAATTATTTGGCTTGAATAGCCGTGCACCAGCGTAAAAACGGATTTTCTAACGAAAAATATAGCGCTACGGTATAGCAGCATCGGCTAGTCCACCTGTATAGCGCTCTGTTCCAATACGGCGCGGTAGTAGGCTTCATACTGGGGCAAAATATTATCGATATCGAACTTACGGGCTTGCGCCAGGGCATTGGCCCGGAACTGCCGCAGCATGTCTTCGTCCTGCAGCAGGCGAATGGCATTGCTGGCCATATCGTCCACATCGCCGACTTCACTGACAAAACCCGTCACACCATGCAGGTTCACTTCCGGCAAACCGCCGCCATTGGAAGAAATGACCGGTACTTCGCAAGCCATGGCCTCCAGGGCAGCCAGGCCGAAACTTTCCTTTTCGGAAGGAATAATGAACAGGTCGCAAATGGCCAGTAATTCTTCGATGGCATCCTGTTTCCCCAGGAAACGCACCTCCTGAGAAATTTCCAGTTCGCGGCAGAGCCGTTCCACTTTCTGCCGCTCGGGTCCATCACCAATGAGCAGTAGCCTGGACGGTACTTCGGTGCGGACTTTGGCGAAAATACGCACCACGTCTTCTACCCGCTTCACTTTTCGGAAGTTGGAGGTATGCACCAGAATACGTTCGTCTTCGGGTGCAATTATTTTCTTGAAATGTTCTTTATCGGTCTTTCTAAATCGCTCAAAATCAATAAAATTATAGATAACTTTAATCTCCCGTTTAATATTGAACAACCGGAGGGTATCATCTTTCAGGCTTTGGGAAACGGCCGTTACGCCGTCGCTTTTATTAATACTAAACTCTACGACCGGCGCAAAAGCCCGATTTGTACCGACCAGGGTGATATCCGTGCCGTGCAGGGTGGTGACCACCGGCATGTAGCGGCCATCGGCGAGCAGGATTTTCTTGGCCATATAGGCGACTGCGGCGTGGGGAATGGCGTAGTGCACGTGCAGCAGATCCAGATTCTGGTATCGTACCACATCGACGATCTTAGAGGCCAGTGCCGTGTCATAGGGTGGGTATTCAAACAGGGGATAGTCCTCATTATCCACTTCGTGATAGAACACGTTTTCGTGGAAATGGGCCAGTCGCACAGGCCGGCGGTAAGTGATAAAATGGATTTGGTGGCCCTTGCGCGCCAATCCCAAACCGAGTTCGGTGGCGATTACGCCGGAGCCACCATAGGTGGGATAACAGACGATTCCGATTTTCATGTGTTGTACCAAGACCTTCGATTGTTCAAAAGGTGGGTCGAATAAACACTAGAAATGCGGAAAGGGTCGAGAACTGCAGAGAAAATTAAGAATCGCTGCCATATGGCCCCGTTTTAACGCTTACTGATCCGGTTTCGCGTCACTTGTCGCTGCCGGCTACAGCGAAAACGGCTGACATCTTCTCCGCGCAGTGCCAGGTGTTTTGTTTTACGTCCCTGCACCCGGGCCCGCCATTTTTGCCAGTTGCGCAACTGAAGTTCGTGTTTCATCAGCCGGATGACCTCGGCTTCCGACAAGCCGAATTGCACTTCGATGGCCTCGAAGGGCGTACGATCTTCCCAGGCCATTTCGATGATGCGGTCGATGGCCTGATCGGTCAGGTGATATTTTAGATAGAGGGCTTTCAAAATCAAGGCCGGCAGGCAGTAGCTGGCAGGGTAACGCCGGTTAGTAGCATTTGGTTCTCCCTGGAAAAGGTCCGAACCAGAATTTTGTATCGTCAGCGCAAAGTGTTTTTGAACAAAGTTGAATTTCAAGTACCTGATAATCAGTTGTTCAAACCAACAAACCAGGTCAAACCACTCAAACCTGCCTATAAAAACGGCGACACCCCGTTGGATGCCGCCGAAACCAAATGAAAATTTAAGCAATTTTTAAAAGATCAATCTTATTCCTTCACCACCTTCTGGGTCCATTCTTCGCCATGTGCACTGGTTATTTTCACCAAATACACGCCCAGTGGCAGTTTAGCAAGCTCGTGGATCCGGTATTCATTCATTCCCACTTCGGCCTTTTCGTTTTGCCGGACCACTGTTTTACCCAGCATATCCAATATTTCGATGGCATACTGATCGGTAGAGGTGGCCGTTTTGCGAATGATGAGTTCGTTGTTGAATGGATTCGGGAAGGCTTCAAAAGCGGGTTTGGCTTCGGAAGTGGGCGCGCTTCTTTGCTCCGTTGTTTCCAGGTCCTTGGTCGTGACATAACCCATGTACGCCTTGATCGTGGCTGGATTGGCATTATAACCCAGACGAACGAATTTGCTATGTCCCAGCTGGCGTTCCACCGTTTGACCGACGAATTCCCCACCGAAGTAGAGCAGGCCGCTGTCGAAGAAACATTTCCTGACGATTTCATCATCCGGAGAGCCGTAGGATTTGGCGGCAACATAGGTTCCGTCGATGTTGATTCTGGCAAAGAAGATGTCTTTCCCTCCATTACTCGCAAAGTCCTGATTATTGGCATTGAAACTTCCGCTGAAGGTGCTTGCCAGGTAGAGATTCGATACATCATCGTAAGTCAGATCGAGTTCGTTTCCGGCAACAATTTGCTCTATTTTCTGCATCCATTTGAAATTACCGGCATTATCCATTGTCAGTAAAAGCAGGCCCTCCATGGGCAGATTATAGGTAACCTGGTTATAGATGACGTTGCCGACGCCTTTGAACAGGTAAGTCGTACGGGTGAAATCTTTCGAGCTGACCGATCTCACGAATTTCACGGTGCCTGAAATGGCGATGCCGGGCGTGGAGGCTTGCAGCGGGCTCTGGTCGTTCATCTGGAAACTGAAAAGTCCACCGGCATTCAGGTTCAGCTGGTTTTGGCCGTCCAGTTTCACCCAGCTGGAGCTGGCCGTTCCGGAAACGAAATATTTACCATCGCCTGGCCGGATCTCCAGTCGGGTATCGGCGGCCACATTTTGAATGACCTGTGAGCGAACCAGCACGCCGTCAAAACCTACCACCGCTACGAAACCGGTTAGAGCCGGGGCGCTACCGATGATAAAAGAATCGAAATTCAAATTACCCTTAAAGGTGCCGGTAATAATAATCTGACCATTCGATTTTACCATGTCGGAAATAGTCAGCAGCTCGTTCGAAGAGAAGAAATGTTCCCAGGAAGCCAGGGGCGTGTCATAATTCAACGCGACCTGGTTGGCGGACTTTTTTTCGAGATAAACAAAGGTTTCGGTATCCCAGTTATCTTCGTAGAAAAGGTAGTCTGGAGCTTTTTGACGTCGTTCAAAATAATTACGATAATTATAATCTAACAAGCTAGTTTTTCCTGTTGTTGAACGAATAAGACCTTTTGGAGTAGAAAACCCATCAGACCGAATAATTCCAAAATCCTTTATAAAGTCATTTTCTCCAGTACCAGGGTTGTAAATCCGTTTAACTTCATCATCTGGTGTAGTAAACATTAAAGCGATAGGGAATTTTTCATCGATTGGAATTGGATATGGTTGGCCATCACCATCTGGACATGGAACCATATCTGGCTCTGGATCTTCTTCATCATTATCTATCAATTTACATTCTTGAATAGTATCAAATACTATGCCTGTATCAGGGTTTTCTCCACATTGGACTAATTCAATATCCGTAGCAGAAAGAACGGAGAAGTCAGATAAACAAAATGTTACAAATACACATCGTACTTTGTAAGCATTTGGATCACCGCTCGTATAAAGATCCTGTAATTCTTTAATCTTAAAAGCTAGTTCAGTGCTTGCAAAAAATTGAGCTCCATATCGATTTTCAAAATCATCATACCAATTCATCAACTGTATGGCATTATACCTTCTAGCTTGACAATCAATATTATAACTTGAAAGATCCAAATTAGGAGGCAAACTTCCGCAAATAACTTCTTCAAAAGAGGGGAAGCACTGTAGAAGAACACACCCGCCTGTAAGTTGGGTAACCGTTCCATTACCATATACGATATCGTTTAGACCTGGGGTTGAAGTTATTTCTAAAGTTGCTTCACAATACTTTACTTTATCACAACTTTGAAGGTATTTACCATCCAAATCATTAAGCAATTGGTTTATGTAATCAGGATTAGATGGGTTGAGTAGCAAGGCATTCGTCAACATCATTCTATATTCCAATGCCCTTACTTTTCTTGTTTTCATGTGCTTCCAACCCACAGAATGACTATAGTCTCCACAAAACCTCTCGACTTTACAAGGGATATTAAATGCATTTGGAAAATCCGGCATAGGCTTCGCTTGATAGCCGTTTTCCTTCATCAGCGTGCCGTTACAATAAATATCAAAAATGCACAAGTCATTTGGTTCATCATACATTTTATAGACCCATTGTTCCGAAGCTGAGTTAAGTCGCACTACTCTATTTTCCAAACAGTTTCCCAATTTAAATTCAACATGGTAGTTTATTCCCGCTGAAATCGAGCCAATTGTTACTTCAAAACTAGATTGATAGCTTGGCATACCAATTTGTATCCCTTCGTTGAAGATAGTTACCATCTCATTTAAAGGGTTGAATATTTTGTAAGTTACACTGCCACTTTCTGAAACTCCGGTACAGGGCCTAACAGATGATAATTCAACGACTTCTGCATTTTGCAAATACATACAGTCAGTTACTTTACAATTACGTGCATCGGTTACCGTCACGCAATAGTTGTTTGTGGGGAGGTTACTGACTATAGGATTTTCAGAACCAGTACTCCATTTATAAGCATACGGAAGCGTACCATAAGCAGCGGAAACCTGCATTTCGCCATTGTTCAAACACCCAGGCACAGCCTTCAAAAACTTGATCTCCAGTGCTTTGAGCACAACGTTTTTTACAACGGAAGTTCCACAATAGTCCGTAACTACGACGGTATAATCGCCTGCGCCTATTCCTGATTGATCTTCATTATACGGCGCCAGCGTGCTGCCATTCCAGTAGATGAAGAAGGGACTGATGCCGCCGGTTATGTTCAAGTCAATACTACCGTTTTTGGTGTCCGGACAAGGATTTACAGAGGTGGTTGCCAGCTCTAATGGCAAATCAGGGGCCTGCAATGGCACGTCGTAACACCGCACTATTTCGCAGCCGGTAACCGTAGACGTAATACTGATACAGTAGGTGCCCGCAGCCAGGTTAGTCCTTTCCGAGGTAATGGTATTATAGTCTCCCGAGCCATCTTCCCAGATGAAATCATAATTTCCAATATTAGGATCAGCGGCAGCAACATTAATCAGGCCATTTGCATTCGCGCAGGCCGGTTTGATGGTCGTCGAAATTTCCGGAAAGTGATCCGGATGCAGATCATAACATTTTGATCCGGTACATCCGTTCGCATCCATTGCGATTAAACAATAGCGGCCAGGACCGACATTAGCCGGGGCAGCGGGGAGTATATTTCCTTGTTCATCTTCCCAGTAATAGGCATAAGGCACTACGCCTCCAGTTGCCCCATTGGATAACACTTTGATTTGTCCGTCGGTCGTATCACAGGCCGATGGCGTTTTCAGGATCACATTGGCGGAAACCTGGATCACCGGACAGGAGAGGAGCGTCACACCCTTCGAGGCCAGGCAGCGATAGGCATCCTCTACGATCACCTGGTAGTTTCCTGGGGCCAGACCGCTGAGCGGATTGCTGGTTGCACCGGTATTCCACTGTATTTGATAAGGCGCTGTTCCGTTGTTCATGCGCAAGGAAACTGATCCGTTGGCCGATGCTGGCGCCGGCTGGGTTATAGTGGCCGTCACGGTCAGGTTGCAGTCCTTGACTTCGATACAATCGAAATAGCTGCAGCATTCCTGTTTGATTTCTACGCAGTACAGTCCGGCGGGTACGTTCAACAGATCTTCAGCCTGCCCAACTACTACGTCTGCAGCATTTTTCCAGGTGAAGCTCATGCCGACGGTATTGGCATTAATGGTCAGGTTAATTGCTCCCGTGGAAGTTTGCGGAGCCGCGTACGTAACCGCCGTGGTGACGTCACTGGCAATGATGCAAACGACAGGCGGAGCGCCGGCCTCCGGGCGATTGCCACAGGCTTTTACTTTAAATTTATGCACCTGATCCTGGCCCTGGGCAATTGTGGTCGACCAGGTGCTGTTGCCGGTACGGTAAGGCACGGTGAAACTCAGGTTACTGGATACACTTCCACAAGGCGGCTTGGGCAGATCCAGTAGTTTATTGCCCTGACCAAGCGTGATGCCCTTTAAATCCTCCCCTTCAAAGGCCAGATCGTAACAGGCATCTTCTGTCAGATTGACGAAGCCGTATTGGAATTTCCAGCGTTTGTTATCCGAACCTGCTACAACTGCCCCGTTTATCCAGTTATTATTAATGGCTGCAATCTTCAATTTTGCATTGCGGAGTGGCTCGCTGGCAACTGCATAAACCGTAATTATCTGATCGGTCAATGCATCCGGACTGGATTTGGTAATGGCAGATAAATGCAGCGTGCCTTCCGCTACGTTCTGACTATTCCAATCGCGATAATAGATTTGTTTGTCGTCTATCGTGCCGGAGCCGGAGTAGACGCCTACGCTGCGGATAAAAGGTTGGAAATTATCGATGGGGAAAGATAAGGGGCTAGCCATTGGATACCAATTTCCATCCACATCCAATGCGTTAACCCGAAATTGGTAATCCCCTTCCTGGTAATAAGCATCCCATGGGTACTGCGCTAATTTATTTTCTTTAATTGGCAGTTGTTTGTCCAGCTTATGCATTCGAAGGTAAAAATCGCTGATGAAGTAATAATCGTGGGGATGATATCCTAAATAATCACGATAGGTGAACGGTGAGATGCCATTTACAGTTGGACTACCGTAAATCCCCCCAGTATTATTTACATCATACATTCTTACCGGATATATTTGTTTAGCTCCCACGGGGTTCAATACAAATTTTGAATCAAAATCTGAGCCCCTGGCAGTTACAAAATCATTATCAGCACCGATCCTTTTTATGTTTAACACCACTTCTTCCTGATCCATAACAGCATTATTATACCGGCTATCGTCTCCCGGTACTTGCTCTACTCCGGCCATGCCCATCTCTATTTCTATGCAATTCTTGGTATTGTCTGCGTAAGACAAATTTATCTGGTTCCATAAGTCTAATATTTGGCCGGGTGGATGTTCACAGGTTCCTAATGCAAAGTTTTGAGTTTTTCGGGTTCGAAGCCGGTAAACAAACCCATTATCGGCGTGGTCCAGTTCTGTCCATGGATCAATTGAACGGTCAATTTCACGCCCCACAGCAAAAGCTGGGTCTTCTTGACCATTTTGAAAAGGTGACGGATTCTCAATGAGTGCTACATGTAAATGTACAGGACCTGTACCCGAATTACCAATTGGTGCGATCATTGCGCCAGCAACTACCTGATTGGTTGTATATACGGTATCTCTGTTAGTGCTATTTTGATAGCGATTGTAAATAATTCGCAATCCAGACGTTCGGGCATAAGCAATAGCCGGACTTGCGGCCATGTTAATGATTGCATATTCCTGATTAACAGGGACCAGCATAAAATCCCCTGAACGCATACCAGTAGCAGGAACTCCATCACTATTAAAAAGGTGCATATACACAAACGCATGTGCGCCGTTTTGTATAACTATATTTTTCAGATTGCCATTGCCTTTTACAAAAGCAACCGTGCCTGCTTCTACGCTCAATACAGCATCCCCCCGGCAGCCCGCTCTTGGCAGAAAATCTATACCTTGGTGATATTTCGTACCCTCGGTGACACGCATGTCATAATCACTTTCAAGTTGTGCCGTACTATAATTTATGGCATCATCACTATACGTATAGTCAATGTTTTGATTGTCTCCATTTGGGCATTGCGTACACAAGCGGTACTGTAATTGCAAGCCTGTTTGCGCCGGCAAAAAAAACTGGCATAAAAGCAAACCGACAAATAAAATTTTTTTCTTCATGATGAGGTTTTTTAGGGCATAGCAAGGGCTTAATATACCTTGCGGGCATGCCGGTTAAATGGAGAAAGAAGTCTTATTTAAAAATGGAGAACCTGGAAAGTGCTCAAATCTTCACCGAAGTATGGACTATTCTTCAGCGGGGGATCAGGGGCATTGTGATTGGGGTTTTCGTTTTTCTTCTGATAAAAAGCCCGCTTCTCCGGGTCAATTATCAGTATCAAAGGGGTGAATTCACTAGTTTTAGTAAGGTCGGGATATGAATTAAAGTACAGTAAAAATAAATTATTACTATACCTACTTGATGTTACGTTCAGGTAATAAGCATTATGCTCACTACCAATTGTGCCGAGAAATTTACTGCCGGCAACATCGTAGACCACCAGTCCAATATAACTTTCGCCCACACCATCGCCCATACGCGAAATGATCTTATTGGCCAACATGTATTTGCCATCCGGCGATATAATCATGCCTTGTATACTATGATTATCAACAATGTAGGATACTAGTTTACCTTGTCTATCATACACATGGATAGTGGTTTCCACCCAATCCAGCGATGAACCATCCCGCTCAAATAGTTCAATAGCATATGTTACCATCAGGTAGAGGGGGTTCTGCCAATCGTAATTAACGGATGTAAGGGCGGCTGTAACACTACTCGTCTTTGACAGTAATTTATCCGAAGGGAAATGTTTGAGTGTTTTAGGTAAGCCCTTTTTTATTTCCCCTACGGAAAGCGAATCAACGTTAAACCATTGAAAATTACCTGCCTTACCATCGTCAATAGTTCTTTTGAAATAAGCCTTCTTGTACGGGTTTCTATCGTATATTTCTTTTTGTGATAGAGTGTTAATTACAAGGCCATGATCATCACTGAATAAATACCCACCTTCTGGCAGGTCATAACCTACGGAAATACCCGCTTTAGAAGCAGACAAAGGAGGAACGAATTTTTGTTTTTGATTAGTGGTGTCTCGCTGATCTGCTGGATTTTGTCCTGTACATGCAGACGTTGCCTGCAACAACAGGAGCATAAATAGCATAACGCTAAGCATGGCCTGCTTTGGCCATGTGGTTGATTGGGTTCGCATAAAACCAATTTTAAAGTGAAGAAATGAATGACTGCTGTTTTACCGGAAATAAACGACGCCGACATGTACGGCGACCGTATCGCCTCTGCCAAAATCGCCGTAAGTCGCATCTGCCTGTAAAAAACGAAACAGGTCGGGCTGTTGACCACTTGCAAAGTAAACCAGGCGTACAGGCGTATATTTTTGTGTAAAAGGCGGTATTAATGGTGTATATGTATTGGAAAACCAGATAGGCGTTAACGCCAGATAGTTGCCACCGCTATCAGATAAATTAAAAATCAGTGGCGCATCTCGTAACGTCCAGTCTAAGGTCAAGCTGACAATATTTGTACCCTGATTTATATAGCCGACAATCGTATCAAACGCTGGAATACCCATAGATCCATCACTGAAAATACGGACCCGGGACGCATCCAGAAACTCTACACTGGTAAAATCTAAGCCGAGCTTCTTAAAGTCATTGTTATAATTACCCATCGTATCTAAAAAGCCGACAAAACTGCCCGCCTGCTCACGGGTCAAGGTGCCCATGAGACCATCCTCATTGCTCCGATATATTTGGGTAATGCTATTTCTGAGTTCCGTAAAAACAAAAGTAGAAGGGAAAGTCAAGGTCGCTACCTCATCCTTATTCTCCTGGCAGGAAACGGCGAAGATGGTGGCAAATAGCAGCAGGAATAAGCCTGAGAACCGGGTCGAATGCAGCAAACTTGTTTTCATTATTACATGTTATAAAAGTAAAAGTGCATAGGAATACCGGACATTTGACAACAGACTTTAGACATGATGCAGAAAGATTTGACTTTAGTCTTTTACCAATCTGCTTGCTGTCCATCGTCAAAAGGTCCAGCAGTATGTACATGGCACCATCCTGGGAAATCACGAAAAAACCGGAGAATTTTGATGCTGGAATGGCTAGTCGGGGAGCAGTATAAATCTAATAGATTTATTTGGCTGACTGCCAGGTTTTATGAGAATGGGGGTTAAAGGGTTTTGATAGGAGTATTTTCAACCCTGCAAAAATTCCATCTTTTTTCCCCGGAGGCAAGGACATAAAGCGACGTTTTAATACATGCAGAATAGAGTGCTCAATTTTCCGCCAGCAGCTTTTCCAGGTAGTGCTCCCCTATTCCAAAACCCGTTTTCAAAGCATTTACCTTTTTTAATGCGGCCAAACGCTGCTCTTCCGCCACTTTGCGATCGCCGCGCAAGGCCGTTATCATCACATTCTTGGCCGTGTGTTCGCTCGAAATAAATTCGAACACATTGGTTTTATAACCTTCCGCTTCCAGTAGCAGGGCCCGGATGCCGTCGGTCACGATCTCCGCCTGGCGTTCTTCCAGGATGCCGTGGCGCAGTACGGGCGCTAATTCATTGCGCGTGTGCATGGCTTTGCGGATTTGTTTATGGCAGCAGGGAGCGGCTACAATAATCTTTGCCCCCTGTCGGATGCCCGTGACCAGCGCCAGATCGGTCGCCGTATCGCAGGCGTGGAGGGCAATGAGCATATCGAGTTGTGGCGGCTGATAATTACGAATATCCTGCGCGATAAAATGCAGGTTTTTAAATCCTGCTTGTTGCGCTGTTTTTAGGCAAAATTCTACGAGCGCCGGGCGCAACTCGATGCCGGTAATATGCGGCACCAGTCCGGGCTGCCGCTGCAAAAAATCATACAGCGCAAAAGTCAAATACCCCTTGCCGGAGCCCATATCGGCAATGTGCGCTTCGGCCGGCAGGGGTTGTTGCCGCAGCAGGTTATCTATGATTTCCAGGTACTTATTGATCTGACGCCACTTGTCCTGGGCGTTGGCGAGCACCTCGCCCCGGGCACTGGTGATGCCAAGCGTATGCAGCCAGGGAGCAGCCGGATCGAGCAGGCGCTGTTTTTCCCGGTCATGCTGCAGATCGGGCGAAGCGGTCTGGGTGGCCGCTTTAAAAGCCAGCTGGGCGTCGCCTTTTTTGCTAAAACTCAACGTCGCATCCCTTTCGGTGGTGAACAGATCGGCGTTCCCGAATTGCGCACCGAGCAAAGCCGTTAATTGCAAAAGCGCCTCCGGCAGCGGAAAATTCTTGACTTCGTCGCGGGTTTTATAGCGAAAATTAAAAGCGATTTGCCGGCCTTTTTTCAACTCCACCGGCCGCAAATACACCGTTTTCAACTCCAGATCCAGCGCAGCGGCAGTTGGTCGGCTCAAGGTGCATTTTATAAATTGACCCGCCGTAAATGCAGTTTCCAAAGTGGCAAGGAAGGACATAACAGACATGATATAAGGATGAACGATGATGTATGAACGATGAACTAAATGCGGCGGATGGCAAAACTTGGGTACTCGGGCTGGGCCATGGTCAGATAAATTATTTCCCAGTCATGCAGTACACAATATGCAAATACCGCCTCTATAACGCCGTATTTGACCGAACCATTCCAGTTACCGACGATGAAATCATGGCCGGCTATAATGCCGCCGGCTTTCATTTTAGGGCCATATTTTTCAAGTTCTGCCCTGGTCGTCGCGTACGAATGGTCGGTATCGATGTAAATCCAGTCGAAGTAGCCGTTTTCAAAATGACCGGCCATTTCCGTGGAGCGACCCACATGCAGTTGAACCTGCCCCGCTGTAAGCGCCGCCGCAAACTTTTGTTCAACCTGGCGCTGCTTTAGCTGCTGATCAGGCGCTAGACCCCACGTATCAATCAGATGCAGTTTGGCCGGGGTGGTCAGTTCCAGTATTTTGGCGCTAAAGTCGCCTGCATTTACCCCCAGTTCGGCGACTACCCCGTTTTTGGGCAGACAGGCCAGTAAGGATTCGCGGTTGACC
The DNA here is from genome assembly GCA_031425035.1 of Saprospirales bacterium. GTDB lineage: Bacteria > Bacteroidota > Bacteroidia > Chitinophagales > Saprospiraceae > M3007. The sequence continues at coordinate 19,122 of JANPIN010000108.1, read as the reverse complement.
AACGCCTTTAAATGGACAAAGTGTCGCTCGGAAAGTTCGTATTTCGGTATTTGTTGATCCAGCGCGGCCCAGTGTTGCTGTAACACCTGCCGGATCCAGGCGGCTAGTTTTTGGCTGACCGGACGCGGCAGCAGGCTTTTTATAAGTTGAAACATAGCTTGATCACGGCTCCTTACAGGCCTATTACGTTAAAAAGGCGGGCAACTGCCGGAATTACCGGAGTTGCCCGCCTGTATAGTCAGCCACCAATAGTCCGGTGTTAGCGTACAAATAACAGTTCGCGGTATTTCACCAGCGGCCAGTACTGATCGTCGACAAAGGCTTCCAGATCATCCACGGCCGTACGGATCGACTCCATTTGGGGTCTTACCTGGTTGCAAAGAATATCGGCCTCATCACGCACGTCCTCGCTTTCGTGGGTTTTCTCCAGCGCCTTGTGCATTTCCTGCAAACCCTGGCGAATAGCCACGATGTTGCGTACCAGGCGTTTCAGCATATCTTTTTGATAACCAATTGCATCGTCCATGTCAATATCTTCCATGGCACTGATATTATCGGCTAGTTCGGTCTGATAACGCAGCACGGCCGGCATCACCATCGAATGCACGATGTCTTCCAGCGTTTTGGCTTCGATATTGAGTTTTGTGCAGTAGTTATGCAGTTGCACGGTATGGTAAGCTTCCAGCTCCTTATCGCCCATGACGCCGGATGCGCCGTAGAGTTCGGAAGCCAGTTTGCTGCCCAGCACGTCCAGGGCTTCCGGGGTGTTGGCAAAATTGCTCAAACCCCGTTCGGCTGCCTCGTTTTTCCATTCATTCGAATAGTTATTGCCCTCGAAACAAATGGATTTCGACTGCACGATCAGTTCTTTCAGCACCGTCAGAATGGCCTCCTCTTTTTCAATGCCTTTGGCCACTAATTCATCCACCTGCGTTTTGAAAGCTACCAGTTGCAGTCCCATCATCGCGTTCATCGAGGTCATCGGACCCGCGCAGTTCTGGCTGCTGCCCACGGCGCGGATTTCGAATTTATTACCCGTAAAAGCGAAAGGAGAGGTGCGGTTACGATCCGTATTGTCCAACTCCAGGTTGGGCAGTTTCGAGATCAGATCCAGTACGCGCTTTACTTCCTGGTTATTGCTGTTCTTATCGATTACGATCTGATCCAGTAGTTTGGTCATCGCTTCGCCAATGAACACCGAAATAATTGCAGGAGGCGCTTCATTAGCCCCCAGGCGGTGGTCATTACCGGCATGGGCGATACTGGCCCGCAGGATATCGGCGTATTTATGTACGGCTGCGATGGTGTTTACAAAGAAGGTCAGGAAACGCAGGTTCGTACCCGGATTTTTGCCCGGCGACAACAGGTTCACACCGGTATTGGTGCTGAGGCTCCAGTTATTGTGTTTACCGGAACCATTGATGCCTGCAAAAGGTTTTTCATGCAGCAGTACCCGCAGTTTATGCCGGCGGGCCACGCGTTCCATCAGGTCCATGAGCAGCTGATTATGGTCCACCGCAACGTTGACTTCTTCAAAAATAGGCGCCACTTCATACTGGGATGGCGCCACTTCGTTGTGGCGGGTGCGGACTGGAATCCCCAGCTTGTGGCATTCTGTCTCCAGATCACGCATGTAAGCGTACACCCGTTCCGGGATAGAACCGAAATAGTGATCTTCCAGTTGCTGGTGTTTGGCGGCGGCGCGGCCCAACAGGGTACGGCCGGTCATGACCAGATCGGGACGGGCATTGTACAGGGCATCATCGACGACGAAGTACTCCTGTTCCCAGCCCAGGGTAGCCGTGGTTTTTGTGACGTTTTCATCAAAAAGCTGGGCAACCGGTACGGCGGCTTTGTCCAGGAACGACTGGGAACGCAGCAGGGGCAGTTTATAATCCTGCGCTTCTCCCGAGTAAGTGACGAAAATAGTGGGTATGCAGAGCGTTTTACCATCCCCGACGGTCATCAAAAATGCCGGGCTGGAAGGGTCCCATACGGTGTAGCCGCGTGCTTCAAACGTACTGCGCATACCGCCGGAGGGAAAGGATGAACCATCAGGTTCCTGTTGGACCAGGGCGCTACCGGTAAATTCTTCAATGACGCGGCCATCATGGGTAAGTGTGAAAAAAGAATCGTGTTTTTCAGCGGTTTTGCCGGTCAAAGGCTGGAACCAGTGCGCAAAGTGCGTACATCCGTGTTCCTGCGACCATTCTTTCATGCCCTGAGCAATCACGTCGGCAATTTCGCGATTGAGTTTCTGGCCACTTTGTACGGCGGCTTTTACGCTCAGATAGGCGTTTTCAGGCAAATACTTCTTCATTGTCTCGTCGTTAAAGACGTTTTCGCCGAAGTAGGACGCGATGGTTTCGGCTTTGCCTTCCGGCAAATCAACCGAAAACGTATCGATGCGGTTCTCCAAGGTTTGGAGTGCGTTGAAACGAGAGAGCGACATGTGTATAAAAGTGAGAGGTTAACGCGCTTAATTGCGGTGCAAATTTAACCAAATTTTAAAGGAAATTAAATTTGGGCAAATCTTTGATAGAAATTAACACAGTAAAACCTCGCCAGTATTATGTCAATAAATTCTATTTGGCCAAATAAAATTTTTTAAATTGGAGCTTTTGTTAACAAAACAATTTTTACGCCTTGTTTACAAAACCGGGTGGCAAGTTTTTTTAAGGTTTAAAGGTTCCCAAACACCTAAATATGCCAACTGCGTACAAAACTCTGCCTCCAGCACGGATTGGTAGTTAGTTTTGCCGAAATTTGTAACCCGCTTAAGTACAAACATGATTCACCACTAACCTTTCACTCAAAACTTTCTTATGCACAAATCAACACTCATCAGAAGCCTGCTACTACTGCTGTTTGCCATCGGTATTCATGCAACGCAAGCGCAGGTGCTTTTTACCGAAGATTTTGGCAATCAGGCCACCAGCGAAGCTAACTGGATTAGCGGCGGCACCAATGCCGGTACAGAAACCTGGCAATGGCTCGATGATCCGACGGCGGCCACTTTTAACACCGCTCCCTTTGCCGCACCAACCGCCGCGAACGGCTTTTTCATGTTCAATTCGGATGCAAACGGAGAGTTTGCGCACAATGTCACCCTGACGGGTCCGTCTTTTAATGCCAGCGCCAGTACCAACACGCAGGTAACTTTCTGGTCACAGTATGCCCACTACACACCGACGGCAGTTGCTGAATTGCGGGTAAGTACGGACGGCGGCGCTACCTGGACGGCGCATACGCTGTATCCCAACCTGCCGGTAGACCAAGTTTCCAATGCTCAACAGACCGTTGACATTCCGGAAGCCGATGGAAAAGCCGACGTTCGGTTGCAGTTCCGCTGGGAGGGAGAATATGAGTATTCCTGGAAAGTGGACGATATCGTGGTCAGCAATGTGGCGGCGGTTTTGGCCAGCGTTACCTTCCGGGTAAACACCTCGCAAATCACGGTCGATCCGGGTGGTATGCGCATAGCCGGCACGTTCAACAACTGGATGGATGAAGTAATGACCGACGCCGGAAACGGCATTTGGACCATCACCAAACAAATCGAAGTTGGTTCGACGGTGCAGTATAAATTTAAAAATGGTCCGAATGGCTGGGAATCCGGTCAGGCTGCCTGCGGTGTAGATGACAATAATGGTGGTTATAACCGCTCCTTCAAGGTACTGGGCGATATCGTACTGCCGACTGTTTGTTTCAATTCCTGCACCGATTGTCCGGTAGAATGCGTTGGCAACGTCATGGCCCTGATCTGCGATGATTTCGAGACCTATACAATTGGCACGGTCAGCCCGCAGGCTACATGGTGGAAACCCTGGGATGCGGCGGATAATAATGCCACGCTGAGCGCCGATGTGACTGCGGAATTCGCTTCCAACGGCACAAAATCGATGAAAGTACGCTACCAGGTGTCAGGCGCTACCCAGGGCGACGATCAGTTGCTCTTGCTGGGCGGCAAAACCACCGGCCGCTACAGCCTGAAATGGAAAATGTATGTTCCAACTGGCAAAGCTGCTTATTATGGCCTTCAGAACTCCGAAACGCCAACTGGTTCGCAAGCCTCTGATAACTGGACGTTGGATGTCTATTTCTATCCCAATGGTTTGGATAGCATTCCGAACCCGGTTACCCCAAACCGCGTGGCCTATCCACAGGGCACCTGGTTCCAGGTGGAACACATTATCGACCTGGACAACGACCTGGCGCGCCTGTATATCAATGGTCAGCTTCGCCGGTCCTGGAAATACACGAAAAACTTAGGCAGCGTCGACTTCTATTCGGCATCGGCTGAATATGTGTACTACGTAGACGAAGTGGAGTATGTGCAATTACCGGCGCTGGTAGCTGCTCCCGATGTTTGCGAAACGGCGGTCGACCTCACCAGCTATTTAGGCCAGGCAGCCGGCATACCGCAGTCGACTCCATCGTATGATAACACCAATGCTACCGCTAATCCGTACGATCCGGCAGTTGCCTGCTGGGATGAAGTATCGGGTGGGGGCCTGGATATTATTGATAACTCCCTGTGGTTCACTTTTGTGGGCGACGGTTACAAATACAACATCCGTACGGACTCTTGCTCGGCTAATTACCTGCGGGACGGCGATACGCAAATGGCCATTTTCACCGGTCTCAACTGCCTGGATCTGACGCTGGAAGCCTGTAACGACGACGCCAATGCCGGCGCCGGCGACTACACGTCCTCTATTGATTTCCAAACCACTGCCGGCACCGTCTATTACGTGCTGGTCGATGGCTACAACCTGTCCGGCGATGCTGCGACCGGGGAGTTCTGCTTTAAAATTACCCGTGCGGCCGACCTGGATTGTGCAGATGCGGCGGTTGGTACCGTTAATGTGATCAACGACGGTTACATCTGCAGCGGCCAGAACCTGAACGAAGTGATTTCGATCGGCGGCGGATTCGTGTTGCCCACCAATGGCGAAGCAAACGGCCTGGCCTACGTGATCACCACCACGCCGGTACCTGCCGGCACCTGGCCGGTGGATCTGGGTACGGCCCTGATCGCCTCTACACGTTTCCTGCCCACTCCTTTTGTCGTAAGCTTGCCGAACGACGAAGCAATTGTACCAGCTGGCCAGTATTACCTAACCCCAGTCGTGCTGGGTGGTGGTACCCTGATCGATCCAAGCCAGCCCAGTTTCTTCCTGAATGTAGACCCTACCACCGGCTGTTTCTTCACCGGCGAATCCATTCCGATCACTTTGATCGGCACGACGGATCCATTGTCGGCGACAGCTACGAAAGTGGACGCCACCGTAATCGGAAATGGTTCGATTAATCTGACGCCCAGCGGTGCCTATGCTGCCGTTATCGATGATCCAAGCCTGTACACCTACTTATGGAGCACGGGCGCAACCACCCAGGACCTCACCGGCATATCGGCGGGTACCTACACGGTTACGGTCAGCGATGCTACCGGTTGCGAGCCTGATTTCGTATTATCGGTGGTAGTAGGTGGTGTAAGTGGTACCAACGATCCGGCAGCGCTGAAATCACTGGTTATCAGCCCGAATCCAACACCAAACAATGCCGTGGTTACCCTTTCGCTGATCCAGGCCGCAGACGTGCGCATCGAAGTGATGAACACGCTCGGCCAGGTAGTCCGCACCCTGGATGCCGGCAACGTGACCAACCTGACCCAGACGGTTAATCTGGATGGTTTGGCTTCCGGCACTTATATGTTCCGGATCCGCATCGATGGCGCTGTGGCCATGCGCAGTGTGGTGGTCCAGCACTAATATTCTTCTTTGCTTTTTTGAAAAAACGGGAGGCGGTTCGTCCGCTTCCCGTTTTTTTTATGAATTTTCGATTCAGGCGGTTTAAAACGAGAAATTTAAAAATCTGGATTAAAACCATATATAACGACAAGCTGTTACCTGTAAAAAACTTCGGCGGCAGTCCAATGCCCGGCAACAATTAACCGCCTTCCCTGAAAAAGACCTACCTTGCGAGCCTTTTCGGAAGTTGCTTCGTATTTATACGACTCGCTGCTTCCTTTTATTTTCATAATTCAGACTGTTTTAATGGCATTATTTAAAGATTTGGGCCTCGATGATGACCTTCTCCAAGGTATCACCGCAATGGGATTCGAGACGCCCACCCCGGTGCAGGAACTGGTGATTCCCGCCGCCCTGAATACCGATGACGATTTTATCGCCCTTGCCCAGACCGGAACCGGCAAAACTGCTGCTTTCGGCCTTCCGCTTTTACAACGCATCAATCCAACGGAGCGCGGTATTCAGGCCGTTGTCCTTTGTCCAACGCGTGAACTTTGTGTTCAGGTCGCCGGCGACCTGGAAAATTATTCGCAGTATGCCCACCAGTATAAGGTGGTGGCGGTATACGGTGGCGCCAGCATCGAAACCCAGATCCGGCAGATCAAAGCCGGCGCTCAGATCGTGGTCGCTACCCCGGGCCGTCTGCTGGATATGATCCAGCGTAAAGCCGCCCGCCTCGAAAACGTGAGCCGCGTGGTACTGGACGAAGCCGACGAAATGTTGAACATGGGTTTCAAAGACGCCCTCGACGAAATCTTGGGCGCCGTTTCCAACCGCCAGTCGATCTGGCTTTTTTCGGCCACTATGCCGCATGAAGTACGGGCCATTGCCGCTACTTACATGACCAACCCGAAAGAGTTGAGCACCGGCAACGTCCACCAGGTCAACACCAATATTGAACACGAATATTACCTCTGTCGTGCCGATGACCGCTACGCTACGCTGAAACGCGTAGTGGATGCCAATCCCGGCATTTATGGCCTGATTTTCTGCCGCACCAAAGCAGAAACGAAGGAAATTGCCGAGCAAATGATCCGTGACGGTTATAACTCCGACGCCCTGCACGGCGACCTGTCGCAGAGCGACCGCGACCGCGTGATGCAGCGTTTTCGCGAGCGCAACCTGCAGTTACTGATCGCTACCGACGTAGCGGCCCGGGGCATTGACGTGAGCGAGATCACCCACGTGATCAATTATGGTTTGCCGGATGAAATTGAAATATACACCCACCGCAGTGGCCGGACTGGCCGCGCCGGACATAAGGGCGTATCCATCATTATTATTACGTCTAAATTTGAGGAACGCATCCGCCAGATCGAGCGGAAACTGAAGTCGACCATCCCGAAAAAGATGATCCCGACCGGTTTCGAAGTCTGCGAGCGTCAATTGTTCCATATTATCCGCGGTATTCATGAACAGGAAGTCCACGATGCGGAAATCGAGCCGTACATGGAGCGTATTTATGAAGAACTGAAGGACCTGAGCAAGGAAGACCTCATCAAACGACTGGCGAGCGTCGAGTTCAACCGCTTCCTGTCCTACTACCGCAATGCACCGGATATTAACGTGTATCCACGCGGCGCAGGCGGACCGAAAGGGCAGGGCCTCACGATGGCTCCGCGCGACAAAACCGGGCAGTTGCAGCGGTTGTTTGTTAATGTCGGTGAAATGGACGGCGTGACCAAGAAAGATTTTATCCGGGTACTCTCGCGTAATTTCGGCGTGCCAGCCGGCGCTATCGGACATATTGACCTGAACAAGGCCTATATGCACTTCGATCTGGATGCCGCCTACGTGGCTGCCGTGCGTACTGGCCTGTCCGAATTCACCATTAATGGCCGTCACCTGCGGGTAGACGATGCTTCCGCTCCCAAGGAAAAATCGTCCAAGGGGGAAGATCGTCCATTCAATAGTTATGGTAGCGGGAAACCAAAGATGGGCGAAAAACGTAAAGGCAAGTGGTAACTTTATAAAGATTCCTGAAGTTTATACGGTTTATAAAGTTGATGATCGTATTTTTATCAGCCTTATAAACCGTATAAACCTCATCCACTACTCTCCCCATGTCCGCTCTGGCCGCATTTTATCATCCCGATTGGCTTGAAGCCGGCTGCGACGAAGCCGGTCGCGGGTGTTTAGCCGGACCCGTATTTGCCGCAGCGGTCGTGCTGCCCAGGGATTTTTATCATCCCTGGCTGAATGATTCCAAACAAATGACGGAAGTACAGCGCAATACCCTGCGCAGCATCATTGAAGTGCAGGCACTGGCCTGGGCGGTAGGTCGGGTGGAAGCCGGTGAAATTGATGAAATCAACATTCTCCGGGCTTCGTTTTTGGCTATGCACCGGGCACTGGATCAGTTAAAACTTCGTCCGGAACATATTCTGGTGGATGGAAATCGTTTTGTGTCTTATGGCGCTGTTCCTCATCAGTGTATTATTCAGGGAGATGGCAAGTACATGAACATTGCCGCCGCTTCCGTCCTGGCCAAGACCCACCGCGATGCGGAAATGCACCGCCTGCAACAGGATTTCCCCCAGTATCATTGGCATTCAAATAAAGGTTATCCAACCGGACAGCATCGCCAGGCTATTCGCGACCACGGTATTTCACCCTATCATCGCCGTAGTTTTCAACTATTGCCGGTGGAAGAACAGTTGACGTTTTTTTAACCGTAAAATTTTTTTCCACTAAAAGGGTTCTTTGAACCATTGCATCCGGCACAGTTTTTTTGAAACCTAACCTTTGCTTCGCCACAAAACCCCACGCTTTTCTCCTGTTCAGGCAAAACGATCATTTTAAACAAAATAAATACCCCCAATAAAACCCATCCCGACGAAAAGCCGGAACTTTGCCACCTATCAAATATTGTCCTCAACACGTCCCTCATTCATGGAAGAAGAAAAAAAACGCCGTCCGCGACTAAGCAAGACGGACCCGGATTACTCGCTGCAAGAGCGATCAAGATCCCAGCGCCCCGACGATGAATCGGAAAAACCACCCGAAAACACCGAACGTAAGCCCTGGCAAGAACGCAGCGATCGACCAGCCTCCCCCCCCCGCGATAACAACCGCGAAGGCGGTGGATTTGAGCGTAAACCCTGGCAGGACCGCAGCCAAAGCGGCTCCGACCGGCCTTACCAGCCACGTGATAATAACCGCGAAGGCGGTGGATTTGAACGTAAACCCTGGCAGGACCGTAGCCAAGGCGGTTCCGACCGGCCTTACCAGCCACGTGATAACAACCGCGAAGGCGGCGGTTTTGAACGCAAACCCTGGCAAGACCGCAGCCAAGGCGGTTCCGATCGGCCGTACCAGCCCCGCGACAACAACCGCGAAGGCCAGCCCGAACGCAAACCCTGGCAGGACCGTAGCCAAGGTGGATCCGACCGGCCTTATCAACCGCGCGATAACAACCGCGAAGGTCAGCCTGAACGTAAACCCTGGCAGGATCGTAGCCAAGGCGGCTCCGACCGGCCTTATCAGCCGCGCGATAACAACCGCGAAGGCCAGCCTGAACGCAAACCGTGGCAGGACCGCAGCCAGGGCGGCTCCGACCGGCCGTACCAGCCGCGTGATAACAACCGCGAAGGCGGCGGTTTTGAACGCAAACCCTGGCAGGACCGTAGTCAAGGCGGCTCCGATCGTCCATACCAGCCGCGCGATAACAACCGCGAAGGCCAGCCCGAACGTAAACCGTGGCAGGATCGCAGCCAGGGCGGCTCCGACCGGCCGTACCAGCCCCGCGACAACAATCGCGAAGGCGGCGGCGGCGGGTACGAACGCAAACCCTGGCAGGATCGCAGCCAAGGCAGCGGCGGCGGCAGCTACGAACGCAAACCTTATAATAAGAGCGGCGGCAGCGGCGGCGGTTTTAACAAGAAACCAGCCTTTGGACGTGGAAAACCGCGGCGGGACGAATTTTTTGTCGAGCGCAAACCCAAGCCGAATCTGCCCAGTGGCGCCGGCATGCCTTTGAATAAATACCTCGCTCACTGCGGACTTTCGTCGCGCCGCAAAGCCGTCGAGTACGTAGAGCAAGGGCTGGTTACGGTCAACAACGAAGTAAAGATGGAACCGTACTACCGCATGCAACCAGGCGATATCGTCATTTGCGCCGGTAAGCTGGTCACCATTCAGGAACGCACTATTTATGTGCTGTTGAATAAACCGAAAAACGTGATCACGACCACGGAAGACGAGCACGGACGCACGACGGTCATGGATATTGTGGACCCGCATTTCCCGGAACGCATTTATCCGGTCGGCCGCCTGGACCGTGATACAACCGGCCTGCTGCTGCTCACCAACGACGGTGAACTGGCCCAGAAGCTTTCTCACCCGAGCCACAGCGTGCAAAAACAATACCGGGTGGGTTTGCGTAAACCGCTTACCGAAGCTGATTTCAAACGCATTGAAGAAGGCATCGAACTGGAAGACGGTTTGGTCGAAGTGAACTGGATCCGCTTCTCGGAAGATCACCCGGAACGCGATATTGTCGAACTGGAAATCAGCGTCGGACGCAACCGCATTGTACGCCGTATTTTCGAGTCGCTCGGTTATGAAGTATTCAAACTGGACCGTTTTTACTTCGCCGGTCTGACCAAAAAGGAACTGCAACGGGGCGCATTCCGGGAATTGACGCAGCGGGAGATCATCATGCTGAAGCACTTCACCGGACACCCGGCGCCGAAACAGGAATCGCTGTTAGCAGCCTCCAAGGATATAATCGCTGCGGAAACGGAAATAGAAACGGAAATCGAAATCGTTGCGGAACCAGCCGTAGAAGCCATTGCCAAACCGGTGGCTAAAACCGCCGCCAAACCAAAGCCCAAACCCGTGGCTGAAGAAGCCGCTCCAGTGGTAGAAGCGCAGGCGGAAACGATGGCTGAACCGGAGCTGGAAGTTGTACCGGAAGTTAAAGTGAAAAAGCCGCGCGCCGTGAAACCAAAAGTTGCACCGGCCGTGGAATCTGATGAGGAAGAGCCCAAAATGGACGTTTAATTCCATTCGGGTCTGCATAAAAAATTTTGGACCGGCGGCGCAGATGGCGCCGCCGGTCCATTTTTTTTGTTATCAAGCCCCTCACTTGCTCTACTTTTGTTTTCAACTTAGACCGTATTTACATGAATCGTACTAAAACTGACCTCCTGGTGCTCGGTTCCGGGATTGCCGGACTCACTTTTGCCATTAAGGCCGCACGCCGTTTCCCGGACCGGCAAATCCTGGTGCTCACTAAAACGGTCGAAGGAGAAAGCAACACGCGGTATGCCCAGGGCGGCGTAGCGGCAGTCTGGGATGGGGAAAAAGACAATTTCGAGAAACATATTGCCGATACGCTGGATGCCGGCGACGGGCTTTGCAAAGAGGAAATTGTGCGCATCGTCATCGAGGAAGGCCCGGAGCGCGTTCGGGAACTCATCGAATGGGGCGCCCGGTTTGATAAAGAGAAAAATTCCACCGACTATGACCTGGCCCGCGAAGGTGGTCACTCGGAGCACCGTATTCTGCATTTTAAAGACCTGACCGGCTGGGAAATGCAGCGCACCCTCATGGAAGAGGCCGCCAAATACCCCAATATCAAGGTGCTGGAACATTATTTCGCGCTGGATATTATTACGCAGCACCACCTGGGCCGCATGATCGTTCGGGTGACTCCCGATATTGAATGCTACGGCTGTTATGCGTTGCATAAGGAAACCGGCCAGATCGATACCATCCTTGCCCGTATGACCGTCCTCTGCACCGGCGGCGGCGGCCAGGTGTACAAATCCACAACCAATCCGGTAATTGCTACCGGCGACGGCGTAGCGATGACCTACCGCGCCAAAGGCCGGGTGGAAAACATGGAATTCATGCAGTTTCACCCCACTTCCCTGTTCAATCCGCTGGGAGAAAACCCCTCTTTTCTCGTTTCCGAAGCCGTTCGTGGCCACGGCGCCATTCTCAAAAGTGCGGAAGGGGAAGAGTTTATGCACCTCTATGACCCCCGGTTATCTCTGGCTCCCCGCGATATTGTCGCCCGGGCCATTGACTCCGAAATGAAAAAACGCGGTACCGACTGCATGTACCTCGACTGCCGCCACCTGGAAAAGGAAGATTTCCTGGCGCATTTTCCGACCATTTATGAGAAATGCCTGAGTATTGGCATCGATCCGATGCTGCAGATGATCCCGATTGTGCCGGCCTGCCACTACATGTGCGGCGGTATTCGCGTCGATGCGTATGGGCGCACCAGCATCAATCGCCTGTACGCGGCCGGCGAATGCAGCAGCACGGGCCTCCATGGCGCCAACCGGCTGGCGTCTAATTCCCTGCTCGAAGCCATGGTGTTTGCCCACCGGATCTATGAAGATATGCAGTCGCGTCTGGACGATTTCGACTACCAGGACGACGTGCCGGACTGGAACGCCGAGGGTACGACCGACCCGCAGGAAATGGTGCTGATCACGCAGGGACTGAAGGAGTTACGCGACATTATGTCATACTATGTCGGCATCGTACGGTCTAATGTTCGTCTGAAACGCGCCATGGATCGCCTCTACCTGCTGTATCAGGAAACCGAAGATCTTTACCAAACCACCAAAATAAGCCCGCAGTTGATGGAGCTGCGCAACCTGATCACCATTGCCTATCTGATCACCCGTTCTGCCGTACATCGCCGCGAGAGCCGGGGTCTGCACTACACGACTGACTACCCGGATCAACTGCCCTTCGTCGAGTATTCGGTGTTGTAAATATGGTTGATCCGGGTTGATAAACTTTATCCCCTCTTATCAACCTCATAAACCTTATCAACCTCATCACAACCATATCAACCTCTTCTTCTTGAAATTCACTTTACAACATACCGACCCCCATTCCCGCGCCCGGGCCGGACGTATTGAAACCGATCACGGGCCGATTCAGACGCCTATATTCATGCCCGTTGGTACGGCGGCAACGGTAAAAGCCGTGCATCAGCATGAACTGGCCAACGACATCCATGCGCAAATTTGTCTGGGCAACACCTATCACCTGTATCTCCGGCCGGGTCTGGACGTGCTGCAAAAAGCCGGCGGTTTGCACCGTTTTAATGGCTGGAGCGGCCCCATTCTGACCGATAGCGGTGGATTTCAAGTGTATTCGCTGGCGCATCGGCGTAAGATTAAGGAAGAAGGTGTCACTTTCCAGAGCCATATTGACGGCTCGAAACATACATTCACCCCGGAGGGTGTGATGGACATTCAGCGGACCATCGGCGCTGATATCATCATGGCGTTCGATGAGTGTACGCCCTACCCCTGCGAATACGAGTACGCGAAAAAATCGATGGAACTCACGCATCGCTGGCTGGCCCGCTGCATCGAGCGTTTCGATACGACCGAGCCGCATTACGGGTATGCCCAGACTTTTTTCCCTATTATTCAGGGCAGCACGTACCCGGAACTACGTAAAATTTCGGCGGAAACCATTGCGTCGTTTGAACGCGAGGGTAATGCCATCGGCGGATTGTCGGTCGGCGAGCCCATCGAGGATATGTACGCCATGACCGAGCTGGTGACCGAAATACTTCCGACCGATAAACCGCGCTATCTGATGGGGGTCGGTACGCCGGAAAACATCCTGGAGAGCATTGCCCGCGGCATCGACATGTTCGACTGCGTTATGCCAACCCGCAATGCACGTCATGGAATGCTCTATACGTCGGAAGGTATCATTAATATTCGCAACCTGAAATGGCGCGAGGATTTTTCGCCCATCGATGCCAACTGTCCGGCGCCCACCAGCCAAACGCATACCCGGGCTTATTTGCGGCACCTGTTCGTGAACGACGAAATACTGGGCATGCAGCTGGCTACGCTCCAGAATCTGGCTTTTTACCTCTGGCTGGTGGGCCAGGCGCGGGAACAAATTATGGCGGGCACGTTTCTGGCCTGGAAAGAAGTAATGGTGAAGAAAGTGAGAACGCGACTGTAACTGCTTATCCTGTCCCAAATCTGCATGTATTAAAATACCGTTTCCTGTCCTTGTCAGGTTAGGTAAAGCTTTTGACCTTTGTAAAGGTTTTGTAGGGAATGCTTTAGGACAATATATACTTCTATTTAGAAGGAAGCAATTCAAACGATACGTAGTAAATTCGGAAAATTGGAACTATTGGTTAACTGCCAACAATATTTCTACACGGGAATATTGCACTATGAAATTATGTACGTGCTATAAGCATGGACTAGAGAATAGTACGCTCCAATCAAAGCCAAGTAACCGACTTCCGGAAAACCACTACCGTGCGCTTATAGTTTTGGGAATTATGATCTGGTTCATTTTGCATATAGGTGGAAACCTCAACCATCTATTTTGAGGTATTACCTGAACCAGTCCGCAAGGACCCAATTAACCTACTATGAGTTATTTTAACTGGACATTGCTTTTGCTTTGCCTTTTATTTTTTGCCTCCTGTAAAAAGGATAGTACCAAGCTTGAATACGACCCACCCGCATTAACTTTTTCTAACCCTCAAATTGGTGCTGCGTATACTTTTTATCAGCAATTAAACGTATCCAACCGGTCTTTTTCCGGTGAAGACACCCTCGATATTTTTCAGGCATTTAATTTGAACTGGGACCAGGCCAGGGTATCTGTAAAAGACAGCCTTTATCAGTTTGTCATAGTTCCTATTCAGGTACCCCAGGAAGAAAGTGTGGTGGGCGACATGATTTTTTACACCGGGAGCTGTGGCTTTAGTATGGAACTGTGGTGGTTTCCAAAAACGAACACTTTTACAAACGGCCAGCATGAACTCCTTCAAAAAGGAAAGGTATGCGTGATGAATGATTGCTTTAAAAGTGCGCAGATTTTTATTGTCGAAAATAGCCGGACGATTTTTGCGGACTCCATTTCTATTCCCTCTATCACCAGCAATACAGTAGAAGACCGCGGGCCCGGTGATGGTTGCTATAAATTTGGAAAATCTATATGGGATGATATTGCGAGCTTCTGGAAATCGCTTGGTGAATCAATTGGCGGTTTTTTCAGCGGCGGCGGCGGCGGTAGTAATGGCACTTCAAATACCGGCAATGGTGGAGGATTCACCATAACGTTATGGTCTGGATTAGGCGGATGGTTTTTCCCAGGCTTCGGTTTTGGTGGAAATGGAAATGGAGGCGGAGGTGATGCAGGTACAGGGAATGGTACTGGAAATAACCCCACTTATACCCCTTCACATCCGGGTACTGATGGCCAAAATGGCAATCCCAATCCCAATACAAGCTGTTTGATTACTCAACTCGCTAACTTCCAGTTTAATTTTGGCATTGACCTGCTTACGGATTATGAGGAAATTGCCTACGGATGTTTTAACTATTCGTGCAATTATGCAACTAATGAAGCCTGTGCAATTGATGCGCTTAATGCAATTGCGCAACCTCGTGAAGATGGCACTATTGACATCCTTGATCCGGATAATGATGCCTATACTGGCCCGAGAGAACGTATTCCGAACTGTATTGAGCTGGCAGATGGCAGCCATGTAACTGTGAACTTTGGGACTACAAACGATGGGATAAATGCAGATCAACCAATAGCAACTTGTTTGATTGCAGCTTTGATTAGTGCTTTACAATGCACCCATGATGAAGGATTTAACATTGAAAGCATTTATATCAATTCTACTACAAATGGCGACCATGAAAAAGCTACGAATCACCACTATGGTCTTGCAATTGATTTGTCCCGAATCAACGGGGTGAAAATGGTTCTAATGAATGCTCAACAATTACAAACTGTAGCGGCATTGCAAAACTGCCTTGAAACTTTTGATGGAATCCGTGAAAATTTTGGGCCTACCTTCAAACACAAATTCGGGCAAAATTACAATGTTACTGACCACAAAAATCATGTGCATTTTTCGATTAACTCAGATACTAATTGCAACCCCTTTAATTTACTCGATCATAAATGTAATTGATTATGAGATTTTTTGTCACCATGTTCTTTCTGCTACAGGTATTTTGCCCATGTAAAGCACAAAAACCTGTTGTTTTACAAAATGATCAACAAATCACTATTTTAAGTCTCATTTGGGATATTGATAGTGAGGACGTGTATTTCCTTGGAAATATTGGCGATGTTTTCTATAAAGCTGTAGTTATTAATGATGATTCAAAAGCGGCCGAACCAGAAACAGATATTCCAATGAATAGAATAGTTCTGCTAAAAGGGGAACTAGGCGAAGCACGTGATGGGCAACTTTTTGATTTAGGCTCCTACTCGTATGTAAGGAACGTCAAAATAGATACCCTCGATCAGAAAATCATCATTCTTTGGGGTTATAAAAATGCTCTGCAGACGACGGTCTTCGACTTGCCATAGTGACAATCAAAATCTTCATGTGAACCAGTGTATTGACGACCATGCCGCGTTTACAGTGGCGCGGTATGGCGTCAATCTGACTACATAGCCAACTGAACAAACGGTTGTAAGTCCTTAAAGGCCTATCGGTTTCAGGATTACCCGTGCATTTTTCCAGCCATAGTCATTACCATACTCCGCTTTCGCATGAAAGCGTGGCCGATTTATGCCTATCCACATTCTCCAATTACCCCATTTTCACAAACGCCTCATCATGAAAAAACCCATCCAACCCGCATTCCTTCAGGCCAATAAATTTCTCGCCAGAACTTTTATACTACTCAGTTTTCTATGGATTACTTCCATTTCAAACCTTTTTTCACAACAATTTATTACCGCTATTTCGAGTAGCGCTATGCTTACCAATGATCAGGTAATCTTAAAAACAAAATTTCAAAACCTGACCACTACGCAAACTTTACAGATTGTACAACTGGGAAACCCACTACTGCTTCAGGAACAAGGCATTCTAACGTTACAAGTTCCCGGCATTGCTAAAATTCAACGTTTTAAGGCCAAATACGTACGTATAGAAACCAATGGAGATTTCACCTGGATCGGCGACAGAGTTACGCAATATGAGGCCGATAATGTAACTATTGACAGTACGGCCTACGCGACCATCACCCTGATGAAGAAATCGGGCCGGTTGTTCGGGGAAATGCAGATTGACGATTTGAGTTATCAAATTAAGGACCTGGGGCAAGGCCTGCATGCTTTAATTTTGATGAAAGCACCTGTGGAGGGAGCGCCTTTCTGTGGAACAACAAATGGCAGCAGCGCGCCAAGTGAGAAACCTGGGAAAGACTTCCCGGAAACGCTATGCCCGGTAAAAGTACTGGTGCTTTACACACAGGCAGCTTTAAATGCCCATCCGGATATCTTGGATATCATAGATTTGAGTATTGAAGAAACGAATCAGGCATTTCTCAACAGTAATATTAGCGAAGCAACATTAAAATTAGTGCTTGCCGGAACGCATTTGCTGACAACCTCACAATTTACGGAACATGATGATTCTGATCAAAGGTTTGATCTTCAGACGAATCCATTTATCACCGATTATCGGGCATTTTACCATGCAGACTTGGTATACGTAATGACGGATGATATTTACTCGGACTTCACAGGCGCAGTGGCCGGGTTTGGCGATACGGAGGCTGATAAAGCTTCTGCATTTGCTATAGTGGAGGCTGGATCTGCTACAACTCCCGTATTTACTTTCGCACACGAAACAGGTCACCTTTTCGGAGCACGTCATCAATTGAATGGAATTAACTCCGAAGGTAACGGTGGCTGTGGTAATGGTGGCGATAATAGCGGCCTGCCCCATGCACACGGGTTCGTTTTTTCAGTTGGGAATAACTTTTTCTGGTGGGAGAAAAAGTTCTTTTCCACCCTAATGGGTATATGTTCCGGTACCCGTCTTCAAAGTTACTCTAACCCCAACGTATTTTTTAACGGAAAATCAACCGGTCTTGAAGATAAGGCGTTTAACGCAAAAGTGCTGGCTTTTGCTTCCTGCCGCATTAGCCACTATCTGGAAGACGAAGCGCCGACTCTTGTACCATCCGTCGCTATTAGTAATGCGTTTGATCGTATTTGCTCAGGGCAACCTATAGAAATGAAGGCGATCGTTATAAATGTTCCAGGAACTATAACTTACACTTGGAGCACGAGCCTGGATGGGGTTAACTATGGCGCTCCATCAATCAGTACTTACAACGTTTTTACCACTACATTCCCTTTATCACCGGATGCCACACTGTTTGTTAAAGTCAATATTAATAACGGTAACGGCATTAATTTAACCACAGTGAAAGCATTTACGCCGCTTTCGCCAATCCAGTGCGCCCATCCACGTCCAATAATCAATACTGCTGCTATTTCTGACGGAATAAGCATTTTTCCTAATCCGGCTGCTACAAGCTTGATCATGCGGTTTACAGACATAGGTGAAACCAATGTTAATTTGCGAATAATCGACTTGTTAGGTAAGGTAGTAAGTAATAAAACCATTACTACCGATCCAAAGTTTGATGAATATGAAATTGACATTTCCACCCTTAACAATGGAATTTATTGGCTAAAATGTGATGGCGATACTTTACATCTTAGCATACGCTTTGTCTGCCAGCATTAGTTATTTGCTGCCCACAATTCCCTTGCACGTTACAAAATGCATACATGGGTATGCAATGGAGTGTTACATGCCAGAGTGCGTAATAAATAGTTATTGTTCTTGAAATGAAAATTGTTGGCGTAAGTATAGAAGTAAACACGACTTCTATACTTGCGTTTTTTTGCCGGCACCCATTACTTTAATTTCAACTTTTACCTATGAAAAACTTTCTCCTCTTACTTAGTGCAGTCATCCTGCTTGCTTCCTGCAAAAAAGATCCGGATTCGCTTGCTGAACCCTCTCCGTATTGGGGTGAATCTTCCGCTATCATCAATGGAGAAGATTGGACCGCTCAGCCAACCGCATCCATTGACTTAATTCATGGTAATACCTGGTTGGTTACCATGAGCTTTTACGATCAGTTCAACATACTGCGTTCGGGTTTGAACTTGAGTAATGTGCCTTTTATACCAGGTACCTATCCTGCAGGGAAGCGTAATATTGAAATGAACAATACTTCATTGGGGGCAACTTTTACCTATTGGGATGGCGATCAAACGGATGGTTATTATACCGTCTTAGAAAGCGACTCTTCCAGTTTTGTTACGGTAAAGTCTTACGACAGCATTACCAAAGAGCTGCGCGGCACTTTTGACATTACCTTCCTGGCCGTCCATAAACCACCCTATGCAAATGCCCAGGATACTTTGCGGGTGCGCAATGGCAGTTTCCATACGAAGGTGCGGGATAAATAATGAGTAGCGGAATAGTGGTCGGACGACTCTAAGTCGTCCGACC
>JANPIN010000107.1:0-14497 GCA_031425035.1 Saprospirales bacterium | reverse complement strand
CTGATTTTCAATCAGATGTCTCGGCTACGCTCGACATGACAACGATTGTGCAGAGCTAACGCCTAAATTGCTGATTATCATAGCAAAACATCTCTACTTAATATAGTTGGGCGACTCACATTCCTGCCAGTATTCAATAATGACCTGTATTACTTTTTTCAAACGGTCATACGACGGCGGTTTAATAAAAAATCCCTGCACGGATTTAGAATATGCATCCACCACGAATTTTTGTTCCGCACTGGTCGTAAAGAATAAATAAGGAATGCACTTGACCCGTAGATCTTCATTGGTATGTATTTTCTCTCTTAATTCAATGCCGTTTAACCGGGGCATATTAATATCGGAAAGAATAAGAAAAGGCTCAGTGGGCGATTTCAATAAATAGTCCAATGCCTTTTCCCCATCGCTAAAAAAGATAACCTCATTGTCATAATTCAACTCCGTAAAGATTTCTCCCAGTATTTCCTGATCATCCATATCATCCTCGATGACGATGATCGGTCCATTTTTGTTCATGTATAGGTGTTTAAGGCAAAAAGCCAGGCTAAAGATAGCTTTCTCCGGGTTTTTTCCGAGTGATCGTCTCACTTTGAGTGAGACTATCACTCGGAAAAAAACCGGATGACCTTACGTACAGCCATGCCTTCTTCGGTGCTTATTTTCAAGACATACATACCGGCCGGCACGTGCTGCATATTCAGTTGCTGATCCGTGACGGTCCCGGTATACACGCAGCGGCCGGCGAGGTCTGTTAAGCTGGCCTGAACGGCTGCCATGTTGTTCAAACCCTGGAAATCAAAGTACAATAGGTCGGTTGCCGGATTGGGGTAAAGGCGGAAATCAGGCAGCTCGGCGGCATTTTCCGTGCTTACCAGCGGCGAACCGGTGTATTTAAATATAGCTGGCTGGTTATCCGCCGTGATCTTTCCCGCACTGATCCACCCGGTGGACGGACTGCTGAACATAACGGCGTTCAGTGATTGTCCGATAGTTTCGACGGACCAGGTGTTACCGAAATCAGTGGTAATGGCCACCTTACCCGCGGCATGCTGGTAGTTGGAAGCCAGCACATAAGCGCCGGGCAGTCCGGGGATAGCGCAGATGTTCCAGCCCATACTGCCCGGTTGCTGGGGCAGTACGGTCCAGGTGGTGCCCCCGTCCTTGCTTTTGGAGATTTGGTGATTGTTACCAATTCCCAGGCTATAACACAGGCCTTTCAGGTGATTCTCGAAGGAAATGGGGAAAATAATGGCCGCATTACCGAGCTCCGTGGTGATGAATTCGCTCGTTTGACCGAAGTCAGTACAACGCACTATTCGCCCGTTAGACGTGCCGCTCCAGAGCGTATCGCCCATGGTGCAGGACATGTTGGTCGCCGCGTTGAGGTACTGGCCTTCGCCGGGTTCATAACCCGGAATCGTCGCGACTTCCCAGGTAGCGCCATTACTCGGCGAACGTGCAACGTACTGCTGATTTTGCGCCAGCCAGTGCAGGCCGTCGGCAAAGCGGTTTAACATGACACCGCAGGCCAGGTTACTGATCTGCGGGGTCCAGGTCTCGCCGCCATCCACAGTTTTATACAGGGTCTGACCGCCATTATAATCCTGACTGGTGATCCAGGCATGCATGGAATCGAGGGCGACAATCTGGAAGCTGACTTTGCCGGCGGCTTCTTCAATATTACTGACCGTCCAGTGCTCCCCGCCGTCGGAACTGCGCAACAAGCGCGAAATATGGCTGGAGGAGACGGGTGGTCCGCCGGAATTTCCGATAGCGACCGCCCAGATCACATGCTCGCCAACGGCGGAAATGCCGGTGATCAGATAATCTTTCGGCAGCAGTCCCTGGGCCATGGGCTGCCAGTTTTGAGCGCTAAGCAGGATAGAAGACAAGGTGAAAAAGAGGGTTAGGACGGGTTGGTTCATAATCGGGAAGTTTAGAGTTGAAAGCAGCTGACCGGTCTACGGTGCGAATCGTAGCGGTGAAGGGAATAGCTGGAAACAGGCAGAATAAGGAGGGCCCTGTGGGCACAGTTACCGAGACAAGGGGAGCCGGTTAATGACGGGAAAAGAAGCCGGGGAGAGCGGACAATTGCTGGACGTTGTATCGACTATAACGTAGGCAAATAAAAAGGATGTAGCTGAAAAAAGCAAGAGCAGTGCCCGCAAAAAACCGCAGAAGTAATTGATTTTCTGAACTTTGGTGCTTTCTGCCGAATAGTCGTCCATTAGCAGATTGAATAATTTTCAGGTTCATGTGATAAAAACCGGTACTTTGGGAGGTTAAAACCAGGTGATGAAGGCAAAATTGGTCAGCCTGTACCATCCAGGTGGTCAACACCGGATAACAGCGCGACAGTCGTTTTTTAATAACGAAGCAGCTAATTTTAAACCAACATTTACTCACATAATTCACATTAATTCTAACCATGACTAAAAAATTTATGCAACTGGCCACGCTGGCCATGGCAGTTTTTCTGCTTTCCCTTACTTCCCGGGTAGCTGCGCAGACGCAGGACTCGGCGATCATCATGCGGGTATTGATCGATGGTGTGGCGACCGACTATTTTCCCGGCAATTGTGGCTTCGGTGCTGCCAACTGGGGTGGTTCCGTAACCAGCGATTTATGCAGTCCTACCGCCTGGGGATATGATATCACACCCGATTCGCTGGCGTGTGATTCCATTCCAGCCGGTCAACTCACCGGAAAAGTGGCCCTGGTTCGCCGCGGCACCTGTGGTTTCAGCATCAAAGCGCTGAATGCGCAAAAAGCCGGCGCGGTTGCCGTGCTGGTCGCGCAAATTGAAAATGCCCCGACGACGGACGACTGTTTCGTCATGAACATGGGCGCTACCCAGCCGCAGGCCGGTCTGGTAACCGTACCCGTATTGTTCCTTTCCCGGGTCGTAACCAATAAGATCGACGCTGCCCAAAAAGCCGGTAAATCGGTCCAGGTTTGTTTCGTTCGACCGGACGTAGCGATTTCCAGCTTCTTCTTCCCGGCTTCGCACATCCAAACACCGGAATCGGTGATGAAATTCGATACGTTCGGTTTCAGTGCCAATCTGAGCGTTCCGGGTAGTGTTAACCGCACCAACATTGTGCTTACTGCCAAAGTGAAAAAGCTGGACGGTACGGAGTTGTTCACGTCGAGCGTAACTATTCCATCCCTGGCGGCCGGTGTAGTGGATAGTTTCATTGTGGTACCCGGTTCTTTTGTGCCGAATCTTCCACAGGGCGGCTACCGCATCACCTACTCTACCCGTTCCGACGCCGTGGCTGGTCTGCCGCCGGTACAGGACACAGTGAGCGGTGATTTCTTCGTGACGGAAAACGTTTTTGCCAACGATAATGGCGCAACGAATGGTTTCCGTCCGGGTACGGTGAGCGACTATGCCGTAGGTGCGGTGTACAGCCTGCCGGCTGATCTGCTGGAGCAGTACTCCACCAAACAGGTCGAATTCGCTTTTGCTACTAATGCGACGGATTACCCGGTGACGGACGTGGATGCTGCGCTTTACCTGTTCCGCATCAACGACGACATTCTACCGGATTACAGCAATTTTGATGGAACGGAGCTGTTTTCGCCAAGCATGACCTGGTTGGGTCTGGGTTCTTACGGCCCATCGCCTGATGCAGTAGGCTATGCCCTGCAACAAGTTGATATTGCCGATTTCAACACCGGCGAACTTGGTATTGCCCTGCAGGCCGGATCGCGTTACATGGTGGTGGCCGGTTATACGGCACCCCATAACCTGACGTTCCAGGCTTTCGATACGAAAGTCGATCTGCCCGGCATTTCCACGACCGTCTATACCACACAGTGGTTCCTGGGTGGTTTTGGCGCCGGTACGGAAGCTGTACTGCGCATGAACCTCGATCTGGTCAGCCGGACCGATGAGAAGCAACTGCCGCTGAACACGATGCAGGTGATGCCTAACCCGGTGGTGGATAACCTGAACCTGGTGCTTCAGTTTGATCAGCCTACCGATGCGACGATCACGATTGCCGATATTACCGGCCGCGTGATCAACTTCGAAACCCGCAAAGGTCTGTTGAACGAAACGCTGCGCTACCCGGTGACCGCTCCAAACGGTACGTACATTGCCCGTATTGCCACCAAAAACGGCACCTTAACGAAGAAATTCGTGGTGCAGAAATAAAGTAAGCCATCCTTAATAATTGGAGGGGTTTAGTCGCGTATTGCGGCTAAACCCCTTTTTATTTGCCCCCGTCGGCCCCGTAGGGGCAGTGCTTGCAACTGCCCTACATCACCATGATTCAACGCCGACGCAACAATCGGGCAACGGCAAGCGTTGCGCCTACATGCAACTCTCCAACAACAAAATCCTTATTACCGGCGGCGCCACCGGCATCGGCCTGGGTCTGGCCGAAAGGTTCATCCAGGAACAGAACACCGTGATCATCTGCGGCCGGCGTGCCTCGGCCCTGGAAGAAGCCGCCGAGCGTCTGCCCGGACTGATTACCCGCCAGTGCGACCTGTCGGTGCCCGAAGAACGGGAGGCCCTGTACCAATGGGTGGAAGCGCATTATCCGGGCGTCAACGTGCTGATCAATAATGCCGGCGTACAGCAGTGGATGGCCGTTACCGACGATGATTTCTTTTCCCGCGCTAAGACGGAGATCGGTATTAACGTGGAAGCCCCCCTGCATCTGACCTCGCTTTTTGTGCAGTCGAGCGCTTTAACGACCATTATTAACGTCACTTCGGGCCTGTCTTTCGTGCCGATGACCAAGGCGCCGGTATACTCCGCGACCAAGGCTTTTTTTCACTCCTTCACCTTGTCGCTCCGGCATTTACTGCAGGGCCGAAATATAGAGGTCATTGAAATGATCCCCCCGGCGCTGAATACGGACCTGGGAGGAAAAGGCTTGCACGATCATGCACCGCCGGTAAGCGCGTTCATCGACGCCATTTTCGAGCAGTTGAAAGCTGGAAAAACGGAACTGACCTTCGGTTTCAGCGAAGCTATGAGCAAGGCGGGACCGGAGGATTTGAAGGTGGCGTTTGAGCGGATAAATGGGTGAGGGTTGATGAGGAATAGAGGTTTCCCGTTCAAGTTGAATTAACGCTTGTTAGGTAAGAAAAGAAAAGTTGTTGGTGAGCCGATTTGAGCCGAACTGACTCTTCATGATGTTGGACCTTTGCAGTCTTCCATCATGCCTCCAAACAATCTTCTTGCTAACTTATGGCCGACGTTTTTTCTCAACTCTATATACAAACTGTTTTTGCAGTAAAAAACAGACAAGCACTGATCCTGCCCGAATGGGAGGGAAAACTATTTAAATATATAACCGGTATAGTATAAACACGTGGTCATAAGATGCTGGCTATTGATGGAATGCCCGACCACATTCATATTTTTTTCGGGTTAAAGCCCGCAGAAGCTATTTCTGATCTGGTTCGAGAAATTAAGGTGGCCTCAAACGATTTTATAAAGGTGGAACAACTTTCTGCTTATAAATTTGAATGGCAAGCTGGTTATGGTGCGTTTTCATATAGCCGTTCCCATATTGATAAGGTTTGTAAATATGTTGGAAATCAAAAAGAACACCATAAAAAACGTACATTTGAAGAGGAGTTCCTAAAAATTCTAACCGATTTTGAAGTAGAAATTGGTAAAAAGCAGATGTTCGATTTTTTTATTCCGGAATAGCATAATTTCAGAATCTCCTAATGCACGTAGGTTGGACCTCTCCGAGGTCAAGATGGTGGGTGGGCAAAATTCTACAAATGTTTGGCCTCTCCGAGGCCGGGTGGGGCATGATTGAGGTGTCTATAAAAATTGAAAGTGGGCTTATACAATGCACATTGAAACGAATTAACGTCCCCACCTCCCGGCCTCGGAGAGGCCCAACATTTGTAGCCCCCGTAATAAATTAACCCACCACCTCCCGGCCGCGGAGAGGCCCAACATTTGTAGCAATGTTTGTGGCCCCGTTCGTGGCAACGTTCGTGGCAATATGCTCTCCCTACAACCCCTTCACCTCCACATTCACCTTGCCCTTCGAATACAAATTCACCCGGATGCCCATGGGCGTCACATGGGTATCCTCCACGGTCAAACTATCCACCGATCCATTGAGCAGAATGCCCGGCTGGATCTGGTAATTGGTCAATGACTCCTGGAGGGTAGCGCGTAAGGCGCGGATGTCTTCGTCCAGCGGGAAGGTCATGGCATTTTTCATCTGATTCTTGATGGTGCCCTGAAAAAGCCAGGCGGCCGTGCGGAACAGGAAGTTTTTGGTATCCACCTGATAGTCCAGGTCGGCTATTTCGATCTGGTTCTTTTGGGCGTTATAAGCCGGCCGGCCGATGAAATAAATATTGCCGTTGAAAGCGCCGGAAAGTTTCGAGTTGACCACCACTTTATCGTTGTTGCCCCAGAGCTGGATGTCCTCAATTTTCACTTTCTTTTTCCCGGAACTGAATTCCTGACCGATCATCGTGCTTTTGGCCAGCCGTTCAGCTTCGGCGAAAGGGATGTCCGTGGCGACGCGCACCGTAAAATCGTCGGGGGCATCGTCGATGGTGCGCAGCGGCGGCAGGTTGGAATTTTCCCGGAAAGCCGGTTTTTCCCCGAAGGTCACGTCGGTCAGGCATTGTACGGCGATCTTGGCGTTGATGGCGTTGTTATACGTCGCCAGCGGGGTCATGCTGATCGCGGTCGGTGTGGTTTTTACCCACATCCGGTAGGCCGAATCGAGCAGCACAGGTTCCTGCAGGGCCAGCCAGGCCGCTTCGACATAGGGTTTAAGGCTGATCTGCTGGCTGATAAAGCGGTCGATGGACTGGGTCAGCACGCGTTGGCTGCGGTTCAGGGCGAGATTGGCCAGGGCTTCCACGCCAATGTTACCGAGTCCGGTCTTCAGCACCGGGCGGGTCAGCCATTCATGGAATTCCACGACCGTGGTGGTGTTCAGCGACCAGTCTTCCCGGATCGTGAACGTGGTTTTCATGTTCAGGGCCAGTTCGCCTTCCGCTTCGGCATCGGCGACCAGCAGGTTTTTTTTCATCCATAATTTGAGCGGTACTCTATATTTAATGGTGTTACCGCTCAGAAACAGCGAAATATCCTGGCTACGCACGACTTTAAGCATGAGTCCGTCGCCATTATTATCCGCATAAGAGTAGTCTTCGTAGAGTGGGCCGACGAGCCGGGCATTGAGCGAGCGGATCAGTTCGTTTTCGCTGATATTGACCGGTATGGTCAAGGTAGAAACCAGCGGTTCTTCGGGGGCGGCCACGTAACTTTCCAGCGGTTTGGGCGCACTGGCGTATTCCCCGGATTTACAGGCGGCGAAACAGGCTAGCACGAACAGGACGCAATAGGTTTTTAACATGGCAGTAGTTTTTTAGGTAGTGTGGGCGGTCATGCTACCGGCTTACCAGCGGGTAAAGGTGCCTTCGGGCACCGTGGTCATGACCTGGATCGGACTCAGGCTGCGGCCATTTTCACTGCCCCGGTCGCTGGACAAGAGAATTTGACCATACCGCGCATAATTGGTCCAGGACTGTTGAAACTGGGGTTTTTCATCAGCGAAATTGGCGAAAAAGGCCCATTGCGTGACCAGGCGCGACTTTTTATCTACCCACACCTGGTACTTATTATCGGGGGTGACACCGACTTTGGAAAAGGTCATTTGCAGCAGATCGGCGGTTTTACCATCGTCGGTCGCTTTTTCGCCGAGGTAGCGCAGGCTGACCCCGGGATCGCGCAGTTTAAAGGGCATGACCAGCCAGTAAGAGTCGTTGATCCAGGCTTCTTTGCCCATTTGCAGGTACTTCCTGAGCGTGTCGGACTGCGTTTGCTCCACGCCATTGATCAACACCTTACCTTTACCACTCACCACGTTCACGATGACGGTACGCGGTTTTTTCAACCATTCAATGCGCACGTCGCCGGTCCATTTATCCCAGAGCAGGGTGCGGTTGCCAAAGAAATTCCAGGAAATGTAGTGGGTCGCGTCCCAGGCTGCCTGACCGCCCATCGCCTGCATGACTTCGCCAGCAATTTTCAGCGCCTTGCCATCGGAGGTTCCAGGATCACTCTTAGGCGCTTTGGTGTTGGCGCAGGAAAAACAAAAACCGCCGAGCAGCAGGGCGATCACAAATAATGGAAGGGAAAAAACTTTCATGATGAGGGAGGGTTGGAAGGTTTGTTGGTTTGGGGAGATATAGTCAGCGCAAATTTGTTTTAAAAAAAACTCCAGGTGAAACGCAAGAAAATTTTAATACAATGTAAATCCGGGAAGCTGCCTTCATTTTAGCTTTACGCTGGGTCAAAATCTGCGTGAAATCTGCGTGAAAAAATCACGTAAAATCTCCGCGAAAAATCTGCCGCTTGAAGGCGAAGCAGTACAACTGGAGGCAGGAATCTGGACAAAATATCATCTAATGAAATCTTTCTTGCGTTTCATCTGAAAAAACTCGGATGTCAATTAGCTGAAAACCAAATTCAAACCAGCAAACCTTGCAAACCAACAAACTTTTACCACGAATTAATCAACCATGACGCCACTTGCCGAACGAATGCGCCCCCAGACCCTCGCCGAATTTGTCGGACAGGAACACCTCGTGGGCGAAGGCGCCGTGTTGCGGCAAGCTATCGAGCGGGGCAAAATCCCTTCTTTCATCCTTTGGGGACCGCCGGGTGTAGGGAAAACGACCCTGGCTCAACTGATCGCCAGGTTGTTAAACCGGCCTTTTTTCCAGTTGTCCGCCATCAATGCGGGGGTGAAAGACATCCGGGAAGCCATTGACAATGCAGAAAAGCGCAATTTGTTTACCGGCGGGGGCAATCAGGGCGCTATTCTTTTCATCGACGAGATCCACCGTTTCAGCAAAAGCCAGCAGGATGCACTGCTGGGCGCGGTGGAAAAAGGCGTGGTCACCCTCATCGGCGCGACCACGGAAAACCCTTCTTTCGAGGTCATTCCCGCGCTGCTATCGCGCTGCCAGGTCTATGTGTTGCAGCACCTGACCAAAGACGAACTCATCGGCATGGTGGATCGGGCGCTGCGCGAAGATCCGGTGCTGCAGGCCCAGGACATCGGGGTGGAAGAATACGAAGCCCTGCTTTTATACTCCGGGGGCGATGGCCGGCGTCTGCTGAATGCGCTGGAACTGGTCGCTAATTCCCAGACCGACGGTCAGCCACTGCGCATTACCAACGAGCTGGTGCGTGATTTTATCCAGCAAAATGCCGCGCTCTACGACAAGGCCGGCGAGCAGCACTACGATATTATTTCGGCTTTTATAAAAAGTATGCGCGGCAGCGACCCCAATGCGGCGGTGTACTGGCTGGCCCGCATGCTCGACGGCGGGGAAGACATCGAGTTCATCGCCCGGCGCATGGTCATTCTCGCGGCGGAAGACGTAGGCCTCGCCAACCCCAACGCCCTGTTGCTGGCCACCACCACCATGGACGCCATTCGCATGATCGGTATGCCGGAAGCGCGGATCATCCTGTCGCAGTGCGCGATTTACCTGGCCACCTCGCCCAAGAGCAACTCGGCGTATATGGCCATCGGCGCCGCTTTATCGACGGTAAAACAAACCGGTAACCTGCCTGTACCCTTGCATCTGCGGAATGCGCCGACCAAACTCATGCAGGACCTGAACTATGGCAGTGGTTACCAGTATGCCCATGATTTTGCCGGCAATTTCGTGCAGCAGGACAATCTGCCGCAGGCGATCGAAGGCCAGATCCTGTATGAGCCGGGCGCCAATCCGGCTGAAGAACGCACGCGGGCGCAGTTGCGGGAACAGTGGAAAGGCAGGTATGGGTACTGAGTGCCGCGTCAGATAAACTCTATTTACCTTCAACCCAAAAAAAGACCTTGTATGCTGCGCAAAAATCTATTACCCGCCCTGTTCATCACCCTGCTGCTCGCTTCCTGTACGACCACCCGTAAAACCGAAGTGGCGCCGGCCGACCCGGAACTCCAGCTGGTGGCGGGCTGGATGAGCGGCGATTTCAGCAACCAGGCCCAACATGAGCGCGATAGCAGTTATGAATTTATGCGCCTGCACGTGCGCCCGATCTGGCCGAAGGATAAAGCGAACCGCTGGTTTTACGTAGAGCAGGCAGCAGCAGCGGCCCCGGACAAACCTTTGCGCCAGCAGGTGTACAAACTGGAACGTCTTGATTTCATGACCCTCCTCCTGAAGGTCTATACCCTCCCCGAGCCGGCGTCTTATGCAGGCGCTTACCAGGACTCCACCCGTTTCGAAAAACTGAAACCCGCTACGTTGTTGCTTCGCGAAGGCTGCAGCGTGTATTTGCAAAAACGCAAAGACGGCACCTACGGCGGCGGCACCCGGGAGAAGGGCTGCGCAAGCGATGTACAGGGCGCTGCTTATGTCACTTCGCTGGTGATCGTCAAGGAACAAATGCTGCGCAACTGGGAGCGCGGTTTCAATGCCCAGGGGGAACAGGTCTGGGGCACGGTGAATGGCGGCTATGATATGGTGAAACAATAATATTGGTTTTGTTAGGGAGATCCTGAGAATAAGCAGTGAGTGATTACATTAGCGTCTCATTCAGACCATTACGAATGAAAACCTGCATCTTCTCCCCCTTCCCCGCCTTATGAACTGGCAAGAAATCCTCGATGATATTGAAGACGAACAGGCCATCCTTTTCGTAGGTCCCGAAATGGTCCGCCTGGATGGTCAATCCCTGGGCGTCCATGTCCGCGAACAACTACACCGGCAATTCCCGGAGGACATCCTGCACCACTACCGCCGTGACGGCATCTTCCTTTTCCGCGACGACAACGCCAAGGTAAAGGCCCAGAAACAGGTTAAACGCCTCTACCGCCAACTGCCGGCCGACGAAGCGCTGCTACAGCGCGTAGCCGCCATACCCTTTCACCTCATCATCGCGCTTACGCCCGACACCTGCCTGCGCGATGTGTTCGAGCAGTGCGGATTGCAACCGCATTTTCACTACTACCGCTCCGATGATACGCCCGACGACCTGCCCAAACCCGAGCGCGGGCGGCCGTTGATCTACAACCTGCTCGGCGAGATCAACCACGACGAGTCGCTGGTGCTGGACTACGACGACATGTTCCAACTGATGAAGGACTGTCTGAGCACCGGTCTACCCAACCGGATCAATACGCAGTTGCAGCGCGCCAGCACCTTCGTTTTCCTCGGTTTTGATTTTGAAAAATGGCATACCCAGATGCTCCTGCGTTTCCTGAGCCAGCGGCCGGGCGTTTCCAAATTCGCCATCGAAGGCGAGCGGCCCAATGACGATACCCACGATTTCTTGATCCACCAGTTCAAGATCAAATTTACCGAAGGCGATCAAAAGGACGAAACCTTCTTCGACAGTCTCTATAACGCGTGTCAAAAGGCCGGCAAGCTGCGCCCATTGACCAACCTATACCCGGACGAGCAGACGAAGATCATGCGCCTTGCCTACACCGGCAAACTGGCCACCGCCCTCGACGACCTGCGTCCAGCCCTCTCCGACCGCGACGATCTGGACCTAATTACCCTGCTCAGCGCCCGCCTCCATGAGATCGGGCAGCAGCAAAAAGCCGGTACGCTCGACAGCCGCGACTACTGGGTGGAATGGAACAAAATCGCTTATGCCATAATTGGGCTGGCTAAAAAGATCGGCGCATGAATCAGGAACCGCAACGCCGCTACCCGGGCCTCAACTACTTCACCACGGCCCAAAAAGCCCAGTTCTTCGGCCGCGACGAAGAGATCGAGGAGCTGCTCGGCCTGATACTGGGCGAAAAGATCGTCGTGCTGTTCGGCAAATCCGGCTACGGCAAGTCCTCGCTGCTGCGCGCGGGCATCCTGCCCCGGCTGGACAAAAACTACACGCCGGTCATTGTGCAGTTGGGCGCTTACCAGCCGGGCCAAAGCCGGACGCCCGTGGCCACCACCATCCAACGGCTCGGCCTGACTTTGCCGGAAGACCATCCGGAATCCGAATTTCTGGAAAACATCAGCGATCCTGACACGCTGTGGCACCGTTTCAAACGTAAACAAACGCCCGAACGCCGGCGCTTTCTGGTCATTTTCGATCAGTTCGAGGAGTTCGATTCCTATCCGGCCGAGCAAAAAAACGCGTTCAAGCAGCAACTCACCGAACTGCTGTTCACCCGCATCCCGCAACTGGTCCGCGACCGCTCCGAAGATTTAGCCGACGATCAGCAAACCCTGCTGGCCCAGGCCCCCGAAGTGAAAGTGCTGTTCGCTATCCGCGAAGACCGCCTCAGCGTGCTCGATACCCTGGCCGACAAACTGCCCGCCATCCTGCATAAACGCTACCGGCTGCAGGGCATGACCGACGCCCAGGCCCGCGAAGCTGTAGTGAAACCGGCGGCATTACCACAAAATCCCGACATAGAAAACCCAGAAGCCACTCCCAAGGTCCCCAAAATCCCAGGAAAACCCCAGGATCAGGTCCCTTTCGGGGGAGAGCCTGTCCCGACAAGTCGGGAGGTTAGGGGTGGGGTTTTTGAATCCCCCGCATTCCAGTATTCACTACCCGCCCTCCAAGCCCTATTCCGCGGCCTAAAAAAAGACGAAACCGACCCCCAAGCCCGAGTGGAATCCTTCCTGCTCCAGATCTGCTGCGAGAACATCGAAAAGACTGTACTTGAACGCCACCAAAAAGCACCAGGCAAGGATATCCAAATTACGCCCGAAGACCTGCCGGCTTTCGGCCGCCTGTTCGAAGAATATTATCGGGGAAAAATTGGGGCCCTGCCCGACGAAGCCGCCCAAAACGCCGCCCGGCGTATGATCGAGGATGAACTGGTGAAAGCTGATCCGGCCACCGGCATTGCCTACCGGATCAACGTGGACGGCCGCCAACTGACCAAGCGGTCCGGCGTGGACGAGGTACTGCTCAAGCGCCTCACCGATGATTTCCTGCTGCGTTCCGAGCCGAACACCACCGGCGGATTCAGTTACGAAGTAAGCCACGACCGGCTGGTGGAGGGAATTTTGAACGCCAAAACGGAATACGAGGCTGGGCTGGCACTAGCGGCGGCGGAACGGACGGCGAAGGAAGAAGCCGAGCAACTACGACAGGAGGCGGAACGACGAGAACAGCAGCTGACGGCCACCCGGATCGAAGCTGATCAGGAGAAACGCCGACGCCAGCGCGCCACTTTGCTGGCCATCGTCGCCCTGGTGGGACTGCTGGTCGCTGTAATGGCAGGCTGGTGGGCTTTGGGGCAAAAAGCCAAGGCCGAAACCGCGCAGGCCGAGAGCCAGCACCAACTCGTCAACTTCATGCGGGAAAAAATAGCCCGGCAGGAAAAAGAACGCGCCGACTGGCAACGCAAAGCCGAAATTTTTGGTAAAGCCGAACGCGCAGATTTGGTGCAGGAAGCCAGCGACAGCGCCCGGGTGTTACTCAACCGCATTGAAACGGATAAAAAGCAACTCGCCGCCCAACCGAAATAGCCATGAGAAATATATTACTAAGCATCCTGCTCCTGGTAAGCCTGCACTTACGAGCCCAAACGGATTGCCCTAAATACCCCGAACTCATCACCCAGGCGCATACCCAATTGCAGCAGGAGAAATATATACAGGCACTCAACCTGCTCAATGCTGCTCGCGAGTACTGCCCCGCTAAAGCCAAGGAAATTGATAAAGAAGTAGAAGCCGTCGTAAAGGCCATCGAAAGCAAAAAAGCCGAGGCCGAGCGAGCCAAAGAAACCGCGCTGAACCAACAGAAAAAAGCTACGGCGGCCGAAAAAGCGGCCCAGGCGGAAAAATCAAAAGCTCAAAAAGCCGCCTTAACCGCCTACGCCAACGACCTGGCCTACAAAAGCCAGACTGCCCTGCGCGATGGCGATCGCACCACAGCGTTTCGGCTGGCCGAGATGGCGCACCGCTACGTGGACGATGATAACCCCAACGTAACCCGCGCTTTAGTAGAGGCGCTGTATTACAATGATAATCCCAAGCATGATTCCTTACCCTGGAATACCAGCTTGGAAGGACACATCTCCTACGTCTTGAGCGTGGCTTTTTCACCAGACGGCAAATCCCTCGCCACCGGCTCCTGGGACGCGACCGCCAAAATCTGGGATCTCCAATCCGGTCAGGCCACCACCACCTTCGAAGGACACACCTCCGCCGTTAGCAGCGTGGCTTTTTCACCCGACGGCAAATCCCTCGCCACCGGCTCTTACGACCAAACCGCCAAAATCTGGGACCTCCGATCCGGTCAAGCCACCACCACCCTCGAAGGACACACCGATGCCGTCACGGGCGTGGCTTTTTCACCAGACGGCAAATCCGTCGCCACCGGATCTAGAGACCAAACCGCCAAAATCTGGGACCTCCAATCCGGTCAGGCCACCACTACCCTCCAAGGACACACCGACGACGTCACAAGCGTGGCTTTTTCACCCGATGGCAAATCCCTCGCCACCGGCTCTTGGGACCAAACCGCCAAAATCTGGGACCTCCAATCCAGAAA
>JANPIN010000106.1:0-81841 GCA_031425035.1 Saprospirales bacterium | reverse complement strand
ACCGTCATTCCAATGGTGGACATTATCAACATGCCGACTGAACGTGGTTTCGGTGCTTATCACCATACGCACGCTGACAACCTGAGTATTATTGATAAAACGACCTTGAAAGCCGTTGGCCAGGTGGTGGCGACTATGATTTATCGGGCGGCTAAACCGTTGTAATGCTTATAGAAAAGAAAAGTGCTTCCAGATGTCACTCCGGAAGCACTTTTTTATGCCTGTCACTAATGTCGAAATTTGCGTGATTAAACTTATACAGAATGCTGATTATCAACCTTTTTTATAAACTTTAATCAACCTTTATCAACTACTACCTGCCAGTTCAACTGCTTATTAACGCACTACTTGTAATCGCAAGGCACCCCAGTTTTTCCCATCCGTTAAACGGAGAATATACGTGCCTTCGGCAAATTGCTGCAAATCCAGGGTCGTAGAAAACTGCCCGGAAGCAGGTTCCAGCGTCCAGGTTTTCAACCAGCGGCCGGCTATATCCAGCAGTTCAAGGTGCAGGGTCGACAGCAGCGGGTTTTCCAGACGCAGCTGGAACAAACCGGCACTCGGGTTCGGTACGACCGACAAGCCCCAGGCCGAATTGGGTTCGACCAAACCACTGGTAACCAGCACATTTTCCACACTGGCGGTACACCCGTTCGCATCTCGAACAGTCACTTCATAAACGCCCCCCGGCAGATTGCCAAACACGGCGCTGGACTGGAAAGTAATACCGTCCAGGCTATAGCTATACGGCAGATTGCCGGCACTCGCCGTGGCCACAATGCTGTCGCCTACCACCACGGTGCTTAAAGCCACTACCTGTGGCAGCATAAATTCAACCGGCAGGCTGAATAACTGCCCTTGTGCATCCCGGACATGCACTGTATGGCTACCCGAAGCCACGTTTACGAAAATGGAATCCGAACTGTAGGGCGAATTATCCAGCGCATACTGCAAAGGCGCGCTGCCACCCAAGGCGCTGATTACCAGGTTAATCAGTTCATCACAGGGTTCCACGTCGTTCACGGAAATCGTGGCCGAAAGCGGTGTGTAGTCGATCAGGAAAGTTGTTTGACCCGTGCAGCCGGAACTTTGATCAGTCGCTATCAGGGTGTATTCGCCGTTGGCTAAATTGAGAAGCGAGGCATTCGCTGCGCCGTTCAAGGTATACGAAAAAGTTCCGCCATTGCCACCGGAAAGACTTAAGACGGCATCATTACCCATAACAGTAACGGTGGGAACAACGGCATCCAGCTGGATAATAGTGACCGGCGCCAAACTCAAAATACTCCCTGCCGCATCGCGAATAGCCAGGTTATAGGTGCCGGCGCCCAGTCCCGAAAACGTGGTGCCAGGCTGGAAATTACCCCCGTCCAACTGATACTCGTAAGGTGGAACACCACCGGATGCTGACACCTGCAAACTGCCCGTTTCCGCGCCGAAACAAAGCGGCGAAGAGGTCAGCGTCGCTATGGCCAGCAGTGTCGGTACGGCAACCAGGACTTCGGTACTGGACAAACAGCCGTTCGCATCCCGAACCGTCATGGTGTACACCCCATTAGCCAGGTTATTGAAAATATTGCTGTTCTGAAAATTAACACCGTCCAAGCTATACTGAAAAATACCGGTTCCACCCATGGCATTCACACTCACTACGTTCAGCATCGCACTGGCTGTAATAACAATTGGCGTTGGGCTGCTGAGTTGCAACATGTTGGAAGTTACACTGAATCCCTGAGCATCTGTGACCTGGACCGTGTAGGTACCGGCTGGCAGATTTTCAAACAAGTTACTACTTTGGAAAGCCCCACCGTTCAAAGAATACTGAAAGGGCGCCTGACCGCCACCGATATTGACAATAATGGCTCCCTGATTTTCACCATTACACAATACCGGACTTTGTATGCCGATGCTCGCCAGTAAGGAATTCACTGCCACAATGGCCTGCGCGGTAGCCGTACAGCCATTTGCATCGGCAACCGTAACCGTGTAAACGGCATTCGCCAGGTTGGCAAAAGTGTTGCCGGACTGGAACTGCTGCCCATCGATGCTATATTGTAAAACGCCCGTTCCGCCGGAAGCCATAACGGTGATGGAATCGGCGCTGACGGAGGCATTGATCTGCAAGGCCGTCGGATTTATGATGGTAATAACGCCGGCACCGACCGTAAAACCATACGATCCGCTAACCACCACGGAATACGTGCCCGCCCCCAGGTTGCTGAATACGTTCGATGTTTGCACTACGCCGCCATTGAGGCTGTAGGTGTATTGTCCGTCCAGACCAGTGGCCTGAACGGTAATTTGGCCGCTGTTGGCATTAAAACAAAGCAAAGGCTGCGTTTGGGTAGCTACTACCGCTAAGTTGTTTTGAATGATGGCCAGGTGAAAAACCGCCTGATGTACCCAGGCCGAGTTAGCCGCATCAAAGGCGTCGAAACTAAATTCGTCACTCGTTCCTGTATCGCCATTATGCTGATAAGTGACGGCGCCGGCATCCAGATCGGCCTGTGTAAATCCACTGCCGGCCACCAAAGTTGTCCCATTCAGTTGCAGGTTGCCGTGCAGTGGCAAAGTGAGCAGTACAAATTGACCCTGCGTCGTCTGGTCAACCGTTTTCAGTTTCAGGTAAACATTACTGACCGTCGCCGAAGACCCTGCACCAAGGGTTAAAAGTTCATTTTTCAACAAAATACCCGGCACCAGGGAATCACTGAAACAAAAGTAAAGTCCCCAGGACGTCAACGCGCCGCCGTCTTCGGGGAAATTATCCGTAACGGAAAGTTTCCAGGCGCCCTGCGCGAGTTGCCCGTTGAGCGCAGCCAGCGATTGCACCGGCCGGAAAATACCGGCCACCGCCGGCGAATTGCCATTGCAGGTATTCTCTAAATCGGCTGCCAGTAAGGCCGCATCATCATCGAGGGTAACCTCCACATTATCACCGCTGCACCCATAATCGTCCGCTGGTACACCCGGCTGGGCAAACAACAGGAAATTTTGGCCCGCCGGACTGGTCAGTGTTGCAGAAAGATCTCCGACCCAGGTATGATCGATGCCCACGAATACATTTACATCGCTGATGCGCTTGGTAGCATTGACCTGCAAACTGGATTGTACAGTATTTACCGAATTCGGATCTATCGTTTTCGGTATGTCAAAACTGGCAAAAATCTGATTACAAATCGTCCGGCTGGTTACAAATGCCTGCACAGCCGAAAAATTACCCAACCCGCACTCATTGTCGGCCCGTACCCGCCAGTAGTACACCGTGCCCGGTTGTAGTGGCACGTTGAACAAACTGTCGTTACTGGTCTCCTCGCTTACCACGACGGATCCGGCGGCGAACACCGGATTGGTGGCGATTTCTACCAAATATGTTTGCGCATACACTACGGTTGCCCAGGTAAATATGGGGCTGGCGGCCACGTCAACCGCGCCTTCCACCGGACTGACACCGGTGGCTATACCCTGTGGCTGCCCGGGCAGTACGGTCAAATGCAGATTGATCGTCTGCTGAATGCTGGCGCCCAGCCCTTGCAACGTCATGTTATAAACGCCGGCCATCATGGGCGTTAAGCCAGATATATTCACCACCGACCAACCGATAGCTGATACCGGATTCGGGCTGACCGAAACGGTCGCGCCGGCTGGAGCTCCACTTAGTGTAAGTTGAACCGGGCTATTAAAACCGGCCACAGCATCCACAGCAATGCCATATACGGCATTTGAACCGGCACATATTTGCAGGTCATCCACGGCGGCCGTCAGTAAGAAAGTCGGGGTCGGCGGTGTCTGAATTTTAAAATTCGTGTTGGAAATATCATAGAAAATATTGCCTACGGCTTCCACTTTCACCCGGCAGGTGGTGGAAATATTATTGGGTACGGTCACCATGGCAGTACCCGTGTTGGCGACACTACTGGCCAGCACAACCGGATAAGTGAACCCGCCGTCGGTCGAGAGCAGCAGTTTGACGTTGCTGCAACTCACCGGCGCCAGATCGGTGCCGGCCACGTTCCAGGTAACCGTCTGGGCAGAACCGACCAGCCAGGTGACATTGGTGTTGGGCGCTGTGACCAACAACGGACCGGCAGTGCCGGCCACGGTTATCACCACATTATCCTCACCGGTGCAACCGCCATTGTAGTTATTGTCGCGTACAGTCACCCGGAATTTCATGTTACGGGCTACGCCGGGTAGCTCTTCCCAATCGAAATTGGTGTTAGCCACCAGATCTGATAAACGTGGGAAATAGCGGGTAGGATTTACCGTCGGCAGAAAAGAACGGAACAAGGGCCCCGTTGCACTGGTCGCTACCGGCGGCATGGTGGCAAATTCCGGGTCCATCTGTTCCCAGCAGTAGGTAAGCGTATCGCCGTTCACATCCGCGCCCACCGCCGTCAAAGCGAAGGGCGTACCTTTCGGGATCGTGCGGTCCAGGCCGCCGTTCACGGTCGGTTTGCTATTGCCAATATTGATCTTGACGGCGCAGCCATTGCCATTTCCGGTAATGAAATTATTCACTTCCTGCACGTTGATGGCGTGGAAATAATCATCGCTGTTCGATTGTACATTGGGACCGCAAATGCCCGCATAACCCATGATGGTCGATGCACTACCAGGTTCCATGGACGCATTGCCCGAGCGGTTGCAGTCGTTGTTCTGCGTATGACTGGCGCCGAACTGATGGCCCATTTCGTGGGCGACATAGTCAATATCAAAAGGGTCGCCGATGGGAGAACCACCACCGGTCACGCCCCAGGCTTTACTGCCCCCACATACCACACCCAGACCGGCAATACCGCCGCCGCCCGTACTGAACACGTGTCCAAGGTCGTAGTTGGCCGCGCCGATCACAGAGTTACAGGTGGCCACGTTTTCATCCAGCATGGTGCCGCCGTCATTGTTGGTATAGGGATCGGTGGCGCCATTCAGGTAAATGAGCAGGTCATTGTTGGCGATGATCTGCATGGTAACGGCAAATTCATTTTCATACACCCCATTGATGCGATTCATCGAAGTGTTCATGGCTGCCAGTACCAGCGGTTTGGTACCGCCCTGAAAAGCGGCATATTCACCCGTACAGGCCAGGGCCAGGCGGTAGTGTCGCAACTGGCAATCACCGGCAAAATCAGGTTGGGCGCCAAGGTGTAATTCAGTTGCGGCCGGCAGATCGACACCGCAGCTGAAAGGTGTATTGTCCGCAGCCGGCAGATAGTCCTTTTTCAAATAGACCACGTAGTGCTGCCGGTCGCCCGTTTGAAAAGGGTCGATGAATACGGTGCTGCGACCCGCCCGTAGAACCTGGGCATGAAAACCGGTCGGCGTCAGGTCGCATTTTAACAGGGCAGTCGGGTCGTCCACACCGCGACCAGTGAAGCAGCGGATCTCCGGATATTTGGCTTGTAGCGCAGGCGCCATAACGGGCGATTCATAAAGCCGGAACTGGCTGCTGCTGCCGTCGGGCATGGGCAGCGTCAGTACCGTGGCATTATCTGCCGCCGCCAAAGTAAAGCGTTCCGGTGCTGCAGATAACAAAGGTTGCAGACTATTCAAATCGAGTTGAAAACTGCGGTACACCTGCGGTACTATCAGGCGTTCCCCCGTTAAGGGAACTTTTGCGGCCGGCATTTCTGCCCACATATTTTGAGCCACAGCAGACTGCCCAAGAAAAAAGGGAAGCAAAAAAAGGAAATGTCTTAGCATGATATGGACGGTAAGTAAGTGAAAGGGACTAAAAGGAGGGCGAATGTATAAATTCCTTTAGATGGGCGGTTCACCAGCCGGTTATTTGGCAAAACATGGACAATTGTGGTAAGCCGAACTTGCCAAGCGGAAATAGAATCTCCTTTTTACGGTAAAGAAAAAATTGGTGTAATAGAGTTTACATGCCCTTTTTTATTGCCCTGCCAAATTTTTACAATTTTTTAAAGGGCTAATATTGCTATTGTCCTTATAAAATCTATAATTTGCCATTCACTTCAGCTATTTAGATTATCCATCGAACTTTTAACTAAACAATCACTATGCCGACCGTCCGCCAATTGCTCGCTGAAAAACCCACCAATGCCGTGTTCGCGGTGCGTCCTGATCAAATGGTGATCCATGCCCTGGAACTAATGGCCGACCGTAAAGTGGGCGCCGTTATGGTTATCGAAAATGATCGTTTAGTGGGTATTTTTTCGGAACGTGACTATGCTCGTAAAGGCATTATTGCCGGGCGAAAAGCCAAGAGTACGCCCGTTACGGAAGTGATGACCCACAATGTATTTGTGATGACACCCGAACAGGAAATTGAGGATTGCATGAAGATGATGTCGGAGAAACACATCCGGCACCTGCCCGTTTTGGAAGATGACCGGGTGATCGGGCTCCTGAGTATTGGCGATATTGTTACGGCTATGCTGCGGGAGCAGGAAAACCATATTCAAAATCTACAGCAGTACATCACCGGATATTGAGTTGCTGCTGTTAATTTATTTAAAAACAAAACCGCCCGTTCCGAGTATTCGGAACGGGCGGTTACTTATTAGCAGCCAGCTAATTTATTGCTTGCCGGCCAAAGCATCTATTTTGATCATGTCCTGCATAATCCGGAAGGTTTCAAAGAGCTGAATGTCTTTCTGCTTATCCTTCAACCAATCCTGGTTACGGGCAATGCGGGAGGTGTCGCTTTGAATTTGGCCCATGTCTGTGGCCAGATTCTGAAGTTGGAATGCAGCAATAGGCTGGAAAATATTTTCGAAGCGCTCCGATTCTTCGTTCTGGCGCATGGTCCATTGCTGATATTTTTCCAGTTGGAGTGGATATTGCGTTTGCTCCTTTTGTTTCTTTAAGCGCACGGAATTGTCGGTAATTTTCTGGAAGGTCTCATCCGCCTTTACGCGCACCTGGCTGGCAGCTTTCAGTTTACCCATATCGGCAATATGATAGGCGTTCTGTTTGTACGGTACGGCTTCGATGGTGGTCGATTCCAGGGGGAAATCATTTTCCTTTTCGCCCAGATCCACCAGATTGTAAAAATCAGGCAGTACAATATCCGGGGTAACGCCATCGAGCTGGGTCGTTTTGCCCGTAATCCGGTAAAATTTCTGAATGGTCAGTTTCATTTCGCCGAGGGGCTTCACCGATTCGTCGCTGGTGGCGTTGTCCAGATCCAGGAAACGCTGTACCGTGCCTTTACCATAGGTCCCGGCCGAACCGACGATCACCGCACGACCATAGTCCTGCATGGCCGCAGCCATAATTTCCGAAGCTGAAGCGCTGAAACCATTGACCATCACGATCAGCGGCCCGCCGTACTGCACTTTCTGATCATTGTCTTCCATGATCTCCGGTTTCCGGTTGCGGCTTTTCACCTGCACGATCGGACCTTCTTCAATGAAGAGGCCAGACATTTGCACCACGTCGCGGAGCGAGCCGCCGCCGTTATTGCGCAGATCCAGAATAATGCCTTTTACGTTTTCCGCTTTTAACTTTTCCACTTCTTTGGCTACGTCCACCGCGCAGGAAGTCGTTCCCTGCGGCGTGAAATCAGCGTAGAATTTTGGCAGGTAAATATAGCCGATCTTATCGGACTCGCTTTTCATGATCAGGGACTTGGCAAATCCTTCTTCCATCAGCACGACGTCGCGGGTAATTTTGATCACCTTTTCGGCGCCATCCGGTTTTTGTACGGTCAGCGTGGCGACCGAACCTTTGGAACCGCGAATTTTACCCACTACATCGTCGATGTCCCAGCCCATTACGTCTACCGGTTCGTCATTACCCTGACCCACCTTGATGATAACGTCTTTAGGTTGCAGATCGCCTTGTTTCCAGGCCGGTCCGCCGGGAACGATTTCGGTTACCGTAGTTTTTTCGCCATCGCTTTGCAGGCGGGCGCCGATGCCTTCGAGTTTACCGGACATCTGAATGTCGAAATTCTCTTTTTCCTTGGGCGAGAAGTAACCGGTATGCGGGTCGAACACGTTGGTGATGGCGTTGAAATACATTTCCATCCGGCGGGTGCGATCCATTTTCTGCATACGTTTGAACCACTTGTCATAGGTATCCAGCACTTTTTTGCGCTGCTCCGTTTCCAGCTCCGCAAAGCTTTTTTTCTCGCCTTTATATTCGGGTTTATCCTGTTTTTCCTGTTCTTCCGTTACGCGGCTGAGCACTTCATATTTCATCCATTTCTCCCAGCGTCCGCGCAGTTCGGCATCGTCTTTTGCCGGTTGTTGCTTTTTACCGTCGACTTCGAGCAGGTCGTTTTTAGTAAAATCCAGCGGTTTAGCCAGGATATCGCGGTACCAGCCCTGGGTTTTGATCAGTGCGGCATCCATCTTTTCCGTGGCCAGGTTGAAAAATTCAAACGTTCCGGCATTGGCCTGATCGTCCAGTTGGGTTTGGAATTTTTTCAATTGGTCCACATCTGCCTGGTTGTAAAAGCGTTTGCCGCCGTCTACATCCTGCAGGTATTCGCCGTATAACTGACCGGAAAAGGTATCGTCTATCGTTTTAGGCTGAAAATGCAGGCGGTTCAGGCCTTGCAACAACGCCTGCATCAGCGCGGCTTCTTTCTGCGGGTCTGGAGCGGGGGAGTTAACGCTTCCGAAACGGTTGACCAAAAAAGCGGCCCCCGTCAGACCGATGAACGAGAAGACCAGCAACGTGGGTTTCAATTTCATGTCTGTGAGGAATTTATCTAAATCAAATGAACTAAAAAGGCGACCGGAATGAAACATCGCGAGAGTATTTATGATATGAACAGAAAATAGGCGGCTTGGTTAAGCGCTACGGCCCAAAGATTTTTACATTTTATGGGAACGCCAAATGCAAGGCCCTTGTTTGCGAGCCGTTTGCAAACGCAGGAAATTTGCCTTTGTGACGTACGGCTGGTTTTTTTTCTACGAAACACCCCTTTCACCGGGCGTTTGACGTTGATCGCCGGATCGTGGCCTGATTTTTACACTGTTCGGAACGACCACTTCCGGGCTTTGATCAATGTTGGCCGTAACTAGACTTGCCCGTATCTTTGTCCCCCTGATTTATGGGGAAGATCATGGATCGTTTGATAACCAGTACCTGCTTGCAACCCAATCCGACGCATGGATATTTCATATTTACTCCGCATACTGGCACGTCGAAAATGGCTGATTCTAAGTGCCATGCTCGCCGCCGCTATCGTTACTTTTTTGATGATCGGACGCAAACCCGAGCGCTACAAGGCCTCGGTCATCGTGTCCACCGGCATTGTGAATTACAAGGGCGTTAACGCGGATAATTCGGATGCTTTCGTGCAGCAGTACCAGGTGGAGAACGCCTTTGCCAACCTGATCGAATACGCGCAATCGCGCTCGGCCATCAAATTGCTGTCCATCGATATGTTGCGCCACGACTTGTCCGCCCAGGGCAGCGGTACCGAGCAACCTTACCGGCAGCCGAACAAGAAACTGGTCAGTTTTACCGATGAGGAAGAAAAAGCCCTGTTAGCACAGTTACTCAAAATCAACCTGGACAGCTTAAGCGACCCTTCTTTCAGCCAGGAATTTGACTATTTGCTGGATAAAATTGCCCGTTCTTATGGCTATGACCATGACGCGATTCGCAACAGCCTGAGCGTAAAACGCAAAGCCGCCACCGACTATCTTTCTTTCGAGGTCACTACGGACAATCCCAATCTTTCGCGGCAAA
Organism: Saprospirales bacterium; assembly: GCA_031425035.1. Lineage (GTDB taxonomy): Bacteria > Bacteroidota > Bacteroidia > Chitinophagales > Saprospiraceae > M3007. The sequence continues at coordinate 72,166 of JANPIN010000106.1, read as the reverse complement.
TGGCCAATTTGTACGTGAAGCGTTTTACAACGTACTACCAAAACATTTCCGTGCGGGAAAAACGCAAGAGCGTAGCCAATTTCGCCCAGCTTGCCGCGGATAAAAAGCGGGTGGTCGACAGCATTAAAGTGCTTTATTACAACTACCTGCAAATCCGCGGTCTGCCGGTACTGGGTAAACAAAGCGAAGAACTGGCGACCCAACTCACCGCACTGGAACTGGCCAAGCAACGGGCACAGGCGACCCAGCGATCAGCCACCGAGTCGAAAGGGAAAATCCAGCAATATATGGACGACCGCAGCAGTAACGATGCCGGCGAGACCAAAACGCGGGTCGTGGACAAATCAGTAACCAGTGAAAAACTGGAAAAAGTGCGCCAGCTCACTCAGCAAAGCGCACAGGCCGGCGGAAAGGATCCGGATGTAGAAGCAGCCCTGGTCGAAGCCCGCACCGACCTGGAACGCTCCGTACGCGGCAGTGCCCGTACGCTCGGCAAACCCCGCCAGCAGGATGAATCACGGCGGACGCGCGAGGAACTGTATAAAGACAAGGTGGGCGCTGATCTGGACCGCATCGATGCCGAACAAAGCGTTTCGGAAATCAACCAGCGTATCGGCCGTATTCAAGGCCAGTTGCGTACGGCGGTTAAAGACGATGAAGTAGCGACGAACCTGTCCTCCGACCAGACCCGTGCGGAAGCTGAATACGATCTGGTGAATACCAAACTCATAGAGGCCCGTTTGAACCTGGAAAACGCCGAAAATCCGCTGCACGTGGTCGAAAATGCGCAAACGCCGGAATGGCCGGAGGCGAATCACCAGGTTTTACTGAGTGCTTTCGCGGCTATTGTGGTAGGAACGCTGGCGGTAATCGTGCTGTTTTTACTGGCCTACATGGATCATAGTCTGCAATCGCCGGATATTTTCAAAAAATTCAGCGGTAACCTGCCGTTGCTGGGTGCCGTGGATCGCATTCCGGTCAAGAACATGGACCTGGGGATTATTTTTTCCGGTCAGTCGGATGTGCCCCGCTATATGTCGTTTCGGGAAAGCATGCGCAAGATCCGGTCGCAGATCATCGCTTCCGGCCACCATATTTTTCTGGTGGTGAGCGCCAAAGCCGGCGAGGGCAAAACCTTTACCCTGCATGGACTGGCGTATTCCCTGGCGGCCAACAACAAACGGGTGGTGATGCTGGATACCAATTTCAAAACTCCCCTGCCCGAAGCTTATACCGACCAGGCCACGCCAAATCGCGTTCTGCTGAACAAGATCATTCGCGACAACGGTATGAGCGATGTTTTTCAGGAAAAAACGAAGACCGGCGGCGACGCGGAAGAACATCGCGTGGATATTATCGGCAACAACGGCTTGCAGAAATCACCCGCCGAGTTGCTGGCCCCGGAACAGTTTCGTCAGTTCCTCGCCGATTTGCGGCAGCACTATGATTATATTCTGCTGGAATCCGCCGCGCTTAATAACTATTCCGATGCCCATGAACTGGCGCCTTTCGCCGATCAGGTCATTGCAGTATTTAATGCCCGTTCCGTGATCGGACCGGCGGATAAAGACTCGCTCGACTACCTGCGCTCGCTCAACGGTCAGTTCGCCGGCGCGGTGCTTACCGAAGTAGATCCACGGAATATTCACTGATTTTGCAACATTTGTCGCTTAAACGGGCTTTAATCCTTCAAAAACCGGGCTTGTCTCTTTGGCAAGCTCTTTATCGTTTGCCAACACTTGTAATCCCTGTACATCGCTTTCGATCATTGTCCTAACCAATAACGCATGGAAAATTTAGAAAATATCATCCCTGTACCCCCCAAAGTCAATGAAAACGGCGCCCCGCGCAAAATGAAACAATGGAAGAAAATTCCCGGCGAGAACTCCTGGACGATGTTTAAGGTGATGGCCGAATTTGTGGATGGCTTTGAAGTATTGAACAACATTGGTCCCTGTATTTCGATTTTCGGTTCCGCCCGTACGAAACCCGGTTCCCACTACTACGAACTGGCAGTAAAAATTGCCAGCAAGCTGACGGAAGAAGGGTATGGTGTGATCACCGGTGGCGGGCCCGGTATTATGGAAGCCGGCAACAAGGGCGCCTGGATGAAAAGCGGCACCTCGGTCGGATTGAATATTGACCTGCCTTTCGAACAACACCATAACCCGTTTATTGCCCCGGCCCGGAACCTGAAGCACCGTTATTTCTTTGTTCGTAAAGTTATGTTTGTCAAATATGCGCAAGGTTTTGTGGTGATGCCCGGCGGTTTCGGCACGCTGGACGAATTATTCGAGGTGCTCACGCTCGTTCAAACGAAAAAAATTACGCCGGTTCCGATCGTGCTGATCGGCAAGGAATTCTGGGAAGGTTTGCGCAACTGGATCATCGAAGTACTGCTCGAACGTCATCATAATATCAATGCGGAGGATCTCAACCTCTTTCTGATCACGGATGATCCCGACGAGGTGGCGCCATATATCAACCGCTTTTATGAAGAGCGGGTAGAAGAATTGACGCCGAATTTCGAGTTATAGAGCAACCCGCTGACCGGCGTTTTTGATCCTGATTTTTACGTGTCTAAAAAATCATCGTCCAGGCTGCAAAAAATACTGCGGGATTTTTTATACTTTTGCAGTCGGTTTTGTGTCGCAAAGGCGATATGAAGACGCCATAATCGGGATTTACACACATTAAAGTTTGGCCAATTAGATACATGGAAAAGAAGCGACTGCTCCTCATCACCCAAGAAATGGAACCCTATACGGAAGGCACGGACATTTCGGCATTGGTGGCAAAACTGCCCAAGTTTTTTCAAGACAATGGTTACGAATTACGCATTTTAATGCCCCGGTATGGTGTCGTAAACGAACGCCGCCACCGCCTTCACGAAGTTGTCCGTTTGTCCGGTATGAATATTATTGTGGACGACGACGATTACCCGCTGATCATCAAGGTCGCTTCGCTTCCCAACTCCCGTTTACAGGTTTATTTTCTGGATAATGAAGATTTTTTCAAACGCAAACAGGTGTTTGAAGAAGCGGACGGTACGCCATTTGAAGATAATGTGGACCGGGCTGCTTTTTTCTGCAAGGGAGCCATTGAGACGGTGAAAAAGTTTGGCTGGGCGCCTGATATCGTGCTTTGCTGCGGTTGGATGACCAGTTTAATTCCTTTTTACCTGCGGACAGCCTATAAAACGGAGCCTATTTTCATAAATTCGCAGTTGGTGTACAGCGTTTTCGCTTCCGACCACGAACGGATCGGCAGCGATCGCTTCTTCCAGAAAGCGGCGATCAATAACCTGTCGCCGAAGGACCTGGATGCTTACCGCAACGGAGACGGCATTTCGATGCATAAAGGCGCCATTGAATTTTCCGATGGCGTGATCATGGGCAGCGAATCGACCGAGACCGGCGTTGATTACGAAGCACTTTCCCAGGAGAAGCCGGTGCTGCTCTGGAACAGTGAGGAAACCATGCTGGCTGATCATCTGGAATTTTTCCGCACGTTGACGGAAACCGAAGTACCGCAGTAGATCATCCTTCCTGTACTTTGTCCTCATAGTTTTATAGCGGGCGGCCTTCTGGGCTACCCGCTATAAATTTATTAGCGGGGAATTTCTCCCATTACCACACAAAATACTGACACTCAAGACTATTTTATGAAGTACAAAATGCTGCCGCTGGTCACCTCGCTGGGCATCGCTTTTATTGCACTCCTGTGGACCGCTTGCAACAAACCTTCCCCTTTCGGAGCAGATTTACTGGACGTGGATTCGGATTTATTCGCGTTTACCGATACCCTCGGCGTACGCTGTACCATACAACGGGAAGACAGCGTCATTACTTCTTCTTCGTCCAGTTACTACCTGTGCGGCGAACTGAACGATCCCATTTTTGGCAAATCCGCTTCGGAAATTTATACCCAGTTACGGCTCGATAACCTGGATCCCGGTTTCGACGCCACTAAAATGACTATGGATTCCATCGTTCTGTATATGAACTACAGCACCACCGGTATTTATGGCGACACCTTGCAACCTCAAACCCTGCGCGTACTGCGCCTGGCGGATCCTGTTAAGTGGGATGCGAACTACTTTTCCGACGATCAACTGACCGCCGGAGCGGAAATTGGCCGGGTGGACAATTTTCTGCCACGTCCGCGCAGTGCCGACAGCCTTTTCAGCACCACCACCAAAGCGCCTTATCTGCGGGTAAAACTCGATAACAGTTTCGGTCAGGAACTGTTGGAAATGGACAGCCTGACGACCGCCAGCGACACCGCTTTCTGGCGGGCTTTACGTGGCCTGAAGATCGTAACTTCCGCCGGTAACGCCGTCCCAGGCGCTATGCTTTCGTTCAATCTGGATGGTACCATGTACAGCCGTATGCGTTTGTATTATACCGTCAATGGGGATACAACCCATAAAACGTTCGATTACTTTTTTGCCGGCGCGAAAAAATTTTCCCACTACAGCCATGCGTACGACGGCACGTTAGCCGGCGCAAAAATCAACCAGTCAGGCGATGATTTGTTGTTTCTGCAGAGCATGCAGGGATTACGGGTAAAACTGGAGTTCCCCACGGCTGATAAGCTGGAGAACCTGATCGTGAATAAAGCCGATCTGGAGTTTACCGTGGCTACGCTGCCCGGCGATTTACCAAGCCTGCTTTTTCCGGCTCAACAGTTGATCCTGACACAAATACAAGGGGATTCCACCTTTGTGTTTACCAGCGATGTACTATATTCGCTCGGCGCTACCCTGAATGAAGGTTTTAACCGGTTTGGCGGCTATCCGGAAACGGAACTTGTCAATGGCGTTGCCAAAACCCGTTACCACCTGTCTCTATCGTCTGTGTTTCAAAAAATGGTGGATGATAAGTCGATGGACGTAAAAAATCGCACGCTTTATTTGAGCATCTACCCACAAAATCGCACCGCGCAGCGTTTAATTGTTTACGGCCCAAAAAGTCCGGTCGATCCGTTAAAGTTAAATCTGAAGTACACCAAGCTGAACTAGTCGGCCTATCCATCTGATCGACCTTTGTAAGTAATCTTTTTATACGCCTGAACCGGCAATCTAAACAGTAGCAAAATGTGTGGAATAGTTGCGTACATCGGCACTAAAAAAGCCTACCCCATCCTGATCAAGGGGCTGCAACGCCTCGAATATCGCGGATACGACAGCAGCGGCATCGCTTTGCAAAATGGCGAACTGAACGTATATAAAAAGAAAGGCAAGGTGGCCGATCTGGTGGACTATACCCGCGGTAAAGATATAAGCGGCCATGTCGGCATGGGCCACACCCGTTGGGCTACCCACGGCAAACCCGATGACACCAATGCCCACCCGCACATGAGCGGCAATGGCCGTTTAGCGCTGATCCACAACGGCATTATCGAAAATTACGCCGTTTTAAAAGGCGCCCTGCAAAAACTGGGGCATGTTTTCGTCAGCGAAACCGATACGGAAGTCTTGGTCCACCTGATCGAAGAAGTACAGCAACGCGAGAACCTGCCCATCGAAGAAGCGGTTCGCCAGGCCCTCACGCAGGTCCGCGGCGCCTACGCCATTGTCGTCATGGACCGAAATGACCCGGAGAAAATAGTGGCCGCCCGCCGTTCCAGCCCGCTGGTGATCGGCATTGGCAAAAATGAGTTCCTCGTAGCCTCGGATGCGACGCCCATTGTGGAACATACCAAAAATGTGGTTTACCTCAACGATGAAGAAGTGGCCACGGCGACGCTGAACGGTCCGTTGATGGTTAAAACCCTCCGTAACGAAGTCACCACGCCCACTATTCACCAGATCGAGCTGGAGATCGAACAGCTTGAAAAGGGTGGTTACGATTACTTCATGCTCAAAGAAATTTTCGAGCAGCCGACCACCATCGCCGAGTGTATGCGCGGACGGATGAACGCCGAGGAAGGCTGGATCCGTCTGGGCGGCATGGAAGAACACCTGAAGCGTATTATCAATGCGCAACGGATGATCATCCTGGGCTGCGGTACTTCCTGGCATGCGGGTATGATCGCGGAATATCTTTTCGAGGATCTGGCGCGGCTACCCGTCGAAGTGGAATATGCTTCCGAGTTTCGCTACCGTAATCCCGTAGTGAATTCCAATGACGTTGTACTGGCCATTTCTCAGTCCGGCGAAACCGCCGATACTTTTGCCGCGCTCGAACTGGCGAAGGAACGCGGCGCGCTGACGTACGGCATTGTCAACGTGGTCGGTTCTTCTATTGCGCGGCTGACCCACAGCGGTTCCTACATTCACGTGGGTCCGGAAATCGGGGTAGCCTCCACCAAGGCTTTCACCGGACAAGTGACCATGCTGACGATGATGGCCCTGATTACGGGTTATGAGCGCGGTTTTTTACCGAAATCCGAATATCAGCACCTGGTGCAGGAGCTGGCGCTCATTCCCGAAAAAGCGGAACGTTTGCTGCAAAACTGCCACGAGCAGGTGAAATACATCGCCGGCGAATTCAAAAACGCCACGAACGCCCTTTATTTGGGCCGGGGTTATAATTTCCCCGTCGCGCTGGAAGGCGCTTTGAAACTCAAGGAAATATCGTACATACATGCTGAAGGTTATCCGGCCGCTGAAATGAAACACGGCCCGATTGCCCTGATCGATGAAAACATGCCCGTGTTCGTGATCGCCACCAACCGGAGCGCTTATGAAAAAATCGTCTCCAATATTCAGGAGGTAAAAGCGCGCAAGGGCGTCGTGGTGGCCGTCGTTACGGAAGGCGATGAAACGATCAAACAACTCGCCGATTACACGATTGAAATACCGGAGACCGAAGAACCGTTTACGCCTTTGCTTTCGGTCATTCCACTCCAGTTACTGGCTTACCACATTGCCGTACTGCGTGACTGCAACGTGGATCAGCCCAGAAATCTGGCCAAATCCGTAACCGTCGAGTAGCTTTCCTGTTTACCCTATTAGCTCAACTGCAAATATGAATCGAATAGATATTGAATATAATACCGAAAAGGCCGATCTGCTCTATCCGGAGTACGGCCGCACGATCCACGAAATGCTGCAATACGCGACGACCATCGAGGAGCCGCGCAAACAGCAAAAAACGGTGGAATCTATTATTGGTCTGATGCAACAACTCGGACCAGGCGGTAACCGCAATATGGACGATTACCGGGAGCGCCTCTGGAATCATGCTTTCGCTATTGCCGATTATAAATTAGAAGGCGTAACCGCCCCCCCCGGTATTATCATTCGTCGTGATGATGGCCAAAAGCCCGTGATTACGATTGAATACCCCGCTACGGCGCTGCGTTTCCGGCACTACGGTAACGGTATTCAGGCTTTGATGCAAAAAGCCATTGCTATGCCGGAAGGCACGAAAAAAGAAGGTTTCGTCGAGGTCATCGCTTCCTACATGAAACTGGCTTATAAAACCTGGAACAAGGAACACTATGTCAGCGACGACATAGTCAAAGAAGACCTCGAAATTCTTTCCGACGGGCAACTGGCTCTACATGAAGGCCACGATTCGCTGGATAAACTCGCAGCCGGCGCCGGTCGTCTTGAAAAAGACCGGACGGGCCGCCAAAACCAGCGCAACCAGCAGGGCAGCGGTCGTCCTGGCAATAATAACAACAACCGCAATCGCAAACAACGCACGAATAACTACGGAAGCGGTAATGCCGGCAATGTCGGCGGCAACTACAAAAAGCGAAAAAAGTAGTGGGTTCCATAAAATGAAAAAAGTTCCGAAGCACGCTATGTGCTCCGGGACTTTTTCTTTGTGGCCGATTCAAAATTCCCCCTGCGTACTGAAGCATCGTACCGCTAAAGGTTGCTGCTGCCCAACGCCACTGCGGTAATTCTGTAATAGATTTTTCAGCGCAATGGGCGCAGCGTTTAGTTTGCGTACAAACATGGCCGACGGGCCGGTCGGTGTAATACTGCTGTGAAAAAAAACTTCTCCTGTTCCTGAAACAGTAAAATAGCTGTAGAAACCTGGCGCCAGACCGCTATCGGTCGTGATGGTTTTTATATCCGCCAGAAAGTTTTGTGCTGCCATGGCCGCCGCTTCGTCCGGTACTGACACATAACCCCAAACAAGTGCATCGGGCAAATGGCGGGCCGTATAGTTCTGAATTTCAAAACCCTGTGGCTTGGTGAAATGTAAGGTGTACTGGTCGTTTGTAACCGTCAGCGTACCTTGATTGACAATGGTTTTGCCCAGGGAGAGGCGCAAGGTGTAGCTGCCGGGCGCTAATTGGCCGATAGCTACGAACTGCCTGGCCGGGGCCGGCATACCGGAACAATTGGCGGGTGGCAGCACGTCCAACAGGTCCATCTCAATTTGCTGACCACTTTGCCGCAGTTCGGAAACGATCTGGTAACCCGGGCAGTCATATAATTGCATGCTTTCCACCCACAGTCCAAAAACGGCGGTTCCGCTACCGGGATCACGCTGCTCGTAGGCGTCAATCCGAAATTCCGGCTCGGCGGTAACCACTACCGGTGGGTCATCATTCGGATCGGGATGACAGGCGGAAAGCCCGCTGAGCAAGCAGAGGAGGAGGATAATTTGTCGAGTTATACGCATAGGTCTGATTTACCGGACATGGAGGCGATAAAGAAACGAAACTACTTCAAATATGCTGCCTGAATGTCATATTATACCCGGTAGATCAATAAGCGGAAGCGTTTTCAAGGCGGGCATTGTACTTTTACACCGTTTATTTGCAACATTCAGACACGCTCCCCTCATGCGCCGTTCAGTATTCGCCGTTTATTTCCATACCCTTTTTTTAATTTTTTGCTTCCTCAGTTGCCAGAATGAAACTGGTACGGCCCTCGAAATAAGCGGGCAACCGGTTAGCCGGCCGGACACCATTCAACTGGAAAAAGTACCCACGGGAGGCGCTGCAACGTTTAAAATTTCGGAAGGCTCCATTTTTTGGTCAGGACAGCCGGCAATAGGCAAGGCCCATAACGGCACCATTCGCGTGAGCGGCGGCGAACTGCTGGTAAATCAGGGCCGGTTATTAAGCGGCCTGGTGGGCATCGATATGAATTCGATTACGGTCACAGATATTAATGACGGCGGCGAGCGGCGCGATCTGGAGGGGCACCTCAAACACAGCGACTTTTTTGAAGTGCAGAATTATCCCACCGGGGAATTCAAATTCGACGAAGTTTTACCCAGCAATCAGCCGGATTTCAACTGGGTGATCAGCGGCCAGCTGACCTTGAAAGGCAAAACCAACCCCGTGAATATTCCGGTAAAAATGACGGTGAACGGCGATGAACTGGTGGCTTCATCACCGGCTTTCCATATTAACCGGACCCAATGGGGCATCAATTTCCGCTCCGGCTTACTGGGTACCTCTGCGGATAAACTGATTCAGGATATGATCATCCTTTCCCTGCAGGTAAAGGGGAAGAAAGTTAACTGATCAGCGGCCGGCCTCTTCTTCCAGCGGTTTCATTTTCCAGCGGCGGTGACTCCAAAGCCAGGCTTCCGGTTGCTCCCGGATTTCCGTTTCCAGCATCGCCGCATAGGCGCGGGTAATATCGCCGTCCGCAGCATTGGCCGGCTGGGTATAAATATCGCGGTGGACGACTTCGTAAAAGCCGCGCCGTAAACGCCGTACGTGGAAATGCAGGGTTGGGTAACCAAATTTGCGGGCCAGCACATCCGTACCGGGCAAGCAGGCCGTCGGTTGCCCCATGAAATTTACCCAGTGCGCGCTTTTACGGCTGCTGGGCGATTGATCGGCGACCAGGATAAAAACGGACGGGATGTTACGTTGCCGCCGCATCGCGCCGAACAGTTCTTCCATGCTGACCATTTTCATACCGCCGCGGGCCCGGTTCCGGTTGACAAAGCCATCCAGTATTTTGTTGGTCAAGGGTTTGTAAGCCGTGGTCACTTCGCCGCGCAAATGAGTCGGTATGGTAAAACCGGCCCATTCCCAGTTATTAAAATGCGCCCCGGTCAGGATGATCGATTGTCCGGCATCGAGGTAGTGATTAATTTTTTCCGGATTGCGCACCGGACAGCGGCGTTCCAGCTCGTCCAGGCTCATAGTGTTCGACTTGATCGTTTCCAGGGTTACGTCCGTCAGGTTGCGATAAAATTTCCGCAGGATAACCCGGATTTCCGTTTCTGATTTATCGGGAAATGAGCGCCGCAAACTTTCCAGAGCGACCTGTTTGCGGTAGCCGAGAACACGGTATAACAGGAAAGCCAGTCCGTCCGAGAGCACGTAAAGCACCGGAAAAGGGATGAAGCGAAAGAGTCCGTTGATAAAACGAACCGATAAGTAACCGAACCATTGCATACGGCAAAGGTAAAAAGATGCATGGATGACCGGCAGTTGCCCTTACATCTTATGCAGCAGCAGACGGCCGATTTCTTCGTCCGCGTAGAGTTTCAGCAGGCTGGGTCGCTTGGAGCGCGTCAGTTCCTGCGCAAAGGCGAGCCGCAGATCATTGGGCAGCAAATCCAAGAGCAGGAAAAGCTTGAGGTTTTTCATTTCCGGCAGGCTGGGTTCGGCTGGTCGAAGCAGCAAATAGTTCGTAAGCCGGGTAATGATGACGGACAGAATATCCAGGCGTTTGGTGTCGCCATCGTGTATGCGTCGGTCGATTTGCTGGGCCAGCGCCGGGAAATCTTCCGTTTCGAGTATTTGCTGCGGCGAGGGCAGGTGGTCCAAATTCAGGTGGATGAAATTGACAAAGGCCTGGGTCGTAGCTTCATCCAGCGAGGCATCGGCCAATAGTTTGACCAAGCCCAACTGTGTCTGTAAATTTTCAATGGGTTGAATGGCCTGGAAAAACTGCACCAGCGAGCGGGGCGTGGTCCGCCGGCCGTTGACCAGCTCCGGATAGGTGAGTACAAAGTTTACCCCCCGTTCATCCACGCCGTTTTTTTCCGCCCAGCGTGCCCAGCTATGCACGTCGAATTCCAGTGTAACGTGCAGCATGCGCGTCAGCATGGCATCATCCAGGGTCGTCACCGAGTAATCGCCGTTGTCGGGGTTGGCGGTCAAAACGATCAGCCATTGAGTGGGTAAGGACCAGGAGACCACCGCATAGTTTTGCAGCAGTTGCATGATGCCGCGCAGAATACGGTCGTCGGCACGGTTCACGTCGTCGAGTAGTAAAATGCCGGGTCCTTGTTTTTTAGGCACCCATTCCGGGGCGACAAAACGGGTCACTTCGCCCTTCACACTGTCGACGGCTATTTTGGGCATACCCACCAGGTCGCCCATTTCTTCAAACTGGGCCGGCGCGATATAGACAAAATCATGGCCCAGCTGCTGGGCCAGGTCGCGGACTAATTCGGTTTTTCCAATTCCATGGAGACCCCAGATGCAAACCGGGGTAGGTCTTTCGCCGGATAGCGGCGTTATTGCCATGGTGTCCAGTGCATGTTGCAGCAGGGTGGACACGGAGTCGGCATTTACTTTTGCACCGTAGGTCAAGTGTGTAGAATTTATGCAAGCCAATAAGAGGTAGTGCAAAACCGAACAAGCTTTTCCGGGAAAAGATGCATTCCAAAATACAGAAAAGCGTAGGGCTGGAATTATTTCAATTTTGCTTGGGCAGCAACAGCCAGAGACGGCCGTAGCGATTGATCTTGCGGGCTTCCTGCAACCCTTTCTGGCCAACGCCGCAATATAGATCGATGCGTTTGGTCGTCAGAATGGCGCCGCCGCGATCCTGTGCAAAAATGATCCGGTAAATATATCCTTTCAAACGGCCGGCCGCATCGAGGTCGGGTAACTCGGCCAGCAGGGTGCTGCCGATGGGAATGAAACGCGGATCCACCGCGACAGAATAACCCGCCGTAAGTGGGAAAGATCCTGCGCCCATTACTTTTTCATCGACCGCAACAAAAAATATGTACGTGCCCCCAGTGCCTTTTACGGAGCCGCCGAACCCATAATGTTCGCGTTTGCCGTCGGGAAATTCGATCAGGCAATTGCCTTGCAATTGCGCGTTTTTCAATTCTTTTTCACTGCGCACCCAGGCCAGTTCCAGGTTTTGGCCCGCCAAAGCGCCGGCCCTGATACTGGCCGGGGAGGGAATTCCGGATGCCGGGCGACGTAGTAGCGGCACGGGAAATTCTTCGGTCCGTTCGCGGTTGGCCTTGATCAGGGGCGTATAGTAACCGGTCACCCGAATGCGATCACTCTTATAGGAGGTTTTTATTTTATAAAAATCGAAAGTTTCGCGCAGCACATGGGGATTCAGCAACTGGATCCCTTCGAGCAGCTGCACGGTCTTCAGCATTTCTTTGCGGTTAATTCCCGAAGCGCTCCGTTTGGCCGCATCCGGCCGATGTAAATAGTTGACCTGTTCGTATAGGGCCTGCAGCATCGGCGGATCGAATGGAATATAGGGGAGGGTATCCGGATCAGTCAGTTCCAGCACTTTGGCCGACATACTGCGCATTTTACTACCCGCTGCTGATTCTGTTTCTTCGGCAACCCTGGACCCGTTCAGCGGTGTGGAGAGGGTTTTACCGGCAATCAGCGAAGACTCCGGAAGTTCACGACCGGTGCCCCCCCAAATGACTGCAAAGCAGACCATGAGCAGTATAAAATCAAGTAGGATGATTCGTTTTGAAAACTGCATAGAGGACAAGGGCGGCATCTGGCGGCTATCTTCCTTACAAATGTAAGAAATTTAACAGACTTGTTGCTTACCTGTAAAATCAAAGGCCGGTCTGGCCGATAAAAAAAAGAGGGCACCATCGAGGTGTCCCCTTTTCTCTGCTGTTTGTTGTTCGTGGTAATAGGCTGCTTTTTACAGCCACTCTGTTCATAGTATCCTGCTAAACGCCGATTTTAGTCGAACGATTGGTTAGCCATGTTTGCACCATTCACCATGATCTGATATTCCTGCGGGGTCAGATTGTCCATGATAAAGTTGATGGGGTTGATGGGGTTGCCTTTATAATGCACTTCGTAGTGCAGGTGAGGAGCGGTCGACAAGCCAGTATCACCCACTTCACCGATCTTCTGGCCTTTTTTCAAAATCTCGCCCTGGTGCACGACGATTTTATTCATGTGGCCGTATACGGTTTCATAGCCGTATCCATGGCTGATTTTTACACAGTTACCATAACCCTGGTGCCAGCCCGTTTCCACCACAATGCCGTCGCCGGTAGATTGGATGGCCGTACCAATGCGGGCCGGGAAATCAAGTCCGGCGTGGAATTTTTTAACCTTGTAAATAGGGTGGATCCGGTAGCCGAAGCCCGAAAGTGTACCGATGCTTTTTTGCAGTTTATCTTCGCGCACGGGTTTCACACTGGGAATAGAAGCCAGCATTTTCGACTGGTTACTAGCCATGCGTTGCAGGGTATCCAGGGATTTGCTCTGGATCGTTAACTGACGGCTCAGTAAATCTACTTTTTCGAGGGAGGTAGCCACCGCATCGCCGCCATATTTAAAAGCGGACAATTCCGGGTGGGCTTCGTGGCCGCCAATACCGGCGACCCATACATCTTCATCAATTGGGTTCATGCCAAAAACGGCGCGGTGAACATTCGCATCGCGCTCCTGCACATTTTGCAGGACCTTGGACATTATATCTATCTGGCCGTTGAGCTGGCCGTACTTGTATTCCATTTGTTCTATTTCCCGCACCAATTCCTTTTCACGGGGAGAGGGGAAAACAGTGTAAAGCACTGCCAGCAAGGCAAAAGAGGTGATCAGTACAACGGAGAAAAACCCGAAGGCTTGCCAGATTTTCGTTTTAAAAGGGATGACTACCTTTTCGTAGCTGAGGGTGTGAATGTTGTAAACAAACTTTGCTTTCCTGCCCATACTTTTATTTTTTACCAGGCGAATCACCTGGGCATCCAACTGCTGTTTTTAAGGATGCCCTTTCCGAATTATTACCGGCGGATGAGGGTTGGATTAAAATCACACGTTAAGTGTGTGTTGTTCGGAATTCGCTGCTCCGTTGGCTGATGATTTTCCTGGCTTGTTAATCGAATTGCTTGGCTTTCAGGAATTTTGGGGGTTGCACAAAAGTAGAACGGCAAAAAACGCTAACCAAACTTTCCGCCTAATTTTCCACATAACACCATTTTAAGGGCAAAAAACAGGTCTAAAAGGCAATTTTTTAAACTCATTCCGGCCGTAAAGCCCTATTAAATGTCTTTTAATCCTCTTCTGCCAGGTCCAGAATCATGATCTTTTGCCAGATTTTAGCCGATAAACCCTGGGTCAAAAGTTCCAGATCGTTCACCGCATTCAGCACCACCGGATCCTCCATGTTTTGAGCGAACAAGGCGGCGATTTTGGCATTCAGCGCCAGGAGTTCGGAACAGTAATCCAGGTAGCGGGTCAACTGATGCCGGTTCAGGTTTCTTTCGGGCGACGACTCCGTATCCTTGATTTTGGATAGCAAATGCGCCGGGTCCTTGGTCAACTGGTGCATATCGACCACGTGGGCAATACTGCGTAACTGATGGAGTGCCTGCAATGCCGCCCGCCTTTTCAAGCGCGTCTCCAGCCCAACCAGGGAGAATACCGCTAGCCCCAGGAAGATAAGTTCGTTAATAGCCGACTCGGTCGCCTGTACCAGGTCGAACACCCCGTTCGGAGCGAAGGTAAAATGCTGCGCCATCTGCATCATAACCCAAACGACCAGGCCCAGTAGCATTATGCCGGCCCCCAAAGAAGCCAGCCGCACCGGCCAGATGGGCGGTCCCAACCGCTTCGCCAGGCCATCCGCTTCGCCCGCCAGCTGGCGCAGTTCCCCGCACACCCGTTGTAAGCCGGAACCCGGAAATCGGTCGCCAATACGATCGCCCAATTTCTCAATCGTGCTCAGAATGAGTTCGGGCCGCAGTTGGGTAAACTTACCACCAACCACCATTTTCCTGGAAAAAGGAAAAAGTGAAGAAAGAAAGGACATGGCGTTTGGTTTAAGCAGGAAAAACACCTCTAATTATTAACCGGTAAAAAACTGTACTCACGGCCATAGCGCAGCATCTGTTGCACAAAGTCGGTTTCGATTTCGACCCGGACATCAGTAATTTTTCCTTTGGCATCCTTGACGGCGACCAGGCGGGGTTGCACAAATCCGCTGTAGGCCTTGGTCGGCAGACTCGAATAGCGCCTTTTCACCTGTTTAATGGTCTCGGCATCGGTTTTCACCGCGTATGTTTCCACCAGCGCCCGGGCTGCATCGAAGTCGCCTTCCGATTTTATCCGCTGCAGTTCGGACAGTAACTGACCGAACAGCACGCGCAGTTTGGCATAGTCATGAATGTCGTAGTAAATCTTGCCGTTGCGCACTTCTTTGGTGATTACGCCGTCCGCTTTGCCTTTTTCCAGGGCCCAGGCCGCGATCAGCTGGCGGTTACGCATGTGGTCTTCTTCAATATTATCACCTGGCTTCAGGCGGCGCAGTTGCATCAGCAGGCCGTTACGAATATACGAATCGTACTCGGCCTTGAAGGCATTGGCGTCGGGTAGCAGGCCCCATTCCACGAGTTTCGGGTCGGGCATGTAGTAGAGCGCAACCAGGTCGGCGCGGCCTTCTTCGAGGGTGCTGGCGTATTGCTTGAGCGTTACATTTGGTTCGGCCATGCCCGGCTTCATCTGGCCGCTGGCGTGACCGATCACTTCGTGCAGCGCCGTGTGCATTTTACCGCAGGCTTCCGCGTATTTTTTGGCCAGTTCCACTTCTTCCGCGTCGTTGGCGAATTCGATGGTTGCCAAAGCCCCGCCGGCTTTTCCGTAGGCGTTCTCAATATTGTTCAGGCTAATGGATTTCGAACCCGTTTCCCGTATCCAGTTGGAGTTAGGCAGGTTCACACCGATGGGGGTTGCGGGAGAACATTCCCCGCCTTCCATGGCCACGTTGATCACCCGGTAACTCACTCCTTTTACCTCTTTCTTTTTGTAAGCGGCGGGAATAGTGCTGTTGTCTTCAAAGTACTGGGCATGCCCGCTGACGATGCTCATTTTCTGCGTGGCATCCGGGTCGTTATACTGCACAATGGCTTCAAAGTCAGCCTTATAGCCTTTTGGGTCATGATATACCTCGATGAAACCGTTGATGAAGTCGATCGTGCTCTCGGTATCTTTTACCCAGGCCAGGTTGTATTCATCGAACTTCTTAAGGTCGCCGGACCGGTAGTATTCTACCAGCAGTTTCATCGCCTTTTTCTGTTGGTCATTCTCCGCAAACGGAATGGCCAGTTCCAGGTTGCTGACAATTTTATCGATGGCGGCGCCATACATGTTGCCTGCGCCGGCACGCCAGACCCGTTCGGTCAGGACGCCGTTGTTACCGACCAGTTTGGAGTTCAGGCCAACCATCGGCGGGTTTGGGCCGGCGGCTTTGAGTTTTTGCTCGTAGTATTTATCTACCTGATCGGCCGTGACGTTTTCATAAAAGTTGACGGCGGAGGTTTTGACGACATCCACGCCTTCTTCCTTATTGGTCCGTTTAGCCAGCACCGTCGGATCGAACATCACGGGAATGAGCTGGGCCAGCAGTGCGTCAGCGGTTTGCTGCGGCTGCAGGGGCAGGCGGGCGGGATCGGAGTTACGTACCAGTTGCGTGAAGTAGTCCTTAGAAAATTCCGGCATTACTTTCGTCTCGCTGTAATGATGGTGAATGCCGTTACTCGCCCAGACCCGTTTGGAATAAGTTGTAAAAGCCTTCCAGTCGGCCGAATTTTTATCGCCTTTATAACTGGCGTAAATGCCTTCCAGCGTTTTGCGGATCGCCAGGTTGTATTTGCAGTGCTGATCGTAAATAATATCGCGGCCAGCCAGCGCGGCTTCCGACAGGTAGTAAATGAACGTTTTCTGGCGAAGGTCCAGTTTCTGGAAACCTGGCAATTCGTAGCGCAGAATCTGGAAGTCCGCAAATGTATCCAGCAGCACTTTTTCCATGCCGGGCGCCGGTGTTGCCGATGTGGTGGCGGGCTGGCGGGTCTCGGCTGGCTTGGGGCTGCACGCAAAGCCCAAAAGGGACGTGCCCAGCAGCAGGCCGGCTAAAAATTGGTTACATGTCATGGTTAAGTATTTGAAAATCAATGGTTAGGTTAGATTCGATTATTTTGCGACCAACGCGTTCAATTCATCATACAGGGCTTTTACCTGCTCGTTCACCGGAAATTTAGGGTCGCCCCAGGTGATGCGCTGCACCATATCGTCCTCCTGGTATTCCAAAAAATAGTACAGGTTCGACGGATGCTGAAAATCCATTTTGGCCAGCTCCAGCTTGTCGGCGCGCTCAACCAGTTTTTTGGCCTTACCGGCTTTCGTTTTATCCACTTCGACCACTAGATCCTTGCCTTCCATTTTAAAGATCTGCCCGTTTTCAAACAGGGTGAAGCTGTTTTCCCGACCCGTAAAACCGCCGCCGCTTCCCCAGCGCAATTGCTCGGATGGAAAGTTACCGGCGCCATATTTAGGATGTTTACAAAACCAGAAAAGGGTAGCCGTGGCCAACAGGGTGACTGCAATCAGCAAAAATTTCATAGTGTGGATCGGTTTAGTAAAAAATCATGTGTGTTCGCTGGGCAAATGTAGAACATGCGGGCTAGCGGAGCGCCTCGATAGCCAGACTGATTTCTTCCTCGGTGTTGTAATAATGGGGGGAAATGCGCAATGCCCAGTCCACCTTTTTGCGGGAAAAATCGATTTGGGCCACGCGTAAGGTCGACAGGCGGCAGTTGATCCGCTTTTTACCCAGCATGCCCAGCAGTGTTTGCGGGTCCCAGGCTGCGGAGTGGGCCGTTACAATGCCGCAGAGTTGATCGCCCTGATCCAGCACCTGCACGCCCGGTAGTTCGCGCAGGGCCTGCCGGGTAAAATCGGCCAGGTGCCTGACCCGTTTTTCGATCTGCTCCAGGCCAAGTTGCAACGCGTATTCTACCGCCACTTTACTGCCCAGAACAATAGCGGGCGCCATTTCCCAGTATTCAAAACGCCGTGCATCCGGCAGCGGTTCGTAGGTGTTCGCCGCGGTCCAATTGGCACTACGCATATCGGGAATGGCCATTTCGAGACCCGCTTCCAGCACCCGGTCGGATGCATAGAGAAAACCGCCGCCGCGTGGTCCGCGGAGAAATTTACGCAGGGTAGCGGAGAGGAAATCACAACCGATCTGTCCGACATCCAGCGGCAACTGTCCGGCCGACTGGCAGGCATCGACCAGGTACCAGGTGTTTTGCGCCCGGCAAAGCTGACCAATTTCCGCTACCGGCTGCACCAGGCCGCTGTTGGTCGGCACATGGGTAACCGCAGCCAGCAGGGGCTGCCATTGTTTTAATTTTTTGGCAAAATCTTCCACGTCTACGCCGCCGCCAGGCAAATCGGCCGCCCGGATGATTCGCAGACCGCGGTGTTTTTCCAGCGCCAGAAAAGCGATCTGGTTGGAAACGTAGTCGTTCTCCGTGGTCAAAATCACGTCGCCCGGCCGAAAAGGTAGAGCGCTCAATGCCCGGGCATAGGCATCCGTCGCGCTGCCGGCAAAGGCAATGTTGCGGGCCTCGGTGCCCAGCAGACGGGCTACCGCGGTGTAAAAACCGGCAAGTTCCGCCGCTTTGGCATCCGCGACTTCATAACCGCCAAACTGCGCTTCTTCGGCCAGGCAATCCAGCATGATCTGCGTAACCGGCCTCGGCGATAAACTGGCGCCGGCATTATTCAGGTGGATGCACGCCAACGTACCAGGGGTGTCGGCGCGTAATTTCTGTACGGTGGAAGCATCCATAAAGCGCGTATTAATCGTTTAAATGGCAATGGCCGCCAGGATTTCGGCGCGTTTATTCAGCAGTTCGTTCCAGGCGGCCGGCTCTTTTTTGGCAAAAAACGCCGCCTTTAATTTTTCCCGGAACTGCCGGAATTCATCCTGATAAAGTTCGGTGAAAAAGGCGAGTACGATCAGCAGCGTGAGGATAAAGAATGCCAGGCCGCTGCTGGCTGAAAAATGCCGGATCAAACGGTAGGCGCCCCATAGCCAGAGCGGAAAAACGAGGGCGCCGATGACTATTTTAATCGTGCTGCCGTAGCCAATATACAGGTTCAATTTTTTGTTGATCAGCCACGGAATGAAACACGGCAGCCACCAGAACGTGTAACCCAGGAGGAACAGCGGACTGCCCAGGGTGAGTACAAAGGCCGTCCAAAAGTTGGACAGGCTGCCGGTCCGGCGTTGTGTTTCCGCCAGCCCTTTATCCTGCAGGCCGGTTGATTGCAGCGTCTGGAAATAGTCGTCGACCTGGCTGTGGAGGTCAGTTTGATCCAGGTAGCGCTGCGCCAATTGCTGGCCACGCCGGAATTTTTCGACTGGTAAAAGCGGGTGGGCATTATCGGCTATTTCTTCCAGGCGGGTAATGAGCAGCTCGCCGGCTTCGTCCCGCGTATGGATGGTCAGTTCGGTTACCCGTTGCTGTAGTTCGGCGGTGAGCGCATCCACGGCCTGGGCGCGGTGTTTTTGCCAGGCGGCCGCCCAGGGACCTACCTCGACCGGTGCCCCGAAGTTGATCACCACGTCGCTGCGAAAAAGGTTGGCGGCGGAATAACTCAGTCCAACCGGGTAAATTTTCATTCCGAGTTGCCAGTTGTTCCGGCTTTCCGTTCCGCAGGCGATGCGCGCCGTACCGGTTTTGAACTCGCGCACCCAGCGGTTCATGTAGCTATACCCTTCCGGCGCGATGAATAAAATGCCCTGTTTTTCCAGGTGCTGGAACGACTGTTCGAAAGCCGAGTCATTGTTTCGGGAATCGCCGGCCTCGACGTCTTCTTTGCGTTTGACCGGAATACAGTACAGCCGCGTGAGCACCCAGCGGCTCACCGGATTTTTAAACAGACCGTAATTCGCCAGGAAAAACATTATTTTCGGTACGGGCAGGCCCACGTTGAGCACATCCATCAGGGTGCTGGGGTGGTTGGTCACCACGATGGCCGGTCCGTGAAAATCCCGCAGGTGTTCGCGCCCCAGCACCCGCCGGTGCCGGTAGAAAAGATGGTTGGACAGCCAGGCAAAAATGCGGAGGCAGAAATAGATGAACCGGAGAACAGGGTGGAGGTAGGCCATGGGGATCCGTTTAGCCCAGTACTTTTTCCAGCTCCGCCATGATCAGGTGCACCCCGGATTCGGTCATGGGCACCAGCGGTAAACGCACGTCGCGGCTGCACAGGCCCTGCAGTTCCATCGCCGCTTTTACGCCCACCGGATTGCCTTCGATGAACAGTAACTTATACATTTCCAGCAGTTGAAAATTGAACTCCTGCGCGGTGGTCATGTCCTGCCGGAGGGCCGCCCGCACCATGTTCGTGAAGGGGCGCGGCACCGTATTGGCAATGACCGAAATGACGCCGTCGCCGCCCGAAGCGATGAGGGGCAGCGTAATGAAGTCATCGCCGCTCAGCACCAGGAAGTGCTTCGGTTTGCCTTTAATGATTTTAGTGACCTGGTAAATATCGTCCGAGGCCTCCTTGATGCCGAGAAATTTATCGCTGGCATGGGCGAGGCGCAGGGTCGTTTCGGCCGTCAGGTTAGAAGCGGTACGGCTGGGTACGTTGTAAATAATAATGGGCTTCGGCGACACCTCGGCCAGGGCCATGTAGTGTTGAAAAATGCCTTCCTGCCCCGGTTTGCTATAGGATGGGTTGCTGGATAACAGCGCGTCGATGCCTTCAAAGTTGTATTGCGCGACCTTTTCCACCAGCGCATGCGTGTTATTACCGCCAAAAATACCGGCGACCAGGGGCACGCGCCCGCGGTTGATCTTAATGGTGAAATCAAGAATGGCGCGGTGTTCCTCGTCGGAAAGCGTGACCGATTCCCCGGTCGTTCCCAGGCTAACCAGAAATTCAACGCCGCCGGCCAGCACGTGCTCGATGACTTTTTCGAGGTCTTCCCAGTCGATTTGTCCATTTTTAAAAGGCGTCACCAGGGCAACACCGGTTCCTCTAAATCGCTCGTGCAGGCTCATTTGTGGTCAGGACAATTTTATCTAAATAAAGGTGTAGTTGTTCGGCGAAGAAAGCGAAGCCTTTATCGGCCGGGATCTCTAGTTGCATATCGTAGTCATGCGGATGTTCCGTCACCAGGCCAATTTTCATGGCGGCCGGCGAGAGTTGGCTTATCCACTCCAGGGGGCGTTCGTCAGCGGGGTTGAGGCTGATCAGCAGGTCAAATTTTTCGCCGGTAAAGGCCAGGGCTTTCTCACTTTTCGGCTGGCCGGTCCAGTTGGTCTCTTTTTTATAAAAGTAATCGAATGGGTGCTGACCGGGCGTCTCCCGGGTCGCGAAGTAACCCAGCAGGCGGACCTGTTTACCGTTTTTCTCCAGGCTTTTGGCGAATTCCACGATTTCCCGCTGATTTTTAGGATTGGCGGCATCGAACAACAGCCCGATGGTTCGCGCACTCCGGAGGGTATGGGTACGGCGCTGTCTTTTGAGGAAGGCCAGCGCCCGACGCAAGGCTCTTTTAAAAAAAGCGAAACGAATTCTTTCCAACATGGTTAGTGCGTTTTTGACCGCTCAATCAGTTGGTGAATGGTCGGTCATTGAGGAAGAATTGGAGGCGGCCAAGGGCCTTTTCTATTTTCTCTTGTTCTTACCCGGCGCCGGCAACTCGCGGTAATTACCCATGGCGCTGTATTTTTCGATCCGCGTGGTGATCCGTTCTTCCGGATCCTGCGGCACTAAAACGGCTAACTGGGCCAGAATATGATTTTTCAGCGTTTCGGCCATCACTTCCGGGGCATTGTGTGCGCCGCCCATGGGCTCTTTCAGAATACCGTCGATCAGGCGGAAGTTCAGCATATTTTCCGCATCCAGTTTGAGCGCTTCGGCGGCCTGTTCTTTAAAATCCCAGGAGTGCCAGAGGATGGTCGAGCAGTTTTCCGGAGAAATAACCGAGTACCAGGTATGTTCCAGCATGAAGACTTTATCGCCCAGGCCGATGCCCAGTGCGCCACCCGATGCGCCTTCGCCGATGATGTAACAAATAATAGGCACCCGAAGTTGGGCCATTTCGAACAGATTGCGGGCAATGGCCTCGGCCTGGCCGCGCTGTTCGGCTTCCAGACCCGGGAAAGCGCCGGGCGTATCGATGAGGGTAACGACCGGAAAACCGAAGCGTTCGGCCATCTTCATCAGGCGCAGCGCTTTGCGGTAGCCTTCCGGATTGGCCATCCCGAAATTGCGGTACTGGCGCATTTTGGTGTTGGCGCCTTTCTGGTGACCGATAATCATCACCGTTTGCCCGTTGATCATGCCCAGACCGCCGACAATCGCGTGGTCGTCGCCGGCATAGCGGTCGCCATGCAGCTCGATGAATTTATCACAGATCGTGTTGACGTAGAACAGCGTGTAGGGCCGCTCCGGATGTCTGGACAACTGGACTTTCTGCCAGCCGTTGAGGCTTGAGAAAATCTCTTCGCGCTTGGCGTGGATTTTCGTTTCCAGCTCCAGTACCATGTCGGATACGTCCAGCTCGCCTTTCTCCCCGACATCTTTCAGTTTTTCCAACTGCTCGTAGAGGGCTTCGAGTGGTTTTTCAAAATCCATAAAGGTCATTGCCATAATCAGCCAAGTTGGTTTTGGATACGCGAATGGAACCGAACAGTAAAAGGTAGAGGGTTAAAAAGTTGACATTTATTTTCTGGCGGGGACAAAGGTACATTGCGTGGCCGGATTTTCTTTCCAGGCGAGGCTCCGGTAATTTTTTAAAGGTTTTTTTTAAAACGCTTGGCCGTGCGAAGTAAAAGATTCTATCTTTGCCCCGCTTTTGAAAGGAAGCACTACCGGGATCGGTAGTTCAGTTGGTTAGAATGCCGCCCTGTCACGGCGGAGGTCGCGGGTTCGAGTCCCGTCCGGTCCGCAGAAAGTTCAACAGTGAAAACTGTTGGACTTTTTTTATCTTCGTTCCATGCCTTTCCAAAGAAAAAAACCAGCCCAGCCACTCACTGTGGACGAGGCTTTACCGAAACTAGAAAATTTTTGCGCCTACCGCGAACGCTGCCCGAAAGAAGTGCGCACGCGGCTCACCGAACTGGGCGTACGCGGCGAAGACGCCGAGCAAATTCTACACGTCCTCCAGGAAGACGGCTTTTATAATGAGGAGCGTTTTGCGCTGGCCTTCGCCGGAGGCAAATTCCGCATGAACCACTGGGGCCGGGTGCGGATTCGCATGGAACTGCGCATGCGCGACATTCAGCCGGAACTGGTGCAACAGGCGTTGAATGCCATCGATCAGGAAGAATATGAGCGCATCCTGCAGGAACAGCTCGACAAAAAACGGCAGCACTATGCCGGCGACCCGCTAGCCCGCGAAAAAACCGCGTCGGCTATGATCCGTACAGGATTTGAACCGGAACTGGTTTTTCGTTATCTTTGATGGCGTCCGGCGGACTTTCCCGCTTTAAAAAGTGGAA
Organism: Saprospirales bacterium; assembly: GCA_031425035.1. Classification (GTDB taxonomy): domain Bacteria; phylum Bacteroidota; class Bacteroidia; order Chitinophagales; family Saprospiraceae; genus M3007. The sequence continues at coordinate 48,740 of JANPIN010000106.1, read as the reverse complement.
GATGACAGCGGCACGCATCCATCAGAAACCTGACTTTTGCAAAAAGTTGGTCAACGCCCCCTGCTGACGGGTCTTATCTTTCGAGAAGTTTCCGAAAGTTACCATCTCATCACTTTTAAATCGTCTCTCGTATGGGCAAAGAAAAATTTACACTCGCTGATCTTCAGGTAGAAAGTTTCATCACCAGTTTGGATCCATCCGAAATGAACCAGGTCAAAGGCGGTTACATGACCGTCAAAGGACGCCGCGTGGCGTACCGGACCCGCTGGACGGCGGTGGATACCCGCGCGGATGTCGTCGAAACTTTTGCCAGCCCTGCGCATAACCCCAACAGCATCGGTTGATTTTCAGGTTCCGGTGTCTGCCTGCCGTTTCAGGCGCACTGCTGCTGCAAAACTATGTCCGGTAATCTTGCTCTCGAGCCAGGCTTCCAGATCAAAGGTTTGCAGCAGCGATTTTGCACCGGGTAATAAACTGAGTTCGGCCTCCATTTTCTCGAACACCGGTTGCTGCTCCGCCCGGTTGGCCGCCCGGATCAAATCGGCCATAAAATGTATGAACCGCCGTTCCAGCTCGAACAGGCGGTTTTTCTTTTGCATAAAACGCGTCGCCGAGCGGATGAGCGATTCCAGCAGTACCATATTGCCTAGTTCGAAGTGGAGGATGAGCGAGATCATGCGCGCCAGACTCTGCAAATCCTCCCGATCCACCGAACGCGGCTGGTTCAACCACTGATTCAGGTAGTCCAGCGCACTATCGTAATCGCCGCAGCCCAGGCAGATGACGCAGTATTGAAAGTAAAAACTGGCCGTTTCATAGTGGTGCGGATCAAAATCTGCCGCCTCGCGTTGGCAATGGATCATTTCCTGACGGGCTTCCTCGAATTCGCCGGTATAAATGCACAGGGCGAAGCGGTTGGTGAAATACTGCCGGTGTATTTTTTGCCGGTCATCGACGGTCAGGGCCTGTAGATGCCGCAGTTTTTCCAGCGCCGTCCGCACTTCCTGGAACTTGCCCAGCAGCCCGCAGGAAAGGATCAGGTTGCTCAGGGCAGCGATGTAATCGGCGATGTTTTCTTTTAAAAAATGCGGCTGGGACTCCAGCAAAGCGATCAGTTTCTGGCCGGTATCATAAAATTCAGGGTATTCGGCCTGCGCATAGTGGTATAAATTCAGGGTTCGGTAGTACGTAACCCGGGCCTTATGCGAGGTGGCCAGGTCCGGATCCGCAAAGGCCGGCTGCTGCACCGATTGCTGCAACCGCACATGACGATCCCCGCCGCGCTGGGTGGTTTCCTGTTTGATAATGGTGTACACTTCAAAAAACGTCTTGCGGTAATCGACCGCATTACGCAACTGCTCCAGCGCGCGACTCTCCTGATCATGCAATTGCTCCAGGTTTTTATGCAGAAAATCGACGTCCATACGGGTGTAGGCCAGTTGCTTTTCCCAGTTGACAACTTCCAGCACGTGCCCAAAGCGCTCGTAATGCCGGGCCAGTTTCCCGGCTTTATGCAGCAGTTCGTCGCAGTTATCGTACTGTCCACGTTTGAAAAGCACGCTGACGCTCTGCATTAACTGGTTCAGCCGGTGATCCACCGAATGCTGTTCATCAAAGGATTGCAGGCATTTCAGCAGCAAATCGTATAAATACGCCTTCAATTCCGAGTATTTTTTGCCTTCAACCGCCTGACTTTTATAAATCTTCGTTTTGAGGGCCTCTTCGTCCAGTTGATCCATCTGGGCCATCCCTTCGAAAAGCTGCAGGTATTTGCTGTTTCGAACGGTTTTACCCCGTACAAAGATGCGGAAATAGCGCTTTTCTGCCGGAGAGAGCGCTTGAATGAGTTGATACAATTTCTCGGAAGGAGTCTTGGCCATTGTCTGCTTGTGCGCTCAAAAGTGTGCTTATTTCCGCATTTCGCAAAACCAAAAATTGAGCCGGAAACCTGACTTATGGTCAAACTTGGGTTGCCGGCTCCGGCAGGTCGTCCTACTTTTGTTTCAGAAAAAGACGCCACACAATTTGCACGGCTCCTAAAATATACTGCTCATGAATGCTCTTTCGCTTTCCCTGCTGAATACCGACCCCATCGAACCAAAGGGCAGTGCCCGATCTATTTCCATTGCCCCGGACCGCCATTTCGAGCCGCCCGTTGCCCCGACGGCCGGCCAAAGTGGCAAAATTGTGTTGCCGACGATGGAAGGACTGTGTTTTGAAAAAATAAAACACATTGCCTACCTGGAAGCCAACGGCAATTACACGACCCTGCATTTCACGGACAAGCGGCAGGTGCTGGTTTGTAAAACCCTGCGCGAAGTGGAAATGCTGTTGCCGGAACGGTCTTTTGCGCGGATCCACCGTTCGCATACCATCCATTTGAAACATTTAAAAAAATATGTCCGAGGCAAAGGCGGCCATGTGGTGCTCCAAAACGGCAGCACGCTGGTGGTGTCGGCCGGACAAAAAGAGTTATTTCTGGGTTCCCTACGCAGCTATTTTGGATGAAAACGAACCCCAAAAACCGGTACCCTGTAGTTCCCTGAAAAACCAGCGTTGTTTCCACCTGCTCCCAACAAGTAAACACAAAGCACCCATTTCCAGGCCTTGCACTGCAAAGCGAGCGGGCCGGGGGCGGTGGGGACAACAAATTTAAAAAGACACACAGTAAGGGTTTGGTTTAACGCCGGGTGCCGCAATGGGTGGCCCGGCGTTTTTTAGGTTGCAAGCGCTATTTTTGCGCCAAAAAACGATGCTCCTCGCCAAAATCCACCCGACTATAGCCGGCTATAAACAATGGCTTGCCACCACGAAACACCACCCGGGCGTGTATAAATGGGAAGCGATTCAGCATTTTCAGGCGCAGTGGAATCCGCAGGCCGCCGACCCGGCAGAAATGTTCGATCTGAGTTTTCAGAACACCGAGACCCGCCGCCTCTGGCAACAGGAGAACTGGTATCCCAAGAAAATGATGCAGGAATTCTGGAAAATGGACCCTTCGATGGTCCGCATGATGTTCGACAGCCTGTTGAACGAGACCCGCGACGTGGAAGCCCGGATTGGCCAGTTTCTTTTCGGCTGCGACGAACTGCTCCGCGATTATAAACGCGCCCACATCGCTTCCATAGAAAACAACCACTACCACGGCGATTACCGCATGATCTCACTTTATCTGGCCTTCGCCTACCCGGAAAATTATGCGCCCTATGAATTTGAAAATTTCCGGAAAGCGCTCGTGTACTTCGGCGCCCGGGATATACCGCAGGAAAATGATCCTGCCCGCTGTTTCAAAGTGCTGCGGACGCTGATGAATTTTCTGGAAAAAGACGGCGGGGTAGCCCCGGCCATGCAGCGGCATTTACATCCGCGCCGGCATTTTCCCGGAAAAACACTGCTGCTGGCCGAAGATTTCTGCCGTTTCGCGGTGGAACAAAGCTGAGCAATTTTAAAAACGAAGCAGCACCAGCTTCAATTTGTTCCGGAACTCGGAGGGTACGAGGCATTCGCTGGCGCTGATCTGCACGGCGTCCCGAAAACGCAAACGCAGGCCCTGATTGGCCGTACTCAACAGACTGTTCCGGTCGAACTCCCCCAGCGGCGAAAGCACGTATTCGCTGCAGGTATTTTCGTATTTGATTTCATCGTTGAATAAAAAGCGCAGTTTATCGGGCGACTGATGCAAAAAGAAGGAGGAAAAGGTGCCGTCGTCGTCCTGGGAGTATTGTTTTTTATGCAGCACCGTTTTCCACTGCGTCTGCCCGTCCGGTTGTAGCGCCATGATCAGCAGGTCATCGAAATAAAAGTCGACCACCATCCGCATACCGTCCCGCCAGAAACCGCGGCCGGCAGCGGATCCGCGCTGAATTTCATGGTTCCTTTCGGTGACCAGAATTACGCCGCCATCGCGCCGCAGGATCAGCTTTCGAATATCCGCATCACTGATGCCGCGATTGTCGTCCGCCACGTCTTTTTGCCGGACGATGGAGATAAATTTATCATCAAAGGGTTCCGTATGCAGGCCGGCCGGACCCGTCCCATCAGGCGCCGCTTTCAGAAAAAACACGCCATTGGCCCGGTCCTTATTTTTATCGGAATACAGGCCGGCGCCCACCAGTTGCTGATTCTGGTTATCGAAGGTGAACTGCATGTGGTTGGTCAGAAAATCGGGGGCCGGTGTTACCCGGAGCGCATCCGCAGCGGCATTGATGCGTAAAATATGGAAGGCATGATCTTCCAGTTTGGCGCGCCGGTTATTTTTTTCACTAATAAAATACAGATCGCCCGCATCGCTGAGCGTTATCGATTCATCATTGGTGCCGTAGTAATTATCTTCCAGCGCAATATTCTTGTTCCAGGCGACCTGCATTTTATCCAGGCGGAAACACACGCTTTCCATTTTGTTACGTTCCGCCGTGTTATAGACCACAAAATAATTCCGATCCTCGCTTTGCACGACTTCCAGGCTGGGGGGTGTAAATACCCGCTCGCCGTAGTCGATGATGGTCATACTATCGATCAAATTGGCGCCAGGATCATATTTATGCACCCGCAGCAGGAAGTGACCGCGCCGGCGCAGTTTGTACACGATGGAAAAATCGTTGCGCCCGCCGATGACCGAAAGAATTTGCACGCCATGGCGTTCCAGATCGTCCAGTTCCCGGCTCCAGGAAAAATGCATCTGGGAATCGAAGGCCTGAATTTCAAAATCTTCATATTTATCCCGGAAAACCAGAATCCGGTCCCGCAAACGACCGATCAGTTCATAGCCGTAGTCATTACGAATAGAAATACCTTCGGAAACCAGCATGTTCTGGGCTTGCGTAACGAGCGGCAAACCATAGAAAAGCAAAAAGAAGAGGGCGTAGGGCTTGCGCATAAGGCAGTATGTGGTGAAATGGGTGAAAAGTCATGGCAACGGTCGTGAAAGCCTGAAAAAAACGAGCCGGCACAGTTAAAATCAACAGACTTTTGCAATATGAATATTCTGGTAATAAACGGCCCTAATCTCAACTTGTTGGGGCGACGCGAAACGGAGATCTACGGAAATCGCTCTTTCGAGGATTTTTTCGGGCAACTGGAAAAACAGTTTGACGGCCATACGCTGCATTATTTCCAAAGCAACCACGAAGGGCTGCTGATCGACAAGATACACGAAGCCGGATTTACGGTCGACGGCATTGTGCTGAATGCCGGGGCGCTCACCCATACGTCCATCGCTTTGGCCGATGCTGTGGCGGCCGTTTCCGCACCCGTCATAGAAGTCCATATTAGCAACGTTCATGCCCGCGAAACGTTTCGCCACCATTCTTATTTATCGGCGAAATGTGTGGGCAGCATTGTAGGCCTCGGTCTGGACGGCTATCGGCTGGCGGTGCTGTTTTTTACCGAAAAACAGTAAAAGCGGGCGAATTTTCAGAAAAACCAGTACAAAACACCGGCCACGGCGGCCAGCCAGCGCAGTATTTCCGACCAAACGGCCCAGCGGCGACTTTCGAGCAATCCGCCCAGACTGCCGGTCGTCCAGACGATCCAGCCACAAAGTGTGAAATTCAGCCAGTTGGCGCCGGGGTACTTGCCGGCCGCTTCCAGAAACAGGAAGGTCGCCACCAGCAGCAGTACGAACTGAAATAGCACATAGCGGTTAACGCCCGGAGATAGCGGCGTAGAGAATTTTTCGAAAGTCGCGGCAGACACGGGCGCTGCCTGCACCGAGCCGCCCAAAGCCACGGGCAACCAGCCCGGTTTTCGAAACAGAATTTGCCAGCGATCATTCCAGGACGACGTTTCCGCCAGCCGCTGACCCAGCCATACGTAGTAATCAAACTGCGCTTTGATCGGATTCCAGCTGCGCAACGGTACGGTGACGCCATACACCGGTTCCGCTTTTTCTTCCTGAAAAGTACCGAACCAGCGGTCGAAAATGATCAGGGTGCCGCCATGATTCTTGTCGAGGTACTCCGGATTCACGCCATGGTGCACGCGGTGATGCGAAGGCGTATTAAACACGTATTCAAACGCCGGGTGTAATTTATCGATCGTTTTAGTGTGGATCCAGAACTGATAGAGGGTCTGGAAAGTGGCCATGACCAGGAAGGAAGCCGGACTGAAACCAACAAAGGCCAGGGGTAGGTAAAACACGTTGCTGACCAGCGCCTGAATGGCGGATTGCCGCAAAGCCACGCTCAAATTATACTCTTCGCTCTGGTGATGCACAATATGCGTCCCCCAGAGTATACTCACTTCGTGGGTACTGCGGTGAAACCAGTAATAAAAAAAGTCGACGCCGATAAAAACCAGGGTAAAAGACCACCACGTTTCGGGAATGGTCCACAGGCGGTGGTCATAGAACCATAAATACCCGGCAAACAAGGCGGTTTTGAACAGTACGCCGGTTACCTGTTGCTGAATACCGCAGCTGATGTTGGTTACGGCATCATTAAAGCTGTATAGCCGGGTCTGTTTCATGCGTTGCAGTAATAGTTCCAGCCCGATCAACAGGAAGAAAACCGGAATGGCAAAAAGCATGATTTTCATGGCTACAGGAAATTAGTTCACTTTGGAAAAAAGCACCGGCATATCGGGCCGTAAAAACAGCATCCCGGTAATTGCAATTGTATCCCCCGGTTGAATGCCCTCGGTAATTTCCACCTGGCCGGCCTGCCGGACGCCCGTTTTCACCGTCACGAACGTGGCTTTACCATTTTTACTCACGATCACTTTTTTATCCCGCGCCTGGGGAATAATGGCCTGACTGGGGATCAACAGGGCGGAGTTGTTATTTCCCAGCGCCAGGGTGACTTCCGCAAAAGTACCCGGGAGTAAATCGCGGGAATTCCCCTGCACGGTGGCCCGCACCTGCAAGTTGCGGGAGTCCGCCTGAATGCTCTGCGCGGTAGCCAGCACGATGGCTGAATGGGGAGTCGTGCTGCCTTCCACGGTGAAGGCGACTTTTTGGCCCGGCCGGAGCGAGGCGCTGTATTTTTCCGGTATGGAGAAGTCCAGTTTGAGCGCGCTGATCGCCCGGATCGTGGTAATCGCCGTGGCAGGGGTAACGTAGGCGCCCGGACTGATCTGGCGCAGCCCGATGATCCCATCGTAGGGAGCGCGCAGTTCGGTTTTATTGCTGTTAATGCGCACCAGTTCCATTTCGCTGCTGAGGGTTTGCACCTGCAGGCTGGCCAGGTCGTATTCCTGCTGGCTCACCCCTTTTACTTTTAATAATTCGCCCAGCCGTTGTTCGGTTATTTCGGCTTGCTTTTTCTGGGTGTCCAGTTTGCGCAGCTGGGTTTTAAGGTCATCGTCAAATACTTTCAGCAGGAGTTGGCCTTTACGCACCACCTTGCCTTCCGGTAAATTTATAAAGGTCACGCGGCCGGATGCTTCCGGGTGCAGTTCCGTTTCTTCGGCCGGCACGAGGGTTCCGCTCGCGGTAATGCTTTCGCTGAGCGTGGTGGGCCTGGCCACAAAACCTTCTACCGAGGATACGCTGAGGCCGGCCGGTTTAGGCGGTGGCATATCTGCTTTTTTTTCATTTCCACAGCTGGAAAGCACCAGGGCCAGCAGGATCACTACTACACAAACATTTTTCATTTTTGCAAATCGTGTTGAAACGCCAAATATGTGGCGACTTAACGGTATTTGCACAGCCTTGTTCGTAAAACAAAAAAAACCCTCGCTTGCGGGAGGGCTTTCTAAATATACGTCCAGGGAAGACAAAAATCTTTACGGTGCATATTCAATTGACTTGACTGTTGAACGGACGCATTTCTTCACCGAGCCAGTTAATGTTCCATTCATCCACCAGGATGATGCGTTTGGCTTGACGGGACATTTTTTTGCGTAAATAAGCCATGGCCAGGCGGGGAGAGGTGCGCCAGATGCGGCGGAAATTGTGGATGCGCGTTGACATGTTTCGAACAGTTTGTACGATGAACGGATGTGATTAAAATATTGATTACAAACAAATTAACGAGTGAAAGCGAAATTAAGTTCTTCCTTTTTGGTGATTTTATAGTTAAATTTCCGGAAGGCCCACAGGTGGAGAATGAAGGCCGATAAAAAAACACGGCGTACTTTCGCGTTTAAGACAATTGAGCAGAACAAAACATGAGCCAAATTCTATCTATAGTTATCCCCGCTTACAATGAAGAGCGGACCATACACCGTATTCTGGATAAAATAAAGGCGGTGGAACTTATTGGCGACCTGCAAAAGGAGCTGATCATCACCAACGACTTCTCAAAAGACGATACCGAAGGCGCTATTCATCGCTACATGGCGGCTAATCCCGATCTACCGATCCGCTATTTGCAGCATGCGGTCAATCAGGGCAAAGGCGCCGCGCTGCATACCGGTATTCAACACGCTTCGGGCGATTACATTATTATTCAGGATGCCGATCTGGAATATGACCCGGCGGAGTATAATATTCTACTGCGACCCATTTTGGAAGGCCATGCCGACGTGGTGTTCGGCTCCCGTTTCATGGGCGGACGCCCGCACCGGATCCTGTTTTTCTGGCATAGTATCGGTAATCGCTTTCTGACCACGGTGTCTAATGCTTTTACCAACCTGAACCTGACCGACATGGAAACCTGCTACAAAATGTTTCGGGCAGATATACTTAAAGGCTTGGTTTTGAAGGAGAAACGCTTCGGTTTTGAGCCGGAAGTGACGGCAAAAACCAGCCGCATACCAAATGTGCGCATTTACGAGGTGGGTATTTCCTACTATGGCCGCACCTATGCCGAAGGCAAAAAAATCGGCTGGCGCGACGCATTTCGAGCCATTTATTGCATTTTGAAATATAACCTGTGGTCCAAATAGGGTCAGTTGAGGTTATTTGGGTTCATAAAAGTTATTTTGGATCAGAATAGAGAAACTTTTATCAACTTTGAGACAAATTGTTTACCCTTGAACCACCCGCTCGCCATTGCTGCCCCCCTGCTATACCGGGAATTGCTGCGTATAGCCGGCCATCCCACCTGGACGCCCCGGGATCAGGTGATGGCGCAGCTGCTGCTGATGGAGCGCTTGTTCGTGGAGGCGACCAAACAGGAACAACTCGCTTTTAGCTCCTTATTCGCCCGGATCAGTTATACCGGGCATTTATACAACATGCAGCCCGGTACGCTGCAACTTATTCACACTTTTCGATACACCGCCAAGCGGGTCAGGAGTGGTTATGCCGCTCGTCCCCAGGAAGTCCAGTTAGGCTTTCGCGCCGTGGCGGAAACCGTGCTGGTGCTTTCGCAGGCGGCCATTCCGGTGGAAATCATCGAGTTATGGGGTGATTTTCAACTCGTGGAAGATCAGCAACGCAGCGAACTGAGTTTTGCCAGTTCGGTACGGGTCGTGGCCGTGCGCGATATACCCTCGGAAAATTGCCTGATCGCCATCGAAGAGGATAATCCCACCCAAACGATCCGGGTGCGTTACAGTCTGCCGGCACGCAACGAGAATTTCGATCCGACCATTCAGGTCATCCGCAAAGTGTTCGGCTTTCCGGTCGCACTCAACCTGCTGGAAGTGGAAATTGCGGCCAACGGGGAATATCAGCCGCGCGCGTTCGTCGTGGAACCTGATTACTTAATGGATGTGTCGGCCATTGCCGAATGTTTCAAGGATACGGGCCCGGAGCCCTATTCTTATCTGGTGCGCAAGTTTCTACCCCAGGAAAATACCGAACCCATTTTGCTGGGTAACATCGCTAACTTCTTCCTCGATCGGCTGCTGAATGAACCGGAGGCCAACTGGCAGACCCTTTTTCGGGAAACTTTCCAGTTGTATCCCTTCACCTACGCCCCCATGAGCGATGCCGAAGTGCGGGGCGTTTCGGCCAAAGCCCAGAAGCATTTCGTGAATTTGAAAAACATGGCCATGCCGAACGGCGGCCTGTCTAAACAAGGGATCGAAGCGGAAAACTGCGTACTGGAACCGACTTTCTTCAGCGAACGCTACGGTATTCAGGGCCGGCTGGACCTGTTTTACCGCCACGAAAACATAGCGGCCATTGTTGAATTAAAAAGTGGAACCCCTTTTAAACCAAATAGTTACGGTATTCAGCGCAGCCATTTTACCCAGACGCTGCTCTATGATCTGCTGGTGCGTTCGGTGTTCGGACAACAGACGGACCCGGCCAAATACATTCTGTACTCCGGAGCAGATGTCAATCAGTTGCGTTTTGCACCTACCGTCGCGCCGGAGCAGTGGGAAGCCTTGCAACTGCGCAACCAACTGGTGGCCATCGAGCGCTTGATGTGCAATATCCAGCCGGGCGCCACGGCGGTGCCCATTCTTAATAAACTGCGCAGTACTACGGGCAAGGGTTTTGTGGATCGGGACTATGCACGTTTTGAAGGGGTGTACAGCGCTTTGTCTTTACTGGAAAAAAAATATTTCAACTCCTACGTGGGCTTTGTGGCGCGCGAGCATTGGCTGGCGAAGGTAGGCGAGGAAAATTCCGAAAACCTGAATGGGCACGCAGCGCTGTGGCGGGGTAGTTTTCATGAAAAACAGCAGGGTTTTTGCATCCTGAGCCATCTGGAAATCGTGGAGAACCGGGCTAATCAACCTGATCCCACCATTATTTTCCGAAAAACCGATCAAACCAACACCCTGGCCAATTTCCGGGTCGGTGATATTGCGGTGCTCTACCCTGCCCTGGAATCGACCGATACGGTGCTCGATCACCAGGTTATTAAGTGTACGGTCACGGCGCTGGGAAAAGAGTTTCTGACCGTGCAACTGCGTTATCGTCAGTTCAACCTGAAACCATTCGTTACGGAAGGACTCTGGCAACTCGAACCCGACCTGATGGACACAGGTTTTGCCAGTATGTGCCGCAGCCTGCTCGAATGGGCGGGCGCCAAGCCCGATAAACGCAGCCTGTTGACGGCTCTCCAACCCAGCCGTGCCCCTGAGGAGGACATCCTGCCGGCCGCAACCCGGGAACGTTCCTGGGAAAAGGGACTAACGGCGGAACAAACCTCCCTGCTGCAGAAAATCATTCATTCCAACGACTATTTCCTGCTGTGGGGGCCGCCGGGAACCGGAAAAACCAGCGTCATGCTCCGTGCGCTGGCCGATTGGGCGCTACAGGAAACCAGCGACAATTTGCTTTTGCTGGCTTATACCAACCGGGCTGTAGATGAAATTTGTGCCGCCCTCGACAGCATTGGCGGAACCATCCGCGAACAGTACCTACGGATCGGCTCCAAACACGTGACTGGCGAACGATACCGGGATCAACTGCTGAGTACTAACATAAGCGGGATCACGTCCCGCGCCGATTTGAAAAAAGTGCTGGAAAACCGGCGAATTTTTGTGGGCACCGTAGCGTCATTCAGTCAGAACGACGGCTTATTGAAATTAAAGAAATTTCAGCGGCTGGTGGTCGATGAGGCATCGCAAATACTTGAACCTCAGCTTATTGGCCTGCTGACCCGTTTTCAGCATTTCGTCCTCATCGGCGATCACCGGCAACTACCGGCCATTACGGTTCAACGGGCCGAGTACACCCGCGTGGAAGACGAAGACCTGCAGTCCATCAGTCTGACCGACCTGCGTGATTCCTATTTCGAACGGCTGTACCGTCGCTGCGAGCAACAGGACTGGCACTGGGCTTTTGGCCGGTTGAGCCATCAGGGGCGCATGCACACCGATATTATGGATTTTGCCAACCAGTATTTTTACAGTAATTTTTTAAAAACGCTGCCCGATCCGGCGGCCGAACCAGCGGAGCATTACCAGCATATTCATTTGAACTACCAGCTTCCAGCGGCAGCCAGCGTTTTTGAGACACAATTGGCGAAAAAGCGGGTGTTTTTCCTGGGTTGCGACGATGAGCAATCGGCGCCAGGGCAAAAAACGAATCGAAAGGAAGCGGATCATGCCGCGCAACTGGTGCTGTTTTTTAAAAATCTATACACCGCCAACCAACAGCCCTGGTTGCCTATGAAGACGCTGGGCATTATCACGCCCTGGCGGGCACAGATCGCCCAACTGCGCATGAGTCTGATGGCGCTGGGCCTCGATCCCGAAGAGATCACCATCGACACCGTAGAGCGTTATCAGGGCGGCGCGCGCGATATAATCCTGCTTTCGACCTGCGTGAACTCTGCGTGGCAACTAAGCAGCCTGGTGAGCCTGTCCGCAGAAGGCGTTGATCGTAAGCTCAACGTTGCGCTGACCAGGGCCCGTCAGCACGTGATCATGATCGGCAATACGGACATTCTCGGGCAGGATGATCGCTACCGGGCATTTATAGAAGCCTACGGTCAGACGCCCCAACATTAATACTTACCGACCTCCAGCCCTTCTCTTTGACTCAGCCGTACCAGAATCTTTTGTGCGTCAAAATTGAGCAGCAGCGCGTCGTTGGCGTATAGGCCCTGCGCATTTTTAGATAATTGAATAGTGGTCAGCACTTTCCCCTGTACATCGGCCCATAGCGGAAAGTTTTCTGCGCCCACCCGCTGGATAACGATCCTGTTATGCAACGCCCGCAGCACTTCCGCTGTCTTTACCAGTTCTTCGGCATTACTTACGCGGATGGCTTCACTGTCTTCGCCGGAAGTGAGTAACAGGGAGCGTAAATTGGTAAAAACCAGTTCTAGGAAAAACAGGAAGTTCAATGGCATGGTCTCGGACTCCAGCTGGTTAACCCAGAAATAATAGTTTACCTGCTCTAAGGTCTGATTTTCAAATGATTGCATTTGCTCCAACTCTTCCAAGCGGAAGCAATCGGCGGGCGTATAGTCTTCCTGATGGGTATGCTCTTCCATAATTTGATTTGTAGGAACAAAAATACTGCATACCGTCATGTTCCACTTAACTGCTGCGTAAAAGCAATCTACGAAATTATTCGTAGAAATATTTTTAACTACGAAATACTTCGTACACCTTTGCGTTCAGGTTTTTACATGCACTAAATAATCAGCCACATGCTTACCAGTAAACCGACCGATGCGGAATTAGAAATTCTGCATATCCTGTGGGAACAGGGTCCCAGTACCGTGCGCTCCGTCAATGATCGCTTGAATCTGCAACGCGAAGTGGGTTACACCACGACATTGAAACTCATGCAGATCATGTTTGAAAAAGCCCTGGTGACCCGCCAGGATGATAGCCGCAGTCATGTTTTTACGGCGGCCGTTACCGAAGCGGATACGCAATCGCGCTTACTGCAAACCTTTGTGGATCTGACCTTTCGGGGAAGCGCGATGAAGATGGTTATGCAGGCGCTGGGTAATCATGAAGCCAGCGCCAGTGAACTGGACGAAATAAAGCAACTCATTGCCCAACTTGAAAAAGATCAACACAATGAACAGTGATCTTCTCCATACTTCTTTTCAGTCCCTCGCCTGGGCACTGGCGCATTCGGTCTGGCAAATTACTTTATTCGCCCTGGTTCTGGCTTTTGCGCTGCCTCGCTTACGCAGTGCCTCAAGTCGCTATTGGACGGCATTTAGCAGTCTTGTGGCTGCGTTCATCACGTTTACCGGCACTTTTTGCTGGATTATTTATCACAAGATGAGTATGCCGATCGAGGATGCGCAAGTGATCCTTTTGCCCTTGCATACGACCTCTCCGGATTTCCTGGAGGCCATCAGTTATTGGCTGGAACATCATACCGGGTTAGTCGTGTGCATTTGGGTCACCGGTTTTTCAATATATCTCCTGCGTCTTTTTGGCGGTATGTATTATTTGCACCGTTTACAGCGGGTGGGCATGCGGCCGGCGGCTGATTTTTGGCAAAACCGGGTTGATGTTCTGGGCGCGCAATTGAATTTATCCCGACCGGTCGTACTGCTGGAGTCGGCGCTGATACAATCCCCCCTGGCCTGGGGTTATTTTAAACCCCTGATTTTCTTTCCCATCGGATTGATCAATCATCTTTCGGTTGCGGAAGTCGAATCCATTCTGGCGCATGAACTGGCGCATATTGCACGACGCGACTGGCTTTTCAACCTTGTACAGGCAATCATCGAAGTGTTCTTTTATTATCATCCGGCGGCCTGGTGGATTGCATCGGTCATTTGTGCGGAACGGGAAAACTGCTGCGACGATACGGCAGTTGGGTTAACGGGCGATCGGTTTACACTGGCTAAAGCGCTGTTGCATTTACAGCAACGCCAACCTTCCAATGGCCATGCCCTGGCATTGGGCGCACAAGGCCGCAAAAAATTCTTTCATCACTTCTCTTTACTCGCCCGGATTCGGCGGATTTTAAATCAACCATCACAGCAAAAATCATTAATCATGGAAAAAATTGTAGCAACGGCCTTACTGCTTGGCGTATTAACAATGATCGGATGGCGGGCTAACGGCCCGGGACAGTTGGAAGCGGCCAATAAAAAGCTGACGGAAACGGCAGTTGCCTGGTTTGGCGGACAGTCGGAGGTAGTGCCTACGGTCATAGATTCTGTTCCTAAACCGCCGCACCGGATGCAAAAAATCGTACGGGAAGATGATGGTAAAAGAGTAGAAATGGATATTAAAGATGGTGAAGTCACCCGCCTGAACATTGATGGACGTGAAATACCGGCTACTGAATGGTCACAGCATCAGGCACTGACCAATGATATACGCCGTGACATGGACTCTGCCCCGCCGCCACCACCTCCTGCACCTCCGGCACCGGGTATGCCGCCCATGCCGCCCATGCCGCCGGGCGAAAGGTTAGAGTTTAGAACCCCCATGCCGGCAGTAGCTCCCCCGCCTATGCGTTCGCAGCGAATTTCTACCGCTAAGGACGCGGAAGGCAACACCGTTATTCACCTGGATCGGGGCGGTAAACCTACCGACATTGTAGTAAAAAATGGAGAAGTATGGATGGACGGAAAACGCGTCCAGGAAGGGGAAGCTGTCGAAATAGAAGCGCCGGTTGAAATTTACCAGCAACACGTCATTATTAATGACCATGAAATGCACCGTGTTCACCCAGGCAGTGAGGAAAGAAACGTAATCATCTACCGCAATGAACGAATTATGCCGGCTTATGGTCCTGGCGAAGAAGCACGCAGGGAGATGGAACTGAGCAGGGAGTTAGCAGATAAAGACCGTAGCATGGTCGACAAAGACCGTACGAAGCAGGAGAAAGCGTTAAGAAAAGCGGAAAAAGAACTACAGAAGGCGGAAAAAGAAATAGAGAAGCAGCATCAAAAATTAGAAGAACAACACCGCAAGTTAGAGGCCGAGCGCCGGGCACGGGATAGCGGGCAATAGTAATTCTTTCGTTCGTAAAACCCGGCGGGGGTTGATTTCGTTTGTACGAAGTCAACCCCCGTTTTCTTTTACCCGGAAGTCTTAATTTTGCACTACTTATGACACGACACATTCTACTACTGTTGGGCCTGTTCCTAACCGGCGCCAGCTTACACGCCCAGTATTTTCAACTGGAAAAACTACCCGAATTCATTAACTCCGCTTTTGATGAAATCACCCCGGTACCCAGTCGCGACGGTCAAAGCCTGTATTTTACCCGGGTCGGATTTCCAGACTTCAACCGCACTTTAGTCATTGACAGCATCGATCGTTACCGGACGCTTAAGCCTGCGGAATACCTGAATTTACTGGCAGAGGCCTTTACGCAGATGAATGGCAAACCTATAACGGATCCGGTCTCCTCTGGTTATAACCAGGATATCTGGATTGCCGAAGGCGATACCGTTGCATTTCACCGTACCATTCACCCCGGATCACCGCTTAATAATGCGCTTCCCAATAGTGTGGTGACTATTACGCCCGACCCAAATGCCCTATACGTGATCAATCAGTTCTCACCAAACGGGGATATGGATCGTGGTTTCTCCCTGGTTAGGCGCAATTCCGATAGTACTGGCTGGTCGTTTCCCAAACCAATTACCATCAAGGATTTCTACACCATTGCTTCGGACGTTAACCTGACCATGAGTTATGATGGCAAGGTGCTCATCCTGTCGGCGGTTCGGTCAGACTCCCGGGATATGGACTTGTATATCTGTTTCAAGGAAGGGCTGGACCAGTGGAGTGCCCCGCAACATCTGGGTAATGTGATCAATTCCGATCAACGTGAAACCACCCCCTTCCTGTCGGAGGATAACTTCACCCTATACTTTTCTTCCAACCGGCCGGGAACAATGGGTGGGAACGACATTTTTTCGTCCACCCGTTTGGACAAGACGTGGAAAAACTGGTCGGTTCCGGTGCGTATGGATGAACCCATCAACTCCAGTGCCGATGATAGCCAGCCCTATTTCAACACATCTACCGGCTTCATTTACTTTACTTCCAAGCGCGATGGCAGCAGCGACATCTTTCGCGTGAAGATCGCCCCACCCCAGCAAAGTGAATATCCGGTCAGGGTTCGGGTGTTGAGCCGCAAAACCAACCAACTGGTGCCGGGCGCAACCGTATTCTACGATTCGGAAGATGGATCGAACAACCACACTTTTGCCGCCGATGGAACGCTTACTTTGAAAATACCCAAGGGCGTACACTTCAATTTCACCCCGGTCAAGACCGGTTTTCGCGGTACGACGGATACGGTATTATTCCGCCGGGACTACTATTATTTCCGGGAACGGTACCTGGACCTGTATCTCGATCTGTTACAAGTAGCCGATAAGATCGATTTACTGCCCATTTATTTCCAGCAGTCGAAAGCCATTATCCTGGAAAGCTCCTTCGCCGAACTGGACAAACTGAATAGTCTGCTGGCAGAAAACCCGAGTCTGCAAATTCGGGTGGAAGGCCATACCGATAATATTGGCAAAACTGCTGACCTGCTGCAACTTTCCCAGGACCGTGCCCAGGCCATTAAAACCTTTCTGGTGCAAAAAGGTATAAAGCCTGAACGGATTGCAACCCTTGGCTTTGGTGCACAAAAGCCCTTGACCGATAATAGCAATAACGATATGAGGAAGAAAAACCGACGGGTTGAAATCATCATTACCAAACTCTAGGGCTCGCTAAGCCTGAATGTTTCACGTGGAACAATTCACTCTGTACCAATTTAATTCATTAAAGCCCTATGCAATTTTACAGTACGAATAACCCAAGCTTGAGCGTGGGTTTAGAGGAAGCTATTTTCAAAGGATTGCCGGATGATAATGGTCTCTTCATGCCGCTGCATTTACCGGTTTTACCTACCTCTTTTACTGAACACCTCAGCGATTTTTCTTTTCCCGATATAGCATTTACTGTTGCCAAAACATTTTTGCAAGGCGCCATCGACGATCATGCACTACGCGGCATCATTAATCGAGCTATCAACTTCCCTGCACCACTGCATGCATTGGACGAGCATAGCTATGTGCTGGAACTAACCCATGGACCCTCGCTCGCGTTTAAGGATTTCGGCGCGCGTTTCATGGCCGAAATGATGGCTTACCTCCACCCGCACCAAGAGAAGGAAATTGTTATTCTGGTAGCCACATCAGGTGATACCGGCGGAGCGGTGGCAGCAGGCTTTTATCAAACGCCAGGTATTCGGGTGGTCATTCTCTACCCTGCCGGCAAGGTCAGTCCACTCCAGGAAAAGCAACTGACTACACTGGGTCATAATATTTCAGCACTGGAAATCAACGGCACATTCGATGATTGCCAGGCCCTGGTAAAACGCGCATTTTTAGACAAGGATTTAACGCAGGCGATCAGGTTGAGCAGCGCCAACAGTATTAATATCGCCCGCTTAATCCCCCAGTCATTTTACTATTTCGAAGCTTTTAAGCAACTACCTAAATCCAATCAGCCCGTGGTTTTTGCTATTCCTTCGGGCAACTTCGGCAATTTGACAGCGGGTATTCTGGCAAAAAGAATGGGCCTGCCGGTTGATAAATTTATTGCTGCCACCAATGCCAACCGGGTTGTTCCAGATTATTTGCAGAGCGGAACCTATAAGCCAACCGTTTCGGTGCGTACTTTATCAAATGCCATGGACGTCGGCAATCCTTCCAATTTTGCCCGCATGCAAAATCTGTATGGTTCCACGTGGAACAATATGCGCAGTGATGTCGCAGGTTTTTCATTCACCGATGACGAAACAGAAGCTGCTATGCGCGAAATAGATCAACGCTATAAATATATAATTGACCCGCACGGCGCAGTTGGTTATCTGGCATTACGGGCTTATCAGAAAAATGTGGATCCAAGTTCAGTGGGTGTCATTATGGAGACTGCCCATCCAGCGAAATTTCTGGAAGATGTAGAGCGCATTTTAGAGAAAAAAATAGAAATACCGGCACGTTTGAAAGAGCTTGAAAACCGGGAGAAAGTAGCAACAAGCATGCAACCCGAATTCGAGACTTTCAAGAATTGGTTGTTTGAGCAGTATGGCTAATTGAACCTTAGATCTAATAAGAAGAGTCTAAAGTCTATTCCATTAACTAATAACAATATACTTACAAATATATTCAAAAAACAGGGGCAGACCATGATCTCATGATTTGCCCCTATTTCTACAGTTACTAAAATTAAACGGTCAGTTTCCCGGCGGTAACACTCGTTAAAAACTCATCCAGTATTTGATTGAACTCGGCGGGTTTCTCCATCATCGGTGCATGTCCGCATTTATCGATGAAGTAAAGTTGCGAATTCGTGATCAGTTCGTGAAACTTATCAGCCACAAAAGGCGGGGTCACGGTATCCTGATTGCCCCAAACCAATAGCGTTGGAACCTTGATGTTGTGCAACTTATCGCCCAGGTTATGACGCACCGCAGACTTGGCTGTAGCGACTACCCGGATCGCTTTGTTACGATCATTGACAATACCGAAAACCTCGTCGACCAGTTCCTTGCTGGCGACTTCCGGATTGTAGAAAGTTTCGCCGGTTTTATTTTTAATATATTCATAATCGCCGCGACGTGGAAAGGCGGTACCGAAAGCGCTTTCAAAAAGACCGGAACTACCCGTCAGCGTAATCGAAGCTACTTTTTCCGGATGGGACAATGCGAACAGTTGCGCAATATGTCCGCCCAGGGAATTGCCCAATAAATGGACTTTAGTCAAACCTTTATATTCCACGAACTTGGTGACAAACTCTACCAACCCCATAACCGACACCTGAAAGATGGGCATTTCGTAAATCGGCAGGATGGGGACGACCACATTATACCGGTCCGAAAAGTGATTGATCACACTTTCAAAATTACTCAGTGCCCCAAACAAGCCATGCAGCAGCAGCAGGGTTTCATCCTTGGCGCCAGATTCAATATAGCGGAATCCGTTTTCCTCAATTATGGTTACGTTCATTCGTTCTATTTCATGTTGAATAGCAAAAGTAGCAAAAACCCGGATATCTTATGTCTCCACTTTGAGCCTTGACAAATGGTCCACCTTAGATCCTGACGGCTTCCCGCTTCCGTTCCGGGTCGATGACAGCCTCTCCTTTCGTGGCTCCGTCGCTGAACTGATAAGCCACAAACAACAGGGCACTCAGCAAAAGAACGGCGCCGGCCTGGTGCATAACGCCCAACGCTACCGGTATTTTGCCAACACAATTCAAAAGAGTCAATATGCCCAGCAGCACTTGAAGAAATAGCAGACTCACTAACGCAATGTTGCCCCGCTGCAATGCCTTCGACACCGGAACGGTACGCAAACGCCAGACAAAGTATAGGATCAGTCCAGTGAGTAGATAGGCCACATTACGATGTAGGAACTGGATCAGGGTCGGCATGAATGGATGCGTATCATAGTCGATTAAATGCGCCAGGCGCCAGTTATCCGCGTTCAGCAGCAGGCCGGGCAAATAACTGCCCTGCATCGATGGCCAGGTCGGATAAAGCAATCCGGCTTTGCTGCCTGACATCAGCGCGCCGAGTCCTATTTGCAGGAACGCTACCCCTACGGTGATCCACACGTAACGACGCCAGGGCCTTAATTTCTCCCGACGACCACTTTCCAGGCGCGGTTGTACGGCAATAAAAATGGTCCACAGCAGAAAACTAAAAATGACCAGCGCTGTCACCAGATGCAGGGTCAGGTTATAGGCATTGACCCAGGGGCGTTTGATCAGGCCGCTATACACCATGATCCAGCCGAAAAATCCTTCTAATCCGGCTAGAAGTACCACCCCGATCAGCCGCAAAGTCAGCCGTTTGGAAAGCCGGCCGCGCAGCAAAAACCAGCCAAAAGGAATGACGAACACAAAGAACATCAGCCGCGCCCAGAGCCGGTGAAAGTATTCCCAGAAGAAGATGAACTTGAAATCATCCAGCGACATACCCTGGTTAATCTTTTGATACTGAGGCGTTTGCTGATATAAATCGAAGGCTTCCTGCCAGGCGGCCTGGTTCAAAGGGGGGATGGATCCGGTGACGATTTCCCATTTGGTGATACTGAGCCCACTCCCGGTTAGTCGGGTGACTCCCCCGATGATAACCTGCATCAGGATCATGAACAGACCGATGAACAGCCAGATCTTCACTGACTGCCCTATACGATTATCTTCCGCGTACTTTATATTGAACATGGCATGCATTTTTACAATTTATCCGACCGGAGCGGTGGATATTTTAAAACAAAAGTAGAACAGTCTTTTCTTCACTTTCCACTACCCTGATTACTCTTTAATGATTTTAAATAGTTTGTAAAAAAATTCATCGACCATCATCAGGGGTGTTAGGATGTGAGTAACCGCGTAACTGTACATGCAAAAGTGGTTATCCGCAACAGTTACCAGCTTTCCCCACAATTGTACGTTAATTATAAAGCCGGTTGATCAAGCAGTTGCCGGGTTATCCACAGGCTTTTCCGTAAAAGTTAGTAAACCCCCTGTTTAACTATTCGCCAGCGTCCGGGCTGTGGATTACCGTTTGCCAAAGCGACGCTTCTACACATTCGACAGGCGAAATTGGCTTTTTGCGGCCGGGCATGTTGGCGGATGTGAGTAAGCGTGTAAAAGACCCGTTTTTATGCACAAAGAAATTTGAAAATTTCTTTGAGTAAGTAGCTGATTAGTAGCGCATTGCAAAAGGAAACTTTTCCGGTGTTGGTAACATTTTAAAACAATAAATGTTTCCCCTTAATACGCTCGCTGTTAAGCATTTGACCTTTTCAGGCCATAGACTATTGGGTAATTTGCCGAAAGAGTGGGCCAAAAAGGTTGATTTTACTAAAACAAAAACGCCAGCCGGCGCGCCAAAATTTATAACTATGTGCGGACGCTATTCATATGCCCCAACCAAAAAACAAATAGCCGAACAACTGAAAGGCAAGGAAATTCCGGCAAATTTTCAGTTGCGCTATAACATCGCCCCTACCCAAAAGGCTTTGGTCATCCTGCATGATTCGCCCGACCAGTTAAGCGAACTCCACTGGGGCCTCGTCCCTTTTTGGAGCAAGGACGGGAAAGAAGGTGGAAAAATGATCAATGCGCGGGCGGAAACGGTGGCGGAAAAACCGGCTTTCAAACAGGCCTTTCGTCAGCGCCGCTGCCTGGTGCCGGCAGATAGTTTTTACGAATGGCGAAAGGAAGGCGATCAAAAATTGCCCTATCGCATTCGGTATAAAAACGGCGACCTGCTGTTTATGGCCGGCATCTGGGAAGACTGGCGCCAGGGCGATGAACATAAACGCACTTTTTCCATCGTTACCTCCGGGGCGAATACCGATATGAATGATCTACACGATCGCATGCCGCTCCTGCTGACCACCGAAGAGGAACAGCGGGACTGGCTTTTCGGTACGCCCGAGCAAGCCATGGCGCAGCTGGCGCAACCCAATCCGGATGGACTGCTGGAGCGATATCGCGTTTCGACTAATCTTAATAAACCTTCCAATGAAGGGCCGGCGTTGCATGAACCGGAAGACGAAGTGCGATCTTAAAACAGTTTCTCAGCGTACCCGCATTTTTTTCAGGACCAGTTTTGCGGTTTTGCGGCCACTTTCTGCGCCGCCATTCATGAATCCCCAGTAATCGATGCTGCAATGTTCGCCGGCAAAAAATAGGCTCCGTACCGGTTCGGCTGCCGCACCGGTGAAGGCAGTCACTTGCCCGACGCTAAAACAGGAATAGCTGGCGCCGACGAGCGGATTACTGGGCCAGGTTGCCAACTCCATTTTACCGGTCAGGTTTTGGCGGGTACCCGTAAAAGCACCTTCCAGTTCCGGCAGGCAAGCGGTGAGTTGTTCCTGCTCCGTGCCGCGCACCGCTTTACGGGCCTGATCGCCGCCGTAATATATGGTGTAGGTGCCGGGCCCCTTATTCTCCAACTGCAGTTGCGTGCTATCCCAACCGTTATGGATCCTTTCGTTGAACAGAAAGCCGCGGTAGCCCACACTGCGCCAGGGCCGGCCTGCAGTTTCCAAAATAAATTTCGTGTTGGCACCGTAGCCTAATTCCTTGATTACCTGACTTTTAACTGCCGGCATTTCCATTTTAATCTCCACATTTCTGAGAATGGTGAAGGGAATAGCCATCACAACCGCATCGAAAGTTTCTTCGCGGGTGGTTCCATTTTCCGAGAAAGTCAGTTGCACACTGCCGTTCAAAAGTTCTTTGACCGCCACCAGCCGATGTTCCAGGCGGAGTTGATCTTTCAGCAGCGCAGCCAAGCCCAGTGGAATTTGTTCATTGCCGCCAATAATTTTAAATCGTTCGTCGCTGTCGCCGAATGGCGTAAACTGACCCGGTTGGGTTTGTAAAATACTCAGCAGATTGACCGCGCTTTGCTGGGCGGTTTCCATACCGTTCTCACCGAGATAAGCGGCGGTCAATAATTTTTTCACCCAGGTGCTCACCTCCATGGTTTCGATGTATTCGGCCATGGAATAGCGGTCGAACTCGGCGCTATGGGAACCAAAAACCTGCTCCTGGTGGCGGGCAATACGCGGATAAGCGCCGTTCAGTTCGGTGACGACCTCGCGGAGACTATGGTGTTTGCCTTCGATGAAAAAAGCGTCGCGCACCCCTAACACATCGGTGTCTACGTCCATTAATTTATCCTGTAGCCCTAAAATGCGCACAAAACGCAGCATATCGGTGTGAATGGTATCAATGAATTCCGCGCCGATCTCCGTAAATAATTTACCGTCGCCAAACATGCGACCCGTTTTTATCCGACCGCCGACGCGTTTATCCGCTTCGAAAATGGTTGCCGCTATGCCTTTTTGCCGTAAATAATAAGCCGCACTTAAACCGCCCATGCCGGCGCCGACCACCGCAATGCGGGGTCTCGTTTTTCCGCCGATCAGCTGCATCCAGTCATTGGCGATCGCTGCGCCGCCTAAACCGAGTAAAGCACTGGCTTGCACGCCGGTCCGTAAAAACTGTCGCCGGTCCAGCAGGTTTTGCTCGGCCTGTTCCAGTACATGATCGACCGAGCGGCCTTGTTTGGGGTCAGCGGTTTGCGCGAGTTGGAAGGCCTGGCGCAGGGAAGAAAGTAGCGGTGTTTTCATTATAAAGTATGTTTAGTTCAAATTCTATAGGGAAAAGGCTAGGAAATACGGCTCCAGACCCGCGCATCCTTGCCTGCAGTTTCTAAATGTTGCTTCAGGCGCAGGTGTTCCGGCGCTTGTAAAGCTGGATCGCCGTCTAAAATTTGGGCGGCAATTTTTCGGGCTGCGGCCAGCACCTGTCCGTCGCGGGCCAGGTCGGCGAGCAGGAAACGTAACATGCCGCTTTGTTGCGTGCCCTCGATGTTACCCGGCCCGCGCAACCGCAGGTCGGCTTCGGCAATAACGAAGCCGTCGGTGGTTTGTACCATCGTCTGGATCCGTTCGCGGCCGTCGTGACTTTGCTTAAAGCCGGTCATTAATATGCAGTAGGATTGGTCGGCGCCCCGGCCCACCCGACCCCGCAACTGGTGCAACTGGGAAAGTCCGAAGCGTTCCGCATTTTCAATCACCATCACCGAGGCATTGGGTACGTTTACGCCGACCTCGATTACCGTTGTGGCGACCATGATCTGGGTTTCCCCGCGGATAAAACGCTGCATTTCAAAGTCCTTATCGGCGGCTTTCATTTTGCCGTGTACGATGCTGATCTGGTAGTTGGGTGGTGGAAAATCGCGGCTCAGGGCTTCAAAACCGGCCATCAGGTTTTGTAAATCCATATTTTCCGTCTCCTCAATCATGGGAAATACGACGTATATCTGCCGGCCCTGATCTATTTCACTGCGCATCAAACCCTGCACGCGCATACGATGATGTTCGGTTTTATGGATGGTCGTAATCGGTTTTCGTCCCGGCGGCAATTCATCGATGACCGACACGTCCAGATCTCCATATAGCGTCATGGCCAGGGTGCGGGGAATGGGGGTCGCCGTCATCACCAGCACGTGGGGTGGATAAACCGGATTTTTTTTCCACAAAGCCGCCCGTTGTTGTACGCCGAAGCGGTGCTGTTCGTCGATGACGGAGAGGCCCAGGTTTTGGAAAACGACCCAGTCTTCGATCAGGGCATGGGTACCGATGACAATATGCAGTTCGCCGCTGGCCAGTTTTTCCAGAATAGCCGCCCGTTTTTTACCTTTTACCGAGCCGGAAAGATAACCAACCTCTACCCCCAGATCACCCACCAGTTCGCTGATGCCGCTAAAATGCTGCTGCGCCAAAATTTCGGTGGGCGCCATCAAACAGGCTTGAAAACCGTTATCGAGAGCCATCAACATGGTCATGAGGGCCACCACGGTTTTACCCGAGCCCACATCGCCCTGCACCAGCCGGTTCATTTGTTGCCCCGTGGCCAGGTCGGTCCGAATTTCTTTCAGCACCCGTTTCTGGGCGCCGGTCAGTTCAAAAGGCAGTTTTTCCTTGAAAAAAGTAAGGAAATAGTCGCCAATTTTTTCAAAAATAAAGCCCCGGATCAAATCCTTGCGTCGCCGCTTGAGCTGGAGTAAACGCAGTTGAAGAAAAAACAGCTCTTCAAATTTCAGGCGTCGGGTGGCAGCATCCAGTTCCGCCTGGTTTTCCGGAAAGTGAAGTTTATTCAAAGCCGACCAGCGGGACAGCATTTTATATTGTTCCAGCAGGTAGTCCGGCAAAGTCTCCGGCAGATCACCCGGCAGCAGGGCGTCCAGCAAAGTGCGGATCAGTTTACGTAAACCCCTGGCATCCAGCCCTTTCTGGGTTAATTTATCCGTAGTTGGATAGACCGGATCGAAAGTGCGGGCTTTTTGGGTGTTATCCGGCGACGTTTCCTCCATTTCCGGGTGGGTCAGGCTGAAGCGACTGTTAAATTCATTGACCCGCCCGAAAACGATGTATTCTTTCCCGACGACCAGCGTTTTTTCCATCCATTGCACGGATTGGAACCAGACCAGTTCGATCATGCCCGTATCATCGCGCAGGTTACCGACCAAACGTTTTGCGCGGCCTTCGCCTACCGTTTCAAGTTTGCGCAGAATCCCGCGGAGCTGCACTTGTTCCCCTTCCGTTTGTACGTCGCGGATGCGGTGAAAACGGGTACGGTCAATATAGCGGAAAGGAAAATGGAACAGCAGGTCGCGGCAGGTAAAAATGCCCAGTTCCTTTTTTAGCACGTCTGCCCGCTGGGGCCCGACCCCTTTCAAAAACTCAATATTGGCATCCAGATTCATGAAAAACTAAGGTGGTTTTATGGTGTAGTATGCAGTGGTCGCGCCCGCGGGTTCATCACGGCAAACCAGATGGGCGGCATCAGGGCCAGCAGCACGCTGGTAGGATATCCGAAAGGCAGTTGCGGGCTCTGATCGGTATGGCGCAGGATCTGGTATTTACGCGAAGCTTTAAAATGGTGATCGCTGTGGCGCGTCAGTTCGTACAAAAATATGCGGCCCAGTTCGTGGTTGCTGTTCCAGGAGTGGGCCGGCGTGACAGGTTCCGGGCGACCCGAGTCCAGCAACCGGCGTTGTAAACCGTAGTGTTCAATATAATTGATGGTTTCCAGCAGTAGAAAACCTACCAGGGCAATAACCAGGGCGCCCAGTCCGGCTTTCCAACCCAAAAATGCAAAAATTCCCAGTAACCACAGACATTGCGCGAGGGAAAACCGGAACATTTCGTTTTTCCAGGAACGGACGTGGAGGCCGGCTTTTTCCAGTCGTTCCCGCTCGAGCATCCAGGCATTTTGCCAGCTGCCCAGCACCGAGCGGAACCAAAAAGCGTAGACCGTTTCTCCGAAACGTGCCGTAGCCGGGTCCTTATCGGTAGCTACGTGTTTATGGTGGCCGCGATTATGTTCAATGAAAAAATGCTGGTATAAAGCGGGCAACAGCATGATCTTAGCCAGCAGTTGTTCTCCTTTGGTAAATCGGTGCCCTAACTCATGGGCCACATTGATCCCGTTGGCGCCGACAACAATGCCGACACTGAGGCTCAGTCCAAGGGCATCGGTGAATTGTAAATGGCTGATTGTCAATAAGTACCAGCCGACAATACCGAAAAGCAGCGGGGCATTGGCGTATAATAACCAATCGAAGAGGCGTTGCCGGCTGCGCTGTTCCTCTTGTTCCGGATGCACATTTTCTATGGAAACCGGCGCGAAAAACTCCATGACCGGCAAAATGAAAAAAGCCAGTCCGACGCTGGCCCAGCACCAGGGACCTTGCCAGGCGAGTGCCAACAAGGCGCTACCCGGTAGCGCGTAGGCAATCAGATATTTTAAATCTTTCATTTTTAAAACATTAGACTTTCATTTAAACGGGCTATTTCAAGAACTTATCAAAACCTGTTTCGTTTTGGAGACGTACTTTTGCGCGTCTTTTTTCAAGCGGCTTCGAAAGTGGCGTGAAAAGAAGAAAGTACGTTTTCAAACGGTTTGCACAGCTCTGATCTATGGATTTTTACCCGCTCAAAATTAAGCAAGTGATTCGGGAAACCGCCGATGCGGTGACCCTTGAATTTGATATACCAGTAGAATTACAGGACCTATTTGTCTATCAACAGGGCCAATATATCACCTTGCGGCTTCAGTTAAATGGTCAGGAGTTGCGGCGTTCCTATTCCATGTCGTCCAGCCCGCTGGAAAAAAAACTGGCGGTAACGGTAAAAAAAGTTCCGGACGGTCGGGTGTCTACCTATTTACACGATGACATAAAAGCAGGCGACACCCTGGAGGTAGCCGCGCCGGACGGTCGTTTCTACAACACCCTGCACCCTGAAAAACGGCGGACCTACTACCTGTTTGGTGCGGGCAGCGGTATTACCCCCCTCATGTCGATTTTGAAAACCATTTTGGAAGGCGAACCCATGAGTTCGGTTTTCCTGTTGTATGGCAGCCGAAATGAGGAAAGCATAATTTTCCGCGAGGAGCTGGATCGCCTGACCGAACGCTATGACGGGCAGTTGCTGGTGGAGCACGTGCTGAGTCAGCCGAAAAAAGAAGGCGGCAGCGGCGGCTTATTCGGCATGTTTAAAAGGGCGACCACCAACTGGAACGGAAAAACCGGCCGGATCGCCCCGCAGGCCGCCAACGTATTTTTAGATGATAACATGGCGCGGGGTCCGGAAGACGACTGCCAATACTATGTCTGTGGGCCCGGTAACATGGCCGACGACGTGAAAGAAGCGCTGGTAAATCGTGGCGTGCCCGTCAAACTCATTCATACGGAGCATTTTGTAAACGCGAACCATATACCTGGCGACATAGCGGACCTTGGTCCGGCCGGCGATGGAGGCAAACGTATAATTGTACATTTGAAAGGCGAGCGTATCGAGTTGCCGATGCCGGAAGGCGCCACTATTCTGGACGTGCTGGTCAAGGAAAAATTTGATCCGCCTTATTCCTGCACGGCCGGCGCCTGTTCGACCTGCATGGCGAAAGTCATCAGTGGAAAGGTCAAAATGGACGTTTGTTATGCCCTCGACGAAGATGAAGTCAAAGACGGCTATATCCTGACCTGCCAAAGTAAGATGGATAGCCAGGTGGTGGAGTTGACCTACGACATGTAAATTTTGCTTTTTTGCCAATTACGGCATTTGTATAGTGGCTGGTAAGTAAAACCCCGTATTTTAGCGGCGGAAATTCTGGAAAAACAGTTGAGTTAACCCTCTAGCCTGTTTTTTCCCATGACCGCCCGTGCCGCCCCCTACCTACGACTCCTGGGTCCTTTCGCTATTGCTTTAGGCATTGGCGGTTGTTACGATCTGCACCTGCCCTGGTTGGGCGCTTTTTTGATCGGTTCCGCTCCTCTTCTTTTTTTGCTGGCCGGCTGGTCTTTTCCCTATCGTTTTCGCTGGGTGTATGGGCTGTTGTTCAGTACCTGGCTGTTCGGTTTCGGATGGTTCCACGTGGAGCAGTTTAATGAGCTGCGGCAGGACGGACATTTTGCCGGCAGCGTTCCGCAGGCCCATTATCTGGTGGGCACTATTTGTGAGGCGCCTTCGCGGGGCAGTAAGTTGAAAGTGCCATTGCAGGTCGAGGCCATTGGGACGGCGCCGGATTCGCTCTTACCTTATACCGGTCACCTGCTTCTTTTTCTGGATATAACGGAGCAAAGCGATAGTCTGCACTATGGGGATCGACTCGGCATTTGCACGACTATACGTCCGACGGAGCCGCCTAAAAATCCGTATGCTTTCGATTATAGCCGGTATTTACATTTCCAAAATATTCATTTTCAAGCCTTTGTAAAACCGGATTCCCTGATTCATTTATCGACGGGACATGGGTTTGCGCTTTGGCGGCTCGCGTATGGTTGTCGGGATCGTTTGCTGGCATTGCTACGGGAACACTTTTCCACCCAGGATGAGTATGCGGTGGCTTCGGCGCTGCTGGTGGGTTATACCGATGACTTGTCGGAAGACCTGCGTTCTGCGTATGCGGAAACCGGGTCGATGCATGCGCTGGCGGTTTCGGGGACGCATGTGGGGATGATTTATGTCGGCATCATGTTTTTCCTGAGCCGTTTGCCGCTGCGGGGTCGTTTCGGAAAATTAATCGAAACCCTGCTGGCGCTGCTGGGTATTTGGTCCTTCACTTTTTTGACCGGTGCGACGGCTTCGGTGTTGCGGGCATCGGTCATGTTCAGCCTATTTTTGCTGGGCAAACTCATTTTTCGCAATGCTTCCATCTGGAACATCCTGGCGTTATCTGCCTGCGGACTCCTCGTGTACAATCCCTATTTATTATTCAATGCCGGCTTCCAGCTTTCTTATGCGGCGGTGGCGGGAATGGTCTACTTCTATCCATATTTCAATAAATGGATGCCGGACTGGCCAAAACCGCTGGGGGAGTTCCGCAGTATTTTTCTCATCGGTTTTGCGGCCCAACTGGGCACTTTACCACTTTCGCTCTTCTTTTTTCACCAGTTTCCGGTGTATTTCTGGCTGGCTGGCTGGGTCGTCGTGTTGGGGGGCGCCATCTTTTTAGCGGGCGGTGCGGCGCTGGTGGTGCTGGATCCGCTGTGGCATGGGCTGGCGAACGGCCTGGGGTTTCTTCTGTATTATTTGGTGTGGGGAATGAATCAGGTGGTGTTTTTTATTCAGCATTTGCCGGGCAGCGTGATCGGGGGTATTTGGCTGCCGGCCTGGGCAACCGCACTGCTGTACGTGCTGGTTGCTTTTTTGGCGGCGACCGTTTCGACCCGGCAACTAAAGTGGGCCGTAGCGGCACTAGGGGTTTTCACGGTACTAGGTTTTTGCCGTTTGGCGCGCAGTTATGGCCAGGAGAAACAACAGGAGCTGGTCATATATTCCCTGTCCAAACGGAGGCTGCTGGATATTTTCGATGGGACTACGGTGTTCTCCCTGGCGGATAGTTTGACCAAAAAGCAAATAGTTTTTGCGGCGCAACCGAATCGCTGGGCCTTGGGTATGCGCTCGCTTTCTACGGAACCGTTGAACAGGGACAGCATTCTTCAAACCGATAACTGCTGTTTCTACCCACCTTTCCTGCTGTTTTCTGGCAAAAAAATGGTCATCATCGATCAGGCCCGCTGGTTGAATAATGCCTCTTCCCCGCCCATGCCGGTGGACTTCATTTTACTTTCCAACAATCCTAAAATCACCATAGCGGA
Source organism: Saprospirales bacterium (assembly GCA_031425035.1). Lineage (GTDB taxonomy): Bacteria > Bacteroidota > Bacteroidia > Chitinophagales > Saprospiraceae > M3007. The sequence continues at coordinate 18,817 of JANPIN010000106.1, read as the reverse complement.
ATGCCTGCGGCAGTTTCCCTGCCCGGTCATTATCTGGGACAGCACCAACTCCTGGAAACAGTGCGAACGCTGGCAATCGGAGTGTTTAGCGCTGGGACTGGACGGACATGATATTCGTCAGCAAGGTGCTTTTATCTGGAAAAACAATTGATCTAGGAATTTTCACTCAAAAAACTCGCCCATGAAACGCTTCCTTTTGCAAATCCTCCATTTTTCCCGTGCTGAACGCGCGGGCACAATTGCCCTGTTAATCATTTGTGGCCTGGTATACCTGGCGCCGGAAATTATGCACTGGTTACGTCCGGAGACGACCACCGATTTTACCCAGTTTCAGGCCGATGTACAGGCTTTCCGTTCGGGAATGACTGTTGATAAAACGGCGGCGAGTGGCCAAAAAGGCGAACTGTTTGAATTTGATCCCAATACGGCCTCGCAGGAAGATTTTATGCGCCTGGGTTTATCCGAAAAAGTAGCCGGCGTCATTTGTAATTATCGCAACAAAGGCGGCCATTTTCGTAAACCGGAAGATTTGAAAAAAATTTATAGCCTGGCTACGGCGGACTTTGAACGTTTAGAGCCGTGGATCCAAATAGGGGGTATACCGGATCGGTCGGTAGCAGAAAAACAAGCTGCGCCAACTACTGCTGCCGAGTCATTTGCTTTCGATCCCAATCTGGTTTCCGAAACCGACCTACAGCGGCTGGGTTTGCCGGCGCGCACGATAAAGGGGATTATGAACTACCGCAGTAAAGGCGGAAAATTTCGCAAACCCGAGGATTTTGGCAAGATCTACAGCCTTGAAGAGGAGGATTTTGATCGTTTACAGCCTTTTATAAATATTGGGGTAATAGCAGGTTCATCGATAGAACGCCCGGCAGCCTTTGTAGGCGGAGCAACCTTTCCCGAAAAAAAGTGGGCGGTCAAAGGTCCGGTAGACATCAATCGGGCCGGACTGGATGACTGGCTGCGGCTGCCCGGCATCGGCGAAAAACGCGCCAGACAACTGGTGAATTTCCGCGAATCACTCGGCGGTTTCCTGCGGGTGGAACAGGTCGCGGAGATGTACGGTTTGCCAGACAGCGTGTTCCAGAAAATCCGCTCGATGCTGACCCTGGAATCGAACAGCATTCACCACATAAATATTAACGCGGCCTCGGTGGAAGAGCTCGACCGTCATCCCTATATTTCTTTTAAACAAGCCACGCTGATCGTCAATTACCGTACTCAACACGGATCGTATGCTAAACCGGAAGAAATAAGTCAGATCGTTGCTTTCACTGATAAAAACTGGCTGGAAAAAATCAGGCCTTACCTGGCGGTGCAATAATTATTTACGCAACGAAGGATCGATGGCATAAGCCTGTTCCAGCCAGGGTGCGGCCTGTTCAGGTTGCCCCATGTCGCGGTAACCGGAGCCGATGTAATAAAGCAAGGTTGGATTTTTGGGTTCAAACTGCAGGGCAACTTTCCATTGCTCGATAGCGGCCGGGAATTGCTTTTTCATGGCCAAAACAGCACCCAGGTTGCGGCGGGCGTCGACAAAACGTGCGTCGTATTGAATGGATTTGCGGTACACCTCTTCCGACTTGTCCAACTGATTGCGCATGAAATATATAAAGCCCAGGTTAGAGAGCACTTTCGCATCGTTCGGACGGTATTTCAAGGCTTTTTGGTAGTCTTCGAAAGCCAGATCATACTTCTGTAAACGGAAATAGGCCAGTCCGCGGCTACCGTAGGCATCGTGGTATTCCGGGTATAAACTGATGGTCTTGGTATACGCGGCAATGCCTTTCAGCACCTGGACGGAGTCGGTCACCACGCCTCTTTTTTCATCGATGCCGCCCTTGGTCACTTCGAGCGCATTGTGATAATTTAGTTTGGCACAGTTGGGCGAGTTGGGCAGGTCGGCTGCGTATAAGGAAGCGCTGTCGTACCAGGCCGGATTACGGGCAATAGTCAGCAGGCTATATGCAGCCAGGATAATACCGGCCACTATCCAGGGGGTCGAATTACCACCGGGTTTCCAAATACTGGATAAATCAGTGATCTTGAATATTTTGCAAATAGCCCAGGCCAAAGCAAAGGCAAAACCGAGGGAGGGTACGTACAACAGACGCTCGCCATAGGAAGTACCGATCAGGAACAACAGGTTGCTGAACAGTGCAAACGGAAACAGGAAAAATACGATGGCAAAGGCCAGAAAATGCCGGCGACCCAGATGGAGAACCGCCCAAATACCCATACCAAAAAAAGCCGTTAAACCGACCTGGGCCCGCCAGTCGGAAAAATTCACCGGCTTTAATTGTGGGTAACCCATGTCGCAAACGAGCGGGTGCGGAATCAGCAATATCTGTACATATCGCCAGCAGGCGGAAAAAGCCGAAGCGATTCGCTCCGCCGGATTGGCTGCGCCAATGATGAAATTATCGAGAATGGAATACACCTCGTTATAAGGCTGCGCTCCCAGTACCTGATGCCGCACCAGCAAAAACAAGGCGGCTGGAATGGCCATAAAAGCGAAAGCCCGCAGGTTTTCGCCCAAAGAAGCGCGGGAAAAGAAAGCGACGGTGATCGGGAAAATGAACAGGAACAGGAAACTGCTTTCTTTGGAGAAAAGTCCCAGCGCGAATAAGGCTGTAGCCGCCAGGATCTGACCCGTCTTTTTTTCTTCCAGATAACGCCACAGGAAATTCAGCGCCAGCGTGCAAAAAAGGAGGGCCAGGATTTCATCGCGGCTTTTAATGTTGGCGACTACTTCGGTATGAACGGGATGCGACATAAAGAACAGCACCCCCATCGCGACCATGGCCGGCGGGAAAGCGACCAGAATTTTGCGCCAGGTAACCCACAGGGCCCAGCCGGTGGCGGCGTAAAAAAGCACGTTCATCACGTGGCTGAGGAAGGGCTTGTCGGGCGCAAGCTGCCACTCCAGGGAAAACATGGCCAGCGGCAACGGACGATACAGGGAACCCGGACTGCTCCAGGCGCCGTAGCGGTATTCGGTGGAAAAGATGATGCCGAGGTTTTTTAGACCACCTTTCACCACCCAGTTTTCCTTGATGGCCGAAAAATCGTCGAGGCAATAGGTATTTCCGAAAGAATTGACATAGAGTAAAAAGCCCAGGGCTGCCGCGATCAGGCCAATGATCCAACCGCCGGACAGGGCTGGTCCAGACGTCTTTATCGACGCCGGCTGCTGCGTAACAGTTTTCTTTTTAACAGGGGTAGCGACTGATGCAGGTCTCTGGTTGCGTTGCTTGGACATGTTCCCGGACTTTTTTTTCCGGGTAAAAATAGAACGACTAAATCAATTTCTGCCTGCTCATCGCATTTAGCCATACAGTTCATAGCGAACCTGCGATCGGTCGTAGCCTAAAGTGACCAGTAAATTCGCTACCGCCTCATCGATCATGTTGCTCCAGCCGCAAATGTAAAACTCCACATCGGGCCTTACCACGGCGTGGCGTTCCAGATAAACCTGGTGTACATAGCCTTTATGCCCATTCCAATCCATCTGGCGGGAAAGCGCTATATCGTAGCGAAATTCCGGCATTGATTTTTCAAGTGCTTCAAATTCAGCGCGGTACAAAATATTGCTCTCGCTGCGGGTACCAAAAATCAACTGCAAATTGCGGTGCGGTTTCCCGCTGCGCTGCAAATCCAGCAGCATACTCCGAAACGGCGCTACCCCGGTACCGGTACAAATGAAAACCAGGTCGCGCTCGATTTTATCCGGCAAAACAAAACCACCGTCCGGACCTTTAAAACGTAAGATGCTGCCCGCTTGGACTTCTTCAAATAAATACCGGCTGCCCTCGCCATTCACGGAACGCACCACGCATAACTCGATCAAGTTGCTGCCGTCCGGTGCATTGGCGATGGAATAACTCCGCCAGCGTTGCAGGCGTTTTTCCCCAATGGGCAGGTCGAGGGTAATGAACTGACCGGCTTGAAAATCGAATTGGCCGTCCACCGGCACTTCAATGACAATGCTGCGCACGGTGGGCGCCAGCAGATCTATTTTTTTAACTACACCGTCGTACCAGAGAGTAGGCATGGGAAATGATGAGGCGGATAAAACCGCATATTTACGAGGGAAAACGACCTGACGCCGTCATACTTGAATAAGGAATAAACACGCTACAACCTTTTTCGTTGAAAAAAGCCTGCGTTTCCGCCTCGGTTTTTCGACTGGTGGCCAACACAAAATCACCGCCCCAGGCGCCCAGGCTTTTTACTGCACCCCAGTAATCCGGGAAAAAAAGGTCTTTCGCCCGCGGTAAATCCAGCGCCCGGCTGACCAGTTGTTCGTGTTCGGCCAGTATTTTTTCAAATTCTTCCAGGCGCGCCGCCGCCAGCGCGCGCCTGGTCAACGCAGATATTTCTGCTGTAAAAACCTGATTTTCCAGCTTCCGTGCCTGGTAGTGTTTGATACCCGCCCGGCTGTCCTGCTTTTTCCCCAGATAGACGAAGTATAAGTGTTCGGCAAAAACCGGTTGAAAATCAACGGTCTCCACATTGGGCTTGCCCTGTTCTAACTGGTATATAATGGCCCCGTCGGCATAGGCGCAGGCCAGGTCGTAACCCGAGCCGCCCAAAGTATTGAACAAAACCGCGTACGGATCTACCTGCGCCCATTTCGCCAGGGCGGCGAGGAGGGTGCTACTGGTGCCCAAACCCCAGGGCCGGGGAAAATCATTTTGGGTCGTAACCGAAAAACCAGGCGAATCCCGTAGAAAACCGGGTGCTTGCCGGCGGCAGGCCTGCAGGAAACTGACTAAGGTGCGGGCCGTTGGCAGATCGGTCGCGGCGGCTATTTCCAGATCGGGCAGGGTGAAAGTGGCTTCAAACCAGCAGGAGCCATCCATATCCAAACTTCGCCAATGCAGGTTTTTCTCTGCGGTTTCTACTCTTAGTGTTTGTCCGTAACGGACCGGCAGCGCCAACGCCTCGGCGCCATCCAGCACAAAATATTCACCGGTCAGCAGCAGTTTGCCCCGCGCAAATGTTTCAAAAATAAGCGCAGGCGTCATAGACTGATATTTTCCACCACAAAGCCGACTTCCGCCAGATGCTCCCAAAAAAGCGGATAACTTTTAGCGACTACCTCCGGGTGTTCAATTTCCACCGGCTGCAGCAGGCCCAACGGCGCAAAAGCCATGGCCATGCGGTGATCGTCGTAGGTATGAAAACGCGGGGTGGTTGCCCAGTGGGCCTGCCCATCCAGCAGGTAAAATACACGGTCGGGCTGTTTTTTGGAAAAACGGGCCGGGAGTTTGGACAGCGAAACGCCCACTTTAGCCAGCTCGGTGCGTAAGGCGGCGATCCGGTCCGTTTCCTTGATGGCCAGGGTTTCCAGTCCGGTGAAAACACCCTGCCGGCCTACACCGGCGCAGACGACCGCCAGGGTTTGCGCCAGATCCGGGCAGTCGAGAAAATCGCGCTCGAAAATGGGTTTCTGGCCGATACCGGATTTAGTGAGATGCAACCCGTCTTTTTCAAAAGTGGTTTGCACGCCAAATGCTTCCATCATTTTGGCCAGCACCGAATCGCCCTGCCAGCTATCGGCGAAAAGGCCATCCAGCCGGAGATCGACCTGATCGGCCAAAGCCGCCAGCGAGTACCAGTAGGACGCGGCCGACCAATCGGCTTCCACGATCAGCGGCCGGGGTTGATAAGCGCCGGGCGCCACGTGTATCTGGTCATTTTGCCACTCTACCTGCGCCCCGAAGTAACGCATCAGCCCCAGGGTCATTTCCAGATATGGCCGCGAAACGAGCGGACCTTCCGGAATCAACACCAGGCCCTGCGGCAAATAAGGGCCGATCATCAGTAAAGCGGAGAGGAACTGGCTGCTGGTATCCGCCTGAATACGCACTTCGCGGCTAGCTAAGCCAAGGTTTTTCGGCTCCCCGATCTGTAAAGGCGGAAACCCGTCTTTTTCCAGAAATTGAATGTCGGCGCCCAAACTGCGCAGGGCGTGCACCAGCGCGCCCACCGGCCGTTCCTGCATGCGCGCCGAACCCGTTAGTATTTGCGTGCCGGGCCGCGTAGCCAGATAAGCGGTCAGAAAACGAAAAGTCGTGCCCGCATCTCCGGCATCGTAGGTGCTAGCTTTTTGCGTTAAAAGCCGTTGCAAAGTGTGCGTATCCCGGGCGCCGGCCAGGTGGGATAAGTAAGGCGCCGGATCGGCATTGGCCAGGGCCAGTACGATCAGGGCACGGTTACTAATACTCTTGGAGCCCTCCAGCCGAATATGGCCCCGGAGTAGTCGGTCGGGTTTCGATAGACGAATAGCCTGCATATTGGAGTTGTTGCGGAGCACCTATTTCGACCGCATCCGGACAATCGGGCAGATCATTTCTTCCAAAGAAATGCCGCCGTGCTGGAAGGTGTTTTTATAGTAATTGTGGAAGTGGTTGTAGTTGTTCGGATAGAGGAAAAAATAGTCCTCCTTGGCAAAAATAAAGGTCGAACTGATGTTCGGACGGGGCAAGCCAGCCGATTTTGGGTCGCGGATTTCGAGCACGTCGCGGCGCTCATACTGCAGGTTGCGGCCCACTTTATAGCGCAGGTTCGCCGTCGTTTCCCGGTCACCCACCACCTTGGAAGGGCTTTGTACACGAATAGTGCCGTGGTCGGTGGTGACGAACAACTGCACGTCGCGGCCTTCGAGGCGACGTAAAGCGGTCCACAGCGGACTGTGCAAAAACCACGAACGGGTCAGGGAACGATAGGCGCGTTCGTCGCCGGCCAGTTCTTTGAGTACCTCCATTTCGGTACGGGCATGCGACAACATATCAATGAAATTGTAGACAATAACCGTTAGGTCGTTGTTCAGATAATTGATCATGTTGTCGTTTAGCTCCTTCGCGTTGCTGACGTTGGTCACCTTTATATAGTCCCACTTAATGCCTTTGCGGAAAACGCGTTCGATCTGTTTTCCCAGGAAAAAGTCTTCGTGCAGGTTTTTGCCGCCTTCATCCGTATCGTTTTTCCATTTATCGGGAAAAGCCGTTTCGATGTCGAGAGGCATCATGCCGGCAAAAATCGCATTGCGGCTATACTGGGTGGCGGTGGGCAGAATACTGAAGAAACACTGCTCATTTTCCGTCTTGAACTGCTCGTTGATGATCGGCTCGATGGTTTTCCACTGATCGTAGCGCAGATTATCCAGCAGCAAAAGCACGGTTGGCGTACCGTTCCCAAGATGTGGAAAAACGTGTTTGCGCAGCAGGGAATGCGACATGATCGGACCGATCTCCTTATTTTTATCTACCCAGTCAAAATAGTTTTTGACCACGTATTTGGAAAACTCGGTATTGGCCTGTTGTTTCTGCTGCGACAAAATTTCGGTCACACCGGAAGCCTCGTTGGCGTCCACCTTCAGTTCCCAGGCGACAATTTTTTTATAGGCATCCACCCATTCCTGGTGACTGAGTCCGCCGGTAATTTGCATAAAGATCTGGCGGAACTCCTGCTGGTAGTCCATGGAAGTTTTTTCCCGTACCAGCCGTTTATTATCGATTATTTTCTTGAGGGTCAGCAGGATCTGGTTGGGGTTGACCGGTTTGATCAGGTAGTCCGAGATCTGCGAGCCGATCGCTTCTTCCATGACATGTTCCGCCTCATTTTTGGTAATAAGAACGACGGGAACGGCAGGGTTACGTTCTTTGATGCGGGGTAAAACTTCCAGGCCGGTGAGACCGGGCATGCTTTCGTCCAGAAAAACCACGTCTATTTCATCCGCTTTTTCTCCGTACATTTCAACGGCGTCGAAGCCGTTGGTGGCCGTTATGACATCGTACCCTTTGCTATTGAGAAACATTAGATGGGGCTTGAGCAGGTCGATTTCATCATCTGCCCATAGAATTGTAATTTTATCCATAAAATGGTGTGTTTGTAACTTGTTTTAGGGGTGTTGAATACGTGCATTGGATAAACACCAATTTCAACGCCTTGGTTTTTACCCGAAATTATCGGGTATGTACGTCTGGCCGCGGCATAGTCTTTTACGACATAGGCGGGTTTGCTGCCCATTTTCTTAGGGCCGATAACTGGTGGCCAGTTGCCGGGCCTGACTTACCCAATCTTCCTGAAAAATTTTGCCGGGGCTGATATTCAGTTTGCGGGCATGGGTAATGACGGCGTCATCGTCCCAGCGGCTGATCTGGGCAAAAGTGAACACCCCAAGTTGAAACAGTTGCTGTTCGATCGTGACCCCAATACCTTTGATGATTTTCAGATCGTCGGTTTGTTCCGGGGCGGCGGGGCCTCCTTTGCGAACATTACTGGCAGGTGCGTTTTTAGCATGGATAATGGCCTGTCGGGCCAGTTCGACCTGCAGGTTATCAATATCCGTTCGGGCGGTGGCCAGGTCGTTTTGGAGCTGGTCGCGTTCCATTTCGAGGTTGCGGGAGGCGCGTTCATAGCCGGCCAGTTTTTGCTGCATGACCTGGAAGTCGCGATAGAGCGTTTTCCAGGCATTGAGTTCCACCAGCATTTTGGCCAGATCGCCGGAAAGCTGGGCGTTTTTAGCGCTCAGGGTGATGGATTGCTGTTCCAGTTCGATTAACTTCTGACTGTATTGCAGGGCAGTGGCTTCGGCGCGTTCCATGCGGGTAGCGGCGGCTTGCTGAGCGGCGACCAGGGCGGATTTTTCCATTTCGATGGAACGGAAACGGTCGCGCAAATTGGCAGCTTCCAGGGAGGTGCGTCGAAAATCAGCTTCGCGAAGATCGTGCTGGTGCTTGAGGTGCGTATATAAACGGGCGAGGGTGTTCCGTTCCTGCTCCGTGCGGGCAAGATTTTGCCGAACTTCCTTTTCCGGGAAATTGGCGCGCAGTGTCCAACCGACGACGACACCAAAAACGGCGAGAATGGCCCAAACAAGGCCATAAAACATAGGATCGTGCAATAATTCGCTCAATTCCATTTGACCAAAGGTAGAAGAGCAGAGAAAAAATGTGATGCGATTAACCGTTTTTTGTGGTTGCGGACGTTTTGACCGAAATAACTAACCCCGATCATCCATTTCAACTTTACATATTGAAGGCACAAAGTTCTAAAATTTTGGTAATCAAATGTTTATTTCTGCTTCTCCTTGTCACCCCTATTTTTGCGCAGCCATCTGACTCCGTAAACACCGGCCCGCGTTTCTCCCATATAGAAGATATTACGATTGCCGGAAACCGTAAAACAAAGGCGAGAATCATCCTGCGGGAATTGGAATTTGCCATAGGAGATTCCCTGGAAATAGACAATCTGGCAGCTACCTTAAAGCGTAATGAACTCCGGCTCATGAACACCGGTTTGTTTACCAGCGCCGTGATCAAGGTGGATAGTACGCTGACGAAATTTCCGGAAGACCTGTACATAAGAATCGATCTGGTCGAAACCTGGTATATATATCCGGTTCCGCTCTTCGAACTGGCCGACCGTAATTTCAATGTTTGGTGGACGGAATTTAATCGTTCCCTGCGGCGCGTTAATTACGGTCTGGACCTGAGTTACCTCAACCTGACCGGTCATGCCGACGCTTTAAAAGTAAAAGGGCAATTCGGATACAACAACAAATATGAACTTAGTTACCGCTTTCCGCCCCTCAATGCGCGGGGAACGATCGGCATACAAACCAGTGTGGCCTATAGCCGTACCCACGAGGTTGGGTATTTAACTACGGGTAACAAAGTATTATTTTACCGTAATCCCAATCTTTGGATGTTTCAACAAATGGCGGCCACCACTAATTTTTTCTGGCGACCTAAATTGTTGAGTACCCACACGTTCATTCTGGAATATCGGGATAACCGGATTGCCGACACGATTGCGCGTAACCTGAATCGTGATTTCTTCCTCAATGCCAACACCCGGCAACGCCACTTTAGCCTGGTGTATAACTTTCAAACTGATCACCGCGACATCCGGCCCTTCCCGCTACATGGCTGGAACCTGGTGATTGAACTTCGAAAGAACGGCCTGCTACCTACCGATAATCTACAACTGTCGCGTCTGTTTGCGGAATATGGGCATTACCAATCCTTCGATAAACGCTGGAGCCTGGAAACCATAATCAAAGGCCGTACCAGTCTGCCACGCCGGCAACCGCCTTACAATAATAACCAGGCGCTGGGCTATGGCGGAAGTTTCGTGCGGGGCTATGAATACTACGTAGCCGACGGTTTGGATTACCTGCTCTTGAAAACGTCGATGCGCTTTAATGTGCTGGACCGCAGTTTTAAATTCGGCAAATGGATGCCGGTCAAAGCGTTTAAAGTTTTTCCCATCAAGGTCTATCTGGCGTTTAACAACGATACCGGTTACGCCAACGATCCCTGGTATGCGGCGGGCAACCCGGTTTCCAATCGCTGGCTGTATGGCTATGGACTGGGACTGAATTTTGTCGCCTACTATGATAAAACCGCCCGCCTGGAGTGGAGTTGGAATGACCTGGGGCAAGGCGGTTTTTACCTGAACATCAACACGGGCCTTTAAGGTCCATTGTAAAAAGCAATACATTGCCGGGTAAAACCAGCTTCTCAAACCAACAAACCATCCATCCAAACCAACAAACCCATCCTACTCCCCCCATGTCGCAGCAAACCTATCGTGCCTTTTGTGCGACGGCGCCCGCCGACCTGCCGCTTTTCCTGCAGGCCTGGTACCTGGATGCCACCTGCGTCGGCGGTGAGTGGGATGCGGCGGTGGTCACGAAAGGCAAGGAAATAGTTGCGGTCTGGCCTTATTTTCTGAAAAAAAAGGGTCCCTGGCACTACGTAGCCATGCCGCAACTTACCCGGCAAATGGGCCCCTACATTATACCCAAATACCGGAATGCACGCCATGAAATGCGTTTACTGGAAAAACTGCTGGCCGAACTACCCGCCGGACTGGCCGCTTTCGAGCAGGATTTCAACTACACGGCCACCAACTGGCTGCCCATGTACTGGCAGGGCTTCCGGCAGACGACGCGCTACTCCTACGTGTTGAATATCAAAAATTTAGACACCGTCAGGGAAAACCTGGCGCCTGATTACCGCAACCAAAAAATACCCAAAGCCGCCAAAAAAGTAGTAGTCAGAACCGGCGGCTCCCTGAGCGATTTTCAACAGGTCCATGATCGCGGTTATGCGCGACAAGGCCTCCCCGCCCCGGTTTCTGCCGATTTTTTGCAGCGTTTGGATGCGGCGCTGGCGGAACATGGTCAGCGCGAAATGTTTTTTGCCCGCGATCGATCTACCGGGGAGATTCATTCCGTAGCCTACCTCGTTTGGGATGCACATTCGGCCTACTACCTCCTGGCCGGCGATGACCCGGCTCATCGCGCTTCGGGGGCCGGTATTTTACTGGCCTGGGAAGCCATTCTCTATGCCCATGAGGTGCTGAAATTGCCCGTTTGTGATTTTGCCGGCAGCATGGTGCGCCCCATCGAGCGGGTACGCCGGCAATTCGGCGCCGTGCAGCAGCCTTATTTCCGCTTGCAGCGCGAGTGGTCGCTGTTATGGAAATTGGGAAAAATTCTGCGTTGAGATCCGGCTCCCATTTTCTTTTCAAAAAATTTGCGGCTAAAAAATTTCTATCGCTTGTGCATTTCGCCAGCGGCTAACATCCCTTTGCGCACAGTTATTTTATCCTTTTAATTCACCGCGCATGAAAATATTTTTCTTCCTTTTTAGCATCACCCTATTTATGCTGGCCGGCTTCCGTCCCCTTACGGAAACCATCCTCTCCGGCCTGGTAACCGACGGCGACACCCATGAACCTTTAATCGGAGCGACGATAAAAGTTAGTAAAAACCATAGTTTGGTTAAAGCGACGATCAGCGATGTAAATGGTAAATACAGTCTGCAGTTGGAACCGGGCACTTACGAAGTCGAATTCAGTTACACCGGATATAGCAGCCAACGGGTAAACGAAGTAAAGGTGCCGGCCAATGAAACCACCATTTTGGATGCCAGTCTTGGTTCGGGCGCCGTTTTGCAGGAAACAGTGGTCGTAGGTTACCAAAAAAAGGCCGTCAAAGACGAAATTTACCGGGATACGGCTCCTTCGGCTAAAGGCAAGGCCCCCCGACCAAAAGCGGCGTCAAAATCTTCCGATGATAAAACAGCCCCTGTTACTTATTCGGCGCCGGCGGGTAGAGCAGCAAAAACCACTACGGTAACCGCGCCGGAATCGGGATCAACGGATGTTTTTATGAGAAGCTCCCGTTCCCCCAGCGAAGTTTATTATATTGATGGTGTTCGGGTAGCTGGTGCACCTGTACCGCCTGTAGTTGGTGAAATTTCCGCAGCAGCGCCCTCTGAAATCCCAAAAGAAATGAAAATCGCCACGGATGACGCAAGGGGAAAAGTGCGCGAGGAGGTTAAAGAGGAGGAATCGACGCCCGGTACGCCCGAACAACCCAGCCCCCGCGCCGGCCTCCTCACCGCCGGCGAATGGAACGACCTCCATAACTGGAACAAACACTGGCTGGATATGCTGGCCGACGGCGAAATCGATCAGTATCAAAACCTGTACGGTTTTTTCCCAAAAAACCGCTTTATGGTGCTGCTCACCAATGAACAGGATTTCCCCGTAGCCGATGCCGTAGTGCAACTGCTCAGCGCTTCCGGTGAAATGATCTGGGAAAGCCGGACCGATAACACCGGCAAAACCGAACTCTGGGACGGACTTTTTGACCAAAAGGCAACGGCTGGCCTGCGGGCAGTAGCTATTGTAGATGGGCAAAAACACGATTTGGGCCAACTCAAACCCGCCAAAGACGGTCTCAACCGTCAGCAGATCCGTGTAGACTGCCAGGCGCCCAAAAATGTCGATATCGTCTGGGCCGTCGACGCGACCGGCAGCATGGGGGATGAAATTGAATACCTGAAAACCGAACTGCTCGACGTGATTGGCCGGGCGAAAAGCCATAACCCCGAACTGGCCTTTCGCATGGGTACCGTCTTTTATCGGGACCAGGGCGACGAGTACCTGACCAAAAGCAGCGGCCTGTCGCCGGACATTGCCAAAACCGTGGAGTTCATTGGCCGGCAGTTTGCCGGTGGCGGCGGCGACTATCCCGAAGCGGTACACACGGCGCTGGAAGAAGCTATTTTTAACCAGAAATGGAGTGAAAATGCCATTGCCCGCATTTGTTTCCTGGTCCTCGACGCCAGTCCGCACCAGTCGCCGGAAGTAAATGCCAGTTTGCAGCGCAGCATTCGGGAAGCGGCGCGGCTGGGTATTCGCATTGTGCCGGTTACCGCCAGTGGTATTCAGAAAGACACTGAATTTTTGATGAAATTCTTCGGACTAGCCACCAACGGTACCTACGTTTTTCTCACCGACCACAGCGGCATCGGCGGCAAACACATCGAACCGACGACCGATGAATATAAAGTGGAACTGCTGAACGATCTGCTGGTCCGCCTGATCACCGAATACACGACGATCAAAACCTGCTCCGGTCAATCGGCGATTCGTTTTGAAGACCCCCAGGTCCAGCCGAATCAGCAGCCGGAAGACTGGCAGGCCCTGTATTACCCCAACCCGGCCAGCACGCAATTTACCCTGGAGCTGCCTTTTGACGTCCAATCGGTGACCATTTATAACGCGGAAGGTCAGGCGGTACGTAAACTGGAAAAACCGCAGGCCGGCCAGCAGATCTTAATTGTCAGCGATCTGGCGCCCGGTTTTTATACTATTCGTATTTTGAAAGACGGCCGCATGCAAAGCGGAAAACTGATGGTGGTGAGGGACTAAGCAACGCTACGCTTTCGTCGTGTATCGTCGTGGTGGAAGATTTTTTACCACGACGGCACGACGATTCACGACGAAAGGGTGAGTAAGCGTGCGCACATGAACCTATCCGGAGATGTTATTTTATACCAGCTCCAGCCTTTTCCCGGCCCGTTCCAGCAAATCCTCGGTTTTGGCAAAGCAAAAACGAATTACGCGGGCGTCGCTGCCGTGGGAATGAAACGACGAAACCGGTATGGCGGCTACGCCAAAATCAGTAGTCAGCCGGCGGCAAAAATCAAGATCCGGCTCGTCGCTGATGCCCGAATAATCAAATAACTGGAAATAAGTTCCCGCACAGGCCAGCGGGCGAAAACGCGTATTCGCCATGGCTTCCAGGAAGAAATCACGTTTTTGTTGATAAAAACCCGGCAAACTCAAATACGCCTGCGGATCATCCATGAAATCGGCAAAAGCCGCCTGCATGGGATGGTTGGCGCTGAACACATTGAACTGGTGCACCTTACGAAATTCCCGGGTCAGTTCGGGCGAGGCCACGCAGTAGCCGGTTTTCCAGCCGGTGTTGTGGTAGGTTTTTCCGAAGGAATAAATGGCCAGCGTACGTTCGCGTAGATCCGGGTACAGCAGGGCCGAAGCATGCTTTTCCCCGTCGAAAATCAGGTGTTCGTACACTTCGTCGCTCATCAACAGTACGTTGGTGCCGGCCAGTATTTCCGACAAAGCCAACATATCGCTGGCCCGCAAGATCGTTCCCGTCGGGTTCTGCGGGGTGTTGATGCATAAAAGCCGCGTGCGCGGCGTGATCAATGCTTTCACCGCCGCCCAATTCACCTGATAATCAGGCGCTTGCATAGAATAAATAACCGGTACGCCGCCCATGGTTTCCACCGAGGGCCGGTACGAATCGTAACAGGGTTCCAGCAAAATCACCTCGTCGCCGGGCCGCACGAACGCGCCCATGACGCAGAAAATAGCCTGGGTACCGCCGGCCGTGACCGTTATTTCGGTATCCGGATCGATCGCCAGGCCATAGACCAGCGCCATTTTTTCCGCAATCCGTTCGCGCAGCACGGGCAGGCCCGGCATAGGCGCATACTGGTTAGCGCCCCGCGCCATGTGTTCGGTCACCAGCGCCTGCAGCCGGTCCGCCGGCTGATAGTTGGGAAAACCCTGCGAGAGGTTAATGGCTCCGTGCTGCGTCGCCAGCGCCGACATAGTGGTAAAAATGGTAGTGCCGACATTGGGCAGTTTGGACTCGATGCGCATACGTTGGTTGGTTGGGCCAAAAGTACTACGCCGGTTCCGTTTGGTACTTTTTGTAAATCTCGTCGATCGCCGCGGCCAGCGTCCGATCCTTATCCGTAATCGTATTACCGGCATCATGCGTAGCCAGTTGAAAATCAACCGTGTTATACACATTCGTCCAATTCGGGTGGTGACCCTGCTTTTCGGCCTGAAAAGCGACTTCCGTCATAAAAGCAAAGGCTTCCGTGAAATTTTTAAATTTAAAAGAGGCCTGTAACCGGCTTTTTTCTTCGTGCCACATAAAGCGTTTGTTAGAAGTGAGAATGATTAGCATGTAAGTCCATCCCCGCCGAAAGGTTGTCGATTTTTCAAAATACTACTCTTCACCTCGGGTATTTCCCTTAAACCGCCTTTTTACCGCAGAATTTCCCTGTCCGCTCGCTGTACCTTCGCCGCCGGATTTACCAGCCGGTCCTTTGCCGATTGCTGCCCGTCCGCCGACCGCTTATTACGACCGTACTATGAACATTACCGCGCTTTCCATACGTCGACCCTCCCTGATCATTGTCGTGTTTGCCGTGCTCATTTTCATGGGCGTGGCCAGTTACCGCAACCTGCCCATCGAACTGGTCCCGAAATTCAATCCCCCAGTGGTGACGATTACCGCCATTTATCCCGGCGCTTCTCCGGCGGAAATGGAAAATGCGGTGAGTAAGCCGATCGAGGACATCGTTTCCGGGCTGGAAGGCATCGAGCAGATCCAGATCGGTTCGATGGAAAACTCCTGTTTCATCGCGCTGGAAATGAACCAGTCGGTAAACGTGGACGAAGCCGTACCGGAAATCCAGCGGAAGATCAATCAGATCCTGCCGACCCTCCCCAAGGAAGTGCGCCCGCCGGTGGTGAATAAATTTGCCCTGGACGAACTGCCCGTTTTACGCCTCGGCGTGTCGGCCAGCGTAACCGGAACGGCCTTTTTTGACCTGATCAATAAACGTATTGTCGCCGAAATCGCCCGGGTAAAAGGGGTGGCACAGGTGAATGTGCTCGGCGGCGAGGAGCGGGAAATCAAGATCAATATTTCGAGTAAGCTGCTGGAACAGTATGGTTTATCCCTGCTGCAGGTGACGCAGGCCGTACAGGTTTCCAACCTCGATTTTCCGACGGGTAAAGTGACCAGCGACGATAATTCGATCCGCATCCGGCTGGCCGGCAAGTTTACCGAACTGGACGATATTCGCAACCTGGTGGTAGGCAAAAGCCGTTTCGGTTCCTCCATTTTCATCCGCGACATTGCCGACGTGCAGGATGGGATCAGGGACCGGGAAATTATTTGCCGGACGGACGGTGTGCCCGCAGTAGGTCTCACGATTCGCAAACAAGGCGATGCGAACGCGGTGGAAATGTCCGAACTCGTTCTGGCTAAACTCAAAGATCTGGAGAAAGTCCACGCCGCCGAAGGGCTGCATTTTCAGGTGGTGGCCAACAGCAGCGAGTTTACGAATCAGGCCACTGATGCGGTCATTCACGACCTGTTCATTGCCGTCGTGCTGGTGGGTCTGGTCATGTTGTTGTTTTTGCACAGCCTGCGCAATGCCGTGATCGTGCTGGTTTCCATCCCCACGTCCATCATCAGCACCTTCGTGATGATGAAGCTGTTTGGCTACTCGCTCAACCTGATGTCGCTGCTCGGCCTGTCGCTGTCCATTGGCATTCTGGTGGACGACGCCATTGTGGTCATCGAGAATATTTACCGGCATTTGGAAATGGGGAAGAATAAGGTGCAGGCTTCCTACGATGGGCGACAGGAAATCGGGTTCACGGCCATCAGTATTACTTTGGTAGACGTGGTGGTCTTTTTGCCCATCGTGTTTACGGTCGGTCTGGTGCCCAATCTACTGCGCCAGTTCTGCATGACCGTACTGACGTCCACGCTGATGTCGCTGTTGGTCAGCTTTACGCTGGTGCCCTGGCTGACTTCCCGGATGGCCAAAACCCATCGTTTTCAGGGAAACAACCTGGTGGGCAGGCTGGTGCTGCGTTTTGAAAGTTTCCTGGATTGGGTGACTGCCGGTTTTGTACAAACCTTGAAAGCTGCGCTGAGCACCGGATTTACCCGGGCCGCTACCCTGCTGATTGCGGTTGGCCTGTTCGCCGCCTCCTTCCTGCTGGTCAAATCCGGTTTGATCGGCAACGCCTTTTTTGAACCTGGTGAACGCGGCGAGTTTTTGCTGCAAATCGATTTACCCAAAGACGCGTCTCTGCTGCAGACCGATGCCATTACCAAACAGGTGGAACAATGGCTGGAAAAGCAGCCGGATGTGCTGCACTCCTTTACGACGGTGGGGACGACCAGTAAATCTTTCGGCTTGAACGCGCCTTATGTGGCTGAAATCATGGTTTTTCTCAAGCCCTACGGTAAACAGCGGGAAATTACCACGGCCGTTTACGCGCGCAACACCAAGATCAAACTGGAAGAACTGATTGCCGGAGCGAATATCAAAGCCTCCCCGATCGACCTGCTCGGCCTCTCTTTTTCGCCTATTGAAGTCAAACTCAACGGCCCCGATCTGGACAGTCTGCTGGTCCTTTCGGAAAAAGTGAAAAAAGTCATGGGCACCATTCCGGGCTGCGTGGAAATTACGCCCAGTGTGGAAGGCGGCAACCCGGAAGTCAAGGTCAACGTGAATCGTAAAGAGCTGGCGGATAATGGATTAACCATGGCCCAGGTGGGTTTGACTTTGCAAACAGCTTTCAGCGGCAACACCGACGCCAAGTTCCGCGACGGCGCGTATGAGTATCCGCTGCGGGTGGCCCTCGACGCTTTCGACCGCCGGAGCGCCATCGATATCGGGCAGTTGTCTTTTGTTAATCCGCTGGGCAGTACGGTGTATTTGCGGCAGTTCGCCGACGTGCGTCCCGGCACCGCCCCCACCCGCCTGGAACGCCGCGACCGGGTGCCCTCGGTCATGGTCACCGCCGACGTGATTGGCCGGCCCAGTGGTTCGGTCAACCGCGAAATGAAAGCTAAACTGGATAGTATGCCGTTGCCGACCGGTACGGTCATCAAATACGGCGGCGATTTGAAACGCCAGGAACAGGGCTTAGGCACGATGGGTTTTGCTCTGTGGGTGTCGCTGCTGCTGGTCTACCTCATTATGGTGGCGCTCTACGATAACTGGGTGTATCCGATGGTCGTGCTTATTTCCATCCCGCTTTCGCTGATCGGCGCGCTGCTTGCCCTGGCGCTCGCCCGCGAAAACCTGACCGTATTCACCGGCCTGGGTCTGCTCATGCTCATCGGGCTGGTCGGTAAAAATGCCATCCTCGTGGTGGACTTTGCCAACCAGCTCAAGAGCGAAGGGCGACCGCTGCGCGAGGCCCTGCTCGAAGCCACGCAACTGCGTTTCCGGCCGGTACTGATGACCAACATCGCTATGGTGATCGGTTTGCTGCCCATCGCTTTGGCCAGCGGCGCCGGTTCGGACTGGAAAAATGGCCTGGCCTGGGCCATCATCGGCGGCCTGAGTTCGTCCATGCTGCTCTCCCTGATTGTAGTGCCGGTGGTGTACTGGGTGTTCGACCAGGGTTTGGCGAAGCTGGGGTTGGATAAGGGGGAGAAGGTGGATTTTGTGGAATAGGACCTCGGTTCTTTTATACAAGTGAAATCCTGCACAGCATGATAGGAAGGCAGAACGGATGAAACGGATGGCGCGGATTTAAACGGATTTGATTCTTGTAAAGCAAAGTGCTTATTGAAGCGAATGCATTTTCCCGCTTCTCCGTCAAAATCCGTTTTAATCCGCGCCATCCGTTTCATCCGTTCTGC
>JANPIN010000105.1:0-18440 GCA_031425035.1 Saprospirales bacterium | reverse complement strand
CGGGTGCCCTTTTCGGTGGGCCCAAAAAGGGCACCCGCAAGGGGCGCCCCTACGGGCCCACGCACTTATGATCATCCCCAATGTTTTTCCCCAGGCTTTGGGCACCCGCAAGGGGCGCCCCTACGGACGCCACCATTTCTTTTTCGCGCTCTCCTCATAATACCCGTACCCATATCCATACCCATACCCGTACTGCTGGCCGTAACCGCCGTTGGCTTTCACGCCGTTGAGGATGACCGACAGGCGCGGCAGTTTTTCCTGGCGCTGCAGATCTTCGATGAGTTGCAGGCTGGCTTTTTTGCTGTAGGCATAGCGAACGATGTAGAGCGAGCTATCGGCCAGTCTGCCCATCAGCAGGGCATCGGCGACCATCCCGACGGGGGAGGTGTCGAGCAGAATATAGTCGAATTCCTGGCGGAGTTTGGTAATGAGTTGGGCCAGGGCATCGGTGAGCAGCAGTTCCGCCGGATTGGGGGGGATGGGTCCGCTGGCCACATAGTAGAGGTTGGGGTGCACGCTGGAGGGCTGCACGAGTTCTTCCACGTCCAGGTTACCGATCAGGTAAGAGGTAACCCCGTTGGCGGGCGTCTCTTTGGTGAGGTACTTCACCAGTTTGGGTTTACGCAGGTCGAGCTCGACGATGCAGGTTTTTTTGTCGGCCATGGCCAGGGTAATACCCAGGTTGAGGGTGATGAAACTCTTGCCTTCGCCGCTGACGCTGGAGGTGATCAGGATGACCTGATTGGCTTGTCCGGCGGCGATGAACTGTAAATTGGTACGCAGCAAACGGAACATTTCGGCCATGGCCGAGCGGCTGTTCTTTTGCACGACGATGGGATCGACGCTTTTCTGGTAACCAATAGCGCCGAGCAGCGGTGCGTGGGTGGCGTTGGTTATTTCGGTGGTCGACTGCACGGTATCGGTGAGCAAATAGCGCAGGTAAACGAACAGCGAAGGGATGAGCAGCCCGATGAGCAGGGCGGTCATGTAAATGGAGCGGGTGTTGGGGCTGATCGGTCCGCCCTGGCCGATGGCGGGATTCACGACCCGGGAATTGGGGGCGGCGACGGCGAGGGTCAGCGCGGTTTCTTCCCGTTTTTGCAGCAGGTAAAGAAAGAGGTTTTCTTTGATGCCTTGCTGGCGTTTGATCTCGATCAGGCCGCGTTCGCGCGTGGGTATGGTGCTGATCTGCCCTTTGAAGATCTTGTTCTTGTTGCTGATCTTGCTCAAACCGAGTTCGAGATCCTTTTGCGTACTGCCGATGGTTTCCAGGATAGAAGCGCGCAGGGCGGTGACCTGAACGCTCAGGTTCTGCACCACCGGGTTCTCGGCCGTGGCCGAGCGGAGCAGGCGGGCGCGTTCGAGGACCAGGTCATTATACCGGCCGACCAGCGTGGCGACCTGGGTGTTGGCCGGCAGCAGGTTGAGGGGCGCCGGCTCGAACTGGGTGAGCTGGCTGTTGAAGTATTCGGCCAGCGAAGCCAGCACGCTTTTTTGCACTTCGAGTTCCGACTGTTCCTTGTCATACTCGGAGATCTGGCTGATCAGGGTCTCGACGCTGGAGGATATTTCCGTGGGAATGTTATTTTGCTTCTTGTACAGTTCCAGGCCGCCTTCGACATCCCGAAGTTCGACATTCAGGATT
Source organism: Saprospirales bacterium (assembly GCA_031425035.1). Taxonomy (GTDB): domain Bacteria; phylum Bacteroidota; class Bacteroidia; order Chitinophagales; family Saprospiraceae; genus M3007. The sequence continues at coordinate 16,795 of JANPIN010000105.1, read as the reverse complement.
TTCAGGCGGTCGTCGATGAACTGCACGGTGTTATGGCCCACCTTGTTTTTATCCTCGATGGCGGCTTCATTATACACGTCGACCAGCGTATTGAGAATATCGATGCCTTTTTTGGGTACCGGGGTCTTGTAACTGAGTTCCAGCACGCTGGCGTAGTTGCTCACGGTGTTGATACTCAGGGCGCCCACGTAACCGCCGGCCACCTCCACCGGGCGGCGGAAAACGACTTTATAACTGTATATGGCGCTGCTGGGTCCGAGCAGGGTGAAGGTAAAATTCCCTTCCGGCAGTTGCACGTTTTCGCCGAACTGATGGGTGGCGAGGTGGCCGCGCACGCTCAGCTCGAAGTGCTGATCGTCCAGTACTTTAATCAGGAAAGGGACATTGAACCCATCTTCTTTGCATTCGTGCAGGGTCGCGCGAATAGGCCAGGCGGGGTAGAGTTCCGAAGTAATGACCCGGCCGACGGTATAGTATTCGACGTCGAGGCCCAGTTTGGTGATCACGCTTTCCATGATGGGCCGCGACTTGAGGATCTGGATCTCGTTGAGCAGTTTGGGGCCGCTTTGCATGAGTCCCAGGTCCTGAAAAACGGCTTCCTGGGATAGCCCGGCGCTTTTGGTGTTCTCGTCTTTGATCAGCAGCGAACTACCGACCGAATAAATAGGAATACTGTAGCGGATCTTCAGCCAGGCGAGGGTGAGGGCCATGCCGACGACCACGACATAGAGGTACCAGAACCGCAGCAGGTAGTCGGTAACAAATTCCTTTAAATTAAAACCTTCTTCCTGGTTAGGGAGTAGGGCGGTATCATTTTGGTTATTAGTTAGCATACGGGCGGCCGGGTAGCGTCGCGACTTAACGGGTGAGGGATACTATAATGGATATTATAGAAACGACGGGTATGATGAACTGCAGAAACTTGGATGAGCCGTCGGTGGTGGCGCCTATTTTTGCTTTCATGGGTTCTACGTACACCATATCATTCTGGCTGAGGTAGAAATAAGGGGACTGGAACAGATCGCGCTGGTGCAGGTTCAGGTAGGCGAAGGAGCGTTGGCCGTCTTTTTCGCGGATAATGAGCACTTTTTCGCGGTCGCCGTAGTTGGTCAGGTCGCCGGCCATGCCCAGGGCTTCCAGGATATTGATCCGTTCGTTGGGAATGGAGTAGGAACCGGCCTGCGCGACTTCGCCGAGCACGGTGAACTTGAAATTGACCAGCCGGACGTTGACGATCTGATTTTTTAAATACTTCGCCAAACGCGCGCTCAGCGAATCGCGGGCCTGCAGGGTCGTCCACCCGGCAACTTTAACCTGGCCGAGCATAGGCAGATTCACTTCGCCCTGGTTATCGATCAGGTAGGTCGGGATGGTGGGAACGGCGGCGCTGGTCGTGGTGCTGCCGGCATTCCCGCCGGTGATGGGTACGCCGCCCAGGTTGAACGGGGCACTGGCAACCGGGTCGAGCGTTTGAATGGAGATAGAAATGATATCGTCCGGCTGCAGTTTGATGGGATTCGCCAGCGCCATTTGCCGGGCGACGTCCTTAAAATCCGGTCCTTCGTTGAAGTTGACCAGTTGCCGGTGTTGAATGCAGGCCGTCAGGCTGAGCAGGGGTAAAAAATAGGCTATACGTCGCAGCACCGGAGAAAAAATGGGCATCATGTATGGGCGGGTTGGAATTCGTCTGTCCCATCTACGGAGGAAGACCAGTTCCGGTTTTTGAACGTGTAATCGCGCAGGATATGACCGAGTTCAATCGTTTGCAAATGGGTGGCATGGCGATCATGGTGGAGGTCGGTACCGAGGTAGTCTACCCAGCCTTTTTCCAGCAGTTTCAGGGCCAGGTTTTTAGCGGGTTTGCCGTAATAGCCGCTCAAAGATAGTAGGTTAACCTGTAAAAGGCTGCCATACTCGCGTATTTGCTCCAATCGCCCCAAATCGCCGGCATAGTACAGGTAACGTTCCGGGTGCGCCAGGATGGGCCGGTAGCCTTTGGTCTGCATCTGGAACAAGGTCGTATGCAGCTTATGATAGGGCGCCAGGAAGGACATTTCGATCAGCACATGCCGTTCCGGCAGGGTGAGCAGCCGGTCGGCGGCCAGCTGGGCGTCGAAGTTTTCATCGAGGAAATACTCGGCGGCGGCATCCAGCTGAATGTTGATATTGGCCGCTTGCAGGGCGGCGCGCACGGCAGCAAGCCGGTCCAGGATGATTTCCGGGGTGTTGGGATAAAGTCCCTGATAAATATGCGGCGTCGTGATCAGGCGCTCGAACCCCATTTTTTGCATGGACCGGATCAGTTGCAGCGACGTCTCCATGTCCGGCGAACCGTCGTCGATGCCCGGCAGCAGGTGCGAGTGCATGTCGGTCCCGAGTCCGCGGAAGAGGGCGGTCGGGTCGGGTTTGCTTTTAAAGAAGGAGAACATGGGTAAAGGTTAGTGGGTACTTTTCATCAGATTCTTACAGAATGACAAAAAACACAACCGCTCGGTGCTTACTTAATTTTATTGGGGCGGTTGCACAGGCCTGGGTGATTTGCGGACACTGGAAATGAGCCCGCAGCTCGATCTTTTTTGTCATTCCGTAGGAATCTGATGCGAGGGCTGTTGTTGGCTTATGATCAGATTCTTACAGAATGACAAAAAACACAACGGCTCGGTGCTTGCCTGGCTTTTCCAAAAGAACAGCCCGCAGCTCAATTTTTTTGTCATTCCGTAGGAATGTGATGCAATTCATAACCGGCCTTCAAATAGAGGTGGCCAATGCCCGCAGATAAATTCATTATAGAATATCCACTCCGGGTTATGCTCTTCAATCAATTGCTCCTTTTTCTCACGAGTAAAATTTTTGATCTCTTTCTCGCGGGCAATTCCATTCAACACGTACTTATACCATTCATAATAAACTAAGTAGTAACAATGGTACCTTCCGGTAAATGTCTTTTCGTTACCGCGTTGATCGTAATGTTCTTTTAAACGTGCTGCAAGATCATTGGTGAAGCCGGTATAAATGACCGTACGGGCTTTATTAGTAAGCATGTAAACCCAAAAATTGTATTGTTTCATGTTGTTTGGAGTTAGTTGGAGAAACTACAAACAAACATAATACGCTTTTTATCAGATTCCTACGGAATGACAAGAAACACGACCGCTCGTTGTTTACCTGATCATTTTGAGGAGGCTGCACAGGGCTAGATGATTTACCGGCCCTGAAAATTAACCCGCAGCTCGATCTTTTTTTGTCATTCCGTAGGAATCTGATGCAAGGGCTGTTGGTGGCTTTTCATCAGATTCTTACAGAATGACAAAAAACACGACTGCCAATTGCTTGCCTGATCCTAATGGGGCGGTTGCACCGGAACGAACAGTTTTTACCCCACCCGCTTAAACGGATGCGCACTCAGCGGCAGCGCGGCCAGTGGATGAAACTCGCCTTCCAGTCCGATCGGGGGAAGTTCCCGGATCTGCTGGGCGATGCCGATGGAAGGCAGCACGACCTCCAGCCCGAAGCCGTTACCCTGAAGAATTTGCTGGTAGCTCTCCGTATGCAGATCGGTAAATCCTTCGCTGAATTCAACCGATGCGCCGTCCACGGTGATGGAGCGGAAAGTACGTTTACCCTGTGCGGTGGCGCTGGGTGGCAGGGTTTCCGGACTGATGCTCAGAAACCAGCGGACCCGGGCGCGCTCGAGTTCCAGAAAACCGGCGGCGCGGTCGTGGGTATGCAGGTGCACCACGTTCTGCTTCACCGGACCGAAAATCCAGGTCAGCATATCGAAGAAGTGGATGCCGATGTTGGTGGCAATCCCGCCGGACTTCTGCTGATCGCCTTTCCAGCTCGTATAGTACCAATTGCCACGCGAGGTGATGTAGCTCAGGTCGACGGCGTAGGTATGGTCTTTCGGACCTTGTTCTATTTGTTCTTCCAGGGCGATCAAAGCCGGATGCAGCCGCAGTTGCAGAATGGTATAAATTTTCCGGCCGGTCTCCCGTTCGTTTTCGCGCAGCGCGTCCACGTTCCAGGGATTCAGCACCAGCGGTTTTTCGCAGATCACATGTGCGCCGTGGCGCAGGCCGAAGCGAATATGGGCATCGTGCAGGTAGTTGGGCGAGCATACCGTCACGAAATCGACCGCCTGTTTTTGCCGCCGCAGCTTGTCTACGTGCCGGTCGAAACGCTCGAATTCGGTGAAGAAATCGGCTTCCGGGAAATAAGCATCCAGTATACCGACCGAGTCGTTCGGATCGAAAGCGGCCAGGAGTTCGTTACCGGTTTCCTTGATGGCTTTGAGGTGGCGGGGAGCGATATAACCGCCGGCGCCGATGAGGGCAAATTTGGGCATTGGAAGGGGAAGGAAGGGTTTGTTGGTTAGGGGCACCAGCGACTTCGGAGAAGTCTCACCTTTGTAGCCCTAGGGAGCGAATATTTTGTCCAGCGCAATGGCGTAGTTTTCCAGTACGCTGCTTCTTAAAATATCTTCATCGGTGAGCGGCCGGGCGGGAACAAAAAGCTGAGTGGTCGCATCTAAAGTATAGGCATGGACAATAGAATGTTCCGGATCGATGACCCAATATTCCAACACCCCAGCGCTTTCATAGAGGTCCAGTTTATCCTTCATTTCTTTCTTGGAATTTCCAGCCGAAAGGATTTCGACCACCAATTCCGGCGCTCCGATACAGCCGCGTTCATCCAGTTTATTTCGGTCACAAACCACGCAAATGTCCGGCTGTACAACGGTATCAGTTCTGTCCGTAGAACTCCTATGGCGTGGGAGGGGTAATCGCACATCAAATGGAGCGGAGAATGCGTCGGATTGCTTTTGCTGTAACAGCATCCAGATACTGCCATGTATGTTACTGGCTATACGCTGATGCCTGACATTCGGCGCAACCATTTTGCGCAGTTTCCCACGAAACAGCTCTACCCGTTCCTGAAATTGCCAAAGCAAATAGTCGGCATAGGTATAATGGCCATTTTGATCCAACTGGTTAATATCGGTGATGACCATTTCGAACGTGCTAATTGTCAAGCAATACAGGCATTTTTGTGGTGCTGGTAAACAAGCCCGTCAAATCCTACACCCGTTGTTCGTCAAAAAATGATTTTACGGCGCCGGTGATTCGCTGCAGAACATCATCGCTCAGTTCCGAGTGCATGGGCAGCGAGAACACCGCTGCGCAGAGGTATTCGGTGACCGGGAACAGGTCGCTGTCCAGGTTTTGCTGGAAGGCGGCCTGTTTGTACAGGGGCACTGGGTAGTAGATCATGGCCGGCACGTCGCGTTCCTGCAAATACGCTTTCAGGGCATCCCGGCTGTCCGTATGGCCGGGCGCTAAACGCAGGGTGTACTGGTGAAAAACATGCGTCGAGTTGGGCTGGCGATCCGGCGTGATCAGTTCGGGCACGTCGGCGAAAGCCTGGTCATAAAAAGCGGCGGCGTAATTACGGGCCGTGTTATAGTGGTCGAGGTGCGGCAGTTTCACGTTGAGGATGGCGGCCTGAATGGCATCCAGCCGGGAATTGACCCCTATTTTATCGTGGTAGTACTGGCGCGACTGGCCGTGGTTGGCGATCATGCGGGCGGCTGCGGCCAGGTCGTCGTCGTTGGTCATCAGGGCGCCGCCGTCTCCGTAACAGCCGAGGTTTTTGGACGGGAAAAAAGAAGTACATCCGAAGTGGCCCAGCGTGCCGGCTTTTTTGACCGTCCCGTTGGAAAAGGTGTAATCGGCGCCGATGGCCTGGGCATTATCCTCGATCACGAACAGGTTATGCGTCCGGGCGAGATCCAGGATATGCTCCATGTCGACGCTCTGGCCGAACAAGTGGACCGGCACAATGGCCTTGGTTCTGGGCGTAATGGCCCGCTCCACGTGGGCGGCCGTGATGTTGAAGGTCCGCGGATCGACGTCGGTCATGACGGGCGTCAGGCCCAGCAGTCCGATCACTTCGGCGGTAGCGACATAGGTGAAAGCCGGCACGATCACTTCATCGCCGGGTTTCAGGCCCAGGGCCATCATGGCGATTTGCAGGGCATCGGTCCCGTTGGCACAGGGGATCACGTGTTTCACCTGCAGGTAGTTTTCCAACTGTTCCCGAAAAGTATTGACCTGGGGGCCACCGATGAATTGCGTGGATTCCAAAACCTCCAGCACCGCCTGATCGATGTCCGACTTGATGTGCTGGTACTGGGTTTTGAGGTCAACCATTGGTAAAGACATGGGCAGAAAATTAAGGAATTTGGACGGTGGATTAATGGACGTTAGAAAAGGCTTCGCCTTTCATAAGTTGCGGCCGCTTATGTGCAAAAAAATAAAAACTACGAAATTCAGCAACACCCATAAGAGTGCATAATGTATTGATATTCAATTAATCAGCTTATTCTCACTACGTAATCAAAAGATCGCCGCAGCCCAAAAAGACTGTTAAATCCTTCTATTCCCACTCCCTTTGCCCCCTCTTCGCCCGCCCCGACCCTGTAAGGGTCTAATCACTAGCCCCAGGCAACGCCTGGGGTATGGTATAATGGGTATATAATGGTATAATGGTATAATGGTATAATGGGTATGGTATAATGGGTATGGTATAATGGTATATATGGTATCGGTATACAATCCCCCCCCCTATAACCGCCAGTATTGAATATCCGGGTCCTCCGACGTATACAGCGCTTTCAGATCCAGCAGAATCGGATTTTTCCCCATGATGGATTTGAAAAATGCCGCGTCGTAGTTCCGGTACTGGTCATGCCCGACGGCGACCACCACGGCGTCGTAGTGGTTGGAAATTTCGTCGACCAAGGTCAGTTTATATTCGTGGGCGACTTCATTCGGCGAGGCGAAAGGGTCGGCCACGTGTACATTGATAAAGAATCCCTGCAGCTCATGGACCAGGGCCGCGACTTTAGAATTGCGGATATCCGCTACATTTTCCTTGAACGTAATACCCAGGACCAGCACCTTGGATTGGCCGGGATTTTTATCTTTCTGGATCAGCAGTTGCACCAGTTTTTTGGCGATATAGGCCGGCATGCCGTCATTAATACGCCGGCCGCTGAGGATGACCTGCGGCTCGTAGCCCAGTTGCACCGATTTATGCAGCAGGTAGTAGGGGTCCACGCCAATACAGTGGCCGCCCACGAGGCCGGGATAAAATTTCAGGAAATTCCACTTGGTACCGGCGGCTTTGATCACTTCCTGGGTACTGATGCCCATCCGGTCGAAGATCATGGCCAGTTCATTCATCAGCGAGATATTCAGATCGCGCTGGGTGTTTTCGATCACTTTGGCGGCTTCCGCTACTTTGATCGACGGCGCGCGGTAGACCCCGGCCGTAATAATATGTTCATAGACCCGGGCGACTTCTTCCAGCGCTTCCGCGTCGGAGCCGCTCACGATTTTCAGGATACTGGTCAGCGGCCGGGTTTTATCGCCCGGTACGATGCGTTCCGGGGAGTAGCCCAGCTTGAAATCCTCGCCGAAGCGCAGACCGGAATGCGTTTCCAGCAGCGGAAGGCAGTCTTCCTCCGTACAACCGGGATAAACCGTGGATTCATAGACCACATAATCACCCGGCGACAGGGCCTGGCCGACGCTGACGGAGGCTTTTTTGAGCGGCGTGAGGTCCGGGACTTTATGTTCGTCAATATCGGTGGGCACGGCGACCACGAAGAAATGCGCGGTTTTCAGGATGTTCGGATCGTCGGTAAATTGAATATCCGTACCGTCAAAAGCGGAGGCATCCAGCTCGCGGGAGGGGTCCTGGCCCTGCTGCATGAGGGCTACGCGGCCTTTATTAATGTCGAAACCGATGACCCGGAAGTGGCGGGCAAACTCCAGGGCGAGGGGGAGGCCAACATATCCTAAACCCACGACGGCCAGTGTTTTTTCTTTTTTTACAAGTTCAGCGTACATACCGGCGGTCGGTTATTGGATAGTTTTTTTATCCCAGAGTAAAAGCGGCGCCGGAGCGTATTTACTCCAGTCCATCGTTTCCAGGTCTTTTTCCTCGTACAAGAGGTAGCGTATTTTCCTTTTGATGAGTTTTTCGGCTTTACCGATCAGTTCCATCAGGTAGTTTTTATCGAAATTGCCAAAAAAGACCAGGTCGATGATCTGGCTGTCGACGCCCTTGGAAAAGTCGCCGACCAGGTACACCCGTTGCACGTCACCCAGCCGTTGAATGACATTTTCAATGATCTGATCGAAGCCGATATGCTTCATAATGATGTTGTGAATATCGTCGAACAGGGGATGGGCGGTATTGGCCTGGAAGATTTTTTTGTTGCCTGAATTGCTGGAAACCAGCAGGCCGGCATTTTCCATGCGGTTCAGTTCTACCCGTATACCGTTGGAAGATTCCCCGAACTCACTCTCCAGGCTGCGCAAATAGGCAGTGGCGTGGCTATTGAGAAAGAACTTCAGCAATAGTTTGATCCGCGTCTTGGAAGAGATGAGTGCGTCAATCATGGGCAATATTGAGCAGCAAACTTACTCGTTATTGTGGAAAAGTTGGTAAGATTGATGCGGGTTTTTAATTTTGACCATTTAAATTGCTGATAAACAGTTTTTTATGAGCGACGCTGACAAATCTGCCACTTTGATGATTATCCGTAATGGAAAAAAACAGGAGCCAACCCGAGTTTGGGTTGACTCCTGTTTTTAGATTTCCGCTTTGCTACCGTAGGCAGGTAACACCGGAACGATTTATCAATTTACGGGAATGTTTTTTTCAACCGACGGGGAATTCTTCCGGTGAAACACGTGCCGGAAATTGCTGGGTAATAAAGTCACCCGGCTGCGCGACAATTTTTCCAGGGTAACGGCCAGCAGTACATAACTCTCTGTAACGCCTGGTACGGGAAAACTCAGTAACATGACAAAAGGCAAAAAGCGCGGCAGATCTTTCAGTTGCGCCTTTGCCTGCTGCATTTCCTCCTCCGAAGGGGGAACATGCGCATCCCCCTGCCAGAGCCCCTTGCTTTGTTGTATAAAAGTGAGGGCCATCTGTTTGGTTTCCTTACCTTCCATGACGAAAGCGCGCAGCATCAATCTGGGAACACGGGTAATTCTTCTAAATTTCGTCATCGAGGCAGTATTAAAGGACAAGGATTCAAAAAACAACAGTAGAAAAAACCATGCCGTTCGTGCGTATAGTGGCGGTTTACATAAAAGTAAATTTTGGCAGTTGACTGGTTGGAAGATTTACGTTTAATTATCCCGCCCTCCAGCTGAACCTATAACGTACTACCTATGCAGAAAGGTTCCGGACTGGAAATTATTGCCATTGGGCGCTGCTTTAAAACAATTGGTTACATTTTCAGAATGACAAAGCTGTGCTCAGGAGGAACTGTTTTATAAGAACGCTTTAATACCGCGCTTTCCCCTGTCTTTGCAGCCGGTGGCCGATGGCACGCAGTACGATCCGGCCGTGGGCCAGCAGGGTAGGGAGCAGTCCGAAGTGTTCGCGCATGACCTCGAAGCGGTCGCGCAGACTTTGGCGGTGGCGCTGTTTGGACAGGCCGCCCATGAGGTAGTTGGTAAGGATCAGGTCGGTGTTTACGGCGCTGCGGCTTTGTTTTAAAATACGAATACACCAGTCGTAGTCGGCGCAGAGGTTATCTGTACGGTAATCGGGCGCCAGGGTACGGCGGGCTACGAAAGACTGGTGTACCACCAGCATACCGCCCAGGTAGTCGCGCCAGTGCAAGTGGGCCGGCAGCTTACGGGTGCTGAGTTCGCTCATGGTGCCGGCGGGCTGGCGCTCGTCATTCACCAGCAGGGTTTCGCCGTAGAGGACGTCGGTAGTCGCCTGCACCAGGGCGGCACAGCGTTCAACGGTTTGCGGGTCGTGGAGGTGGTCGCCGCTATTGAGGAACCAGACGAAATCACCGGACGCCAGGCGGAGGCCTTTGTTCATGGCGTCGTACAGGCCTTTATCCGGTTCGGAGATCCAGCGGATCTGCGGCATTTGCGCCGCAAAATCCTGAATAATACGCACCGACGCATCTTTGGATCCTCCATCGACCACGATGTATTCTATATGGGGGTAGGTCTGTTCCCGCACGCTTTGCATCGTGCCGGGCAAGAGTGCGGCGCCATTATACACCACCGTAATGATTGAAAAAACGGGCGGTGGAGCTGGATGATCAGACATGAGTGGTTGGAGACTTAGTTTTTAATGGCGAAAGACCGGGCGTATGTGGGTGTTTCGAGCCGAAAAACAAAAAGCCGTGGACGACTGGCATCCACGGCTTCTTTTATTCGGGTAAGCGCTTACATTTTAAAATGCGAAGCTTCGTTTTTCTTACCCGCTTTTACGTTTTCCAGCCGGCTTTTGAATTCCGTAGCCAGATCGTCTTCTTTACGGGCGTAAATTTCGTTGAGCGCGATCAGCGTGTTCAAGTCATTTGCATCCAGGCTTTCGGCCTTTTGGAAGTGGGGCAGGGCCTGCTCGAAGAATGCCAGCATCTGGTCGTTCAGGGTTTTATACTTTTTCAGAGCCGCTGCCGAATTATCCAGCGCGGACATCTCCTGGTTCAGCGCGGCGGCGCGGTTATAGTACAGGGCGCCGAGCATATAGTGTGCATCAGTGCTTTTCGGATCTTTTTGGGTCGCCTGCATGTAATAGCTTTTGGCCTGTTCAAAGTACTCGGCGGCTTTCGCGTCGTTCTTCGCCTGGATCTGGGCAGTTTGGAGGTTATCGTACACGTTGCCCAGATTGATGTAGAGACTGACGTTATTCGGTTCCATCTCGATGGCCTTCTTCAGGCGGGAGGTCAGTTCGTCCAGTTTGCCTTCTTTCATGTAGGTATTAATTTCGGCAAACAACAGACCGGTGTTATCCGGGTACTTCGTACGACCTTCGGTCAGAATTGCTTTGGCGCCGGTAGTATCATTGAGGGCCAGTTTAATGCTGTACAAGGCCTCATACACTTCGCCTTTCGCATCCCCTTTTTTTAAGGCGCTCTCGAAGTAAGGAACTGCTTCGGCATTCTTTCCGGCGAGCATGGCCGACAAACCCGTGAAATAACGCTGATCTTCGATCTGCTGATCGGTGAACAGGCTTTTTTCCTTATTCGCGGTCAAAATTTCGTGGCTTTTCAGCGCGGCAACGGACGATGCAAACGCTTTTTCATATTCCTTGGCTTCGTATTTAGCCACCCCGACGTTAATCAGATGTGCCTGCAGGCCAACAATCCCTTTTAAAGCATCCGTTTTTTCGTACTTCTTTTCCGTGAGTTCGAAGCCTTTCATGTAAGCATTAAAAGCTTCCAGGGCATCGTTGTCGCCGCTCAGCGGGGCGTCGGCTTTCACCACGCGCTTGGCCATATCATTGTCGATAATGGTCGTATATATGTCCCCTTTCGCGATCCAGGCCGAGGCCAGCGCCTGTGCTTCCGGCGTTTTCAACGCATCATCGATCTTCTGTTTTGCTTCGGTCAGTTTGTTGCCGTTGTTAGCCCGGTCAATATTATAACTGGTCAGTGCTTTGCCGGCACTCTTGGCCAACTTGGCACCGTCATCCTGGGCCTGGGCAATACCGGCCACGAACATAAAGCCCACGAGGGCAAAGAGAAATTTTTTCATGGTTTTCAATCTAATTTAGAATGTTTGAAAAATCGGTACTAAAGACGTCAGGTCGGCCGAAAGGTTTATAATACGGTGTTAAAGGAAAAAATCCGCGCCAACCCTGCCCCCTGTCACCTGCCCCCTGTCTCCTGCCCCCTGTCTCCTGTCTCCTGTCTCCTGTCTCCTAACCTCCCTTATTCCGCTCCCTCTTCTCCCTGCACCGTCTCCGTCCCATTTTCCAGTTCCGGCGGCAATATCAGTTCTTCCGGCGCTGAAGCCACGACTGTTACGTCCGCAATATTATCGCTATCGTCCAGGCGGATCAGTTTAACGCCCTGTGTTGCCCGGCCCATAACCCGCAGTTCGGAAGCGGCGGTCCGAATGGTTACCCCGGAAGTCGTCGTGATCATCAGGTCGTCATTATCAGTAACCAGTTTAATCGCCACCAGGTGACCGGTTTTCTTGGTTAACTGGATGGTTTTCACGCCTTTACCACCGCGGGATTGTACGCGGTATTCATCCAGGGCCGAGCGTTTGCCCATGCCTTTTTCCGAGACCACGAGGATACTTGCTTCCGTATCGGCGGCATCGGCGCTGATCATCCCGACTACGGTATCCACGCCGTCATCCGGTACGTAAATACCGCGAACCCCGGCGGCATTACGGCCCATAGAGCGCACGTCGCCTTCGTTGAAACGAATGGCCCGGCCACTTTGTACGGCCAGGATGATTTCATTTTGTCCGTTGGTCAGTTTGGCTTCGATCAGGGCATCGCCTTCATTGATGGTGATGGCATTGACGCCGCCCTGCCGCGGACGCGAGTATTCTTCCAGTAAAGTTTTCTTGATCTGTCCACGGCGCGTACAGAAAATGATGTAGTTGTTATTGATAAATTCCTCGTCCTGGAGTTTCTTGACCACGATAAAGGCGCGGACCTTATCCTCTTTCGGAATATTGAGCAGGTTCTGAATGACCCGGCCCGCGGTAGCTTTGGCCCCTTCCGGAATTTCATATACTTTCAACCAGAAACAGCGGCCGCTCTCGGTGAAAAGCAGCAGGGTATTGTGGTTGGTGGCGGTAAACATGTGTTCCACGAAATCCTCATCGCGGGTACGGACACCCTGGGCGCCGCGACCGCCGCGGCCCTGGGCGCGGTATTCAGAAATGGGGGTACGCTTGATATAACCGGCGTGGCTGATGGTGATCACCACTTCCTCGTTCTCGATCAGGTCTTCAATGCTGATATCCGCTTCATTGGGCTCGATGGCCGTCCGGCGTTTATCATTGAAACGTTCGACGATCTCCGCCAGCTCGCTTTTGATAATGCCGCGGCGCAGCCCTTCGTCGGCCAGGATCGCCTGGTATTCGGCAATGCGTTTTTGCAGTTCATCGTACTCGGCACGCACTTTATCGCGCTCCAGACCGGTGAGCTGTTGCAGCCGCATGGCCAGAATGGCGCGGGACTGCAGTTCGGACAGGCCGAAAGTCGTCATCAGGCCGTTGCGGGCTTCTTCGGCGTCATTGGAAGCGCGGATGAGCTTGATCACCTCGTCCAGGTGGTCGAGGGCGATGAGCAGGCCTTCCAGAATGTGGGCGCGTTCCTGGGCTTTCCGGAGGTCGTACTGCGTACGGCGAACGATGACTTCGAGGCGGAACTTGATGAATTCCTCGATGAGATCCTTCAGGTTCAGCACCCGGGGGCGACCATTGACCAGGGCAATATTGTTGATGCCGTAACTGGTTTGCAGCGGCGTCATTTTGAACAGCATGCTCAGGATCACGTTGGCGGCGGCATCGCGTTTAATCTCAATGACGATCCGCACGCCTTCCCGGTTCGATTCGTCGCGTACATCGGAAATGCCGATTATCTTCTTTTCGTTGACCAGTTCGGCAATCTTGGCCACCAGCACGGATTTATTGACCTGGTAGGGAATTTCGGTAACAATAATGGCTTCCCGGCCCTTATCATCGGTTTCGATCTCGGTTTTAGCCCGGACGACCACCCGGCCGCGACCAGTGCGGAAACCTTCGCGCACGCCGGACAAGCCGTAAATAATGCCGCCGGTCGGGAAATCGGGGGCCAGTACGTGCTCCATGAGTTCTTCAATATCGATTTCCGGGTTGTCGAGCGTGGCCACAATGGCGGAACACACTTCTCCAAGCTGGTGGGGCATCATGTTGGTGGCCATACCCACGGCAATACCGCTGGCGCCGTTGATCAGCAGGTTGGGCAGTTTGCTGGGCATTACCGACGGCTCCTCCAGCGAATCGTCGAAGTTCAGCTGGAAATCAACCGTGTCCTTGTCAATATCGTCGATGATGGAGTCGGTAATGCGCCGGAAGCGGGCCTCCGTATAACGCATGGCCGCCGGACTGTCGCCGTCCATGGAACCGAAGTTCCCCTGGCCGTCGACGAGGGGGTAACGCAGGCTCCATTCCTGGGCCATACGGACCATGGTATCGTATACCGAGGAGTCGCCGTGGGGGTGGTATTTACCCAGCACTTCCCCGACTATACGAGCCGATTTTTTGTAGGGTTTATTATAGCCCAGTCCGAGGTCCATCATGCCATACAGCACGCGGCGGTGAACGGGTTTCAGGCCGTCGCGTACATCGGGCAGGGCACGACTGACGATAACGGACATCGAGTAGTCGATGTACGCTGTTTTGAGTTCATCTTCAATGTTGATGGATATAATCCGCGGGTCTTGCATACACTTTTTCCTGTTGACGAGGTGCTGGCGGGGCCGGAGAAGACCGGTTAAGCCTTTGTTAGATGGACGGTTTTTTTCTTGGTTGATTTGTGAAAAATGGGTTGCGCACGTCGTTGACCGTCCACCGGTTTCGGATGCGCGAAGGTAAGAAAAGATGGGGTTTTTGCACCCATTTTACCTCGTGTTTACAACGAAGAAGCGATTTTTTTTAAATCCGTTTTAATCCGTTTGATCCGTTCTCCAATCCCATCGCGCCGGGAGAGCGCTAAAAGATAGGTCTATGATCCGTGGTCAGCACGTACGCGATAGGACAGCAGAACGGATGAGAACGGATTCCTCGGATTGAAACGGATTTGCACTAACGGATTTTAAATCCGTTTTAATCCGTTTAATCCGTTTTAATCCGTTCTCCTATCCTATCGCGCCGGGGGAGCGCTAAAAGATAGGTCTACGATCCGTGGTCAGCACGTACGTGATAGGACAGCAGAACGGATGAAACGGATTCCTCGGATTGAAACGGATTTGCACCCACGGAGATTTAAAATCCGTTTTAATCCGTTTAATCCGTTTTGATCCGTTCTCCAATCCCATCGCGCCGGGGGAGAGATAAAAGATCTCCCATCCGCCGTCCATTAACAATTGCCGGTTTTCCCTGTTATTTGACACTATGAAAAAAAGTCTGTTCCTTCTCCTGAGCTGTTTTTACAGCCTGTTGCTCAGCGCCCAAACAACTCCCCGGCTCAATAAATACTGGGTGGAATTTACCGATAAAAAGGACTCCCCCTACTGTACCTGCCGGCCGGCGGAGTTTTTGTCCACACGCGCCATCGAACGGCGCACGAATGCGAAAATAGAGGTCGTGGAAAACGACTTACCCGTCAATCCGGCCTATGTGCGGGCTTTGCTGGACCGGAACGTACAATTGCACGCTACTTCCCGCTGGATGAATGCGGCCACGGTGACCAGTGATTCAACCCATGCCATGGCGTTGAAAAAGCTGCCTTTCGTCAAAAACGTAACGTATATCGGCCGGCATTTGAAATATCGTAATCCACCGAACCGCCCGGCCAAAAAGCGGCAGCCGGTGCTGGACTATGTCCGGCCAGGTGGCACAACGCATCCGCTGGGGTATGCCGGACGCCAAAGCAGCCTGCTGGGTTTGCCGACGTTGTACGCAGGCGATTTCCGTGGTCATGGCATCCGCATAGCCGTGATGGACGGCGGCTTTACCAACGTGGATACTATGCCGTTTTTCGATAGTATAGCGCTGCAAGGCCGGCTGATCGTGGCCCGGGACTTTGTGGAGCGTGATACGGCGCTGTTTGAAGCGGCGCAACACGGCACCTCGGTCCTGTCGGTCATGGCCGCCAACCTGCCCGGTTATTTCGTGGGCGGGGCCCCCGACGCCACTTATTATCTGATGAAAACCGAGGACACCGGCGGCGAGTATCCGGTGGAGGAAGCCAACTGGATCAGTGGCGCGGAATGGGCAGACAGCGCCGGGGTGGACATTATCAATGCCTCGCTGGGCTATACCAGTTTCACCGATACCACCCTGAATCACACCTATGCCGACCTGGATGGGAAAACGGCGATCGGTTCGCGTGGAGCGGCCATTGCCGCCACCAAGGGCATGATCATTTGCAACAGCGCGGGCAATGAAGGCGACGGCAGCTGGCACTATATTGGGGTGCCCGCCGATGCACCGGGCATCGTGGCGGTGGGCGCTGTGCGGGAAGATGCCGAGCGGGCAGCATTCAGTTCGTTCGGACCTACGGCCGATGGCCGCATCAAACCGGATCTCGTGGCGCCGGGGGATGCCGTAATAACGGCCGGGAGTGTGGGTACGGCGCTGGCCGTTACGAGTGGCACCTCCCTGGCTTCGCCGATGCTGGCCGGCGCTATTGCGGCCCTGTGGAGCGCTTATCCGGATAAAACGGCCCGGGAAATTATGCAGGCGGTCAACCTCTCCGCCGATCAGTGGGAAAAGCCGGATAATGCCCGGGGTTACGGGCTGCCGGATATGACGGTCGCCTGGCAGCTACTGGGTAATTTTATGTACAACCGGGATGCCGGTACCTTGTACATGATGCTGGGTGATCAACCCTGGACCGGGAAAGACCAGATCGAAATACGGAGTCTGGATGGGCAAACGGTTGGTAATTTCCCCGTGGTTGTCAGCCAGCCGGCTTTAAAGATCAACGGATTGAGTGTGGTGCCACCAGGCGCTTACCAACTGATCCTGCCGGACGGATCGGGTAGCCGGCAGGTGTTGATCCTGCTTTAGTTGGGGAAAATGGAGCGGTAGATCTCTCCTAACGTCGGGGTGACATCTCGCAGTGGAGAGGTGTGGCTGTCTCCTAAGTCTGGTTTAGAGGGGTTTAGGTGGTTTAGAGAGGTTTAGAAAAAAAGGCACATCATTGATAATCAATGCTATGTACTCGGACTCTAAACCCCTCTAAACTTTCTAAACCCCTCTAAACCAGACTTATGAGATGGCCTCATCTCGGA
>JANPIN010000104.1:0-47767 GCA_031425035.1 Saprospirales bacterium | reverse complement strand
GTCAGACGACAAAAAAGTCGTCGGACCAAGGAGCTGCGGTCTGACGGCTTTTTTGTCATCCGACCGCTAAGGGGGATTGTGAGTGGGGATGAATTGGTCCGACGACCCAAAAAGTCGTCGGACCAAGGAGCTACACCCGCGGCGCCAACAACTTATACAACACCGGCGTCACAATTCTTGACAACAGCGTACTGGAAATCAAACCACCGATCAGCACGTAGGATAACGGTGAATACAGCGGATTTTCCTCGATGGCGATGGGCAGCAAACCGCCAATAGCCGTCAAAGAAGTCAGCAGAATGGGCACGAAACGAATTTCGCCGGCCTCCTGAATGGCTTCGTCCAGGCCACGACCTTCAACACGCAGCTGATTGGTGAAATCGACCAGCAGGATGGAGTTTTTAACTTCGATGCCCATGAGCGCAATGAGACCGACCACCACGGTGAAGGAAAACGGATAGCCCGTAGCCAGCAGCATCAGTACGGCGCCGATGATACCCAACGGGATCACGGAGAGCACAATAATGGTGCTTTTAAAGGTCTTAAACTCCAGGATCAACACGGCCAGCAGTCCGAAAATGGTGATCAGGATAATGGTTCCTAAACCACTGAAAGAACGTTCGGCACTCTCTTCTTCGCCCGCCACTTTATACCCGTAGCCTTTGGGGAAGGTCATAGCGGCCAGTTGTACTTTCAAGGCCGCGTTTACCTTCTGGGGGAAATAACCGCTTTTAACATAGGAAGTCACCCCTGTAAAACGGTCTTTATCGTAGTGCTGGATGAAGTTGGGCGATGGTTTGAACTCGATCTCGGCCACCTGGCTCAGGGGTACGGCCGTGCCCAGCACGTTGTTGACGTAGAGGTTTTTAAACACATCCATCGTTGCAAACGACCCGGTTTTGGGAATGCTGACCATCAGGTTATAATCTTCGTCGTCGCTTTTAGCGGTAAAGGTGCCCAGGTTCAAACCGGCAATGCCGAGGCGGATCATACGGTCAATTTCGGCAATAGGAATACCCAGCGTGGCGGCTTTATCCTTATTAATACGCACCGCGAGGCTAGTTTTAATGGTCGAAATAGGGTTGTCCACGTAGATCGTCCCTTCCGTATTCGCGATCATGGTTTCGACCTGGCTGGCGATTTTGCGCAGCGTATCCAGGTTTTCGCCACTCACCCGAATGGCGATCGGGGCATCTACCGGCGGGCCCTGCTCGAAATTTTTAACGGTAATGGTTGCGCCGGGTACGTTTTTGAATTTTTCCCGCAGTTCGTCGATCATCGCGATTTTCACCGGCGGCGGCGTTTTTTCCTGCAATTGCACGAAGACCTGCCCGTAATCGGGGTTTTCATTTTCCCGGATCACATTATAATACACCCGCGGATTACCCCGGCCAACGTTGGACGCGTACCAGGTCACCTGCGCTTTTCCGCCGGTATATAGGGACACCGGTTCCACCGAATCGGGCAGCATCGCCTGGTTGCGCAACTCGGGTGCGACATATTCATTCAAAACAGAATCAACGAGTAGGATGACCCGGTTGGTTTGTGCCAGGTTAGAACCCGGCGCCGATTCCACATCGATGTACAACATGGGCCGTTCGCTGGCGGGGAAAAGGCCGAAACCAGCGCCGCCAGCCAGGGCCAGCACGCCGAAGAAAATAGCGGCGGAAATGACCATCGTCGTTTTGGGCCAGGCCAGACCATGGTGCAGCAGCCGGGCATAGGTCACCGAAATCAGCCATTTCATGCCGCGCAGAATGATGTTACCCCGCGGATCTTCATGGCCGGACAGTAAGCGGCTACTGAGGAAGGGCACGATGGTCAGCGATACGAACAGCGAGGCGAGGATGGTACAAACCACGGCCATCGGCAGCGAACGAATGAAATCGCCGGAGGCTTCAGGCAGAAAAACCAGCGGCAGGAAAGCCAGCACCAGGGTCGCGGTACAGCCCAGCACCGCCAGACCGATCTGCCGGGTGGCCAGAATAGCGGCATCCCGGCGGTTATACCCGTCGCGCAGCCAGCGCTCGATGTTTTCCACGACCACAATACTATCGTCCACCAGAATACCGAGCGCGATGATGAGGCCGACGATGCTCAACTGGTTGAGCGAGTAGCCCAATTGATCGAGGGCAAACAGGCCGATCGCGATGCTGAGCGGGATGGAGATCATGACCACCAAAGCGGCCCGCCAGCCCAGGGGCAGCAGCGTCAGCAGCACCAGCAGGATGGCGATCCCGAAATCCTTTGCGAAGCGGGTCAGGCGTTTACGCACCGAATCGTTTTGATCGAAGACTTTGACATAGTCCATATTAGCGGGCAGCCCGGGGCGGAATTCGGCAACGACCTTATTGACCGCCGCGCCTACGTCAAAAATATTCTGACCGTCTTTCATTTTGGCGGTTACCCATACGCAGCGGGTGCCGTTGATGCGGGCCAGGTGGCGGGGCTCTTCATAGGCAAAGTCTACAGTGGCTAAGTCTTTAAGGTACAGTATTTTACCGCCATTTCCGTTGATGACGGTGTTCTTTATTTCCTCTACGCTTTCAAAATCACCGCTGGTTTCGACGAAGAACTGCCGGTCGCCCACGTCCACGGAGCCGCCGGGAATACTCACGTTTTCACTTTGCAGCGCGCCCAGCACGCGGCTAACGGGCAGGCCTTCCGCAGCCATTTTAGGCAGGTTCAGGCTGATGCGTACTTCGCGTTTGGGGAAACCCCAGGTATCGGCGCCTTTTACGCCGGGCAGGCGTTCCAGGTTTTCTTCCAGGCGTTCGGCTTCACGGCGCAGGTCGGCGTAGGAGGCGTTTTCACTGACGATACCGGCCTGCAGGATGGCCACGTCGGAAGATGCGAATTTCTGGATGGTGATCCGGTAAATATCCTGGGGCAGTTCGGGGCGCAGCGCGTTCACCTCGCGCACCACTTCCTCGTATTTTTTCTCCGTATCCGAACCATGTTTAAATTCCATGGTCAGCAGCATGAAACCATTGGACGACACGGAGCGCATGCGGTCGATGTTCTCCAGGGCGCCCAGTTTCGCCTCCAGTTTATCGGTGATCTTGTTCTCGATTTCGGCCGGTCCGGCGCCAGGATACACGATCACGATGTTATACCCCGGCGGGGAAAACTTCGGATCCTCCGCCCGCGGCATGTGCAGCAGCGAACCGATGCCCAGCGCCATGACGAAGCAAAAAATGATGAAGGTAAACTGGCTGTTCTTGACGGAAAATTCGGCGATTTTCATAACACTAGTATGAATTTAGGAAGCGGCCGAAAAACTACAGCCGTTCAAAATGGTCAGAAATGGTAATTTTTTTTAATTTTGCTCAGTAAAAAGTCCTGTTAGGCAGCTTTTAGAGCGTATTACTCTACACAAGGAAGTGCTCCACGGACAGCCCACTATTCGCAACATGCGCTTCAGCGTGGCACAATTGCTAGCCGCGGAAATGAGTCCGCAAGAAATTTTACAAGATTATCCATATCTCGAAATGGACGATATTCGTGCATGCCTGCAATATGCTGCGGCTACATCTTCTTCACCCGCTTCTTCTCCGTCAAATACGGCGCACCCGTAGTTACTACCTCCGCCACGCCTTCCAGTCCGCTGGTAATAACCACCTGATTGCCTTCCATAAAAGCGATCTGGACCGGCAGCTTGCGCACACTTTGTCCATCGGGTTGCAGGGCAAAAACAAAGGCGGCTTTACCGTCGCCTTCCACAATAGCTTCTACAGGAATAAGGGTATAAAGCCTTGATTGTGAGGGCGTAATGTCCACTTGGGCAAACAGGCCCGGCGCAAAACGTTTGCCCTGGGGTTGAATACGGATTTCTATTGGATACAGTCCGCTTTGCGGCTCGGCCGCCGGCGCCAGATCAGTGACTTTACCGTTGAACGTGCTGCCTTCGTAGGCATCCATGGTGACGCGGGCCGGCATGCCCAGGCTCAGGCGCGCCCAGTCGCGGTCGCTCACGTTGATCTTGATCACCCAGTCGTCTTTGCCGGTTTCGAACAGGATAAAGGCGGGCATACCGGGGCCGGTAATTTCCCCTTCATTTGCCAGTTTTTTGATGATTTTTCCGCCTTTGGTAGCGCGGATTTCGGCGTACTGCTGGTTGAAAGTGGCGATGCGCGCCGTTTCTTTTGCCACGTCGCGGCCAGTGGTGGCGTTTTCCAGCAGTTCCAGGGTGGCGCTGCTGTCCTGATACAAGCCTTTTACCCGACCCAGGTCACGTTCCGCTTTGGCCAGTCCCTGCTGGGCCTGGTTGACCTGCGCGTCTATTTCGGTTTTGTCGAGGGTCGCCAGCAGTTGGCCCGGGCGCACGAGGTCGCCTTCATCCACATAAATTTTACGGATCACCCCGCCGAGTTTGAAGGCCAGGCGTTGCTCGGCGGTGGAACTCAGGATGCCGCTGGCGTGTACCGGCAGGGAAATATTTTGCTGCTGTACGGCGGCGGTGCGTACGGGAATGGCTTCTTCTTCCGTCGTGACCGCGGCCTGGGGCGCCGGGGCGGACTTTGCGCCGCAAGCGCCTTGCAAAAAAAGGAGGCCCGTAATAGCCGCTATGACCAGAACCGGGGCGGCAAATTTTTCCAGTTGATTGCTTTTCATAAACTATTGACTTTCAAGTGTTTTTAAATTTTGTTGCACCTGTTTGTGGTGGTGCTCCACGTGGTAAGCGGCGAAATAGAGCATTTCGCGCAGCGTCAGTTTACCGAGCAGGGGATGCGGTAAAAGGAGGGTATCCAACTGATTTTCCGAAAAACCGAGCAGGCGCCTTTGGAGTTGTTTTACCTGTTTTTCTACCTGCCGGGCGAGCGTTTCCCGCTGTTCCAGGGGCACCGGCGGCGGCAGGAACCGGCTAGAAATCTGATAACCACCAACCAGTTTTTGCTGGTACTTTTCCACCAGCGCTTCGTAGGTACGCGAGGGCCGGTTGGCTTTACCGAAAATCAAACGCAAGGCCCAGGCCGGCAATCCGAAAGCCGAAGCTACAGGTCCTAAAGTGCGCACAATATGTTCCGTCTGCTGTCCGGCGGTCCATTTTCCGTTGTTTGCCACCATAAAATCAGCGTCGGAAAGGTCCCGGATGGCATGCAGAAAGGCGGTATGCTGGTTTTGGAGGAAGTTGGGAAGTGAAGTTTTATCCATGATGACTGTTTGGACTTATTGGATCATAAAACGTTGATGATCAATTTTTTAAACGGCGAGTTCGCGCTATCCTCACAGGCCGGCCGCTTGTTTCAGGGCCGCTTCTTTCAGCAACATATCCACCAGGGCCAGGGATGATTGCAGGCGGGCGGTGGTCACGCGGTTCTGGGCTTCCAGAAATTCGATGAGCAGCACCTGACTGGCGCGATACTTATTATTAATAATGCGAAAGGTTTCCTCCGCGGCGCGTAAACCGGTTTGCGAAGTCGTGTACCCGTTGCGGGCGGCCTCCAGCTCGTTCCAGGCCTGGGTGACCTGCAGAGCTATTTGCTGCTGCACCTGACTCAGTTGGGTGCGGGTTTTTTCGTTTTCAATACGCGCCACCTGGGTCTTGCTTTTGCGCTGCCCGGCGTCGTAGAGATCGTAGGTCACGCCGACCTGTGCCAGCGCATAGGCCTGGTCGCCGCTGAATTTATAACCGTACCCTTGAAACCCGAACTCACCGCCGAGGTAGAAGTCGGGGAGTTTGCGGTTGGCCTCGTTGCGTTTCACGTCGGTTTCCGTAGCGGCCAGACCGGCGCGCAGAGCAGCAAATTCCGCACGGTTTTCCTGGGCTTTCCGGATCACGTCGGCCAGTTCATAGGCTGGAACTACGGCCCGCAGCATAGCCGTATCGGCCTGGACTTCCGTTTGTAAGTCTTTGTTGATCAGAAAATTAAAGTAAGACCGGGCGGTATTTTGGCTACTGCGAAGTTTGAATATTTCGTTGTCCGCTTTGCTGAGCTCGTAGTCGGCCGTTGCTACCACGTCGCGGGTAGCAACGTTATTTTTAACCAGCGACTCATTGAAGCGCCGCAGTTCGGTCAGCACGGTTTTGGCGTTTTGCCAGATCTTTTCCGCTTCGCGAGCCTGCAAATACTGCATATAGGCCTCCGTGATCTCATAACGCAACTGCTGTTCGTAAGCAGCTTTCTGAGCAGTTTTGCTTTCGTATAACTGGCTCTGGATCTGGCGGTTATAACGCAGGTCGGAGTTGAACAGGGGGTAGGCGAACTTCACCTTGGTCTCCTGAAAATTATCGGGCAGGAACTGGATTTTCTGGTTCTCGATCTGCGGGAAAGCACTCTGCTGGATGATCTGATTGAGCGTACTGTACACCGGATTCAGCAAATCGCCAATCGGCAGATCAATACTACGGCCACCGACGGCGCGGGTATAGTTGGCGTTAAAGGAAACAGTAGGGTAGAAGAGGCTTTTGGACTGCCGGATAGCTTCCTGGGATTTCTGCAGGTCCAGATTCTGTTGTTGCAGCGCTAAATTAGTAGCCAGACCGCTGCGAACATATTCCTCCAAAACAGGGGAGCTTTGCGCATTACCGGCCATTACACCGCATATAAAGGCCAAAAAGACGAGACGAAAGGGTAAATAATGCATGAGAACAAAACCGTTTTCTTAAACTGAACAACGTTTAGTTGATGGAACAAAAGACGGTACCTGGGGTTGGCTATACAAACGAAAAATGCTGAATGGTTGATTCCGGGGGCTGAATGGTTTTCTGGGAAACCTGGCCGGTATTACAGACAGGTGGCCATCTTGACCAGCATGTCGAAGGAACGGTTGGCCAGATCGACCCGTTGATCTTCCGGGTACATCCGCATGCGCTCGCGCACGAACAACGACACGAGTCCGTGGGCATGGCACCACAGGGTGTAAGCAATGGCTTGGGTGTCCGTGCTTTTGAAATAACGCTGGTCGACGCAGGCTTGTACCGTTTCCACAAAAAACGCGTGGGTAGCGAGACCCAACTGCCAACACTCCTGATTTTCAATATGTTCCATAGGTGCGCGGGTCAGAAAAAGCAGGTCGTACCAGTCCGGATGCTGCATGCCGAAATCGATGTATAAGCGCCCGAATTCAATCAGCCGCTCCCACGGATTTTCGACCGACATGGCCGGCGCAACGTGATCGCGCTTGGCTGCAGCAGCCATGAACTGCAGGGCGTAATAGATCTCGTTTTTGTCTTTGTAGTATAAATAGATGGTCGCCGGACTGTACTCGATGGCTTCGGCAATGTGCCGGATGTTGACGCCATCGTAGCCTTTTTCGCGAAAAAGGTCGTGCGCCGCATCGAGGATGAGCTGGCGCATTTCTTCTTTTTCCCGTTCCTTTCTTTGAATAATACCCATAGACTGTGCTTAACGGCTCAGTTTTACTGAACAGCGTTTAGTAACAGCTAAAATTTGATTTGGTTTTTTATTTGTTCCTGCTTTTTAGCCAGGTTTCAAAAGCGTTCGTGCCCAGGGAATTCAAACATTCCCCCGCCGTCAGCGCCGCCTTACGGGCCGTCATAACGCCGTAACGCAGGTCATGAATGCCGTCTTTGCTATGCGCGTCCGGGTTGATGCTGATTTTAATACCGCGCCGGGTGGCTTCCTGGATCAGCTTCCAGTCGAGGTCGAGGCGGTAGGGATTGGCGTTCAGTTCGATGGCCACATTGTGGCGGGCACAGGCGTCGAAAATGACCTCCCAATCGAGCGGATAGCCCTCGCGGCTGAGCAGCAAACGTCCGGTCGGGTGGCCCAAAATGGTGGTGTGGGGATTTTGCACCGCCCGCAACACGCGTTCCGTGGCTTTTTCCAGGGGCATTTTCAGATTGGTATGCACCGAGGCGATCACAAAATCGAATTTAGACAGCACCGCTTCCTCGTAGTCCAGCGAGCCGTCGTTCAAAATGTCGCTTTCAATGCCTTTGAAAATGTGGAAGGGCGCGAGTTCGGTATTGAGCTGGTCAATTTCGTCCATTTGCGCCAACACCCGGTCGGGCTTGAGGCCATTGGCGTAAAAAGCCGCCTGGCTGTGGTCGGTAATACCGATGTACTGGTAACCCAGCAGTTTGGCGTGCTCGCACATATCGCGCAGGCTGTGCAGGCCGTCGCTCCAGGTGGTGTGCACGTGCAGAACGCCCCGAAGATCATGATCTTCAAGGAGTTGGGGCAGTTTTCCCTGACCGGCCAGGGCGACCCAGTTCGGACTTTCGCGTAGCTCCGGCGGGATGCAGGGCAAATTCGCTTTGTCAAAAACCTCTTTTTCCAGCTCCAGATGCTTGAAATCCACACCGGGCGCCGCTTTGGCGAAGGCTTCGATAAAGGCCGGGCTGCCGGTGTAGCGAAACAGTTTGGAGCCAAATTCGCCCGGTGCGCAGTGGTGCAGCACCAGTTGGGTCTGGCTTTCCAGCCGCACGAAGTAGTCGTCGCCTTCCTGGCGTTCCAGCGTGAGCGTGGCGCCGTCGAAGGCCGGGCTCAGCTCGCCGGTGAAGCCCACCAGCAGTTCCAGTTGGTCGATGACCGAGCTGCGGCGGCGTAGTTCGCCCACCGGACTGACGTGGGCGCCAACCAGATGCCCAGTCAGCCAGATAGCCACGAAATCCGCTTCCCGTTCCGCGGTGGAGAGGTGGAGTTTGTCGCGGCTTTTGAAATAATATTCGAGTTTTTGCCGCAGGTCTTCCTGGGTTTTCAGGCCGAAGCCCTTGTATTCGATCAGCCGGTTTTCATTGCAGGCATACCAGAGTTCGCCCACCGATTCAATGCCCATTTCCTGCCAGACGGTGCGCACTTTTTTGGGGCCGAAACCATTTACTTCCAGCATTTCCACCACGCCCGGCGGTGTTTTTTCGCGGTATTTTTCCAGGGTCGGCATTTTACCGGTAGTAATTAACTCCCTGATTTTCTTCGAAATAGCGTCGCCCACCCCCTTGATGCTCTTGATTTCCGCGTCGCTCATGTCGGCCAGCGGGCGGTCCAGTTTGCGCAGCGCGATGTAGGCATTCTGGTAGGACCGGATACGAAAGGCGTCCTCCTCGTGGAGTTCCATGAGGTTGGCCAGCTCGTCGAAGGCGTAGGCAATTTGTTTGTTGGTCATGGCGGGTGGTTTTAGAGCCTGTTCGGGGCTTGAACCGCTGGCAAAAATAGCGCATTGCCAAACATGTGGGCCGCGTAATACCGGCAAATCTCGTTTGACCTGGAAATGCCGTGTCTATTTACCGGCCAATAAAAATTCGGTCCTGCGCGTAAATTATTACCCATCTTCACTACATCCACTTCTTCGCATACAACAACCACGCAAAACTTCCGATCCAGCATAACAGCACAATTTGCAGAAAACCATCGCGCAGCAAAGCCCGCGTCGGCGACTCTGTTTTATTGAAAACCAGGGTGAGCTGGAGGTAGCGCAAAATGCCTAAGATCACAAAAAAGGTGGTGTAAAAAATCTTGTCGCTCTGCATGCGGCTGGTCACTTCCGGCGAAAAACAATACATCAGGTAGGCCACGATGGCGACCGTCGAGCAGACCACCATGGCCACGTCCAGGAAAGGTAAGTTATAACCTTCCAGCGACTTACGAAAGCTCAGGCCGCCGGTCATGATCACGTATTCACCGCGTCGTTTGGCCAGCCCGAGGATGAGCGCCAGTAGAAAAGTGAGTACAATGAGCCACTGCGACACCGCCACGCCGGTCACTACGCCGCCGGCAAATACGCGCAGCAAAAAGCCCAGCCCGATCAGGCTGACGTCGATCAGCGCAATGTGTTTCAAAGAAAAAGAGTAGGCAATATTGATCACGAAGTACAACAGCATGATCAGCAGTAACTGCGGATTCAGCCAGGTGGCCAGCGTGGCGCCGCAACCGAGCAGTACGAGCAGGATCACCAAAGCCTGGGTCCGGCCGATGGCGCCGCTGGCAATGGGCCGCTTGCGTTTATCGGGGTGGTTGCGATCCTGCGGGGCGTCGACCAGATCGTTCAGCACGTACACGGCCGAGGCGATCAGGGAAAAAGCCACGAAACCCAGTAAGGCATCGGTCAGCACGAGGGGGTCGGTCAGCCGGGCCGCGAAAAACGCAGGAATGAAGAGGAACAGGTTTTTAACCCAGTGTTCCGGGCGTAGCAGGGCGAACAGGTGACGGGCGGTCATGCGGCAAAGTTAGGAAAAGGCGGTATTTCCTTAGCCAAAGTTCCGCATAACGCTTTGAATGACTGCCGGATAATGCGCGTGTTCCAGCGCCAGCACGTGGTGGGCAATGTCCTCGGGCGTGTCCGTCGGCGACACCGGGCAGCGGGCCTGAAAAATGATGGCGCCCTCGTCGTAGTGCTCGTCCACAAAGTGAATGGTCATGCCGGTTTCGGTCTCCCCGGCTGCCTGCACGGCCGTATGCACGTGGCTGCCGTACATGCCTTTGCCCCCGTATTTGGGCAGCAGCGCCGGGTGAATATTGACGATCTTACGGGGAAAAGCCCGCACGAGGTAGCCGGGAATGAGCCACAGGAAACCGGCCAGGGCGATGAAATCCACCATGTGTTCGTCCAGCACGGCCAGTAAATGTTCGCTTTCGTAAAACGTTTTGCGGTCTATTATATAAGTTGGAATCTGGAAGGCCGCCGCTATGTCCAGCACGCCGGCATCGCGTTTATTCGATACCACCAGCGCTACTTTTATTTCCGTCGAGTGCTGAAAAAACTCGATGATCTTACGGGCATTACTGCCGCCGCCGGAAGCGAAAATGGCCAGGTGTTGCATGGAACGGGAGGTCGTTGAGGCGGCAAAAGTGCGAAAAAAAGGCTTGCAGATTTCACGTGGATTTTTTTCGCGCAGATTTCACGTGGATTTTTTTTCGCGCAGATTTTACGCAGATTTTTTTCGCGCAGATTTTACACAGATTTTGACCCAGCGAAAGCTAAGATGAAGGCAACTCCCCGGATTTGACACGTAAATCTATCTGATTAAATAGTATAAAAATTTTCCTGCGTTTCACCTGGTTGGTTTGAATATTTGGTTGTCAGATAGTTGAAATCCACGTTCGTTAACCAACAAACCAACAAACCCCCTATTCACGCTCTCTCCCGCCTTTTTCCAGCATTTTTTCAAAATCCGGGCTCTCCGTATTCATCCATTTATCCCAAAAGGTGAAAAACAGGCCGAAATTATAGCGGAACTGAGCGTGGTGCAGGCTGTGGTGGGTAGCGCCGATCCACCATTTCCCGAACCAGTTTTCATAAAATGCCTGCGGATAAATTTCGGTGTTCAGGTGATTGATCACGCTGGTAATGGCCATAATGAGTAAAACCAGCCCGATAACGGCGTAGTGAAGCGGCAGTACGAACATCAAAAGCGGCAGCACCAGCGCCTGTAAAATACTCTCGGTCGGATGAAAAGAGAAGGACGTCCAGGCGGAGGTGGCAATGCTGTCGTGGTGTACCTTATGCACCCAGCGATAAATCCCCGGCCGGTGCATCCAGCGATGCAGCCAGTAATAATAGGTCTCGTGGAGGAAAAGCACCAGCGCCAGACTCGCCGGCAGCCAGAGCAGCGAATAGGCCTGCCAGTCGGTATACACCCGGGTCCAGCCTTTTTGCCAGGCCACCATCATCGCGGCGCCCAGTACGGAAAAAATAACCGACGTGATGAATGAGTAGGCTATTTCCCGTCTTTCCTGCTGGGGCCGGCGCAGGCGGGTGTTGAGTTCCGTCTGGGCAAATAATTCTTTGTATTTAACCTTGAATAAATACTGGAAAACGGCCGCTAAAAGCACGTAACGGCCAAAAATCCCCAAAAAGAAGAAAAGTGTGGTCGGGAGGAAACAGGTTGGATCAGTAAAATCGAGCATGGTTGGCTAACCGGTCTGGTAATTGGTCGGGCAAGTAGGAAGAACAATTGCCCGGAAAGGTTCAACCCCAATCCTTTATAATTCCATGCCTCCGCCTGTAGCGACACTACACTCAGGTCAGCAGATCGACAATGACCAGGGTACCAAAAGTCAAACTCGCCAGTCCGTTGGTGGTAAAAAAGGCCAGGTTCACCCGGCTCAGGTCGTCGGATTTGACCAGCCGGTGCTGATAGATCAACAGCCCCAGGAACACGGCGGTCGCCAGCCAGAGCAACCAGCCGGTCGCGGGCCATTGTGCCGACACCCGGCTGCAGGCATACACCATCAGTGCGGCGGTGCCCAAATGCATCCACGAGGAAATACGCAGGGCACGCGCGCCGCCGAAGGAAGCCGGTAACGAATACAGGCGTTTGGACTGATCGAATTCGACGTCCTGCAGCGCGTATATCACGTCGAAACCTGCCGTCCAGAGCATGACGGCCACGCCATAGACCACGGGTACCAGGTGAAATTCACCCGCCACGGCGAGATAAGCGCCCACCGGCGCCAGTCCCAGACCCAGGCCCAGCACCACGTGACAAAGCCAGGTAAAACGTTTGGTGTAACTATAACCCAGCACGACAGCCAGGGCGACCGGCGACAGAAAAAAGCAGAGCCGGTTGATGAAAAAAGTAGTCGCTATAAACAGTAAAGCGTTGATAATCACGAAGCTCAGCGCTGCTCCGGGTGAAATAACCCCCGCCGGAATTTCCCGAACCTGGGTCCGCGGATTGGCCGCATCGATGTCCCGGTCAAGGTAGCGGTTGAAGGCCATGGCCGCGCTGCGCGCAAACACCATACACAGCACCACCAGCCCCAGTTTCAGGGCGTTCAGGCCATCCGGCTGCTGGGTAGTGGCCAGAAAAAAGCCGGTCAGTGCAAAAGGCATGGCGAATACCGTGTGGCTGAACTTGACCAGCGAGAAGTAATTTTTTAAAGCAATGGCCTGCATAGCGCGAAAACTGATGTGTAATAAATAACTATTCGTCTTTGGCAAAAGTCCGGAAAAAACGCCTGGCAGCGGCAACTACTTTTGACCTAAAATAAATCGCTGCTATGAAAAAACTCTCTTATTGGGCTAAACAAAACCCGCGTTCCGCCCGCTTGTTCATCGCCCTTGGCCGCATTTTCATGGCCTTCGCCGGACTCTTTTACGGTCTGCTGCTGGCTTCCTTCGATCAATTTTGGGTCATGCCCATGGCCGTCACAGCCGCGTGCATGTATTTATTGGCTTATGTTTTTTACCCCCGGCAGCAGCCGGTAAAAGTGTTTGCCGGGCACGCAACATGGAACTATTACCGCCGAAAAACCTGCGATGCCCTGCTCGTTTATTCTTCCTTTTTGGTCTATGTGTTTATTGGTAACTGGTGTGCCTTGACGCCCGTTGAGGAGCCATCACTTCCCCGCATGCAGGTAGCCGACGCTTCACTGGAACGTACCTCTTCTATCTGGTCGCCTTCCGATAGTCCGCATCAAACGTTGAAAAAAGCCAAAAAGGAACTACGGCACACCTTGCGGGAAATTCGCGCTGCGCGGAAAAATATTGATCCGGCGGCCATGGCTGGTTTGATGTTTTTCAGCGTTTTGCTAGTTATTATTGCAGGCATTTTAATCACCCTATTTTCTTGCCGGCTGGCCTGCAACGGACAGGAAGGTGCTGCAACTTTGGTCATCTTATTGGGTGCGGTCGGGGTCGGCCTACTATTATCACTGATGTGGAGTGCCGCTTCGCGTGATGCCCGCCGCAAAGCTGCCGCTAAACCCGACAAATGAACGCCGGCAGGCAGCATTTAGAAATCAACGCGTTCACTACCTTTGCGCCGCATTTTTAAATACTGCAATCCTTTATGGCAAATAAAATACGCGCCGCCATCACCGGTGTACAGGGCTGGGTGCCCGAAGATCGTCTGACCAATTTCGACCTGGAAAAAATGGTGGACACCAATGATGAGTGGATCGTCAGCCGCACCGGTATTCGGGAACGCCGCATTTTACGGACGCCAGGCTGGGCCACCAGCGATATGTGCGCCGAAGCTGTACGCGGCCTCCTGGAAAAAACCGGCGTTAAACCGGGCGAAATCGACCTCATTATCGTCGCTACGGTCACCGCCGACATGGTTTTTCCCGACACCGCCAACACGGTTTGTGATAAGGTCGGCGCTAAAAACGCCTTCGGTTTCGATATCAACGCCGCCTGCTCGGGCTTCCTGTTCGCACTTTCCACGGGTGCGCAATTTATTCAGAATGAGACCTATAGCAAAGTAATCGTCGTCGGTTCCGACATGATGTCGTCCATCATCGACTATACCGACCGTAACACCTGCGTGATTTTTGGCGACGGCGCCGGCGCTGTACTGCTGGAACCACGCCGCGATGGCACCGGTATTCAGGATTTCGTGCTGCGGGGCGATGGCTCCGGCCGGCACCTGCTGCACATGAAAGCCGGCGGCTCGCTGCGACCCGCCAGCCACGAGACGGTCGACAACCACGAACATTTTGCTTATCAGGACGGCAAACGGGTGTACGTACACGCCGTGAAAGGCATGACCAGCAGCGTCGAAGAAATCATGCGCCGCGGTAAAATGACCGCCGAGGATGTCGCTTGGGTAGTGCCGCACCAGGCCAACCTGCGCATCATTACTTCGGTAGCCGAACACCTGCATTTCCCCATGGAAAAGGTGATGATGAACATCGAGAAATATGGCAACACGACGGCTGCTACGCTCCCGCTTTGCTTGTGGGAATACGAAAGCCGCCTGAAAAAAGGCGATAATATTATCCTGACGGCCTTTGGTGGCGGTTTCACCTGGGGGGCCTTACATTTGAAATGGTCGTACTAGATCATGCAGATCCGTACCCGCCTCACCCTGCTCTATGTCCTCAATGCCGCCGGCATTCTGGCCGCAGTGCTGCTGGCGGCCTACGGTATTTATAAAACCCGGACGGAAGAAGCATTTTACCAGGGACTGGCATCCAAACTGGATATGACGGTGCAAACGGCCCTGCGCGATCCCTCCACCCTGAAGGTCCTGCCGCCCACCTGGATCGATCCGGAAGGGGAAGACACGCTGCCTTACCGGGATAATATCAGTCTGTTTAACACCTCTTACGAGCGTGTTTTTTCCATGCATCCCGATATGGTGCCGGTGTCGGTGAAGGTGCTGCAGGATATTTACACGGATCAGCAAATCCGCTTTCGGCACTATAACCTGCGTGGTATAGGGCGGTTAGTCGCTCCGGCGAGCAGCAGCGCCTACGCCGTGGTGGTGGAAGGTTACTGCGATCCGACCGGCCTGAACGATCTGGGTAAAGTACTGATCATCAGCTTCCTGGGTGGGCTGGCGCTTATTGCTTTGTCGGGCTGGTACTTTGCCGGACAGGCCCTGGCGCCGGTGCTGCGGATGGTCAACGAGGTGCAATCGCTGGAACCTACCGACCTCAGCCGGCGGGTCGAAACGGGTGCGAACCAGGATGAACTGACCCATCTGGCCGAAACTTTCAACGGCCTGCTCGATCGCGTGGAACATGCCTTCCGGATGCAGCGTTTATTTCTGGCCAATGTATCCCACGAACTCAAAAATCCGCTGACCGTCATCCGCACCCAACTGGACGTAGCCCTGCAACGGGAGCGGGAACCGGCCGCTTACCAACGTCTGCTGACCAGTCTGCTGGACGACGTAAACGCCATGGGCGAAGTGGAAGAGAACCTGCTGCAACTGGCCCGTATTCAAAATGGACCGGCCGAAATCCCTTTTACGGCCGTGCGCCTCGACGAAGTGCTGTGGCAAACCAAAGACCTGGTCCAGAAACGCCACCCGCTTTACAAAGCCGGCATCACCTTCGCCGCCATGCCCGATTCGGACGACGCCCTGTGGGTGAGGGCCAACGAGGCGCTCCTGCGTACGGCGTTACTCAATCTAGTGGACAATGGCTGCAAGTATTCCCCCGACCACTCTGCTCAGGTGTGGGCCTGTTTTCATACCGACGGCGCGCATGAGGTGGAAGTGCGCAACACGGGGTCGGGCATTCCCGCCGAAGAGTTGCCCCTGCTGTTCGAGCCGTTTTTCCGCAGTCCCCGGCACCTGAAACTGGGCGGCAGCGGCATAGGCCTGACGCTGGTCAAAAGCATTCTGGCCCTGCACGACATCGTGCTCACGGTCCGGAGTTCGTCAGAAGGCGGCACCGTGTTCCGTTTGGTGTTCCCGGGGGTAGAAAAGCCGTGAAATTTGCTATAGTTTTGCCCAAAAAGCAGAACACAATGTCCACCTACCCTCCGATTTTTTTGCGTCTCGCCTTGCTGGCCCTGTTGACGCTGGCTTTATTTTCTACCGCCTGTACCGCGCAGGCGCCCATCCGCGAAGTCAAAGTGGGCAATAAAGTGGTGCTGCTGCTCGACAGCATCGCGGCGGCCCAGGCCATTACCACGGATCGCTACGACCACTATTTCGAGTTGGTCACGGCATCGGAAATGTCCATTCAAATGAAGCGGCCACTGAACGGCAGCGAAACCCGCGCCGATCTTTTACCCGCTTACATCGATTTTTTGAAAACCGACGTGGCCGGCTTTGACTACGCTGAGTCGAAATTCGTCGCCGAGGTCATGGAAAAAGCTTTCCGCACCGTGCAGGGGGTGGCGACCAATATTTTCCCCGACACGTTACGCCTGATTAAAACCAAGGGTACGCACTACGGCGACGGCGTGTGGTACACCCGGGAAAACGACATCATCATTCCGGCGAATGAACTGGCCGGCAAGAAGACCAATGCGTTTACCACGACGATCTACCACGAGCTATTTCACGTGTATTCGCGGCTGAATCCCGGTAAAAGTGCGCAGTTGTACAAACTGATCGGCTTTACCGGAATTGGGCTGGATAAATTACGCCTGCCCGCCAATCTGTCCAACCGGGTGCTGTACAATCCGGACGGCGTGGATTTTGCCCAGAAAATTACCCTGACCCAGGCCGATGGCTCCAAAATGGACGCCATTCCGGTCATTTACTCCAAACACATGGGCCTGCAGGAAGGACAGAATGAGTTCTTCGGTTACGTGGAATTCAACCTGTTTCCCATCACGGCCAATGCTGACGGCAGCTGGCAGGTGGGCGTGAAAGAGGATGGTTTCAGCAGTCCGCTGCAATTGGACGGCCTGCCCGATTTTTTCCGCCAGATCAAGGATAATACCGGCTACATCATTCACCCGGACGAAGTGCTGGCCGACAACTTTTCCTTTATTATGATCCGGCGCAACAGCCCGGCATATACCCAGAAATTTTCGGCGGAAGGGAAGAAGCTATTGAATGATATGGAGGCGATTTTGGTGCAGAAATAGGTGGTTATGCAGACGGATTTTGTGCTGCACGCGTAGCGGGATGGTAACGCGGATGCAACGGATTAGGCGGATTTGCACGGATTTTAAATCCGCGAAAATCTGTGGTAGTGGTATAATCCGCGTTACCATCCCTCTACGTATAAATCAAAAAATTCGGGATGACTTATGATTCTACTGCACCTCCTCCCGACTCAAATACCCTGCTTTTGCCCGCCAGTAGGGGTCATCATTGCTTAATAATTTCTTTACGACCGCTTCATACCCTTCCAGCCGTTCGTAGTTCTCCGCCCGCACGACCACGGAATTACCGAAATCATAGTTTTTTAAAGCGGAAAACCGTTGCGCCAGGGTGGTCGGTATGTCCGGCAGACGATAGGACAAAATGCCATTGACCGGTTGAATAAACACTTCCCAGCTAATGTTGGGGTTGCCAGTCCGAGTCCGGGCCAGGGCCAGCAGATCGAAATTGCCCACACACTTGACGGCAATAAACCGGTTGCTGGCGGCTGTGGTGGGTTCCAGATCGAAGCTGGGCAGGGGCAGGCTGCCGGGCACATCGGCATAATACCCGTCGGATGCATACGTATAGCCGCCGGGAGCAATATTGCTGCCCGCGACCATCATCCGGTAGCCTTGGTAAGGCTTCACAATGGGTTCATAAACAGCCAGTTCGCCAAAAATAGGCGTGAAGCCACCGGGCGAGCGTAACAGATCGCCCAGCGCCAGATACTGCCGGGTGGCGGTGTCTACCACGCCTTCAATTTTATACTTCCAGGGAGCCGTAAAGGGCAGGGTGATGCTTTTTGGCGCAGTCAGCAGGCTCGGCAGCAGCGACACATCGACCGTGACGGCCAGCGTCTCGCCGCTGACGTTATCTAAAAGCAGGAAGCGCCAGTTTGGTTCGCCGTTTACTTTCAGGCGCACCCACATCCTGCCGGTATGCTGCACCTGGTACAGGCCGCTGAAATTATTGTTCGGCTGCGGTCGGCTAAACGTGAGACCATCCGATACAATGATCGTATCCAGCGAACTCAAATTGGTCAGATCGAGCTGTAAATTCGTGGTTTGCTGATAAATCGGGCTGCGCAGGTGAATCGTTTGGCCGCTCGCCAGCTGGGTATACGTCTGTACGCTCAGCGAAGTGTCGCCAGAACCCTGCGCCTGCACCGTGGTCAGTCGCACGATCGTGCAGTCCAGCCGGTCGCTTGTCCGGGCATCGGTCACCTGTAACTGCGCCGTATCGGAGCCGGGCAGCCAGCGGAAAGCGCGCACTTTACCGTCCACATCGGATAAAAAAACGGCGTATTGGGCCTGCAAATCATTGTATTCATTGTCTATATGCACGATAAAAGGCGCATCCACGGCCGGTGGCAGCGGGGTCGGATCTTTTTCGCAGGCTGCAAAAACCAACAGTATAAAGGCCAGCAGACTGACCGATCGGTAGGTATAAAACATGGGAAGGAACAGTTTAAATGAAAAACGTTTGCGAAAACAGGTCCGCGTATTTTCATAGGGTGGGGTAGAGCAAAATTAACGGGCCAGCGGCGAAGCTGGACCGCTTTGCATACATATTGGCAAAAACCAGCCAAAATGTTCGTCCACACACTTCCCCTTTCCAGATATTTGCGCCGCCCTCCAAACCAACAAACCTTCCAAACCAACAAACCCTCCAAACCAACAAACCTTCCAAACCCTCCTTTCATGAAATCAATTGCAGTTTTTTGCGGCGCCAACAAAGGCAACCAGCCCTGGTTTGCCGAGCAGGCCACCATACTGGGCCAAACCCTGGCCGAGCGGGGTATTCGCGTCATCTACGGGGGCGGCAGCGTCGGCCTCATGGGCGTGTTGGCCGATGCGGTGCTGGCCCACCATGGTCAGATCACCGGCATCATTACCCACCAGCTTAATAACCTCGAACTCGGTCACCCGGGCGTAGCCGATATGCTGATCGTGGAGTCCATGTCGGAACGGCGTACCCTCCTGCTGCGGGAAACCGATGCGGTCATCACCATGCCGGGTGGTTACGGCAGTATGGACGAGCATTTCGAGGCGCTCACCCTGGCTCAGCTGCACCAGTACCGCAAACCTGTGGGCCTGCTCAATGTGCGCGGTTATTACGATCCGCTGCACGCTATGCTCGATCAGATGGTCACTTTCGGCTTCATAAAAGCGGAGAACCGCCAGTTATGCATGGACGCGCCTTCTGTGCCCGAACTACTGGACAAAATGGAACAGTATGAATACCGGGCAGTTGCCAAATGGCATTGAGGTCAGACCGGATTTCAGGCAGAGGAAAGCCCGTTTTGGGGCCTTGTCTGCCTGGACAGGTGTTGTTACGAGGGGGTTAAACTTATTATAAAATCCTCCGATCGGGCAAGCTAAACTTTGCTTTTTCGGTTCTTTGAGCATTACTTTGTTCAAAATACTCAGCCTCTTAAAGATTTGGCTATGCAAAAGCTTATCCTGACTGTTATAATCGCTTGCGTTGCGTGGGTGGCTACGGCCCAAAGAACTACTGCGCAGCCTGCTTCGTCGGGACGAACAAGCACCACAACGACCACGCTTGCTCCTCCTCAAAGCACTCCCTCCACCACTGCCCGCAGCACGCCTGCGCTGCAGTTGACACCCAAATCCGGCACCCTGCGTCCGGAAAACACCAACGCAGCTACCGATCGCAGCACCACTACGGCGTCACCCCGTTTATCACCTAAAGCAACGACCACGACGTCCGAAACGACTAAAGACCGCAGCACCACCACCACCAAAGCGCGCCCGGCCCGGACTACCACCGCTAAAAAAGCAACGACTTCGCACTATAATGGCAGCGGCACCGCCCGCACCGTGACCGCGCCGGCTAAAAAAGCTGCCCCAGCCAAACCGGTCGAACCCGTCAACGTGAAATGGATGACCCTGGAAGAAGCCCTCGAAAAGAGTAAGACCGAGAAGCGTAAAATTTACATCGACGTCATCACTGACTGGTGCGGCTGGTGTAAACGGATGGACGAAACGACGTTCACCGACCCCGCCGTGGCTCAGTATCTCAACGATCATTTTTACCCGGTGAAATTCAACGCCGAGCAAACGAACGAGATCCAGTTCAATAACAAGACCTATCGTTTCAAAAATAACGGTGGACGCGGTTGCCACGAACTGGCTGCCGAATGGCTCAATAACCGCCTGAGTTACCCAACCAGCGTTTTTCTTGATGAAAACCTGACGCTGATCCAGCCCTTGCCCGGCTATCAGGACGGCCCGAAACTGGAAGCTATTCTCAATTATTTCGGCACGGATAGCCACCGTACCACCCCCTGGGAAACCTACGAAAGGAATTTCAACGCCCAGCAATAAACCGCACATTTTGGCAGGTAACACTTTCGGCACCCTTTTTCGGGTCACTACTTTCGGCGAATCGCATGGCGCGGCCATCGGCTGCATCGTGGACGGCTGCCCGGCAGGACTTCCTTTCGACCTCGATTTTATTCAGCATGAGCTGGATCGCCGCCGTCCGGGCCAGAGCAGCATCGTTACCCAGCGCAAAGAGAGCGATACGGTGCAGGTGCTGAGCGGCATATTCGAAGGGCGCACGACGGGTACGCCCATCGCGCTGGTCATCCCCAATGAGGACCAGCGTTCCCGCGACTATGATCACCTGGCCGAAGCCTTCCGGCCCAGCCACGCCGACTACACCTGGCAAGCCAAATTCGGTCACCGCGATCATCGGGGCGGCGGCCGAAGCTCCGCCCGCGAAACGGCGGCCCGCGTGGCTGCCGGCGCCATTGCTAAAATGTTTTTACGCACCCAGGGCGTGGTCGTGCAGGCCTATGTTAGCCAGGTCGGGTCTTTGGCCCTTGCGCCCGGCTATGCCAACCTCGACCTACACCTCACCGAAACCAATGACATTCGCTGTCCCGACCCGGTAATGGCGGAAAAAATGATCCGGCTGATCAAAAAAGTGCGCAAAGCCGGCGACACCATCGGCGGCGTCGTGAGCGCGGTGGTCACCGGCTGTCCGGTGGGTCTCGGGGAGCCGGTGTTCGATAAGTTACACGCTGATCTGGGTAAGGCCATGCTGAGCATCAATGCCGCTAAAGGTTTCGAATACGGTTCCGGTTTTGAAGGCGTGAAAATGCTGGGCAGCGAGCATAATGATTTGTATAGCCCCCCCCAAGCCCCCCCTAAAGGCGGGGAGCTGGATCGTGGAGACACGGAGGATGCTGCAATTCTTCCAAGCCAGAAATTCACAACCGTAACTAATCATTCCGGCGGTATTCAGGGCGGCATTTCCAACGGGATGGATATTTATTTCCGGGTCGCTTTCAAGCCGGTGGCGACCATTATGCGGGATCAGCCTTCGTTAAATGCCGCCGGGGAAGAAGTGACGGTAAAGGGCAAGGGCCGGCATGATCCCTGCGTGGTACCGCGCGCCGTGCCGATCGTGGAAGCCATGGCCGCGCTGGTGCTGGCGGATCATGTTTTACGGCAACGCTCCTGGTCCGACGACTTTTTTGCCGTCTGACCAGGAAGCCCATGCCCATCCTCAGCGGTCGGACGACTTAGAGTCGTCAGACCGCCGTAAGGTGGTACGCTTTTTTAGCCCCATCCCCCGTACACCTAACAACGCATGAACGAAGACCACCCTGCACGGAAATACTATCTCCACGACGGCGAACAGCAAACGGGACCGTTTTTACTGGAAGACCTGGAACAACATACCCTGACCTCCACGACGATGGTCTGGTATAAAGGCCTGGACGACTGGCAGGAAGCAGGCCGTATCGACGAGTTGCTGCCGGTCATCAACCATACGCAGCCACACCATGTGGAAGACGTACCACCGCCTTTTAAGAATACAGTTAGCAAAACAACGCCGCCGCCCTTCCAGACCAAACAGCCGGTGGCACCGGTAAAAAGCAGTTCGGGCGCCGGCCGCATTGGCTGGATCGTGGGTCTGCTCATCCTGGCGGGCTTGATCATTTTTGCCGTGCAGCAGTTCCGGAGCGTGGCCCAGGCCATGAACGAAGAACCCGTCGAGCCAACCTACCAGGAACAAATACTCTCGATCGAAGAACAGGAAAAGGCGACGCCCCGGAAGTTTTTGAAAACAGGCGGCACGTTTAAAGAAACTGTTTTTACCGGAAAATTCAGGGTCGACGGCACGATTGCCAACACAGCCACGGTGGCCAGGTATAAAAACGTAGTGATCGAAGTGAGCTTTTACGACAGCAAAAACAAGTTCCTCGGCTCCGAGCGCCATACCATCGAGGATCAGTTCCCGGCCGGCAGCAGCAAGGAATTTAAACTGAAACTGGATCCGCCGAAAGGAGCCGATAATTGCAAGTGGAAAGCGGTGAGCGCCACGGCCTACTAGTCAGGTACAGAACGGTTTATAAACCCCGCCGTTCACCCATTAAGGTTTGGCATACGGAAGGCGACCAATTTCTTTAGCCATGAAATAGGCATCCAGTCCCTGACTAATCAGCACCTCCGCTGCCGATAAATTTACAAATCCATCTTCGTCCAGCAGGCCCTCGGCTATCTCCACCTGTTGTATGCTGCCAATAATCAGTACTGTTCCATTCAGCGGAATAGGAATGCTGGTCTCAAACTTCATGGCAATTTTTACGACAGCATCTTCTACAAAAGGGGCGTAGCAGGCCGGGTGAAAAAGCGCTGTAAAACCAACCTTCTCAAATTCAGATACCTCCCGGTCATAACGTGCAGATGTTTGATGCGCTTTTTGATACTGGCTCGCCTGGACAAAGTTGAGCGTATATTCTTTGGTATCCAGGATGTTCTGCAACGTATCTCTGGGCACCGTGTCGGGCCTGCTCATCAGGCCGAATAAAGCCGGGTTCGCGCCTAAATGGATCAGGGAATTAAAAATGGCCAGGTTCGTGTGGCCATCGACAGATTTAGTGCCGACCAGTACGGCCTGACGGAATCCCGCTAATGAATTTACAAACGCTGTTCTATAACGTTGTTCTAATTGTTCTATGCCGGCTTTGTCTAGTTGCATTGGTTACTGTTTATTCGTTATTGGTTATTGGGAAGGAGAGGGAAGTTATACCCGTAAGGAGCCACGGAAACCCCGGGCGGCATAGTAAGATTCCGCACCATTGTGATACAGGAAGATTTGGTCATACCGGCGGTCACAAAATAGGGCGCCGCCGAGTTTGCGGATTTCCGCCGGCGTTTTCACCCAGCTGGAGGTCTTTAAATCGAAGTTGCCAAGTTGCTGTAAGGCGCGGTATTCCACTTCGGTCAGGAGCTCGATGCCCATTTCGGCCGCCATATCCATCGCGTTATTAGCGGGTTTATTTTCTTTCCTGGCCTCCAGACTTTTGCGGTCATAACACACACTTCGGCGGCCTTTAGGGCTTTCTGCGGCGCAATCGTAGAAAATATATTCGCCCGTTACGGCATCATGACCCACCACATCCGGTTCCCCGCCCGAGTTTTCCATTTCTTCGAGCGACCATAATTTCTCTGGGTTCGCTTCCAGCCGGGCTTGTATGGCGGACCATTCCAGACCGGCATGGCGGCTCCTGTTTTTTTCAAAACGGGCTTTCAGAACGCGCAGCAGTTCTTCCTGTTCTGTCGGTGGTAATTCATTTTTATTTGCCTGTGTCATGATGTGTTTTATTCATAATTGCAATATGCGTAAATATTCTATCCAGGGACCTACCTCCGCTTTGTATTGCTTCGCCATCACCCGGCTGATTTGAGCGAGGTGATTGAGGTCGTGAACGGCCCAGGTGGAAAGCAGTTGGGCCAAAGTGACTTCACCAAACGCAGGATGAATGCCAGTTTGCTTTAAATCGCTGTCGGTAAGATTTTTTGAATTCAGAAGATCGATATTTTGCTGTCGCAAACTTTTAAATTCATGCAGCAGCACAGTCAATGTTTCGGCTTTCGTATTTTCTAATTGCGCAAACCGGTCAAAGGGTTCAAACGTTTTATCGGCTTTATTGGAAAGAATAATTTCCATCCTCGGGATCCAGTCTGTTTTTTCCCCATGAATGAGATGACCTACTACCTCATAAACGCTCCAGGATACTCCGCCTTCATTATTAGAGGTCCATTCCGGGGATAAATTTTGTAACATGGCCAGGAGCACGTTTGGGGTGCGTTCCAGGATTTCAAGTGTTTGCGGCAGAGAAAAATTCATCGCTAAATAATTTCTTCAAAGGTAGTACGGGGTGGATATAGCGGATTTTTATTTTTTCAAATTTTGCGTGGATGTAGGATTTTGATTGTACTTGTTTGCTGAAAATAGCTGGCAGTTCATTGTTTTTTCGCGCAGATTTTACACAGATTCATTTTGCGCAGATTTCACGCAGATTTTTATCCCGCAGATTCCCGCAGATTTTAAACAGATTTTATCCCAATTCATATTTCATCGCAGCCTCATAAACACGCTCCAATAAACCAGGGCCAAGCGCTGCATACACCCGAAACGCAGCTCCCCGAATCTGATAGGTAATTTCATTTGCTTCCATATTTTTGGGTTTTAATCTGTGAAATAAAATCTGCGCAAAATCTGCGCGAAATAAAATCTCCGCAAAATCTGCGCGAAAAAAATCTGTCCGAAACCCGCGAAATCTCCCCGAAACACCATCACCCCGCCCACCCCTCTCTATCCAAACTCCGATAATGAATAGCCTCCGCCAGATCCTCGATCCGGATATCCGGACTGCCCGCCAGATCGGCCGCCGTGCGCGCCACCTTTAGAATCCGGTCATAAGCCCGGGCACTCAGTTGCAGGCGCTCCATGGCGGTTTTTAACAACGTTAATCCGGCCGGGGTCAATTGACACACCTCGCGCACCATGCGGCTCGACATCTGGGCGTTGAAATACACATCTTTCAATCCCTGGAAACGCCGCTCCTGTACCTCGCGGGCCCGCAGCACCCGTTCTCTGATCTCCAGACTGGCGATCTTCGGCGGTTCGGTCGTAGTCAGTTCGTCATAGCTCACCGGCGTCACCTCCACGTGCAGGTCGATGCGGTCGAGCAGCGGGCCGGATATTTTACTGACGTAGCGTTTTACCACGCCGGGACCGCAGACGCAGTCTTTCTCCGGGTGGTTGTAATAACCGCAGGGACACGGTTGCGTTGCATAATTGCAACGTTTTTTGAGGCAGAGTAATCAGAGATACGACAGGCTACAGATTTAGAAGGAGAAGCGGCCCCTTCGTGGACCAGTGTTGGTATATAGTGGAGGGCGATCA
Source organism: Saprospirales bacterium (assembly GCA_031425035.1). Taxonomy (GTDB): domain Bacteria; phylum Bacteroidota; class Bacteroidia; order Chitinophagales; family Saprospiraceae; genus M3007. The sequence continues at coordinate 22,353 of JANPIN010000104.1, read as the reverse complement.
CTATGTCTGTTTCGCCGATAGTAATGGACGTCGTAATCGCTTCAATGATGGCTCTTTTTTCTTCCTCATTGAAGTTGCCCCATTGGCTATGCAGGTTCCGGGCATCATGAAGTACCTGACTGTTGTCTAGCGATTGCATCTTGAGTGCATCAATCTGTCCTTGCAGTTCCATGAGCGCTTGTTCAACTTGCTGCTGCTGCTCATATATAGGTGTGTGATGCTCCCTGAAGGCTGCCTTTGACAGTTCGCCTTCCTGATACAGTTCCAAGATTTTGCCAACCCTCTGTTTGATTTTTTGCAACTCTTTGCCCTGTACCTCCAGGAGTTCCTCCTTGTCCTTCAACATCAATTCTTCCTGGCTCAGGTGGCTTTGGATTTCGGTGTCCGAGAACAGGAAACTCATCAGTTGTTCTTGAAAGATTTCTTCCAGGTCGTCTGGTGAAATCTTTCTCTTGCACTTGGGACAGACATATTTAGGCGACCGGTTCCTCATATACATTTTGGGCCCGCATTCGCATTGGACAATGCCGCTGAACAGATGCACTCCTTTGCCTCTTACCTTGTTTCTTTTTTGACCCATCTCGTCAAGCATCCGATTGCAGGAGTCCCACACTTCGTCAGAAACAATCCGGGGAGCTTCGATGAAAATCCAATCTTCCGCCGGTTTCAATTTCCAATGCTTTTTGTCTCCCAAACTTTCGGTGTAATTGATCCGCCTCATTCCTTTGGCGATAGGATCGCGGAGCATTCGGTCGATGGAAGTGTCTGTAAACTCACCGTCTCTTCGTGTTCTGTATCCTTGATCGTTGAGCACCTTGGCGACGATGCGTTTCCGTTTGTGCTTGGCAAAGAGCTCGTGGATGAGCTTGCGGATGGGTGCTTCTTCGGGATCAAGGACAAGTTCCTTTTTCTCCCATTTGTACCCGTATGGGGCTTCGCCACCCAATGCCTTCCCGAGCTTGGCCCGAACATTCACAGACGCTTTTATCCGCGACCCGATTTCCGCCCGCTCCCATTCAGCCATAGCTGCGATGAGGGTGTAGAAGAAGCGGCCGACGGGAGAGGAAGTGTCGATGCTTTCCCCAAGGGAGATGAGGTCTGCATTATGCTGTTGGAAGAGATCGGAAAATTCCAGGAGCTCTCGGGTGTTCCTAGCAAGCCGGGCTAGCTTGGAGAAGATGAGGCCCGTGATGTGGCCCCTGCGAACGTCTGCTAGCATCCGCTGGGCTTCGGGATGGGCCATCACGGACTTGCCGCTGACCGCTTCCAGGTGATACACCTCAATGACATTCCAGCCTTTGACCTCAGCGTATGCGCGGGCGCGATGCTCGTGAAGCTGTGGACCATCGCTTTGGGCCTGGTCTTCTGTAGAGACCCTGATCCAGATTCCTACTCGTTTTGACATGATTTTTACTGTTTCCAGCAAAAATACAAAAATGCAACGAATGATGGTTGCGTTTTTATGTTAAAACTAAGGGGTAAGACACTGCCATTGGCCGAATGATCAAAACAAAAAAGCCCCTACATTTTTGAAAGGGCCATGCCTGAGAAACAGGTGGAAATATGTGTAGTAATTCTTAACTGTCAAAAGATACAATACCCGTATAAAAAACCGGCAAAGCATAGCGTGGGCAAACTTTTCCACACCTTATTGGCTATTCCTCGAAACAAATGCAAAAAATAGTATATTCAAATTTTGATGATTACGGGTCAAGGTAATAAAAGATTAGGTTGTAACAAGAAAAATACAACTTTAACAAAATGATAACAACCAAGGAAATTACTAACGCTTGCGAGAAAGAATTTGCCTTTACCTTCGTGGTAATTCTAAGATGCTCGATAATTAGTTTCCACGATATAAGGTTAGGAATAATGACTGTCTGATTTATGGAAAAAACGGTTTGTTGTTCCAGGTTTAGGAAAATAAACCTTTTTTGCAAGAAATTGAAAAACGCCTCGGAAAGTTAGGGGTTAAGTATGTGTCGTAGTAAACTCTTCTCATTCTCTCTTCTTTGGTGACTATTCCCTTGCCTATGAAAAGTCAAATTGAAACTTTTATCTATAAGGAGTTGCAAAAGCTCTCACAAATAGAGAGTAAAGTTTTGCCTCCAAATATTGAAGATGAAATATTTAGGTTAATAAAGACGAGGAAATTTCGTCGGCTTTCTGCTAGTGATTCTCTGTTAAGGCGTATCCAGGAATCAATTACGTATAATGTAACTAATAATAAACCTATAAATATCACCTTTTTGCAAGGTTGCTATAAATTGTGGCGGTTAGAAGAATCACCAGGAGCTGATTGGGCAGAATTGTTTGCACTTATTCATTATGCAACGTGGATCAAACCAATTCTAACTTTTTATGAACCGGGAGTAGTTTTTGATTTTTATGTTGATGACTTGATTATGGAACGAATATCGAATTATAGACGGCACGAAATTCTTTCTTATCAGTATTCATTTCAAAACATTATGAATTTTATTATGTCATACTGTCCAATAAATCTGCGCTATAAAATAACCACGGTGAGCAGTCGTTTTAATGATGAAAGTGATTTTTGGAATAAATTAAATATTGCAGTTGAAAGGCAGGGAAAACCTGAAATTATAAAGTTGAATGAATCAATTATTTCAATGATTGATCTAAATTACCGGCCCTCTCCTAACGAAGAACATGGTATCCTCTGGCGGGAAGAGATTATGCAAATCCATGACGCCCATAGTGCGATGGAAGATCGCCTTAAGTATCGTGAACAAAAGGGTAAAATTCTTGCTATGCCCTATCATTACACTGGTTCTGATACAAGATTATTCGTTGGATCAACCAAGGACTCTGTTGTTAAATACTGGATTGGTGTCGGTGCGTTAAAAACGAAAGATGAATATTTCATTCCAACAGTTCTCTCACCAAGCCAATTGGCGAATGCAAAATTCTCAATTCAAGATATAGAGATAAAGGGATTAGATTCAAAGAATTTCAGGAAAATTCGTGTACTAGAACAATAGTTTAATTGAGCATCAAAAAATAAGAATAAGACTATGCCAATTGAAGAAAAAGTTGATTTTAAAGAGTATGCTGAAAATTACGACAAATATCGAACAGCAGATTTGGAACTTTTTAAACTCGCAATCGACAGGTTGAAGATAGATAAAACTATGCGAATTCTAGATTTTGGTTGTGGTACTGGAAATTATTTGAAAGCCTTTCAAGAAAAAGGTTACAACAATTTATTTGGATTAGATCAATCAGATTACATGTGCAAAATAGCGTCAGAAAAAACAAATGCGACTATTAAAAAAGGTTCTCACTTATATATACCGTATGAGGATGATTTTTTTGGTGCAATAATTATTGTAGATGTAATACATTTTATCGATGAAACACATTCTTTGTTAAAGAGCTTGCATCGTGTATGCAAAAAAAATGGTCGTTTATTTGTGGCAACACAATCTCACTCGCAATTGGAATCGCGAATTTATAGTAAATATTTTCCTTCTATTACTAAAATAGATAAACTAAGGCACCCGGACATAATCAATCTTATTGCTGTTACAGAATCAAATGGTTTTTCATTGCTCGCTGTAGATAACTATTTAAGTGATGTAGATTTTTTAATTGATGAGAACTACTTCAATTTAATTAAAAATAAATCATTTTATATTTTGGGATTAGTACCTGATGATGAATTCAATGAAGGAATTGAAAAATTTCAAAATGATATGAGGAATGGTAGTTTTTATGCTAAGTTCCCCGGACGTACTCTTATTACATTAGAAAAAAAGTAGGAAATAACTATAGATGTGAAAACCATGGAGTGGAGTGTTGGATTTATTGCAAGCTTGCTTGTTATTGTTGGTATTATAGCCGCAACAATTGAATGGGGATTCACAAAGGCTTCCAGTAATGATCTATCAATTCCAAAAAGAGCCCGTCTCAATAAAATAATTAACAATAAATACCCAATGGTTCGTAAATTATTTTGTATCTTGCGTTGTCTTTTAGGTGTTTTTGATAGGGTTGACTCCTAAACCAACCGTGATTGTGTACTGATAATCAATCAGTTAAAGTCGCACCATTTATCAAAAACGATAAGGAGTAGACGGCAACAAAAAGGCATACGGTCGTAAACGGCAAGTATTGGCGGACACCGTGGGCCTAGTTTGGTCGGTTTTTGTATATACAGATAACAGAAATGATTCTGTTTTTAGTTGCAAACTTTTGGAACGTGCGAATGGCTTTTTTGAATGGGCTGAAAAGGTTTTGGTCGACAAGGGCTATGATGGCCAATTCATGGATATGGCCAGAGCAATGGGTATCGAACCGGAAACCTCTTCCAGGCCACCTACAGAGCGATGTTTTGTTCCAGTTAAGTGGCGCTGGATTAGCGAGGCAACTTCGGGTGGTTCAATTTCTTCCAGCGGCTGCTTTAAGATTATGAAAAAACAGTAGAATGTTCCGAAGCATGAATAGTCTGAGCCAACTGCCAAATGATTATTTCAAAATACTGAGCTGGTGGAAATAAAATTCCCCAACATGCTCTTAACCTTTAACAAGATCGTTATATGAAAATTCCAATTAAAAAGTCATTGACTGAAGTAGTAAGAGAAGGTGCTCATGGTGGATCAGGAGGAAGACAAGTTTTGTTTTCCAAAGATGAAAATATCACCAAAAATTTAGAAGCTTGGACGAAAGGTTTCTTGCCTGTCGGATCTGTTTTTGATTGGCACAACCACATAGGTATTGATGAGTTGTTTATTGTTCTGAAGGGAAAGGGATATATTGAATATGAAGATGGAACTAGGTATGAATATGATGCAGGAGATATATTTTTAAATCCATCTGAATTAAAACATAAACTCGTGAACACTGATAATGTTGAAAATGAGTTTTTCTTTATAAGAATTAATGAATAATTTTACTAGATGAGAAAATTATTTTCCATAGGAGGGTATATAGTTCTAGGGGCATCTTCCCTAATACTAATACTTTCCCCCTTCATAGATTTTCTTAAAGATAAAATTCCTGCAATTACTTTGGTAGGGATATTTTCGGGCGTAATAAGTTATTTTATAGAGTTCTTTGGTCAAAAAGCAGAAAAAATTGAAACAGAGACTGCTGCTATTTCTAAAAATATTAAAAACTTAATAGCACAACAAAATCAACTTAATTTTATGAGTTTAAGTAGTGCTATTTTTTTATCTGTAGGTGACAATAAAAGTGTTGAGAATATAAGAATCTATGCATCAACAACAGCAGTTATCCATCCCGTTATTAGAGATTTGAAATTAAAGGTTGAAAACTGCAAAATACTCATACAAATATTTGAGGAGGATGATCCTAATCCTAATTCAAAAGAGCTAAATGACTTGTGTGCTAAAATGGTAAAAAAATGGGAAGAAGTAATAGGGATAAAAAATTTACACGTAGTTAGATACAACAGATATCCTACTGAATATCTTGTGATTTTTGATGACAGATATCTTATCATAGGACGTTATTCGCCAAACGATAAAAGCGAACACGGAAGTAATTACTTCGACCCTATTGTTTTTTCAGGAAAAAAAGAATTAGCATCAAAAAGATATATTGATGAAACTATTGTTTGGTTTGATTCGATATTTAATTATTATTCTACTCGTAACCAAAATATTTTAAAACCATAATGGATGTACACTTTGCTAATTTAACATATAAACAGACAGTCTATGAGTATAAATTTTGATGAATTTGCTAATAGATATGATGATTAAGAACTGACGTGAGTGCTTTCAATGAAGCTCTAATTGATTGGCAGAAAGCCCACCTCATTCGCTCTCGCTTCTTTCTCCTTTTAAGTATATATTAATTCATTATCCGCTACTGAGTGCAATTGGTGCACGAATACACTCCCTTACTTATGTTAAATTGTCTCATATCCATCTATTATGGACAGGGGTGCAATATGTGGTGGACGGATACAAATATTTGACAAAAAAGAACAGAAGGAATAAAATAGAGAGATGTGGTTTATTTGCGTTGGATTTATTTGATAAGCTAAATATGACTGAAGAATATGACGACATTTCCTGAATTTTAAATAAAAGAAACATTAGATCAGGCAAAAATCATAAGAACAATAAAAAAATGAAAGTAACAAAAAAATCACATGAATCTTTTGTACGTGAAGATGCCCACGGTGGAAGTGGTGGCAGAAAGTTGTTATTAGCTGACAACGAAATGAAAAATGTACAAGGGATGACATATGGATTTCTACCTGCAGGTTCAAAGTTTGCATGGCACAACCATGACAAATTGAATGAAGTAATGTATGTGTTAAAAGGTCAAGGTACAGTTCGTGATGAAGACGGTATTTATCCATACAATGTTGGAGACGTTTTTATTTTTCCTGAGGGCATTTATCACGAAATTGAAAATACTTCCAATGAAGAACACGAATATATATTCGTAAGGGTTTATTTGTAACTTGGGAGATGTCGTACTTGGTCACGGCACCGAATTGTTCAAGTACATTTCTAAGGGCCCGGCCAAATTACCCACAGTTATTTCAATTCATTCATTTGATAAGAAAAAGCAATCTGGTTTTCTCAAACCCGCACACTTGCCTTTTGAGCTCTTTAGCTACTTTTGCTGTAGAAAAACTCCCCAGAAAGAAGTCACAGACCAGATCGCCTTTATTGCTCGAATATTGAATGATCTTGGAAAGCAGTTGAGATGGTAATTCATTTTTGTTCTTCACTTTGCCAGGCTTAAACTCTCGGTTTATTACCCACACATCTTCCCGGTCTCGATAATTCGGTGAGCCGTTCGTTCCTATGTATCTCTCAGATTTGTCGTATCGGCAAAAGGTATTGAAGGTTGGCTTCGCCCCAGGTTTCACATAATACAGGATGTGGTAGTGCGATGAGACATACTTGTTCTTGGGATACACCCCGAAGTTGTACTTCCATATAATATGGTTGACTTCTTTGATCTTGGTTTGAGCAAGGGCATTCAGGATATGGATGAGGTTGGTGTATCCTGATACTATGTAGATCGAGCCGCCTGGTCTCAGCACTCGCTCCGCTTCCTTGACCCAGTTGACTGTAAACTCATAATATTCTTCCTTCGGTACTTCAACATAGCCATCCAGCACATACTTTTCGTTTCGGTTGTAATGGTTGTGGAGGGTATCTCCGCCAATCCCAAACGGCGGATCAGTGACGATCAGATCAATCGAGTCATCCCTGAGGTATTTCCTCGCTCCTTCTACACAGTCCATATTATAGAACCTACCCTTAATCATTGAGGTAGAACCAGGTCAGAGCAAGTGACAGGGCATCGAAGACGGCCATATTTCGATCCTCGCTGGTCCAGAGTTTCCTTTGTTTCGGAGCCTTGGGGTCCAGTTCCTTGAATTCTTTCAGGATCACTTGGGAAATCTCATATTTGGTGACGGCACCGAATTGCTCGAAGACATCCTTGATCTGCTCGCGGGAATATTGCACCACTGGCAGGTGTTCTGTAGCCGCATAAGCTGTAATCTCTTTGACCAGGTTAATTACCCGCCGGCCAGTCCTTGACGTTTTACCTTCCGGATCGAGCACAATGACGATGGACGGCCGGAAGTATTCAAGAGCTCGTTTGATCCTCTCCATCACCTTCCTGTTGCTTATCGGATTTATCCTCACCGCTCCATCGTCCAATAGCTTACGGGCATTTTCCATATACACGAATCCAAACCCATTAGCATTAGGGTACACTGCAAATACTATCTTTCTTTTTTCATTTGTTTTTGTCATAGGCAATTTATTTAGTTAGTCTTGTAAATATTTGCTCAAGGAACCTGATTCTGGAGGCATTCTTTGGAACGTCCTCCTCCTTTTTCAAATCGCTGGTCAGGTGCTCGATCCGTTCCAGGAGGGCTGACAGGATGATTTCAGATTGAGGCTCAAAGAATGATTCGACTGAGGTATCAAAGAGGTGATGATAGACCAGGAGGAGTTCGACGCTTGGTGACCTTTGGCCTTTCTCGCACCGAGAGATGTTGGAGTAGTCAGGCATACTCATTAGATACGCAATGTCCGCTTGGGTGAGCGGGGAGCGTTTACGATGCAAGCGAAGAAAGTTTGGTGGGTGAGACATAAAAAATGGGCACCAAGAATATTTTTCTTGATGCCCTAAGTGTATTCGTTTCAGCGATCTGTTTGTAGAGGGTAGAAGTTGCTAAATTGGCAATTTTTTTTCAGTGCCATTTTCGCGCTTCGTGGTATTGCTAGAGTTTTGTAAAAGAACAAAAGGAAAAATCGAACTGATGCTGATTACCTTGTAATGGAAATAGTATAGCACCTTTATACTGTTATGTGTTTGCATTTCGAGAAAAGATGGGGATTGCAAAATGCAATCCCACAGTATGAAGGCACTAGCCAACCATTGCCATCTCTTAGTTTTTTTTCTTTATTTTTGTCTAGTTAGTTTTGTTATATGCACTATTGTGCATAGGTAAAGGGAAGAGTGTGCATAGGGGAACAACATTATGTAAAGGTTCGCACATATTTTAAGACTTGTTCTTAAACGAACACGGCCAGCTGGTGAGAGAAATGCTAACGGTACTATTATATAAGTGTCGAATGATAAGGATATTTGTTTGAATCTGAGGTGGATAGCCGATAAGCCTCACTTTTAAGATTCATTTGTAAGGTTTTTCATACTCAATCTTAATTGCTGGCTTCACGCAACCCTTACCCATAGAACATTATCATTGCAATATCCTAGGTATAAAGTTTTGCTTGGTAATGTTGGATTTGATGCTATTTTTGGCGAGGGTAGTGTTACTTTATGAGTGATGTGTTGTAATTGTAAATAAAGAGTTTGAGATAGAGTTGGTGCATTTCATCGCTTTTAGAAAAAGATAAGGTCTTGCGGTTCAAGCGACAAATACGTTGACGCAAGGTTCCATTCCATCGTTCGACATGCGCTGTTTCACCCGTTTCTTTTCCAACTTGTTAATGTTTGACGTTGTCAATTACGCTGCTGTAAGCCTCCCAAAATCAGAAAAAGTGAAGGACTGCTTGTAATCATTCGGCACCCAATCCCAAAAATCCTGACAACTGCTGATTCCTCGGTCTCCGACGAAATAAGAAACTACTTGGCGAGTTTGACGGCAAAGTGCAATCCATACCCAGTACATGGCTGATGCCGAAAGTGCGCGCCAAGCCCCGGGAAGAACTGCGTTCCTGGGCTGCCCGAATCACCGTTTCCTTAAATTCTTCGCTCGGGCGCTTGGTTTGAAAAACGCCTCCGAAACCACATGCTTTGTATTTGGGATTGCCAACTCCATTATGGCCATTTTTTACGATCTGATCGGAGCCGCAGCGATGACAGCATTTTTTCTCAATAACCATGAGTGTTCAAGTTTGCTGCAAATATAAACAATCACTCATAATGGAACACCACCTTGGCGAGAACTGATAAATAGGGTTAAATCATCTTGCTAATCAGTTCATTTACACAATGAAAATACGTTTTCACCCTCCGTAGCGTAGCACTCACAAATTTAACATAAAGCGGGCTTGTGGATTCAATGAACAGGTGTTATCTTTGCTTAAAGAAAAGTTGTACATTACGAAACAACCACTTTTGCTATTGGACTTCTGACACTCTCCACCTTCTCGTTTCTGAAACATTAGTATAATTGATTTTCATAATTTATTTGGTTAACGCCATTTTTATTCCATCGTCTTCGCAATTTTATGTTTATTGTTTAGTTGGATTGACAGTACAAATCTCCAGATAACGCATGTTATAACATTTGTTGTTCAGCGACTACTTTCGTACGCGTAGTATGAAGACTATTTCCTCTTATCGTCACTATTGTATTTTTAAATCAGGTCCTCCTATGAAATACTTTGTTCCTTTCTCTGTCTTGCGACCACAACCTCTTTGTGTATGTATTTTTTCGTTATTTTTTCTTACTTTGCTTTGGGCATCTTGTAACAAAGTCACCCATGACGATCTTACACTGGACTTCCCCCAAAAATTTACATTAAGTGAACTCGTTGATAAAAATACCAGGCTATACCGTTTAAAAGAAGACGGTAATTTGCCGGAGTTGACTAAGGAAGAGGCAGGCACTTTTACCAGTTTTTTAGATACGATGGCTGGATATACCGAGCTAAGCAATACGCGATTGAATTTTACGGGCATTGAGTTATTGGATGCTTCTAGAGTGCGCATTTTTAGTGATGGGTCATTAGGCATACCTGCATTCGATACTATTGTAGGGTATTCTCAGAGTGGCCAGAGTGTTATAAAAATTATTACTGCTAATTGGACATTATTAGATGCTCCGCTTATCCTTACCCTCGGTAATAGTAATGGTCAGTATTTGAGTTTATCCCCAGTATGGTTTTACCATACCTATAGGCCATTTATCCCTCCCTTCGAACTGAAATATTCTCCTATACGAGTTATGTATTCTTCGCATTATGGTGCGTTGCGTGACTTGGTCGATTTTTTGCATACCGATTTTGAGTATGGTAGTGACTTTAGCACTGGTGATACGCTGGCTTTACATTGGGGCATTATTAATTTTCGATAATGACTATTTTGCCTCTTTTAAATTTGAACACATTACGCAAATGGATTTTCTATTCCATTTGATATTTAATTACTGATCTCAATTTCTTTAATTTAAACTACAATCAGATATGCAAGCATTATTTTTTAAAGTGCAATTCTTAATTAGGTTTCGTTTCTTAATTATGTTGTTCGCTTTATTGGGGATCAGCATCGAATGTTTGGGTCAGCATTCGAATCCACCAAGCCAAAACCCAGTAGCACCAAATGTTAATGCAAAACTTCACTATTGGAACGGGACATTCGTTAATGAAAAAAGTTTACCTAATGGCGTCATCTCTGAAACCGTAGAGGACCAGTATCCATCAAAAACATTTCATTTCCACGATGATCGAGGCAAAGAAGTAAAAGCTATCCGGGAGGACCAGTTTCCTATCAGTAACCCCGTTTTTGAGCTGCCTTTTCCTAAAAACACCGACAAGAATACATCCTCATCCTATTTCAATTCGCTTAGCGAATTTAATGATAAAACTGGTAAAGAACAACCATTAGTTAGCATTTCTTCAAAGGTAAATGCTTTCAAAACATTAAAAGCACATAATCTATATGTGAAACGTCCTGAAACTGCTACGGATATTATTGGGGGACCACTTGAAAGTTTAAACGTGATAACACCTACTAGTGGTACGTTTTTAGTACACTGCGAAACAGCGAGTATTTATTACAAGTTTGCAAAAGAAAATAACGATGCAGAAGGGAATCTGATAAGTAATAGTCTACTTGATTGTACGTATATTACAATTTACGATCACCTTGGAGATATCATGCAAGAACTTTTAATCTCTGGTAAGCTCATTAAAACTGGCTTGGTATCAGACGACGGAAAATATTTGTTTTGTGGTTATTCGGTTGGCAATATTTGGGATGAAGGCACAAGTACAATAAGTGATGGTTTTATAATGATTGATCTGCAAACCAAAGCGATAACGCCCATTGATATTCCAGGTTTTCGCGAATGCTCAAGCAATATTTCCGGCTTTTTTTCAAATGACTATTTTCAAATGCAATGTGAGGGAACAAAATTTTTATATGTGAATCCATATACACGCAGTTACTATAGTGTGTTTTATGAATGGGAAAAAATTAAGGGTAAAAGGAGCTTGCTATATACTTCTTTCATGCCATTTGAAGGATTAAAGGTTGACCTTTCACAATATCAGAAGCAATCATACTGATATCAATTAAAGTATAAACAATAGTGTTTTAACAATGATCTTCAAGCCAACAAGTCTTGATGCATTATACCATCAAAAATATTTAAATATGAAAAACCTAGTTCTTTCATTAATGCTTTTTGCACTTTGCTCAGCCGTTCAAGGCCAAGTAATCCAATTTGCCAGATATTACAACAATAGTTTTAACAATACATTTTCTGCTTCAGCTTCAGACATTACTAGTGACTTTGGAATGCGAAATCCTGGAACCACAGGTACTTTGTACCATCGTGGAATTGATATTTCTCCTCTTGGTAACGAAGACTTGGTAATTCTTGCGCCTTTTGAAGGCAGAGTGGCAAGGATGGATGATAATGGAATAATTGACTTGATTATTGAATCCAACGCTCCTCCTGGACCATTGGAACCAGTTTTGAGGATCGACTTGCTCCACATTTTTGATAATAGGGTCTTGCCGATCATAAAAAATGGATTCAAATTACTTCTTATAGGAAGCAACTATGTAATTATTGACCTAGTAAACTGTCGGGCATTTTGTGTGGTTCCAGGCCTTCCAGTCAGTTGCAACGGAAATATTATCACGACTATTAATACCTTTAATGCTGGTTGGCCAATTGCACCGGTAGGAAATTCAGGCGGAAATGCAGAACATCCTTATCCATATCATGTTCACCTAACGCAATATGAAAATGCATCATCGAACTATAATAGTAAAGAAGATTGTGTAGATGCCTTACATGATTTTCATATTTCGACAACAATCGAACCGTTAGCTTTGAGGTTAAGACGACGTGATTTTACCCCTCCAAACATTAATCTTAACTGTAGCAACGGAGGATGTGAACACGATAACGGCAACGGCATTTGGGACGCATTCGTCCCTACCTACATAAATGATACTCGTAATGTAATCCAAACTGAGGTATCCATGATGGCGGCATCTGCTGTTCCTGGAGTAAATCACCGTTATAGCAATGTTTTCATGAATGAATCGTTAATTAAAGTGAACATTCGTAATACTATATCTGGAAGTTTTCAAGAAATAAATGGGTCAAACAACTTTGCGAGATTTAGAATTGATCCGCGTGGTAGTAACAAAATTTATCCAGATAACATGAATAATAATGTTTACGGGAATTTATCACAAACAGGTTCAGGTTGTGCTCCATATTCATATACTGTAGGTATAGGATTCGCTCCATGGGACTACTATTTAACTCCGGATTTCTTTCTTCGCATTCATAAAGATAATGTGTACGTTAATAAAAAAGCTGTTAAATTGGCTACTTATCCTTGGGATGCACGATACGTCGATGGAAATTATGAATTGCAAGGCCAGGTTACTGATATTAATAATCATACTGAAGTTTCGACGCCTATCAGCTTTAAAATTGATAACTTCAAACCCTTTATCCGTACAGTAGGCATTTATTCCGGCACTGGAGCAACTAATGACCGACAAATATATTACCGAGAATGGGTCAAAGACAATAATTTGCCTGATGGTAATTTACGGTTAGGTGGAGCATTAAATGCAGGGCCTACTGTATTAGTCAATCAAGTCGTCACTGTATATGCAGTTGCTAGCGAATCACTACGTAGTTTAAAAGCAAAAATTCCAAACCTGGCTAATAATTTGGTAAACTGTACAGCTGTACCTGGAACAGACAGTAAAACATGGTCAGTCCAATTCAGTTCTATTAATTTCACCTTGAATGCTTGTTACAATGTGGTATTTGAAGGGGAGGACTTGAATGGTAATGCTGTTGGGCAAGGTAACCAGTTGCTTAATTTACCTCAAATTGCTTGTCTCCCTTTATCAAGTATTGTGGCATTCGCTGTACCCTACCGCACAGGTAGCAACACTTGGACATCGGGGCCGAGTCAAGGTCAGGACCAAGTGCATAAATTCAAAATAAATTGTGGTCAATTATTTGATGGGCATCAATCTGAAACAGAGAATTTTCCAGTCACTTGCATTACGTCCAATGATGTAAACTACGCCATAATTTATTCTACCCCGCAATCTTCTACCGGAGCCATTGACCTGACTGTGAATGGCTCAACGAGCGGTATGAGTTTTACTTGGACAAATTCGATAGGCCAAACCGTTGGCCAGTCTGAAGATTTAGTGAATGTGCCGGCAGGTGTATATTGTATAGAGATCAAAATTGACTGTTGTACTTTCTCTGACTGTATTGAAGTGAAAAACTGTACGCTTAGTTTGGCTCCAACTATTAAACAGCCAACCCCAGGTGCTACAGATGGTTCTATTTTGCTAACTATCAACAACGGGATCGAGCCTTACCAAATTAAGTGGAATACCGGTGCTTCAACCAGCACTATAAGTGGCCTTGCTCCTGGGAATTATTCTGTTACTGTAGAAGATGCTTTTCATTGTACAACCATTCGAACTCTAACCTTGGTTTCATGTCCAGTCATTCAGGTAAGCGTAACTCCCATATTGATTCCTCCTTTGACCTGTGATGGAACTGACGGGCAGATAAAAGTACAATCGAACCCTAGCGCAAGTGGAGGGTTAGCGCCTTATACTTACCATTGGGAAGATTCGAAAGGTAATTCATTAGTTGCGCTTACTAATCTAAGTCAAGGTAATTATTGTTTAATTGCTACAGATGCAAATGGATGTACTGGATCGAAATGTTTTGATTTGCGCCCAATTCACTTTCCGCAACTGGATCTATATATTCTACCTTCATGTACCAACACAGAACATGGCTCATTAGGTGTATTCGCGAATGACCCAGAGGGTGGAAGTTATGATTTTATCTGGGAAAATGGTAGTGAAGACTATGACACTTATTATTCGGAGTTAACAAATCTATCATCAGGGTCCTATTGTGTAACTATTATTTCTACAGTAGCGAGTTGCATTACGGAACAATGTTTAGAGGTGCCAACAATTGAACCTGATTCTCCTTTACAAGTTACTTCAAGTTTTACCGTTCCCTGTCCTGGTGCGAATAATGGCAATATCAACTTAACAACAACAGGTGGTATTCCTCCTTATTTTTATTCTTGGAGTGGCATATCAAATCTTAATGAAGACCAGAGTGCGATTGGTGCAGGCACCTATGCCGTTACGGTAACAGATTATTGTGGTTCTTCAGTGGTTAAAAACTTTGTGCTTGACCCCTTGGGAATCAATGTGATTCAGGCATTACCTGGTTGTCAGGGATATGGCCAAATACAAGCTTCCGTTACTGGCGGTACTCTACCCTATAGCTATGTTTGGAGTAATGGAGTAACCAATTCTACAATTACTACCCTTAATTCTGGTAATTACTGTATTACGGTGTCGGATGCAAATAGTTGCACTATATCCAGTTGTATTCAGCTGCAAAACAAAGATGTAACCCCTGGTCTCTTGGTAAAACCTTGTGAAGGGTACGACGATGGCAGTGTAACCTATAATATATTTAACCCATTAAATGATGTAGTCACAGTTTTCCAAGACGGTATACCCATTGGGGCAGCAAGTACAGTGTCTAATTTTGAAGTGACTATTGGTCATCTTCATGCTGGAATCAATTATCATATTGATGTAAATATAGGCAGTTGTGTGAAACAGTTTATAGTAAAACTTTATCCAGCTACTTTAAACCACGTTTGGAAAAGCTATGATGAAAGTTCCGACGTGTGCACATATGATCTTTATTGTAAAGGTGAACTGGTACTTGCTGATGGTTATCATGATTATCCTATACTGGATTTAGCAAATGCAATAAACGTTCCTTGTAAAGTAGAAAAATTTTGCGAAAACCATAGTGTTGGATGGGTTAGTAAACATAAAAAGAAGGTGCGAGCCTTGGAGTATTCGCAAATGCTTAATCATGCTTTAAATAGTGCTACTGGCTCTTACTTTGCCTATATCCAACAATTGCAAGATAATTTTGACGGCAAGTTTCTTGACAATTGTGACAAAGTAACTTATTGTGAAGCAACACTCGAAGTTGTTTCAACTTCATTATTTAACCATCCACTCTATGGAGAAGGCCATGTTGAATTTGTCAGTAATGACTGTGTAAAATTGGATTGTGGTTTGTTTTATGAAGAATTACTTTGTGGAGATTTACCTTCAGACTTGCATGTGGATACTTATTACAGTAATTGTGAGCCTAGAAGAGAGAATGCGTATCAATTAATTCTTTGGTATGATCAATTAAAAGCTGCGTACCCCGACCCACCGTTTGAATTTACAGAATTAGGACAAAAAATACTATGGTTGAAAGATGTTTTTGATGGCGTCTATTTTGTCGAATATCCAGAACCAAATAAAGTATTCTGTACATTTGTAACCTTTTGCAAAAAAGACTTTAGTGTGCTTGGTGTTACACCTATTAATTCTATAGATTGTGGGTATGATCTTAGTAACCCTAATTTTGGTTGTTATGAAAATACAGTAGAAAATGTCATTGCTTGTCCAGGACAAAATGGCAGTCCATATGTTGTTTCACTTAACCCGGACTTTAATAAAAACTTCTTCTTTTCGCTACCTGGTAGAGAATCAACCAATGTCTTTGTACCTATAGGCAATGAGAATGATTTTCTAAAAAATTTCGGTATTGTGCATACAGACGGTTTTTCTACTCCCAAAGGCCTTGTCCGTGCAACAAGCGGAAAAAGTAGCTTAGTAGATTATACATATAGAACGAGTTTTGAATCCCGCGATGAAGCCCCTGATTACCTGTTTTATATTGATGACTGGGATAATGATGTTTTGGTGTTTATTGAAAAAGTGGGGGCCAATCAGATTGCACTTGATTATGATACGCCACTTGTCTCCTGGGAACATACATTCTCGTCCAATGATTTATTGACGATTTCCGACATGGTAAAATCGGGTAATCAGATTATCGTTACAGGTACATTCCGAGGTAATTTGAATTATGACGCTACCAATGTAAAAAGCGCTACTGCTTTATCTGGTTTTGTTGCCGTAATAGGCTTGGATGGGGTAATTGTTCGCTTACAAAGTATTCAGAATATTACTGCTGATACTAAACTAGAGATTAGGCAAGGGGATGGTAAGTATATAATATCAGGAACTGCTAACTCAACATTGGTAAAGGTCGATGGTCAAAATCAGTCAGTATTAAATCCAGGTGGATTATTCAGCTTCCAATTAGATAACCTGAACCCTCTCCAATTATCAATTTCGGGCATTTCTACTACGGGCTCAGTGAAATTTATAAAATCGATATCGTCAAAAGATCACTCGCGGATCACATACATGTTTAAAGGCACTGGTAATCTCAGTTACCAACAAACGACGTACGCTCTGCCCAGTGATGGAATCCTTTTGTTGACAGTGGATGGTTTGGGGTCATTCAAATGGATGCAACGTATTGTCCAACCCATCATAGAAGGGGAGATGGATTTGACTTACGATGATAGCCTAAATGTATATTTGGTCTTGACTTTTACCGGAAACCTAAGCATAAATAATCAGAGCTTTGCAAGCACTGGTGGAAAAGATATTTTGTTTTGTAAAATTGCAACGAACGGAGACTATGCAGCTTTAAGGTCATATGGTTCGCCGGATAATGAAGTTGTAAAAAAATGCTTTTTCGACAATACAGTCTTGTATTTTGGGGGTGAATACTCAGGCGTAACAGCAGAACGACAGTTGGGCCGAAGCAAACTTGTAAACCTGGGGTATAACGTATCTCCAACTACTAGTAAAGCATATATGAGTTATGTTACGGATCAGGAACTTGAAACTATAGCACTCAGAGACAACAATACCATCGTAGAGGAAAGGACTTTTGAATTATATCCAAATCCATTCAGCAATGATCTTATTGTCCGTAAATTTTCCAATAAAGTCGATCAATATACGATTGAGGTAGTAGATATGCTAGGGAATTTAATTGTACGACAGAATGAAAAGGCTGAATCCGGTATTAATGAATATAGAATTCAAAATCTCGTGCAAATGCCATTGGGTATTTATTTTGTTAGAATTACCAATACACAAGGGAGAAGTTGGCTACAGAAGGTAGTAAAAAATTAATAAATTTGCAGAGAATATGCGCTCTTTTTTTGCGCATCAAAGTCATCTATTTTTTCGGCGGTACTCACAAAGAGTGCCGCCGTTTTTATAAGAATAATCTCTTTCAAACAAAAAGATTTGGCCATTCTACTCTGGCCCAAGCATGGGGCCTATTTACTTTCCTTTCACTTCTGCCATCCGGCTTTCCAAGGCGTCCATTCTGCTTTTCAATTTCTCGAATTCTACCATGATTCCCTGAGTTCCACTGTGGGCCTCTTCCACCGTTTCCTTTTGCAAATCCTGGTACACCAACCTTTCAAGATCAACTTGAAAGTATTCCCGCAATTGAAGTAATACTTGGAAATGCGGCGACGACTTGCCAGTCTCCCAACCAGTAACCGTAGTATATTTTACCCCTACCACCTCTGCGAGCTCGGTTTGGGTTATACCCTTTAAGGCACGTAAGTATTTGATATTAGCTCCTAAAAACATTATGAAATATAAAATGTCAAACTATTCCATATTTTATCGTAATTATTGACGATATTTGTGGAATAATTTTTAGTTACTTTGATGTGAATTTAATTCACAAAGAACGACATGATAATGGAACATTCCAAGACCCAATATGTGCTTCGGGAACTGCTGTCAGTATATCCAGTAAATGAGTATATGGAGAGGAAAAGGGCGTTGGCAAAGAAGTTAGAGGTGGGTATGCCCCAACTTGATAAGCTGATACGTGGCGATTCAGATCCAAGCGGTACCCAACTCAAGATAATGGCGGAGTTCTTTAGCTGCACCGTTGATGCCCTCTATAAGCCGATGGAAGCAGCCAAGAGCGAAAAAATATGAAACCTAAAACGACTAACCGTGGAGACCAGAGACCACGCTACCAAACGGGGCGAGACCGAAAAGCCAGACGAGTAGGAAAATAAATACGAAAGAAATGAAAAACACAACTTTGCTCTTTGTGCTACTTATGATGGTCAGCACTTTCTCAAGTTGCAAAAAAGACGGCACCGACGATCCTAAAGTAACCATCGGTCAAGACTATCAAGGCGGCATAGTCTTTTACGTCGATGACACCGGCAAGCACGGGCTGATAGCCGCCACCAGTGATTTAAGCGCCTTTTGGCAATATTGTACTGGCTATAATTGTGGTACGCTGGTCAACGGAGCATACGGTACAGCGGTGGGCACCGGCAAACAAAACACCATTGATATAGTGAACGCATTGAGCGGGGGCAGTGCTGCATATACCTGCGACCAATGGGTTTTTGCCGGCTACGATGACTGGTTTTTACCCTCAATAGACGAACTCAAGTTGATGTATCAGTACAAGGACATGATTGGTACCAGCAATCCGCTTGAAGATGAATATTGGAGTTCCACCCAAGTTAATGAAAAGAAGGCATATACAGTGGATTTCTTGAGCGGTGCGAAGAATACCGAAAACAAGGAATCGAAATGGCCGATTGTCCGTGCCGTACGAGCCTTTTGAAGGTTTAATGAAGTGCAGAAAGAAGAAGCGCAGCATCAGGTGACCTGGTGCTGCGCTTCTCATTTTCTCGATCAGTTATCGAGTCCCTCGGTTCTGCGGCGTAAGTTGTTTGGGTCGAGGCCATGACCAGCAAATCGCGCCTTAAACACTTGGTCAAATTGCTCTTGAAATTCTGGCAAGCCTTCTTCAATGCTCGACATCATTGCCTTCATTGCTTCACTGTCGCCTCTAGTCACTACATGGGCCAGCACTTCCACAGCAGCAGTCAAAGCCTGGTTGCGGGCATATGTTTCCTTTATACATACCAGCATAAATTCCAAGGCAGCCCTTAGCTCATCATCATTCTTAAAGTTAAATTTTTCTAGCATGGGTTGGGTTTTGGTGTAAAAATAATGAAGAGATTTATTTTGACGTTTACAAGCTATATTTGTCTTTACAAATGGACAACATTTTTGGGGGTCGTATGGTCATTTAAAGGTACAAAATCATGAATAAAGATTTAAATGAGTTTGTTTGGTCGGCACATCGTGATATTCAACATGAATACAACCGCATTCTTCAAAGAGTGAATGAAGACCCTGGCACTGCCGGGGATCAAGGAGAGGAAAATTGGGCTACACTATTAAAGGATTGGCTTCCGCCAACATTCCAGATTGTTACGAAAGGGAGAATCATTGGCTTTAGTGGAGAAGCCAGTCCACAGGTCGATGTAATAGTCTTACGTCCAGAATATCCTAAAAAACTCTTAGATAAAAAACTTTATTTAGCGGAAGGCGTGTTAGCTGCCTTTGAATGTAAAATAACTTTTAAGATAAGGCATCTTAAAAAAACTATTGAGACATCTAAAAAGATAAAAAATCTATTAATCCCAAGGTCAGAAACGCCGTATAAGCAGCTGCATGCTCCGATTATATATGGTATGTTGGCTCATTCGCATGACCTTAAAAAAACGAAAAAAGAAAATGGCGATGCTGTCACCTTAGGTTTAAATAAGTTCGATAGCGAAATTGTAGAACATCCGAGAGAAATGTTAGATATTTTATGCGTTTCTGATTTAGGAACATGGAGCTGTACAAGATGGTATCGTTCTCCCTTTGACGAGAATATTTCATCAACATTTTATTATAAATACATACCGAAAGATGAAGCCAATATGCCACTGACTACAGTCGGAGCTTTTATTACACAGTTGATGCAAAAGATCGCATGGGAGTACGAACCACTTAGGGGTATCGCACTACATTTCGGCCTCTCGCAGATTTCTGGTTCTGGTTCAGGATTACATCATCGAACATGGAACCATACTATTTTTAAGGATTTGCAATTATACGCTTCGAATTCTTTTAGAGGTGATAGGTTTTGGAATGAATGGCGCCCGCACTTCTGAAAGGTTAGTCGGCGAGGGGGTAATAAGAACAGATGAATGATCGGCAAGGAAATTGCTAAATTAATTTTAAGAGAATAAGTCTAATGGTTTATATAATCATGCAGACAAATAAAAAGAAAAATGGCAACAAGAAAAAAAGTACCAGTAGAAATTGAAGGTGATGTCATATATATGACTGATTATAAGTGCTGTGTATGTCAAGACGGTACAAAAGGAGTTCACATTCATCATATTGATGAAAATAAAAACAACTACATATTAGATCTCTTGCGAAAGGTGTGTCTGAGACAAAGACGAGACAGTTTTTGATCTCTTACCAGCATTGTCAATGAACGCTATTTATCGATTTATTACTTTGGATCGACAAGTAAATCACCCACTACTTGAATAGGCTTTCCAAACCGAGAACCGCTGACGACAGCTGTAACCCAGCACAAAAAAAATATGTAAGAGTAGTGAAAGAAAAAACAGCATGATAAGAAATAGCCCCGTACTTTTGTACCATCATTCCGCTTTCGAGCAAAGGCTCATTAATTTGGTGGTATGAATTTTTAAGGATTATTTTTTGTCAATCTACCGGGATAATATTCAAAACCTGGCAAGCGGCAAATATTTCAAACGGAACAGAATACGTGTATTACGTAGCTATTTTTGATAGCCACAGATACATCAAATTTGCTCTTTGAAATATTTGCCGCTTTTTTTTTTGCCTTAAAAGATCTTTTAAGCCCTACAGTGCTCCTGGGGAAGAAGTAGGAGACAATAAAAAAGCCCTTCGTCTCGAACACGAAGGACTTTATAACATACTCAAACCAACGCCATGGTTAAATTCGAGCTAAATCTCGGAAAGTGGTTGAAGATCAAGGGAGAAAACTTAAAAGGACGCGATTTAGTAGTCGCGTTTGTCTTCCTCTTATTGATATGCGCCCCAATTGCAGTATTAATTGCTGTGTATGGTTCCTCAAAGATACAAGGTATTCTTTGAGGTAATCGTTTTTTTTATCACAGATTTTTATTCAGGTTAGGGCCTCGCTATTTTCTTAGCGGGCCTTAGCTTTTTCAAGCTGTTTTGAGTACGATAAGGCAGCTTCCTGAAGCACGAAACCTGCTCATTTGTAACCTGCCAACTTCTCCACCTGACTTCGTGCTTTTGCCACGATGACCTGCCAGATTACACCTTTTGCGTGCCGTCGCCTGGCTTGTAGGCACATGGCAAATATCCAGTCAATGAACTCCAGGTCTTCAGCGGTACTTTCCGGTTGCAGCATGGCGTGGGCGTGCTGCTGGGCCTCTTCGATGGTGATGCGGTCTTTCATGGCGTGAATGAGTTTAGGCCGGCAAAGTATGACCTTCCCGAAAATGCCCGGCGCGGCTGAGCCGAAAAGGACCGAACATCTGGCTGACCTGCTTTTCGGCTGTACCTGCGATAGATAAGAATGGGCAAAAACAATATGTGTTTAATAGTAGGAATTTAAAACATACTGTATATACATTGCCTCCGAGAAAACTTCTTTACTATGTGAAGAATCCGGACCATACTGACCCCTCATACCGGAAGATATTGACCCCCTTGTACCGGCGCAATCTGACCCCCTGTACCGGGCCAAATTGACCCCCCAGGTGGCAACTTAGGTGTAGTTTATTCCGGACCAAGTTGACC
>JANPIN010000103.1:0-153554 GCA_031425035.1 Saprospirales bacterium | reverse complement strand
CCGTAATTAATGCTCCATATCTTCTTTGGCTTCCTCGCGGCGCTGGATGTAGTCGTGCCAGACCGGCTGGTAATCATAGGTCAGGTAAATTTCCGTATCGAAAGCGCCCCAGGCGCCATTTTCCAGGGCCAGATTGAGCCGGCGAACGGCTCCCAGCGGCACTTGCAGAATGATGACGTGGCCCAGTCCCATGGCGATGGTCCAGGAAACCACGCGGGCTTCGGCGGGCGGGAACATGTCCCAAAAACCCTGGGCTTCCAGCACCCGGCGGATTTCCGGCAGATTTTTATCCTGCTGATGTTTCAGGATGATGGTCACCATCACACTATCATTCGAGGAAGGCGGCGGCGGCACCATCGAAGGTCCGGTGGGTTGTGCCGGTGCTGGAACCGGTTGTTGCGCGGTGGCCAACTGGGTGGTCAACAGCCAACAGCAAATCAGAAAAAAGAGAGGTTTGAACATTTAAAAGTGTAGTCTTGCTGCTAAAATTTTTGTTTCTGGGTGAGCAAAGATAGCGGCTGCTCCATAGTTCTCTTTGATTTGCCTAAAAACTTGCAAAACCTTATTTTGAAATTATTTTTGCCCGACATTCTTAAACAACGTTTCTAATATGCGCAAGCACCCTGCCGGACTGCCCTTTCTTTTTCTGACCGAAATGTGGGAACGCTTCGGCTATTACCTGATGATCGGCATTTTTATGCTTTACATGACCGACACGGACAAGGGCGGACTGGCCATGGACCGCAGTTCAGCAACCGATATTTTCGGGACGTTCATCGCCCTGGTCTACCTCACGCCCTTTATCGGCGGGCTACTGGCCGACCGCGTGCTGGGCTTTCGCAGAAGTATCATTATCGGCGGGCTGCTAATGGGCATCGGTTATATGTTACTCGCTATTCCGAATAACCTGACTACTTTTTATGTGGCTTTAGGCTTCATTATTCTGGGCAACGGTTTTTTCAAACCCAATATTTCCACGCTGCTGGGCAATTTGTACAACGAGGATAAGTATAAGGAGCATAAGGACGACGGGTATAGTATATTCTACATGGGTATTAATATTGGTGCGCTGATCTGCAATTTCGTGGCCGCTTACCTGCGGAACACCTATGGCTGGGGCTACGCTTTTATGGCTGCCGGCATCGGGATGCTGGTCGGGGTGGTCGTTTTCATCACCGGTATGCGCCGTTATGCCCATGCGGACGTGATGAAAGCGCCGGTACAGGGAGAGGCCGGTGTCGGCGCCCTGCTTTCCTCCGTACTGCTGCCGGCCATCGTGGTCGGGGTGGCGGCCTGGCAAATTCCGGGCACTATTTTCGGCTCCGATTCGACCGATGCCTTTTTATTCGGCTCGCTGCCAGTCATTGGTTTTTACGGCTGGATCTGGTGGAAGGCTTCGGTACAGGACAAACCACGTATTTCCGTGTTGCTGGCCATTTATGCGGTGGTCATCGTCTTCTGGGCTATTTTCAAACAAAACGGTACCGCCCTGACGACCTGGGCGGAATTCTACACTGACCGCACGTATCCGGCCTGGATGGATACGCCGGCCCGTTTCATGGGCATGACCCAGAAAGTGGAAACCCGACCTGATACGTTTACGGCTTATGATGCCCAGTTTCGGACCACCCGGGACCCGGAAACGAAAAAACTGGTGCAAACCGTCGGACTGCCGCCTTATTTCCAGAATGTCCCTAAGGACGAACTGCCGCCACCAAATACAACGGTCCGGCTGGTATCGACCGAAATATTCCAGTCGGTCAATCCATTTTTTGTCGTTACGCTCACCCCCCTACTCATCCTGGTTTTTGCCTGGCTGCGTAAACGACGACGGGAACCCACTACGCCCGGCAAGATCGGCTGGGGGCTGGTTATCACCGCGCTTTCGACCCTGGTGACCATTGCGGCGGTGGCAGCCTGTCATAATGGCGCCGAAAAAGCCTCGGTCGGCTGGCTGTTTGCGACCTATGGCGTAATAACTGTCGGCGAACTCTGCCTGAGCCCGATGGGCCTTTCCATGGTCAGTAAAATGGCGCCGCGTCACCTGGCCGGACTCATGATGGGCGGCTGGCAACTGGCCACTTCACTGGGCAACAAACTCAGTGGCGTACTGGCTTCCATGTGGGATGGATACGATGATAAAATGAACTTTTTCTGGGTTAATTTCGGCCTGCTTTCCGCGGCTGCCCTGGTGTTATTCGCCATGCTGGGCTGGCTCAACCGGGTCTTCCGGGAACAAGGTCTGCATTGAATGTATAGGCAAGTTTGAGTGGTTTGCGAGGTTTGTTGGTTGGAATAATTGGTTATCAGCTCCTTGTAATCCGGGTTTGTTCAAATTCAGTTTGCGCTGACTATAATTGCTAAAATTATTGGAAAAATTGGCGTTTTTTGCCGTGATTTCCTTAATTTTCCTCCCAGTTTTCACCTTTCAATCTATCTAACAAAATGTCGACCAAACACAAAGTAAACAAGCAAAGCCAAGCCCGCAGAGACAACGAAGACAACCGCAAATTCATCACTATTGTAGCCATCGCTACTGTGCTGCTGATGATTCTGTTGTATGTGGTTTTCGTCCGGTAAATTAACCGGACGTGCTAAAAACGGTGCCAGCCCCGGGCTGGCACCGTTTTTTTGTTTATTTACCAACCTTACTGCCTCCAAAGCGTTTTCATTGTAACTTTCGACGGCAACCGTAACCAGGTAATTTGCCTAACGGAGGAAAGCGAAAATCATCGACATTATGCAATTCAATATTCCTGATACCGGCCAAAAACGCGTGGTCATTATTGGCGGCGGCTTCGGCGGCCTGACCCTGGCGCGCAAACTTTCCCGGACCAATTTCCAGATCGTACTCATTGACAAGAATAACTACCACCAGTTTCAGCCCCTGTTTTACCAGGTGGCGATGGCCGGTTTGGAACCCTCCAGCATTTCCTTTCCTTTTCGGAAGGTGTTCCAAAACTGCAAAAACGTGTTCGTCCGGGTGACCAAGGTGCTGTCCGTGCAACCGGAACTTCAGGAAATTACTACCGAGATCGGCAGCCTGCATTACGACTATCTGATCATGGCGATGGGAGCGGACACCAACTGGTACGGGAACGAACGCATCAAGGCCAACGCCATTCCGATGAAGGCGGTCAGTGAAGCGCTTTTTTTGCGAAATTCCATGTTTGAAGACTACGAGCGGGCGACTATCGCGGATGACTATGATCAGCGTCAGCCTTATCTGGACATCGTAGTCGTCGGTGGCGGCCCAACTGGCGTGGAGCTGGCCGGCAGCCTGGCCGAAATGAAAAAACACATTATTCCAAAGGACTATAGTGACCTAAACCGCGACGAAATTGATATTCACCTGGTCCATGGCGACCCCAAGTTGTTGAATACCATGTCGCCCCAGGCCTCGGCGAAAGCCGAAGTCTATTTGCGCGAACTGGGCGTAAGACTCTGGATGGATAAGGTGGTAACTGACTATGACGGCCAGGTGGTAACTATCGATGACGGTTCTACTATTCGCACCGATAAAGTGATCTGGGCGGCAGGTATTACCGGCAATAAAATCGAGGGTTTGCCGGCTGCGGCATTAGTGCGCGGTAACCGGCTGAAAGTCAACGGTTTCAACCGACTGGAAGGCAGCGAGACTATTTTCGCTATCGGCGATATTGCTTCGCAAAGCGAGGGTAAATGGCCCAATGGTCATCCGCAGGTAGCGCAGGTGGCCCTGCAACAGGGGAAATTACTGGCCAAAAACCTGATTCGCCTGGAAAAAGGTCAGTCGCCGGAAGATTTTCACTACCGCGATCTGGGCTCTATGGCTACGGTTGGCCGCAATAAGGCGGTAGTCGATTTACCATTCTGGCGCTTTCAGGGCGCTTTTGCCTGGTTGGTATGGCTGTTTGTACACCTGTTCGCTATCCTGGGTGCCAAGAACAAATTTTTCGTTTTCATTAACTGGGTCTGGAATTACGTGTCTTATGACCAAAGCCTGCGTCTGGTCATTAAGCCCTGGCGCAAACCGCCGCAGCCGGCTGTTATGCCACCACCAGCGGCGCCAGCGGCGGTAACGCAGGCCGTGGAAGCAAATAAGGTGTAAAGAGTTCAGGGCACCAGTTTTTCGTACGCCTTTTCCCCCGTCTGCGTATCCACGCCGAATATTTCTATATAATGAATGGTGGGTCGCAGCCCGAATGCAGCGGGTTCCAGATGAATATAAGCCCGTTTTAAATAAACTTCTCTACCGGCCACGCTCAGCAGTACGGCCGGTTCGCCACATTCGTCTTTGAGCAAACGGAACCAACGTTGTGGATAAGCCACTAACTGGAATAAGTACTCATTCGCCCGGCCGGATGGGCTGAATTTTACGCCATAGCCCTTGGTTCGCTGCAAATAGTTCAGTTCCTCCGTTTGGCCTTGACTGCGATGCCAGTAAATATGGATGGGGTTTCTTTGATTAAACCCGCCACTGGCCGTCAAATTGGCGTCATACACGATCGTATCCGAGTTCCCCGTGCGCTGCATGTAGAAAAGACGCCGCCCCGTTGGCAAAGCCGGACAATTTTCCTGCGCCATTACCAACTGGGAACAAAAACAGAACAGAAAAAACATACCTATTTTCATCATGATCAGACTACCGGCGAATAAACTGCTCTTTTAAACAAAAAAGTATTGCCGGTAGTTTCGTATAAACCACCGGCAATACTCCATTTGCAGTTTAGCCCACCCTACTGCAGCACCGTCACCGGACGCACAATCAACGCCTTACCGGTCCGTACCCGCAACTGGTACACGCCGCCCGGCAGGCCTTTCAGATCCAGTGGAATGTTTTGTTCCGTCACATTATCCACCGTCCAGGTATGCAGTACCCGGCCGGCAGCGTCGGTGAGCGAAAGCACGAGGGATTGGGGACTGGGGAAAGCCACCGCCAGCGTCGCTTTGTCCCTGGCCGGGTTGGGGTAGACTTCGGCGAAGATATCATCGCCCGGATTTTGTGTGCCGACCGTTCCGGTGAGTATATATTCAAAAAGCGCTACGCAGCCGGCAGCATCGGTGATCTGCAACTGATAGGCGCCTTCCGGGGCATTCGTCAGGTCTTCCGAAGCCACGAAAAAAGCACCGTTCAAGCTCCATACATTGCTATACGGACCATTGCCGCCCTGCACGTCTACATAAATGGAGCCGTTGTTCTGACCCGTCAAAGGCTGCGAAATACTCGTTGCGACGGCGGTAATGGCCGCGGGGTTGACCAGCGTCTGGCTGATCACGCTTTCACAACCGAGGGCATCGGTGACCGTCAGCGTATACTCCCCGGCGGGCAGGTTTTCCAGTGCCGGCGCCGTGCTGTTGGTCGACCATTTAAATTGATAAGGCGCCGTGCCACCCGTCGTGGTAACCGTCAGTGCGCCATTATTTCCATCAAAACAGGTGGGCGGCATGGGTGTCAGGCTCGCCTCCAGGGTGCAGGCGCCCGCATCGCAGGCGTCCACGGTACCCAGAATAGATTGCACGCAGCCAATGGCGTCGGTCGCGACCACCAGGTAAAGGCTTCCGCTGTTAAGTACCTGACCATCCTGACTACCCTGAAAAGTGAGCGGGGCCACCCCGCCATTGGTGGTGATCAGCAGTTTGGCCATGCCCACGCCCGTGCATTTTTCCTGCACCTGCAAGGAGATCGGCACGAAGTCCGGCGGGGTGTTGCCATCCAGAATTTTCAGGCATACACTGCCGGTAGCGGGCCCGGCCGCAGTGGTCAGCCAGGAAGCAATTTGCACATAGTAGGTTTTTCCAGCCGTCAGACTGCCGATCAGCACGTAACCATCGCAGCGTTTGGGGTTTTCCGCACAAAACACCTGGGTCAAACTGGTGCAATCGCCCTGCCAGATGGCCAGCACGTGTTCAAAATCTGCGCCGGTGTTCATACGTACCGTGCCCGAAGCCGGCGCTGTAAATTTGAACCAAATATCCCGGTCTACGGAAACGACGCAGGACGGTTTCCAGCCGGAAAACGCGGCATTGACGTTGCTGCCCGCCATACACTGTCCGCCGATGGGCACGTTTTGAGCGGCAATACAATCGTCATTCGGGACTACACTGACCGTTTTCTTCAATATCTGCGGGCATAAAGCGCCTTCGATGGTCGCGAAATTACCGGCAATTTGCAGGTAGTAGGTGGCGCCCGCCGTCAGGTTCGCCAGGATTAGCCGGCTGCCTTTATGGTTGCCGGCCACTTCGGTAAAAGCGCCGCAAGTGCCCTGGTACACCGTCAGTACATCCGAAAAACTAGCGTTACTGCTGATCTCCAGTTGTTCGCCGGCCGCCAGCACGGGTGCGGTGAATTTATACCATACGTCCGCCCGGGCCAGTGCGTTGAGCGAGGGTAAGGTCGCCGACATGTCCGCGTGTATATTATTGCCGCCCACGCAAGGCCCGTTGACGACCAGGTTGACGGCGTTCGCGCAGTCGTCGTTGGCAGGTTTGTTGGGAAAATTATTGGCCTGGTTCACGCCGATACAGAGGTCACCGCGCGGAATACCGAAGCCCGCCTCCCGGCCGCTCACCCGCAGGAGGTACTCGGTACCGGCCTGCACGTTGAAAAAAGTGTTTTCGCTTTTAAAACCATGTTCGTCGCGGTTATTACAAATGAGCAGTTGCGGCGTGGCACAACCGCCGGTGAACACATTGACCACGTCGTTGAACATGGCCTGGGTCGATATCAGGCCAATACCGGTAAATTCAGGCGTCCATTTATACCACAGTCCGCCGACCCCCTTTTCGGTGCAGGGGGTTGCCGGACCATCAAACACGGCGGTGCGGTTGTTACCGGGCTGGCAGCCGTTTCCCGTAAAAAGGGTCTGGGCATTGGTACACAGGTCGTTTGCCGCGCCTACGCCGGTAATTTTTACGTTATCGAATCCGGCCCACCAACCCCAGTCATGGCCGTCGTCGTATTCAAAAACCACCCGCATCTGCTGGGAACGAAACGGCGAAAGATCCAGCGCCACATGCTGAAAATCCGGAAAAAACGGGCCGCCCAGATCGCCGGAGCTTTCCCCGACCAGATACTCGTCGCCGTTCGCGTGCTGTACGTACACGGCCATTTTTTCTTTATAATAACGCAAAATAACGTCCACATTCAGCACATAGGTACCGAAATTGGTTCCATCGAACCAGGGCGTGGCCACACGTGCCACCGAAAAAGGCGCAGCTTGACCCAGCAGGTCGTCGTCAAATAGCACGAAACAACTGCCGTCCATCGAACTGCCATTACTATAAGCTTTGGAAGCGGTATCGACCAGGCCGACCTGCCACCCGGCGTTGCCGCCCACAACTTCGGATTCCCAGCCGGGCGGTAACTGGCAGTCGTTAAAGGTCTCGGCGATCACGTTGGTACCTTCACCAAAACCCGTGACCTTGATATTATCCACCGCTGCCCACCAGTTGTAGCCACCGGCATCGTCATAGCGGAAAATGAGTCGGGCCTGGGGGGAGGTCGTGACCAGCGAGAGGTCATATTTGAGCGTTTCAAATTCGCTGAGGGTATCGCCGGTCTGGTGGCCCCGGTCGTAGCGGCTGAGCTGTTTTTCCGTAACGCCGTCGGTGACCAGCACGGTGAACGATTCCAGGGCATTATACCAGTCGCGGTAGTGTATGTCGACCTGTAGCTCTATGGTAGCATGCTGCGAGGCATCGAAGGGCGGGCTGATGAAATCGATCACGTAGGGCGGCGTGTTGTCGCCGGTCGCATCGTCATCGATGAACAGGAAGCAGGAGCCGTTCATACTTTGTCCCACATTATCATTGTTCAAAACGGCATCACCCACATACCATACGGGATCCTGATTGCCCGTTTTGACCACATTCCAACCCGCCGGCAGGATGCAGCTGTTGAAATCTTCGGCGAAGAGCGTCACCTGGGCGGAAAGCTGCGCCATACCGAAAAACAACAGGAATAAGGGGCAAAAGATGGTTGAAAAACGCATGAGCAGGGTAGCTGGTTATATAGAAATTCGGGCTGAAAGGTAATCAGTCCGGCCCTTCTCCCTCTACTGGGATAACAATAAATTTGGCATTCTGAAAAAATACGACACAACGCGGAGTTTATGTTAGCTGAATGGAAAATATTTCCTACCCTTGCCAACGAAAAATAGATGCTATGCCTGAATTCGTGGCTTATCCTGCCAGCTTATCGCCGTTTTCAGCCCCGCCAACGGGCAATCCCCTCGATCCCTACGTACCGACCGCGGCCAAGCCCTGGAATGCCCGCCGGGTCGCCCATCTTTATCGCCGGCTGGGTTTCGGCGCCTCGCTGGAGCAGATCCAGCAGGGCCTGACCATGTCGCCCGGCGCGCTGGTGGATCAACTGCTCGATACGGCGGCCGGACTGGACCTGCCGGATCCTTTTTACTGGTCGGGCTGGACCAGCGCGCAGTACCAGGCCGATCCGGATCCGGACATTCGGTTTGCCCACCGCGACGAGTTACGGCGCAGCTGGTTCAACAGTATGTTGGAGGAAGGGGTGCGCGCCAAGTTTTCCATGTTCTGGCATAACCACTTCGTCACCGCGCTGAATACCTACGAATGCAATGCCTATTTGTGGGACTATTACACGCTGCTGCACCAGTTCGCCTTCGGGAATTTCCGCACGTTTGTTCGTGAAATGGGCAAGAACCCGGCCATGCTGGTCTATTTGAATGGCAACCTCAACGTAGCCGGGCAGCCCAACGAAAACTACGCCCGCGAACTGATGGAACTGTTCACGATGGGCGAAAGTAATGGGTACAGCCAGGCCGATATTGTAGAAATGGCCCGCGCTATGACCGGCTGGCAGGCTGCCATGTATGAATGTACGCCCGCCTATTACGATGCTACGAAACACGATAATAACCCGAAAACCATTTTCGGCGAAACGGCGAATTACAACTTTACCTCGGCGCATAACCTGATTTTTACCGCCCGCGCCGAACAGGTCAGCCGTTTTATACCGACTAAAATTTACCAGAATTTCGTGTATCAGGTGCCGGATAAAGACGTCATTGAGGGCCTGGCGCTGACTTTTAAAAATGCCGGCTGGGAAATGATGCCCATGCTCAAACAACTCTTCAAGAGCGAGCATTTCTTCGAAGAAACAAATTTCAGCGCCCGCCTGAAAAATCCCGTGGAAACACTGGTGCCCATTTTTAAAATGGCCAAAGCCTCTTCTGCCGAGATTGTCGACGATTGGTGGGATGCTGTCGGGTACTGGTGCTACCAGCTCGGCCAGGAAGTGTTCAATCCGCCGAACGTGGCCGGCTGGCCTGGGCACCATAAATGGATCAATGAGAGCACGCTGACCGCCCGCTGGAACTATGGCGGCAGCACGGCTTACCTGCTGACGCAAAATGAAACGCTGCGGGAAAACCTGCGTGTGCTGGCCCAGACGCTGACCAACGACAGCCAGGACCCGGTGGTGATCACCCAGGCACTGGTGGAGTTTTTCCTCGGACAAAGCCTGGAACCGGTGCACCTGCAGGCCGCTGTGGTGTATTTCAAAGCCAATATTCCCGAGAATTACTTCCAGGACGGTTCCTGGACTTTGTACTGGGACGAGGCGCCTTACCAGATCGTAAATATGCTGTTTTACCTGGTTAAACTGCCGGAGTTTCAACTAACTTAATTCCGGTTGCTTTTAAACCACCTCGTCTACTCAAAATTGCCCTTCTCATGTGCCCTTATGTGCCCTTTGTGGTAAAAAAATTTAAACCACAGAGAGCACTTTAGAACACAGAGAACACCTTGTCAATACCCACTTTTATAATACGCTTTTATGTGTGAAAAACATACTCCGCCCCGTACCGGTGTTACCCTGGAAAACAGCGAAGACCATAGCAATGATCATAAACTGTGGTCGCGCCGTGACTTCCTGACCGCTTCCGGTTTAATGAGCGCCGGCGGACTCCTGCTTGGTAACCTGCCGCTGCGGGCTTTTCAACCCACGCCGCTCATGGCGGGACTGGTGAACGGTAACAATGAGAACATCTTGGTGCTGATTCGTTTAAGCGGGGGAAATGACGGCCTGAACACGGTGATCGAGCGCGGCAATAACTTCTATTACGGACTGCGCCCTACGATCGCTATCCAGGAGAATAATATGTGGGGGCTGAGTAATGAATACGGCATGCCGCTGACTACCAATGCGTTGCAACCGATGTGGGAGGAGGGTATGATGAAGTGTATTTTCAACGTCGGGTATCCCGAGCCCAATTACAGCCACTTCCGTTCCTACGATATTATTGCTTCCGGCAGCGACGCGGACGTGGTACAGAACACCGGGTGGATGGGTCGTTTTCTGGATAATGAATATGCTGCTTTTCTGGAAGCGCCGCCGACAGTGCCGCCGGCTTTGCAGATCGGCGTACAAACCGACCTGGTATTCAAAGCCGATCAGGCCAACATGGCGCTGGCCGTCAGCAGCCCGCAGGAATTTTACCAGATCGCCCAAACCGGCCAGTTATACGATACGTCGGCACTGGGCAGTACACCCCGCGAACTGGAACTGGCGTATGTCCGGCAGACTGCCAACTCCGCGTTCCGCTACGCCGAAACGATCAAGAAATCATATTCCAAAGGCAAGAACCAGATTAATTATCCCGCCGACAACTACCTGGCGGAACAACTGGCGATCGTCGCGCGGCTGATCAAAGGCAACCTGGGCACCCGTGTGTTCATGGTGGAGATCGGTGGTTTCGATACCCATGCCGAGCAGGGCGCTTACCACCTGAATTTGCTGGGCCAGGTGGCGACGGCTGTTAAAGCGTTTTACGAAGATCTGGCGTTTGGCGCCAGCGGCCTGGAACAAAAGGTACTCGGACTCACCTTTTCCGAATTCGGCCGCACCATTTATGAAAATGGTTCTTTTGGCACCGATCACGGCTGGGGCACGCATTCGCTGCTGTTTGGCGGCGGTATTGGCAATGGTTTCAGCGGACAATACCAGGATCTCAGTAACCCGGATCCGTACACCGACCCGGGCTTCAGCGTGGATTTCCGTTCGGTGTACGCGACGGTGCTGCAAAACTGGCTGGGTAACTCCCCGGAACTTGTCAACTTCGTAATGGGACAACAGCAACCGATCATCAATGGTCTGGTGCCGGTGAACACACCCAACCTGGGGGACAATGGACAGTGCGCCCTGCTGGGTCATAACCCCTCTCCCCTACCCGGTGCGGTGGAAATTAAATACGCCATGTTGCAGGACGGGCCGGTGCGGCTACAACTGCTGGATAAAGCCGGACACGCCATCAGAACGATGGTAAACGAATTCAGGAGCCGGGGGAGTTATACCTTTCAATTCCGGCCTTCGGACTGGTACGTAGGGCCCGGCGTGTATCAGTACCGGTTGCAGGCGGGCGGGCAGGTTTTTCAACGGGAGTTAAAAGTGGGGTAAATTGTACCCATTCAGCTTGCAGTGTATCCCGCCTTTTCAGCGTATTAAATCAGCATACCCAAATAGTATTTTTTGAATCGTGCCAGTGGTCTATAATCCGCAAAACCAAAAGTACACATTTTTCGCGCCTCCTATTGATCCTGCTCAGTGAATTGATGCCCGCAAATGTGAGCCTTTAAACGGCCAATAAAGACCGTTTAAAATACTTTTAAAATACTTTAAAGGATAGTTGTCAACCTGACAACTATCCTTTATCTTTGAAGGGTCATTAGGACAGCAAGTTCATTCACATCTTTTCACCAATCCCTTCGGAATCGGGCCGAACCAAAACAAGCCGATAACATCATGCAACATGATAAACTGATTGCTCAGATCGAGCAGATTGCCATCGAGAATCCTTACGGGTTCACGATCCGAATCCCTTCGCTGGAAATGGTAACAACCGGTGTTTGCGTTGCTCACAAAGAGACTCAGCACTGTTTCCAGCGCGCCGGATTGATCGTCGCCATCCAACACGCTTTACTGAATGCCGGTTACATCGGCGGTTGGAAGAACGAAGATGGCCAGATGCAGTACGATTCGGTCCGGATGTTTTTAAGCCTTCCAGCAGCCATCAAATGGGGCAGAAAGCAAGAACAACGGGCCATATTCGACATCGATAACGGCTGGGAAATCAACTTGTAAACCAAAAGAGCGGGGCCAATCGGCCCCGCTCTAAACCAATATTTTAATGAAAAACCTGGATATATTGCCCGTATCGGAGGAAATCCGCGAACAAATTGCCCATACAGCCCGCAATTATGCCCAGCATTTATCGCTGGAAACGTCCATACTTGACGTAGGAGCCGACTTTGTGACGGTATCGATCAAACAGATCGACAAGCGTACAGACCGCGTATTCGACAAACAAGAGTTGATCCAGAAGGCCCGTGAAATATTCTCGCACCTTCCTGAAGGCCTCTTTAAGCTCCATATTCGGCCGCTGGAGTTCGCTGGCGTCGGCCTGGAGGCTGTATCAGCTGACTGGGTGAAGAACCAACTGAAGAAACATAACCTCCAGCAGGCTGACCTGTGCGATGCCTTTGGCGTGGACAAGTCGGCTATGTCGAAGCTGTTGAATAACTCTGCCGGTTTCACCAGGTGGCACAAAGCCGCCTTCTTTTACTATTTTAAGGCTTTGCCGCAGCTTACTTCGTGAATTCCAGTTCAATATTCAGCCCTTTGGACGGCGTACCGCTAACCGCAGTCACATTAAACGTCCACACGTCATCCTGGACAAGGGTTTGATTAATCGTTACCGCATGGCTTGCCGCTGTGATGGATTGGGTGGCCTGAGTAGTGCCACCCTTTTCTATTTCAAGGGTGTTTGTACCGGTGCCGATGGTGGAAACAGTTATGATTGCGCGGCGGAGTTTCAGCCCCGCATACTTGGCTGGAACGGTAAAATATGCCTTTGTGCGCCCAGTGGTCCAAGCCACATTATAATCTATGCAACTCTTTTCAACAACATGCGAGAATACTACCTTCCGTTCAGTGCTTGTGCCGAACGTCATTTGTGCGTCGGTCGTATTGGCTTGATAGTAGTCCCATTCTCCAGCGTTCGTATTGGGATCAAGTGCTGTGTAATCGTCGAGAGTACTGTAAACAGATCGGATGCCACCCACAGCACGCAGTTTAAAGGCTCCAGGTTCGTCAGTATTAGCACCACCAACAATAAGTCCGCCACCATTATCCCATTTACCGCGATATGCGCCGCCAGTCTTTACTCTCAGATCAAATGTATCATTAGTACCAATTGTTCCATGGGCGTTAAAGGAATTACCCCCATCTACAAAAGGTTTATCCAGCGCCGTAATTATATCAACAAATGTCGTTCCAGTTGGAACCCCTTTAAGTTTCCCACTATCAGTATCGGCACGCAACATGCCAGGCGCCCCTGTAGGTTGTTGCGCAGTTGTTCCTCTTGGAATCCTTACCGCGTCGGTATAGTCTATATCCATACCAACTGTCGGTGTTATTGTTCGCGTTGCACCAAAATGCCATTTTCCATTTTTCCCCACGTTCGCCACATAGGTTTGGCTTGTAGTGCCGGAAGGCTTGACGAGCAATTCAATTGGGGAAACAGCCCCGTCTCGGCTATCGAGAAATATTCCTGCACCATTAGCGGATGAACTACCCAGGTTTAGTTCTATATCATAATATTCAGTTTTCCCTGATCCGTTACCCGTAATTTTTGCGCCACCAGAAGTTGAGTTTGCTGCTGCAAAGTTCAAAAGAAATAATGACGGGCCTGAAATAGTTGTACTGCCAAAATGCACGCTTGTTCCTAGGGTGTTGGTTGAAGTATATCCGGAAGTATTGAGAATGCCCGTTGATTCATTCATATTGAACTTGTTTCCCAATTTGTAACTTCCATAATAATTCACCCAAAACGCATCAGTACCCCCCCTATTGATACCATTTATCTGTAGATCGTTGGCTACCTCTAGTATGGATACGCCTTTCGTATTGGCAGCATTGTTCAACTGAAATTCAGCCAGGCCATTGAAACGCAATATTTTCCCACTACCTGTAACTGTTCGATAACTAGATGGATCTTTAAGAATTCCATCTTGCTGATAAAATGTTATAATATCGGTGCCTATGGAAGTGAAATTCTTAAATAATGCACTAACAATTACTCCACCCCCCAATGTGGATTCATGCAACCCATCCGTCATTATTCCAGTTGTTACATACTTTGAGCTGTAAGGACCAAACATAACATTGTTATCAAAAAGGGCCACCGTGTCTTCTAGGCAAATTTGCCGCAACTTATTCACGTAAAGACCAATGTTATATATTCCGCCGTGCCATATGGTGGTATCATAGCTTTCTGGTGCAACTAAAACAATGTCAACGAGTGGGCCAACGGCTTTCAAGCGGCGTACCATTGTCTTCATGTTGGTGTAGTAACTAGCAGGTGTGTAGTTGTACCGCTGGTCATTAACACCAAGATAGAAAAATACGATGTCTGTATTCAGAACTTTTAGGCCCTTAACAAATGCGGATGAATCTAAGGTTGCATAATCGAGGCTACTCATGCCAGATTGCGCAACCTTATGTACAAGAATGCCAGATGCAGAAGATTTGCAGTTAAACCCGTATATCTCACAAAATGCTGAACCTGTTGAAACTTGATGGATGGTTATTGTATGATTGAACAGGCTTCCAAGGTAAATTCGCTGCACTTGGAAACCCGTTGTTAGGCTGGTATTGATTGTGGCCACAGTTGTAGCTCCGGCCAAAATTGAAAATGTTCCACCGCCAGGAACACCCTTATAATAGACAATTAGAGAATCATAAGCATCAAATCCGTACCCCGACAAAAGAGGGTAGAAATTAAAGTCGGTTGATATATTCGTTGAAATTATTGAATACTTGTCCGAAAAGCCTCCACCAGTATTCGCTGTTTTCAGTGTCCAGTTGTGAGAGGTTGGTAGGCTGCCGGAAATATTATAGAAATCATACGTTCCTCCAACATAGCCGGGGCCCTTGAATGGCAGTTTTGTTTTTAGGTATTCTAGCGCAGATTTATGCATTATTGAAGAAAAATCAGTCCGACTATCGCCCATAAAGACAATGTTTAAATCACCTGTTCCGCTCGATACCTTCTTGGCTTTTATATCAAAATACTTAATATTTTGGGATCGGTACCAAGGGTTATTAATGGGGTTGTCTTCGTCTTTCACACGAGTAGCGCCAACGATCAAACTATCTTTAAGGGTAGTTTTAGATATAGAACCGCCGCCACTCTCAGCAGCTGGCCCCCATGCACCTGCATTATATTTAAGCACTTGCCCATTTGCCGCCCCCATACTTGCGATTTTAGGTGCGGTAACGGCTCCATCTTTCAGATCACCCGCCACAATCGTCGTATCCCGTATCAACGAACTATAAATACCCCCAGCCGGAACCTTCACCGGACTTCCCCCCGAACCATTGCCCGTCAACCCGCTTCCCGTAACGACAGTCCCACCCCCCCCCCCGCTCCCCGCATGATTAAGCACATAAGCCTTAACCGCCGCAGCCGTCACCAGGTCAGTATTGAGCGCCCCAGCTAGCGCCGTATCGCTCATGATCCGCGTAATCTTCGCATTGCCCAGCCACCACTCAGTAGTAGCCTTTACTACGTCAGTGCTCAGTGTGCGTTGTGCCTGCGCTACCGTCCCGAGCAGCAGCAGGGTAATGACGATTAAGTTTCTCATTCTCATTGCTGTAAGTAGATTTTGATATTAGTTGTACCGGAAAGCCCGGAAAAATGGATAGTCGTTAAAGTTTCATTGTCCAGATCGATGGTCACGATGTTCGCCACGTTCGCCAGGATGGCCTGAGCCGCGATGATCTGCGTTCCGCCGTCAGTTGTGCCCAGGTTGTAAGTAATGCCAGCAGTGGACTTCACACGCACTTTATGGATGATGGTCCCAGCCGGTATATTCTGGGCCACGGTGCTGCCCGTAGTGGTGACTGTGATCGCTTTCAGCGCATCCACGGCGGCTTGCGGCGCCAGGGTGGAAAGCGAGGTGCTAAGCCCCGTGATCTGTGACTGAGCAATAGTATCATCCTTATGGACGAAGCTATCCAGCCAGTTCCAGAACTGGGTTTGCGTCGGCCGGTCGCCGGTTTCAAACCAGCTTTTAAGAGTGTCAAGGGCGGTCTTTGCCATTTTTAAAAGCCGTTTAAACGATACGTTGAATAATTACCAGCACCCGGAAAGGGGGCCGGTTTTCGTGTGCTACACCGCCACCTGCTTCAGCTATTGGTGCGGGCGAAGCGGTAACATCCGGTTCCGTTCCGGAGCTGGCTGAGTCCTGGGCAGCACTGGTCAATGATTCCCCTCCGATGGTCTTCCGAACGGTGCCATACTGGCCACCGGTAATAGTATCCGGACCATGCCGGTGAACAGGCATTTCAGCCACGTTGAGCGTGTGCAGCTTCTCTCCACCAGCAGTGCCGGGCGTGTTGTAGGCTACATCCCAGATGTTGCCGCCTGGGTCCGTATTGCGCGGATCATAGCCCACCACGAAGCGGCTACGCAGGTCGAATGTACCGTTGGCGCCGTTGCACAATGCCCAGCCTTTCAGCGACCATTTGCCCAGGCCAGTGCCGTCGAAATTGGTAGATAAAGTTGCCTGCATTTTCACGTCTCCTATCGGAGCACCAGCGCGGGCAATTACATCGGCGTAGCGCTGCGAAGTGTATGGATTGAAGGCTATGTAATTGGAAGCGGGCGCCGTATTCGTCCACGTTCCATCCAGTTTTAAGTACACTGGATAGCCGCCAGCATAAGCTGGCGCCGTGACGAACTTCCGGTTAATGACAGCTACACCGGCCGCGATGGCCAGCGTGAAAGCGCCGGTATCTACCGAGCTGACCGCGCATCCGGAAAGCACTACTTCCGGCTCGAAAGTCACCACGTCCAGGATGCGATTCTGCAAGTTCTGCAGCGTCTCCAGGCGTTGCAGATCTGCGTAGTTATATGTCGTTCCACCCGTGCCAAACATGGCCTTTTTCGTCTTATACCGGTCCACCAGGACGCCGCTTTCATTGGCCTTTTGCACCCAGGTTTCGGCGATCACATAAGTGGCCTGAATGGCCCCGCCTTCAAAGCGGATGAAGTCACCGCCCAAGAATATCCAGCCCTCCGAAGCCGTGCCGCCAGCCTCCACCAGACCGGAAATTATTACCCCAGTTCCAAAGAAAGCGGCTAGCCCTTTTATAGAACTTTGATAATCAGATTGCATAAAACCCAGGGTAGCATCTGCTTCCAGCGGGAAGCCGTTCGGCTGGGTAAATAGATCGATGTAATTCATATTACAATGATGTCGTAAACCAGTTCATACCGCTTTGTGGGCAGCTTGTACTTATTGAGGAAAGCCCGGATTTGCACCTCTTTGGGCGGCAGATCATTAGGCAGGTGGACCGTGAAATCAGTAGCCTGGCCACTGATGAATATTGGCAGATAAAGCGGCTGATTTTCGCTCTCCAGGTACATGTACACCTGGTCAGCAGAAACCGAATCCGTGATGTAGATATGATTGAATTCCGGCGACCATAGGCGGTTTAAATGGAACTCCAAGACGCGCACCTGGCCAGTGATTTCCAGATCCAGCCGCACATTATTCGAGAACAGCAGGAACGTACTGTGCAGCGTCCGCGCTGGCGCCAGCAGTGCGTTCAGCCAACCGATCATGTTCGGTTTGCGGATGGCTGCCGGCAGCAGCCATTGGATCAGCTTATTGAAGTCCAGGCCGTACATTATGCAGCAATGAAGTTTAGTACCAGGTCCGTCATGGGGTCATACACCTTCAGAAAGCCGCTGTATGGTTGATAAAACACGTCTACTGATCCGAAGGTGGGATCATCGTCACGCCGCGCCAGGCAAGTCCGGATTTCCGGAACGATCACGCCCTGGACGGCCTGCATGGCGTCAGTTAAATGTGCTTTTATGAACTGTCCGTCAAACGGCAGGGTACGCAGGAAAGCATACACAGAGTCCTGGACAGGTGTAGCGGCCGTACCATCGAGCCGGGCGCCGGCATCGTCGAAGATCGTGGCATCGTAGTACACATCCACGACAACCCGCAGGTGATCCGCTTCCACGGAGCGCACGAGTATTTTTACCCCTGCGTCCTTAATCTCTTGGAAATAGGCGGTCACCGCAGTCGTATCACCCACTGAAAGCGGTTCTAAATCACCACCGAGCAACTGCGCCACCTTAATGATCAGGATGTCTCCGAACTCAACCGCCGCAGCCTGGGCAATGATCTTACTATCGGCAATTTCGTCCTCGTCGAAGCCGGTATTGTCGTAGGTATCGCCGTTCGGGATCAGCGTATAGCCCAGCTGAAACGCCAGGGCTTTGGTCTGATACCAGCGCACGGTATGCGCTTTTTGCGCAGCCACCAGGGCCAGCGTTTCCGCCGTAAATACATCAAACAGCACTTCCATCGTCCAGATGGCTGTCGCCACAATGCGGGTCCATAATCGCCACTGAGCCGTACTGCTGGTACTGGTCAGCCCAGCGCCCAGCACTGCGTCACTTTGCACGTTGGCGATGATTTCCGCCTGGATGGTTACTATTGATCTGGCCATTATTAGCTTACGTAAAAGTCAAATTCAATCCCCCAGTAACCGATGCCGGACCCGTAGGGCACTACTTCGCCGGATGCAGGGAAAAACCTGCCCAGCTTGAATATGGCGGCTGTTCGCTTATCCGGAGCAACGTCCGGAATGATCAGCACCTGGCCGGCCACCAGGTCGGCCGTCAGGGCCAGCCCATTCAGTGCGGCGATGGTTGCCCAGGCCTCCTGATCACCGCCGTACTGTACAGCGATGTCGGGCAAACTCTGCCCTGGTCGAACCACGATTGTCTTAGCCATAGATTGCCTCCACTTGAAGATTAAACCCGCTCCCCTTCAGCAGCAGCACCGTCATCCCGTCCGCCTCAAATTCCCGCTTCACCGCGCCGTTGAAGTCGCCAAACTGTACGTCATCATTCAACCAGGAGGCCGCGCCCACACCCCGCGTCGGGAATTCGCGCAGCTCGCCCTTTTCGATCAATACCAGGAGCTGCTGGTGCTGCCGGGTGCTTTCGCCGGTCACCAGGTCACCACCGGCAAAGGCCAGGTCAAAGGATTCGTCTAAAAGGAAGTCGATCATTTCAGCAGGTTATCCACCCGGGTACGGATGGCAGTAAAAGCAGCACTATTCAATGGCACGGTACTGGGCGCGCCCGGCGCCGCGCAGGTCACCGTTAATAAATTCACCTGGTCGATCAGATCGTCCAGTATTTTCTTGAGCGACTCAGCGCCTTTTTTGAGGTACAGGCCGTCCGCCTTGATCTGGAAAGTGACCGTATCGATACTGGCCAGCGCCCAATTGGGCTTGATCTCCAGCCGCGTACCATTCACCAGGGCCGTCACACTATTCACCGTACTGGTGCCAACCAGGCAGTAATCCGTTTCGCTGTTGCCGATGTCGGCCACCAGGACGGAACTGCCGACGCTCGGTACCAGTATCCACCCATCCGAATCCGAAGTATCCGCCCGCAGGCGAACATCGAACAGATCGTGATCGTCCAGGTCGCGCACGTCGCAGGTCATTGTTTCCAGATCCACGGACTGAATGATCGCCGGGAAAATGACCGTGGTTACCCGTCTGCGGACGAACTTGTCCAAGGCCTCTTGAAATTCTCTTGTAGGATCTGACATCACGAAACCTTTAAACCCAGTGATACTTTTCGGCGGGCGCCGCCAGTGCCATACGTCGTTTCCACCTTATCCACCAGGTAGTTGCCGGCCCGATCAGCGTACAGCGGATCGGTCAGCCGGGCCACGTTCCCCACATTCACAGCCGGCAGCAGAAAGGTGGTTAAGCCGCCTTTATAGCCGCTGTACTTGTACTTCCTGATCTCGGCCAGCGCCATTTTCTCCAGGTCTGCGCCGCTCTCCAGGTTGTAGAAGTAGAGCGTCCGCAGTTCGCCATCGGCGTCGCCGGTCTCCTTTTCCACCTTCGTGTTGTTCTTCCGGATGTGGATCGCCTTGATCTTGATCCGGGTGTCATCTTCGTTCACCCACTCCAAGTCGTTATCGATCACGTTCTGGCCCAGGCCGTATTTCACCACCACGTTATCCGTGAAGCTCGTAATGCCGACGTGCAGCTCCGTGAAGTTCTTCAGGTACATCGTCAGGCCGTATTCATCCTTCAGCTTTTGCAGCGCGCTGGCTGCCGTCACGTTTTTCAGGTAAAACACGTTGAACGAGATCGACGGAATGTCGCCTTTCACCGCTACGCCGGTCCCCTCCAGGATGAAATTCAGCAGCGCCTTCAGCGTGGTGTTTTTGAAACTGGCTTTACAGTTCTTTCTCCGGAGCAGCCAAACCGCGTCCACGCACTCGATCTCCAGGGGCGTCGCCGGGTTGATCTTCGCCACGTATCCCCGGAACTCTTCGACCAGGTTGCCGTCGTAACCGACCTTTATGCTCACCTGGTCACCGACCGCGAACACCTTGGCCGTCTCTACTTCAGATATGAAGTCTCCGGAGCGCTCCAGCCGGGCAGTTGTCGGGATCTTGATCGTGGCCGTATCTTCCAGCACCTTCGCGGACGATACGATCTGCACCTCGTTCACCCGGGTAAACTTCAGGGTGCCGGTTTTAGTGATGATCCGTATGTCAGCGCTCAGTACGTACATTATAGCTCCAGTAAGAAATCCTCGTCAGATACGCAGGTGAATTGATAAGCCTGCACGTGTTGATACCCGATCATTTCGGGCAGTTGAAAATCCAGGATCACCAGCCGGTAAATGCCCAGCAGATTGGTCAGCGCGCACTTTACGTCCAGGGCTTCATTCTTTTCGTACAAGTCGCGTAAGGCCTTCACCTGATCCTCCGGGTACACCAGTTTACTGTCGAAGTTGATGGCCAGCCCTCTGATCGTCACCGACCAGTCTTCTATGCTGATCAGTTCTTTGACCATGCCGCGCCGGGTCGATCCAGCCAGACCGGTCTGGATAATGTTCTTGCGGCTGGCGATGCTGATGCTCGGCTCGTTGGGCAGCAGTACGCCACCCAGCTGCATCGGCATAAAGATCGACCGGCCATCCGGCAGCCGGGCGTTCAGCGATTCGCGCACCTGGACGAACTCCGTCCCCTCCGCATCGTCAGCTGGCGGCAGGTTGTCATAACCGCTATCCTTCCGGATCGCTGGTTGCTTCGCCTGGCCCGGGTCGTAGGGTTTGCCGCGACCAATACCGAAAGCCTGCTGGAAGAGGCCCGCCAATGTCAGGTTAAGTTCAGCCACCGCTTAGTTGGACTTGATTCGCTGAATTGATCGATTGAATGAGCTTTTGCAGGATCATATCGCCGGTGACGTCCGCGCCTTCCTTCAGGTTCGTGGTGTTCATGCTTTCGATGCCGACCAGCTTCGTGATGTTGATCGTCACGTTCTTCTGGCCACCACCGGTGATCGAGTTGCCCAGCTCTTTCGACTTGTTTGCCAACGGATCATAAGGCGCGGTTGGCTTATTATTGTTGTTGGCAAAAGTGTCGAAAAACGCGCCGGGCTGATCAGCACCGCCGCCAAACACTTTGAGCGGGTCAATTGGTGCAGCGGATATACCGCCATTCCATCCTTTAGTAAATGACGTGGCCATACTGTCTCCAAGGTATTCCGAAGATGCTTTGCCGGTTTTCTCGAAATCTGAAAGCCCGGACATAACCATTTCAGGATTAAAAAACAGCACTCCGGCTAGAATTTTGCCCGCGCCCATCAAGGGTTGAATCATAAAGTCATAAACTAACCGGCCAAATTCTTTGATTGCTTCCCACATGCCCACAATAAACCCTCGGAACCCTTCAAACTTATTCCAGGCATACACAACGCCAACAGCCAATAATGCCAGACCACCAACAACCCACATAATAGGGTTTGCCCAGAACGCCGTATTTAAAGCCGCAACCGCCGCAGTAAAGCCGCCAGTAACCACCGTGGATAGCTGGGCCCAAACAATGGATGCACCCAGCGACCCGGAAAAAGCAAGTTGGGCCGCGTTCGCTGCCCACACACCCGCAGTCCAAAGCCCTTGCCATAAAACCGCCGTTTTGCTCATTACAACCCATATTCCAACGGCTTCACCCAGGGCCATTATTAAATCAGCGTTTCGACCAATCCAAAGCGCACCGGGGATTAAAACTTCCCTTATCAGTCCCAGC
Organism: Saprospirales bacterium; assembly: GCA_031425035.1. GTDB lineage: Bacteria > Bacteroidota > Bacteroidia > Chitinophagales > Saprospiraceae > M3007. The sequence continues at coordinate 131,384 of JANPIN010000103.1, read as the reverse complement.
GCCACCGGCATTAAAGCCGTTCCCAACCCAACCTTTAAATCATAAATGGCGGTTTCCATCCGGTTAAAGTTGGCCGTTGCGCTGTTTGCATTCGCCAGGGCTTGCGCTCCAAACGTGGTTTCCAGTTGGGCCGCAAACTTGGGTAGGAAGTCAGTGGAAAACACCTTGCCCGTTTCCAACATCTTATCAAATTCTACTGTAGTGTAACCCATCGATTTAGCCGCCAAGTAGAAACTTCCTGAAAGCCGCTCCCCTAACTGGCCCCGCAGTTCTTCCGCCTGCACCTTTCCTTTGCTGGCCATCTGGCCCAGCGCCAGGAACGCACCGGTAGATTGATCAGCAGTTAAACCCATTGCCGTGGATGCGGACGCTACCCCGTGGAAAATGTCTCGGGCCTGCTGCCCTGATAGGCCGGTCCCAATTAAAGAACCCGATAACGTTTTAAATCCTTCCTGCGCCGGCCGTAAACTTAGGCCCAGTTGATCCGCCGTTTGCCGCAAATATTCCAGGTTTTTAGCGCCCTCGATAGCGGACCCGCTGGCGAAGGTTATTGCATTTTCCAGCCCTTGCGATTGTGCCGTAGTTTGCAGACTGCCCAGGGTGGCCGCTGCAATGCCCAGCCCGGCCACCCAGCGGCCTACGCTGCTGCTCATGCCGTCGAAGGTGCTGCGCCCGGTGGTCCCTACGCTGTTTAAATCGCGGTTAGTCCGGTTTAAATCTCCATGAATGCCGTCCAGGTGTTTCTCGAAACCGGCCGCCTGATTACTCAGCTGGCCGAAAGCACCGCCATTCAATACATTCAGATCGATGATATAATTAAAGCCCATTACGATTTTGATTTTGCTTCCGCTTCACGGATGTGTTGGAGCTGGGCCAGTTTGAGCGCCCAAAGATGATCGGGCAACTTTTCCGGCTCCTGGATGTGCAGGTAATATTGAAGTAGGCTGTTGTTATACTCGACCGGGTTCTCTTCAGGGGAGCCGTCCGCCTCCCCGATCAGTTTCCCAGGATTCCCCCGGTGTAGGCACTGAATTCATTCAGCACTGAAGTCAGGCCGAGTAGGTGGCCGGCGCTGGTCTTGATTTCCTCACTACCATTGATCCAGGCAACGCGCAGGGTGTCTTCCACGCCACGGATCGGGCTGGTACGGCTTTGGATCTGAATGGTGCTGTATTCGCTGCGGGTCAATGGTCGCAAAGTGCAGCTCAGGCCATCGACGAATTCAATCACCGCCTGATCCTTATCCTCGACCTGTTTCCAGTCCAGGAGGCAGAAGACCTGCCCGAAAATCTGATCGATGATGGTATTGATCTGGTGCAGGTAGCCGGTATTGTTGGTCAATTTGGCCTTATCACCTTCGACCAGGTTGTTTTTCAGGATCACATCCGCGCCACCCAGTGGATCGCGCATGGTGGCCGAAAGCGCCTGCATGAGTTGCGCGCGGTTTGGGCGCTTCAATACGATGATCAGGCCATCGTTGAAACGTACTTCTAATTGGTCATTCCCTTTTTCCGAAACGGTTGCCATAATGTTGTTTAATTAGTGTTTAAAAGTGATTTTGATATAAAAAAGGGGCAAGGCTAACGGCCCGCCCCTTTTTGCTCTTAGTCGAAATGGTTGGTATTTATGCTGCGCGTTTGATGCCCAAGGCGAGGAAAGGCAAGTCGATTTTTGCAAACTTGTCCTCCTGTTTCATGCCCTTTTCGTATTCGGTGATTTCCACGCCCTGGACGACGTCCGTGGTAGATTCAGCGCCATCGCCGTAGGTCACGACGATGTCGAACGGTACGCTGGTTAGATCATAGGTCGGGTTTAGGGACCTGATAGCCGTCTCCAGGGCTTGCACTTCCGACTGGAGTAACATGATCGTGCCTTTGTATTCCTTATTTCCCGACTGAATGCTCAGCGGTTCATTGCCCCGGCCGTACACCGCCTGTTTGTCCGTTTTAACCGAGTAGCTGATGCCTTGCAGGCCAACTACGTCGCGGCCCAACAGGACTACGCGGATGTCTGAAAATGCGTATTGCTTAGTGCTAAAAGCTGGCATGATTGATTAGGAATTTACAGTTTTAGAAAATCCCAGCTTCACCTGGATGGCCTTCGCGTACCCGACCGGCACTACCCGCATTTGCACACAGATTTTGCCGGTGCTCAGCACGTTCTGGATCGGATCGACGAACGAGGCAAAGCCGCTGATCTCGCCTTCCGCCGTCATCGCCGTGTTGATCGCATTGTCAATGAGGCTCTGGTAGTACTTCGCCTTCACCGCGCTGATATAGCCGGTCGCCGGGTCAATCTCCACCTCGTCCAGGATCTCTTCCACGAACGTGGTGTAAGCGATCCGTATCGCCTTATCGATCACCCGGCCACGGGCCAGGCTCGAAAAGTCGTTGGTCAGTGCCACGGCGGTCGGGTCATCGCTGAAGAAATAACCAGCCTTACCGGTGTACTTCCGCAGGGTAATGAACCCTTTGTCGTGGATGGCAATGGCGGAGCTTTCCACTCCTTCAAAAGCGGATGCACCCAGGAACGCCGCCGTGATCGGCAGGCTGCCGGTTTTTACCCGGCCGGGGTTGCGTTGTACCGGGTCTTTCGCCAGCCGACCCAGCAGCAAGCCAATCGCGGCCCGGGCTCCGGTGACCGTGTCACCAATCAGAACAGCCACGTTCGGTTTGGTCTGCGTATGCAGGTCCGAAAGAGTGGACGTAGTGCCGGTGTAGGCATAGCCGGGCAGCAGGATGCGCAGTGGACGGAATATCGCCTGCTGATCGTCAGCCAGCGCCTGGCCAGTGACCAGGGCAGCCAGTACGTCAGCGTCGATCTGCGTCGTTACCACTGGCGTATAGCCCACTGCCGGGTTGCGACCGATGGCCAGGATCTTGATCCGGCCGCTGGCGTCGTCCAGCAACTTCTTGGCGTAAGCGTTGGCCTTGTCCAGGAGGTTCGCCATCGTGACGGCTTGGGCCACGATCATGATCCACAACTCAGCGCCGTCGCCGGCCGTATCGTAGAACTCTTTGATCTCTTTCCAGACCTTGACGGTGTTGGTGGTATCGTAGGTGGCAGTGATGCCGATTGCCTCGAATTCATCCAGACCGAAGCCCTGGAAGGAAGTGCCGAGCGTCAGGCTGGTAGGTGCTACACCGTTGAACACGATGCCAACTACGCCGTCAGCGCCGGGCGCTACGAGGCCCAGGCCTCCAGTTTCAAGCAATAGACTTACTCCAGGGAGTGCCATACAGTCAATTTATTGGTACTATAATATATAGGTGTAACCGGTTGAGGAACGGGAGCGCAGGCAGCGTCAGCTGTGCGTCCCGTCCTCGTCCTTGCGCCGGTTCGGAATGAGCGTATCAAGCACTTTAGGTGACTACTCGCTCCCGTGTCTCCCGCCACCTTTGGCGCGATTCGGCAAGAGCATGTCAATCAGGTACTTCAGGAAATTCAGGATGCTATTATCCTTTTCCGTAGGGGTAAGTCGGACAACGGCTTCGATGAAGGGTAAAAGCAGCAGCAGTAAACCACTATGCGCCATCAGCCAGGCCCACCAGGAGGTATTTTGCGTCGGGACCGGATCGGTCTGCGTCGGCGCCGGCTCCTGGACGGTATCCTGGACATCGCCGTTCGGCTCCTGGACGGCCTGGGAATATTGAACCGGGAAGGTGAATCCCGGGGCGTGTACGTCTCCCTGGTGGTTACCCGTGGAGACTTGAGACGCGGCACTTTCGGCAGCTCGCCGGTCATGTACTTCCTGGAGCCAAAGGTTAGCCAGAAAACACAGCAGCACGCCGAGTAAAGTAAGTTTGGGTACGAGTCCGAATTTCGGTTTCATTACGAACGGTTGGTTTGGCCGTTGCCGGCGCAGTGATAAGTAAGTTTGGTACAGCGGATTATTTGCCAGCTTTAGCAGCCTTGGCGGCTTCTTTTTCGGCTTTCGCCTTAGCGGCAGCGGCTTCTTTCTCCGCTTTGGCAGCGGCGGCAGCTTCCTCTTTTTCAGCCTTCGCCTTAGCGGCAGCAGCTTCTTTTTCGGCCTTCGCCAGTTCGGCAGCGGCCAGTTCTTCCGCCGTCAACTCCACCGCTTCGTCAGCGATCTCCACCTGGTGGCGGGTGATGGTTTCCACCGGCTTATTGGTAGAGGCGCTATGGGAGTGAGCGTGGCTCAGTTCCAGGAAGGGCATGCCGTCCACCACGTAAATGGCACTGGCGGCGGGATGTGCTTCAAAAGTTGATTTCCAGCGTTTCATTAGAAATGAATGATTTTGGCAATGAGTGAACCGGCAGCACCAGCGGCGGAACCAATCAGCGCGACATATATATTAAAGCGCACTTTTAATTCAGCCAGCTGCATTTCCAGCTTGAAAACCCTTTCTGTAACAACTGGCCCCGTAGCAACATCCTTTTCGAGTCGGTCCACTTTTTCGAGCAGCAGCACCAGTAGCTCGCGTTCCGTCAGATTGCTCAGTTTTGTTCCAGCCATTACAGAAAGGATTACCTAATCGGATTTAGTTGATTTGCGTCTGGGACGTCTCCACGAACTTGCCGTTCACGTAGACGAAGCGGATGACCTTCGTTTTGTTGATCACACCGGTTACACCGGCGCTGGTGACGTTGGTCGAGTCGAACGTGGTGTTATACGCCGTAGCTCCGCACGGGATCTCGAAGTACAGTTCCGCGCCGTCCGCCAGGTTGTCCACCGTGACCGTGATCACCGTAGCGGCCGTGAGGTTGGCCGTCAGCTTCTTGTACGTGAACTGATTGGATACGGTCACCGGCATAGCCGTGGCCGTGGTGGCCGCCGTTACGTCGGCCTTACCGAATGGATATTTGATGCCTGCCATGATGGAAGGTTGAAAAGGTGAATGTTGAAGGAATAACCAACTGATCAGGTCAGCCCAGGTATTAAGGGCGGGCAGCGATCAGGCCGACGCCGTAGTTGTCGGCCCGGCGGTTACGGCCACCCAGGCGCAGCAGGAAAGACACGATGTCGCCGTAGTACTCGGCCCGGTTCGGGTTGTCGAAAATATCGACATCACCCAGGGCGCGCTCCACGTGGTTCTCGTAGTAGAACAGGGCGCAGGCGTTGTCATCCGTCGCCGTAGCGGCTTCCGGCAGCTTCACGACAGCGCCAGTCGTTTCCACGATCACCGTGGAGCGGACGTACAGATCGAAGCCGTACAGGCGACCGATTGCACCTTCTTTGAGGTTCACCGTTTGCTGGAAAGCGTACTTCAGGTTATTGTCGCTGATCAGCTGATCGGCGAAGTCGGCCGGCAGGATCATCACGCGGCCCTCAGTCGGCACGTTCTGGTTGTTCAGCAGCGTCTGCGCTTTCCGGATGTCGGCTTCCGTGATGATCTTCCGGTTGCCCGTGGCGCCCGGCGCCGTACCCGTGGCGTTGCCGCCCGTAGTGGCCAGTTTGCTGCCGGTCGGGATATTCTTCGACCAGTTGTACAGCATATTATCGCCGGCCACCTGCATCATCACACCAGTATCTTCCATGATGATCGACTGGCGCTTATCATACGACAGCTCCTTTTTGTCGATGTCCGTGATCAGGCGCGGATCGCTGGTATATTCGTCCAGGGCGTAGGTGATGTCGGTATCCGTCCGCTTCACGATGGGGGCGGGCAGGTTCTGCCGGTTGCGCTCAACACCTGAAGGCGCGCCGGCTTGTGGGATGTGCACCACCCGGCCGCCCACGACGTATTCGTCGGCGTTGAAGGAACGGGGCATCCAGGTATTGGATTTGAAGAGCGAACCCACGATGTCGGGGCGCCACATTTCGCGATTGACTGCCATTTTTTAGGTCAGGTTATTGATTTGCGATAGGTGAATGGAACGGGACGCGACCGGCTTACTTCGCCGTTTCCTTATAGTCCTTGCCGAATTCGGCTTTGTACAATGCTTTGAAAGTGGCCATGTCATTGGCCTGAAGCGTTTCGAGCACTTTGGGGCTTTCCTTGCTCAGCTGGCTGAACGTCTTGCCCTGGTAGGTCATCCCGCCTTGATCGCCGGCGGTTTTGGCTGCGAATTCCGTCAGCTTCACCGTTTTCGGCATCGCTTCCAGGATAGACTTCGCATTGTCGAAATCCCCGTCGAACAACTTTTGAAACGCCGGGCGCGTGGCCACGGTGATCCGGTTATCCGTTACGGCTGCATCCAGCAGCGTGGTGATCTCGGCGGCTCTCCGCTGGGTTTCAGCGGCCTGAAGCGTAGCCAACTGGCCCGTCAGGGTAGCGTTTTGAGAGAGCAGCAGATTTTGCTTGGCCTGGACTTCGGCCAGGGTCGCCGTCACCGGCAGGCCCAACGACAGGGCCAGGGTTTGCAATTCGTTCATGTCGGTAGGTGGTGTGGTGATTGCGCCACTGGTCAGGCTGACCAGGACATTTTCGTCAGTCAAATTGATGGATTGGCCTTGATCGTCATACAGAGCGACGGCGAATTCATTAGAAGCGATGTCGGTAATGCTGGCTTCGCGGATACCGCATTCGGCCAGGGTTGGGTATTGTTGACCAACCAGTTTTACAGCTGCATCGTTACTCCACTTCAGCGGCTTCAAGCCGGAACTGGCTTCGTTAATAATGCCCGCTTCCACCTTGCGCTCGATCTCGGCAGCAAATGGATCAGCACTATCAAACTCCGCATCGCCTAAAAGTTTGCCATTCTCGACCCGCAGGTTGACCCAGCGGCCGATTGGCAGAACCTCGTTTTTGTCGCCCTTCATCGCCCGGCTATGATTCCACAGCATGATTACTGATCCGCTTACCGGGATTTTAATCCCGGCAGTCAGGACGCGAAATCCGTAACTGTTTATATGCTCCGTGCTTAGTATGAAGGTCTTCTTTGCCATTCGTGTGACTTGCTTTTGATGTGGCAAACTTACCGGTACCCATACCCCCCCACCAAAAAAGGGCGCAGCCGTCGCCAGGGTTGTGGAAATGGTTTCCAGTAAGCCGGCGACCGCTGCGGGTGTTTGCCAGCCCAGGCAGCCGGCGCATCTACTTTTGTCCGAAATAGAATTGCATGACCAACGAGCAAAAGAAGGATCTGGCCAGGCTGATGTATGTATCTGAACCGACTTCCTCACAAAAGGAAGTGGCCAGCCGCGTAGGCGTGAGCGAACAGACCATGTCGAAATGGGTCCGCGAGGATCAGTGGGATAAACTGCGTCGCTCCAAACTGGCCAGCCGCCAGCAGGAACTGGCCAACGCCTACCTGCAACTGGAAGAGCTGAACACCAAGATCATGGCCCGCGCCCAGGGCAGCCGTTTCCCGGATAGCAAGGAAGCCGACACGCTGCTGAAGCTCAGCGCCCATATCAGGAACCTGGAGACCAAAATGAACGTGGCCGTGATCATGGATGTGGGTATCCACTTCGTGGACTACGTGCGCAGCGTGGCCCCAGACAAATCAGCCGACGTGCTCGATCTGTACGATTCCTTCATGAAACACGTAGTCGCCCGGTCATGATAGAGCAAACCCGTAAAATGAGTGACCGGGAAGTAATGGAGCGCTGGGATGCTTACCGCAAAAACATCCAGCGCGAAATACCCGTACCCCGTGACGAATCGGATGGCGAGAAGAAAGCGCGTATTAAACGGCTTTTAAATGACTTCCCGGCCTTTTGCCAGTACTACTTCCCGAACTACTGCTCGGCGCCCTTCGCCAAGTTCCAGCTGAAGGCAGCCCGGAAGATTGCTAAATCGGAAGTGATCTACATGGTGCTGGCCTGGGCACGGGAACATAGTAAGTCCGTGGTGTTCGGCCTGTTCGTTCCCCTTTTTGAAATGATGAACGGCCGGCTGTTTAATATGCTCCTGGTCAGCCATTCCTACGATAATGCCTGCGAGCTGCTGATGCCGCTGATGATCAACCTGGAAAGTAACCAGCGCCTGATCCACGACTTCGGGCCGCAAAAGAGCTGGCGCGGCTGGGAAGTCGGCCGGTTCGTAACGGCTGATGGTAAGTCCTTCCGCGCCATTGGTGCCGGACAAAGCCCGCGCGGTAGCCGTAACGAAGAGAAACGGCCGGACTACGTGCTGACCGATGACATCGATACGGACGAGGAAAGCCGGAATGAAACGCGCCAGCAAAAGAAGTGGGACTGGATCGAACAAGCCCTGTTCCCGGCGATGTCGATCAGTGGCCGCAAACGCTTCATCGTAGTCGGTAACATCATCAGCAAAAAGGGGATGGTGCTGCGGGCCAGCCAGAAAGCAGACGCATTCGACCAGGTGAACATCCTGGACGCGAAGGGTAAACCCTCCTGGTCGGAACGGTACACCCTGGAGAACGTCAACTACATGCTTTCCAAAATCTCCTATGCCAGCGGGCAAAAGGAGTATTTCAATAACCCGATCAACGAAGGGTCGGTATTTACCGACATACGGTACGGGAAAGTGCCGCCGCTGGGTAAGTTCAAGTTCCTGGTCAACTACTGCGACAGCTCGTACAGTAACTCCAAGAAGAACGACTACAAAGCGGTCATTCTCCTGGGCGAACTGAACGGCGATTTCTACATCATCCGCGCCAGGCTGGAACAAACCATCCTGACCAAGATGCTCGGCTGGTTTTACGATATGCGGGACTTAGTGGCCGGCCGCACCCAGGTGTACAACTACATCGAGTGCAACGGCTTTCAAGACCCCTGGTATCAGGACGTGTTTATGCCGGCGCTCCGGGCAATGGAAAAAGCGAACGGCATACTGGCCATCGCTCCGGACGACCGCGACAAACCGGACAAGTTCAGCCGCATCGAGGGCAACCTGGAACCTTTGAACCGGCGCGGCTCCCTGATCTTCAATGAAGCCGAACAGGATGATCCGCACATGCAGCGGCTCGTCGAACAGTTCAAAGCCATCGAACCCAGCCTGCCCGCGCACGATGACGGCCCCGATGCAACGGAAGGAGGCGTCTGGATTATTAACAACAAACTGCGGACCCTGGCCCCGATGACCGTCGGCCGGGATCAGCGGACAAAACACAAGTACTAATGGCGTTTATCAATAAAGCTGATCTGTACCTGAAAATCCTCCAGGACGAACTGGACGAGATTACCCGCACCGATGACACCCTGGTGGTCCAGGCCTGCACGGCTGCCGTCTCCGAAATGCGCGGCTACCTGTTCGATGCCTTCGACGTCGACGAGATCTTCGCCAAGACAGGCAGCGACCGACACGCGCTCCTGGTCGATTTCGGCTGCGACATCGCCGTGTACCTGATCGTCTCCAGAATACAGGCCGGGCAGGATGTGGAGGACCGCGCCAAACGTTACGACCGGGCCAAAGCCTGGCTGAAGGGTGCGGCCAAGACGGAACTGTATAACGACCTGCCCCGGCGAGTGGCTACCGAGCAAAAGCACATTAGCTACGGAAGTAACGCCAAGCGCTCGAACTACTTTTAATCTCGGAGGCTGAACACGGTTTTAACGCGATTTAAAAGGCACAGGAACGCGGCAACTATTACCCCGCGCCCAAGTGTGGGCGTAAAACAAAGAATGTCGTCTTACAGGGCAAATTTCAAACAATTAGTTTTTTAAAGCGGATGACCTTAAATGACAAATACGCGGCCGAACGGCGCATCGAATTAGCCGCCAAAGAGCGGGCTACCAAGGCAGCCAACCTGGCCGCAAACACGGTGATCAACCATACCACCGTGCGGCCCATCGTGCGGCAAAGTCAGGACATTGGCAAATGGCGTACCGCCCTGGTGTCAGCTGAGCAGGAACACGAACAGCGCTCCCTGCTCTATGACCTGTACAGCGAGATTTTGTTAGACGGTCGACTCGATGCCTTGATCCAGCAACGGATCAGCCGGATCACCAACGCTAAGATCAAGTTCAGTAAGGACGGCATGCCGGTGGACGAAGTGAACGACCTGACGAAACGGGCCATCTTCAATGCCTTCCTGGAGGAAGCATTGCAGGCACGGTTCTGGGGTTTCTCGCTCCTGGAGCTGTACTGGCCAGGCCCGAAACAAAAGGACTTCAACGGCGCTACCAACCTGGTACCCCGGAAGCACGTGAAGCCAAAACGCGGCGTGGTCACGAAAAACGCCTGGGACATCGTCGGCCTGCCGTTCCGCGAAGCGCCGTACACGGACTACTGTATCGAGGTCGGCAAAGTGGACGATCTGGGCATCCTGCTGAAGTGCTGCGCGAACGTCATTTACAAACGTGGCGGGTTCGGCGACTGGGCCGAGTTCGCTGAAGTATTCGGTATGCCCTTCCGCTGGGCCACGTACTCGAACGAGCAAAGCCGGGGCGTCCTGGAGACCGCGCTGGCGCAGGCCGGATCAGCGGGCTACGTAGTCGCTCCGGAGGATGCACACCTGGAGTTCCATAACCCGACTGCCGGCAGCTCGTCGAACGACATCTTTCGGTTCCTGATCGATGCCTGCAACCAGGAGTTATCCATTACGGTGCTGGGCAATAGCATGACCACTCAGGAAGCGAAGCACTCTGGATACGCTCAAAGCGAAACGCAGCAGGATACCCAGGACGAGCTGCACAAGGACGACCGCGCCTTTGTGCTCCGCGTCCTGAATGAAAAGCTGGTGCCTTACCTGGCCAGCCTGGGTTATCCCGTCGAGGGCGGCTGCTGGGAATTCCATGACGAAGATGGATTGTCGCTGCCGCAGCGCCTGACGATGGATTTGCAGCTGGGCAAGATTGTCCCGATTGCGAAACATTATTGGTACGAGAAATACCAGCTTCCTATGCCCGCCGACGGCGAAGAGGCTGATATACTGGAGGATAGCCAGCCCGACCCGGTGCCCGGCGCCGGCAAGGACAAGAAAGGCAAGGAGGCCGACCAGTCAAAAAAAGCGTAAGCCGTAGTGCGCGGCGCTCGCTGGCCATGCTCGCGCTCTACGGCTCACATGATGATCACTTACCTGGTTGCGACTGCGTGAACTGCGCGGCGCCGGTGGTGACGTTGGCCAACGAGTCGTTCGACATTCGCTTCCGGCGCATCGATCCCACCATCGAGCAGGATTTTATTGACGGCGTATGGAGCCAGGACATTCTACCTAACCGCATCGATGCGGGCATGTGGCAGGAACATTATAGCCGCCTGCTGAATAATGCGCAGGCCGGATGGGGCAAGTCCTTCAGCGAAGCCGACAACCTGGACGAGTGGAACCGCTTCCAGCGCATCCAGGAGAACCTGCGCCAGTTCGCAGCCCACAAACAGCACCGCATGGTGGAAGAGCTGCGCGCCCTGAAGGCGAAGTTTCCGAACCGGGCCGACTGGGAACAGAAAAGCCGGGCCGTACTGCGTCGCCATAACCGGATCTGGCTGAAGGCGGAACTACAGGCCAGCACAGCGGCCGCGCAGGCTGCCGAGAGCTGGCAGGTATTCGAGCGCCGGAAATACCTGTACCCGAACCTGAAGTACCTGACGGCCCATGACGAACGGGTACGCGAAAGTCACCGGGTGCTGGCCGACGTAGTGCGGCCGGTGAATGATCCATTCTGGGATGTTTATTATCCCCCCAACGGCTGGGGCTGCCGGTGTAAAGTCATCCAGACGGATGAAGAGGTAACGCCAGGTGGTAACGTGGACTTTGACCCGCCGAAAGGTTTCCGGGGCAACGTCGGCAAAACCGGCCAGCTGTTCGGCCAGGACCATCCTTACTTCGACGTCCCGGCCCTGGACCGCGAAGCACTGGACCGGCAGTCTGCCGACTTCCACGCGGCCGTAACCAAACCGCAGGTGCAGAGCTGGGCCGCAAAAGAACTGGTGCCGTCCTTCTCCGGACAATGGGGCTTCCCGCAGCCGGTGACGGTCACCAATGAAGAGGTGGCCAGCATCACCGCCGCGCCACATGCGCAGGCTGCATTCCGGAACAACCTGCTGTACATGCTCCAGCTGATCGGCGGCAACATGAAGTACCTGGGCACGTCGGCCGGTGAGGGCGCCGTGCAGGCCTGGTACTATCAATCGCTGAAGGTTGGCCAGGTCGATTACTATTTTAACCTCTGGCGCCTGCTGCTCGATGACGGCAGCGAACGAATAGGCATTCATTCTATCACCGATATACCGCCGCCAATTGGCGGGCCTTGACTATGAGCGAGAAAGCAAGTGATTATTTCCGGCGCATGCAGAACAACATGAACGGCCTCAAACAGCACATCGTCCAGGACGTGATCGCTGTGGAAGCCGCCGCCTTTCATGCCAAGAACTTCCGCGATGAAGGGTTCACCGATACCAGCCTAAAAAAATGGCCGGCCCGGAAAAAGAAGGATAAAACTGGACAGCAACGTGCACTCTTGGTTGGCGAAACCCATACAAAAGGTACGCTCAAAGGCCATGCCCTGATGGGTCGGGTAAAACAAGGCGCAGTGGAGTTCATTTTCCCTCTGGATTACGAAAAGGTCCACAACGAGGGCGGCCGCGCCGGGCGCGGCGCAGGTTTCCAAATGCCGCAGCGCCAGTTTGTGGGCGACAGTGCTTATCTAAGGAAACGGTTCGAGGCCAAAGCCGCTCAGCTCATTACGCAACATTTAAAAGGTAAGTAAATGACCTATTTAGCCTGTTTAAAAGTCTTATTGCCCCGGCTGCTGCCGGTGGTGATCCTGCTGGCCATTGCCGGACTGAGCAAGGCCGGCCAGGATACCCTGGTGCACCATTACGCCGGTAGCATCTTCGATGGGGGCCACGCGCAATTCTGGAACCCGGCGCTCTCCTGGAAGAACAAATATGCCGACTGGGACGGCGGCGATCATACCGAACGGTTCGTGCTGGCCACCACCTGGCTGGTGGCGTTGACCGATGGCTGGCACCTCCTGGACAACCTGCGGACCCTGGCCCTGTTGGCCGGCGCCATGTGGGCGGGCCAGATCGCCGGTCCATTCCGCTGGCGCCTGCTGGCCCTGGGCACGATTTGTATGGTCGTGTTCACCTTGATTTTTCACCTCGCTTATACTTATTGGTTCCTATGAAAGCCATTTACTTAGCCTGCCAGGCCGCACTGGCCGCGAAAGTGCCCGCCATCCGCTGGGTTGATTTCGATATGGGCCAGCTGGACCAACCGACGCCACCGGTGTCATATCCCTGCGTACTGATCGACTTCAACAGCGCGCAGGCCGTACCGACCGGCGAGAACTTCAGCGCGGAAGAATTGACCGTGGAAATAGCCGTGGCCTTCCAGCTGCGCGAACGTACCAGCTCGAAAACGCCGACGCAGTATAAGGACGAGGCGCTCAGTCACCTGGACACGCTCGACCTGGTACGCACTTCCCTGGAGGGACTGAGCGGCAGCTACTTCGCCGGGATGACCTACTCGTCATTCACCCGGGACAAACGGCTGGACCTGCGCGTTTACCGGCTACGCTTCACGTGCTCCAACTTCCCGGTGGCACCTGATCCGCAGTACGTGCCCTGGGAAGGACCGGGGCCGGACTTCTGTGTACATCCGGACCTGGTGCCATAAAAAAAGCCCGTGCAGATCTGCACGGGCTTTTTTGTTTATCCTCTGGGCGTTGCCTTCAGTGCGGCGGTCATTTGCTGCTCATCGGGCAGCATTTCTATCACGTGGTCTATTTCGGCGGCTACGGCCTGTTGTACTGCCGGGCCATTATCCGGGTTGCCAGCAGCGGCGCTCAATACGAGCAGCCGCGTGCGCAGGCGCAGGCACCAATCGTCGCCGTCCCGGGCGTCGGTGGTGACTACAATGCGGGATTTCAGTTGGCGTATCATATTGAACCTACTTCTTTTAACCGGGTGAACAATTTACGGCGTAACACGGAGTCGTTTACGGTCATCAGCATATCCATGATCTCCGGATCATAGCCCATGCCGTATTTGACCACCCGCTCACAAATACGGATCAACCGGCTAAGCATGTCCGGGCCAATCTTGTGTTTAAAGTCGCCATTGATAATGAATGAAATGGTGCCATCGGTCACATCGCAGCGCTTGGCCAGTTTGGCCTGGCTACCTGCTACCCTGGCGGCTTCTGCTACCAGTTGCTGCGCCTCTTGTTGTTGGGGCAACAAGCCTACCGAAGAATGTCCGGTAGTGAGCAATTCCTGAACACGCTGCATCATCCAGATCTCGAAGGCCGGGTTTAACCAACCCGCAAACTTCAAAGCCAATAGTTCGTGCATCCACGTCCCTTGCCCTCTGCCGCCTTTTTTCACATAGTAAATATTGTCGATAGGACAATCTGCCGAACGCGCAAGTTCTTCAATAAAGGCTTGTGTCTGATCTGTACGTAGAAAGTCTTTTGGCTCTTTTTTGAAAGCCTTACCCATGTTGGTGGCATTTATCATGCGGTGCTCACCAGTGAGATCGAAGGCAATAGGCTTGCCTTCATACGGAATAATTTGAACCTTTTGCATTCGCAATTTAAAAGGTTACGGGCATAAAAAAGCCCTGTCAGGACGTTGCGAACACACCGAACTGCGGAGCAGTATGGAGGTCAAGGAGCCTCACGGCATCCTTCGTCTGACAGGGTATTCTAACCCTGATTAAGAAAGTGGTTGTTTGAAAAGGCCCCGCAAAGGACATCTTCGGTATGTTCGCGGGGCAAAGATGCGGGTAAAAACCTACGAATGCCGCAAATGTACTTTTGGAATCGCGTAATGTCGGACAGATGACAAATAAATGGGCCAGTTTTTGAAAGCGGGGATTGATAATATCCCATTTTCAAATCTAAACCTTTCTAATAATGACTGCAATTGACAAAATTCGTTTCTACTTTTTCGGATTCTCGGAACTTTCAAGATCAATAATCTCCGACTTAGACAATTGGGAGGAAATCATTAAGTCTTTCCCTAAATCCTTAAATTCCAACCAACTAACATCGTTGGGCAAAACTATCTATGAGGCAAAGTTGAAAAAGTCTATCGCGGACCTTTATCTCACCAAGAGTGAGAAAGTCAGCCTTGAAAAGATTGTTGCGTACTTTTCATTAAAAGGGCCGGACGTTCGCATCATCAAAAAGAAGTTTGGCAAAACAGCCGTAAAACGGCTTGTAGAAGATTGTTATAAAGACAAAGTTTTAACGGATGATGAGAAGGATGAAATATTTGACTTTGCTAGTTACTTAGGGTTAGCCTATGATGAAACAGAGTCAATTAGAAAATCTGTGGCTCTCAACTTGTTGTATACGGCCATGAACACCGCTGTGGCTGACAAAAGGCTGTCCCCTGATGAAGAAAAAGAATTGGGTCAAGTACTTAAAAACCTACAGTTGCCAGACAATTTGCAAGCAGCAGGTATGAGCACAAGGTCAATACAACAATTAGCCTTATTTAAACTCTTATGGCAAATGGAGCAAGGCGTTTTTACACCGATACAGAGTCCATTAAATCTTAAAAAAAGCGAAGAGTGCTACCTGCATTTCCCTGCAAAACTTCTTGAGCAGAAAACAATAACCACACATCACCGTGGAATTAGTTCGGGAGTTTCCATTAGAATAGCAAAAGGGGTTCACTACAGGGTTGGATCAAGTCGGTCGTTTCCAATTAAACAAACATTCACTGTTGAGCACAGCGGGAACTTGTTTTTAACCAATCAAAGAATAGTTTTCTCATCCACCAAAGGCTTTGTCTTGCCTCATGACAAATTAATAACTTTTGACGTTTTTCAAGATGGAATCGGCTTTGAAGCCACTAAAACGTTCCTACTAAGATTTGATCCCGAACAAGTGGAAGTGTTTGCCACGGGCCTTTCTTCGATTCTTAGAAAGCGTTTTGAGAGTTAATAATGATAATCCTCAAAACTGCTGCGCCAAACTCAACTGCGTACCGGCCTGCGGTTTGCGGTTCCAGATAATAAAATCCTGGTTGCCCCCGAAGCGACTGCGCGGGTAGGCCTTGAATCCGGAGACGCGGATTTTCACATCGCACATGAACTCGATCTGTTTGGCATACTCGCCGCGTGGCTTGCCGCCGCTTTCCCAGCACACGATCACAAATGACTTTCGCGGGAATCGCTCCACCAGTTGTTTGTACTGCTGGGTGGTCAGGTTCATGTAGTCGCGGCTGTCGATGATGCACATCGATGGGCTGTTCTTGTTGCCCAGGCGCTGCATCATTTCATCAAAGCTCTCTTTGTCGCCAAAGATGATCTTGCCGGCCACCTCCTGAAGGTTGTTCCGCTTCAGTGCATCCTGGAGGCTTTTGGTAATGCCTTGCTCGAATGAATTATAGTACACCTTAGTAAATCCAGCCATGTACTTGGCCAGCATGATACAAAACTCCGTTTTGCCCTGACCAGGTTTACCAAAGATCAGGGTCCGGAAATTGCGTTCCGGCTCGCCGAAAGTGGCAGCCCATTCACCGTCAAAGGGATAAGTAATGAACTGACGTTCGAGAAATTCCGTAATACCGATTGCGCGCATGGCTTAGTTTTCAGAAGGGTGAACAGGGTTATCGTTTAAGTTGGT
The DNA here is from genome assembly GCA_031425035.1 of Saprospirales bacterium. Taxonomy (GTDB): domain Bacteria; phylum Bacteroidota; class Bacteroidia; order Chitinophagales; family Saprospiraceae; genus M3007. The sequence goes on along the minus strand of JANPIN010000103.1, from coordinate 114,989 downwards.
AATCGTTGCACTGCCGCCGTTTTCTACATGGTCGGCGGCGGCATCGATGGCCTTTAAAATGAGGTCGGCGAATCCAGGATGGGCAACGATGGCAGCGGTCAGCATGTCCACAAGTTTCTTTTTTTTGCCCCTTAACACCACCCGAACTTCCGGACCTGGGCCCATTGTTTCCAATAAGATTATTTCCATGATCTAGTGTTCTGTTATTGCTGTAGGATCGTTTTCGCGCAGATCATCCATCGCCTTTTTCAGTGCGGATTTGGTTCTATACTGGCATCGTTCGCTGTGTAATCTCCAGCTGCCGGAGGTGGTAGCGTACCAGATGCTGCCGGACTTGGTGGTTTCGTCCCAGCGATCCCGGTAGAAGATCAAACCGGCTTTCATGATTTTCTGCATGGACATTTTGTGCATGATCAGAGTTTTTTAGTAATGGTGAAGGATGCAGTTTTGATGTCGTAACCGTACTTTTTAGCAGTCATTGAAATGACTGCAATGCACTGGCTCCAATCCTCTTTGTTAATAGCTGCGCACGTTTTCTCGTGTTCATCGGAGCTGAGGATATTATGTATAATGGAATTAGCAGTCTAGCCTTGCCCTTTGACGGCGAACCGGCGAACGATCTTTTTTACTGGGGCCTTATCAGAAGTTGTACGTGCCATCTTCGAGTTGTTTGATTTTGATTTATTTTAATGGTCAGCGGCAACTACCGGATTTATACAGGCTAACAGTTCAGTATCGTCCGCATCGCGCATGACCGGCTTAATGCTTTTATACGTAATCGCGTAGGTCGTTTTGATGGCGGTATTGTCCTTTACAATCTGAATGAAGTGCAGTTTTTTACCCGCGAATTCGCCGACTTCCAGGGTAATCTTTAGGGAAATAAAGAAGCGACTGCCACCGACTTCGGTTAAGCGCTTGTATTCATCCATGACCTGCCGATAAATGGTATTCATGTCTCCGCAGTATGTTCCGAATAGTAATACCTCGGCTTCGCTAATGGCCAACTTTGCGGCATGAAACACCTTTTCGATAATCGCGCTGCCTTGGGGACGGCGGTGCTGGACAAACTCAAATCTTGGTTCCATTTCTGTAAAATTTAGTGTTTTGCTGCACAGGCGGGAATCGAACCCGCATCCACGCCGACCGTGGCTGTGCTGACCGATTTACTTCCAGCCTCTTTTCCTTTGAGACGCATTTGAGCCGGCGACAACGGTAGGTGTTGGAGTTTCGCCGTCCGATTCCTCGTCCAGATCATTCTCATGGCCGAAATTCACCAGTTGCACTTCTCCAGTCAGTTCAAGTATCTGGCTGAAGTGATCAACTAAGCTATCGACATGCCCGGATGGTATAATATCTATGTCGGCTGTCCCTCGGCATGCTATTCTGAATTTCCAAACACCTTTTGTGTCCGGTCCAAACTTTACAGTAGTTCCTTCAGAAAAGGTCAGCACAGCATGATTATCATGGCTGCCGTAAAAACGGTATTTCGCAAACACACTTGGAATGACGGCGATCTGCTGATCCGTACCCAGGTAAACTTTCAATGTCTCCATTTTTAAAAGGCTTTAAATGATGAATAAGGTGGTTATGGTTACCGGCTTTTCTTCCTGGCCTTGCGGGCCGCTTTGGCTTTCTTCCGGTTTTTGGCAACCAATTCATGGGTTGCGGCAGTCGTTCGTTTGCGTGGCTGGGTGCGTCTACTGTATTTGGATTGTTCAAGTAGTTTTGCTTCCGGCTCTGATAATGGTGGAATCATTTTGTAGTAATTTCTAAAAATGAAAGGTTTGGGTGGCGGTTCCTGCATGAGTTCATCCAGGAAGGCCATTCCGGGTCCGGTCACACGGTCATCGCTCATGCTGGTACCGGTTGTTTCTTTTTCCACGTGGCCCACTGGGCAGCCAGCAGCGCCGCTACGACGAGTAGCCAGGTCAGCCGTTCCGGCCAGTTGTTGCCGGTTGGCAGGGCCGGTAGCGCGGTGATGCCGGGCGTCGGCTTGGTCACCTGGCGCAGGGTATCGTGCACCGTCCTGGTGACGACTACCTGGCGGCCTGGCAGGATACGGGTAAAGGTGACCGTTACCAGGCTATCACGGACAAGGCCGGGCGGGCAGGGGAAGGAATCGTACACGGTGACCTGTTCAGCAGCCAGCAGAATGGTATCGGTCACCGTGCGGGGGGTTACCTGTACGGTGGTGTCGGCGCTGGCCACCGGCTGGGTTGGCAGCGTCAGGGTTGGCGAACAGCCGGCGATCAGGCCGCACATGATCACGGTGAACGCGAAAAACGCGCACACGATCAGAAAGTCTAAGGCAAAAGAAAAGACCTTTTTCATTGTTTATAGTGGTGGTGAAAAGTGATAAGTGAGGGTGATTAAGCGGGGCTTAATTCGTTTTGGTAGCGTCGAGCATTGGTTTCCTCATTTCCTTCGCACTCCAACCCGTGGCGTTCAAACCCGTGGCGTTCCAATTGATCTTCGTAGTGTCGAGCACAGTCGTGGAGAAGCGGAACTTTGGGTTCTTGCGGTAGCGGGCGTCAGCCTTCAGGATGGCGATGAAAAGCGTGTGCGGAATCCAGTTGCGGCCAACCAGGCAACCGGCAGAGTACAGGCCAACGGAATCCGGATCAGCGGTCGGGCTGGTACTGTGCTGATTCAAGCCCTGCGCTTTGGATATTTTATCGTTGGTCCGGAATCCATCCTGGTTAAGATCGCGATGTACCCACACCGTACCGCGTTGCACCAGTGCCGGGTGCCAGGCATTTTTATGGAAACCCATTTCCCAGGCTTCCGAGTGAAAGCCGAACATGATCCGCGCCACTCCGCCCACTGCTTTCGCTGCTGGCGACATAGTGGCCTCTTTGCCCGGTTCGGTGGTGGCCACTGCATTATACAATAGGCGCGGCTTACCGTCAGGGCCTAAATCGTACAGGATGCGGCGATCATTCCAGCGGTTAAACTCGTCCCGGTTCGGGGTGCCGTCCTCGTCAGCCCCTTCCAGGTAGAGGATATTTACAAGGTTCGGTTCGTTGTAAACCGGAAAGCCCTGGGCTTTGCAGTGGTCTACAAGTATTTGTAAGCGTTCGGTGGTCATTAGTACTCGTCTTTTGATGCAGACATTATCAAGCCGATACAGAGGCCAATAAATCCGCCGATGAAGAAGGTGATTGTGATAAGCATTGATTAGTGTGATGGGCCGGGCTGCTCGCCAGGCAGGTCAAAGGATTCATTTCTGCGGTTGTCGAATAAGAAGATCTCGGCTTCCATCTGCGCTTCCTCGATGATGTCGGCCAGCTCCGGGTCGTGTAGGATAGCACCGGTCAGCATCGCGATCAGGTCGTCCCGGCGTCCGTGTTTTTGTACCACGTGGTTCAGTTTGTCCGAAAGGGTGATGTTGAGCGTTGCTTTCATTTTGTCAGTGCGTCGAGTTCCTTTTTAGCTGCCATTTCCAGGTAATCCCGGAAAGTGCGTTCGCTGATGTGGAATTGTGGCAGGATATAGGTTCGGTACATGTAGGTGTCTGGCAGGCCTTCGCGGAAGTTATCCTGGTAGACTTTCTGCACGGCCAGCACCCGGTTCAAAAGATTGATCCTTCTGGCAAGTAGCCTTTTGTTGGTTTGTGTGTCAGTCATGTTAGAAAGCCTGGCGTTGGCGCCAATACCGCCCGTTCGATCTTCTCGAAAAGGGCGATGTGTACAATGAGTGCGTAATCATCCTGCGGTTTGATTGCTTCCAGCATTGCGTACAGACTGAGTAGAACTGAGCGGCGGAAATTCTGCTTTCGGGTTTTGGGCAGCATGAACTTCTTAATGTCCTTCTCGAACCACTCGAAGAGCGGCCACCGGGCCAGCGTCAGCAGCGCCGAATCATTCGGCAGCCAGCCGTTTTGCAGGCTGTTGATCAGCTGGCCGATGTACTGCCACTCTTCGAGGTCGAGACGGATGGTCATTACTTCGCGCTCTTGGTGATGATGGCGTAATAAGCCTTGTTAGCATCAACCAGCGGCGTGGTAGCGACTTGCATCCTCACTGTTTCGGTGGCTTCCTTACCCAGCGTAGCATATAGCTCCTTGGCGGCAGTGCTGTGGTTAAAAAGCGGCTGTCCGTTTTTTGTGAAGCGAACCGGTACACCTGTTTCGATATACTTCGTGATATACCAGTCAGTTGGACGATCTTCATCCTGGACAAGGGTAATCAGGTCGCCGGCTTCCAAGGCGAGCTTTTCCACCAATACGACGTTCGGCCGAAATAAGCCAGTGCGCGACATGGTCAGCGCTGGGGTTGGAATTTTGCCGGGCACCGTAGCGGATTTGGCATCAAAGACTTTGAATTTCATTATGTTGAGTAATTGAATGCGTGATAAATGAGGTGATCAGTTCTCCTTGGACTTCCGGTCCAGTTCCTTTTGCTCTTCGTTCAGGTGCCCGGCGATCATCTTCAGTTTGCGGATCAGGGCTTTCAGCTCGGTTTCGTCCATCGCTGGCAATAGCTTCCCGGCTATGCGCTTATTCATCAGGTAGTTATTCACGCTCGACCAGTCGCTGGAGGTTTTGTACACGCCAATCTGGGTAAGCAGATCGAGCACCTGGGACCGCAGGCGGCGGGTAGAGAGCGGCACTTCCTTCTTTGCGTCGGCTAACTTTTGCAGGCCATCACAGACATCGCCCAGTTGCGTAACCGTCAGTTCGCTGGAGCTGGTGACGAAGTACTGGCCCAACATGGCCTCTTTCTGATCCTCGGTTACGCCAGCCTGGCGTAACAGGAAATGGTACCGGCGCTGGAGCGCTGCGAACTTGGCGTTTGTCTTTTTGGCTGCCATGAGTGGAGTTATTTGAGTGTTAGATCGTCGTTGAATCGTTTGTGCTTCAGGTATCGTTCGGGATGGACGGCGGCAATGGGCGGGGCCAGGTTCTTGCGCCACTGGTGGTATCTGGGCGCCATTACAATCGCTCGGGTACGCTCGGCCATGATTAGCTTACTCCATTCCTTTTCTGCCGCTATTCGTCCCACTTTCAAGTCATATACTTCCCAGAAAACTTCAAATTTTACTTCGGAGGGGATCAGGTTGATGTCGAATTGTTCGGGCATCCATCCGATTACGTCGTATTCTCTGCGCGGCACATTCCGGAGCACCTTGTCCACCAGTTCTTCATTCACTTCGCTCCGGAAGTAGATGTTGTTTAGGATGCCGCGCTCGTCGTAATCAACCTCCAGGGTATTGCCGGACTTTCGCCCGGTGATGCTGTATTTGTTCATGTCCGATGGCTTTTTAAAAGGCCCGGCGACGTCCCGCCCATTTTCCCACTAAGCAGGCGCGCCGGGCCACGGGTGTAGTTACTGTTTGACAACTTTCAGCGACCAGGTCGAATCCTGCACCAGGCGAAGGCCACGGGCCGTCAGGGCATTGCTGACCTGGTGATTCGTCTTGAAGGCGTTGAACAGGCCGGTGACATCGAGACTGGTTTTCACGAAATCGGGCAGCTCGTTGCAGAGCTGGCTTTTTGCGTACTCCAGTTCTTTCGGGGTCAGATCATCGCCGACCATCTTGACCGGGTTGGCGCGGCGGACGGCGGTCATGACTTCCAGCTCCGTTTCGCCGGTGGCTTCGACATAGGCCACCACGGAGGCGGTCAGGTCGGCCAGTTGTTTTTCGTCGGCGTCGATCTTGGCGCGCAGGGCGACAATGTTGGCAGCCTGCGCCACGGCGACTTCGCGGGGCGTCTGGAACTTTTTCGTTTTAGTACCGGGTGTTTTAACTGACATTTTAAAAGGTATTTAAAAGATGAAATTGAGCGCGTTGCATCCTGCTGCTTGGCTTGTTTCAATCTTTGTAACCGTACTTTTTAGGGTCGTTGCGTTCGATACAAATCGAGTGAATTTCACTTATGTCGGTATAGCCAATGTCCAAGCGGCGTTTAGCCAGCCATGCGGCTTCATCCAGTGTAGCGGCCTCACTAATGATTTCGCCGGTTCTGTATTCTGCTATCCGATACTGACTGCCCCAGAAATACCATGCGAACTCGTATTGAATCCATCCAGTAATCCCAATAATTACAGCCTCTACGTGTTTAACCTGAGGTTTTGTTGAGGAAACAACGGCTGCCATTTTCATACTGTAGCCGCCTCCACCGGTGCACTCGATTGCAGGTTGAATTGTTCCCGCTCGATGCAGCGTTTCAGCCGGCGCAAGTCCTTCAGCACTTCCATGCTTTGTTTGGCGCCCTGGATGCGTACCGGTTCGCACTCCTGGAAGAGTTCCGCCTGGGTCTGGGCGTTAGTGATCCCGTTGGCGGCGCAGATGGCAGCGGCTTCGCGTTTGCTGATCCCGACCAGGTGAATGAAGCGGCGACCAAACCGGCTGTCGATCTCGTCGAAGCCATTGCGCTGGCGATTGACGCCGTTCTTCACCGTTTTCTCCAGGTTATCCGTGCCCAGGATGCAGCAGCCCATTTGTCCTTCTACGGCGTTGTACAGGGCGATGAAAAAGCGCATAGCCTTATCCGTCAATTTGTCGGCTTCGTCCACGATCAGCAGCGGGCGACGGTCCAGGCGTTTGGTAAAGAACTCGATCACCAGTTCCGCCAGGCGGTTGGCCGAGAGGTAGCCGCTGCCCTTGGTATCGATGCCCAGGCTTTGCGCCAGGGAGCGCAGGAAATCGACTTTATTGGTTTCCCCGTGCGGCACGTGGTAGTAGTAGCATTCGCGGGCAGCGTTTGCGGCCTGGTAGTCGCGGGCGGCGGCGGTTTTGCCAGATCCTGCCGGGTGGCTGATGGCGAAGAACATGCACTTATCCTGTGCGTCGGTCAGTACCTGGCGGATGATCCGGGTGTTTATGATGTCCACCGTTTGCCAGCCGGTCATGTTCACGCCGAGGATTTTGGCGACTTGCGCCCAGTGCTCGTCCTTCAGGGTTTCGTCGCCCTTGGCGTTGCGCATCATGGAGATATAAGCCCCGTTTAATCCCACCTTCGTGGCCACTTTGGCGGCGCTTCCATACTGGTCGATGGCACTTTCAATGCCGGTCCGGATCAGTTGCTTTAGTTGTGTTGTCATATCGGGAAAAGGTGGGGGTTTTAGAGTGGGCAGTTTTGAAAGTCCTCGGGGCCGATGGCCTTGTAGATGTCGCTCGGATCGTCGGATCTGGCAACGTGTAGCATGGTCCAGATCGTGGTTTCCAGGCCAGCCGCTTCGTAGGGGTTGATCCGCTTGGCTTTGATCATCGTCTCCGACACTTCAAAGGCCTGGCACATCGCCAGTAACAGGTCATAATGGAGCTGATCCAGGGAGTACTGGGGAACTACAGCCGCTGATGTACGCGGGCGGTATTTCAGGCCGTCCAGCACCTCGCCGATGATGGCGCGGCGCATGTCCAAAGAGGACTGAGTTGGCGCTCCTGGAACGATCTCGCCATCCGGCAACATCCGCTCTTCGCGCATATCCAAACCGCTGTACCAGCGTTGCGCCATTGTGGTTTGTAATTGGGAACTGCCAGAGCTGGTAGCAAACTTTTCGATACCGGAAAACAACATCTGTTGATTCATGCGAAGGCGCAGCTTCCAAAGACGCTCGTCCGTCGCTAATTCGATTATTTTAGTCATTTTGATTAATGCTGATAAGTGAGAGATACGGGGGGATTAAAGCGCTTTTGCAGACTGCCGGGAATCGAACCCGGAACCCCTCCAGCAGGGCAGCCTTTCCGTTTTTACAGGTGCAGGCCTTTCGCCTTACACCATTCATTGATCTTGGTCCGCGTTTCGCTGCGGGCGTCCATATTGGCCGCGCAGTTGCGGAAGATTGTGAGCATGCGGGGTTCCGCCATGAACTCGTGATGTTGCTGGCCTTGGCCATTGTCATCGAAGTAAAAGCGGGCTACTTCGCTGTTGTACTGGGTGTTTTCAAGCTGACGTTTCTCTGTGTTTACGGCTCCCATTGTTGAAGGCTGTATAATGTTAGGTGAGGAAGATTAGTGACAGGTAGAAGGGGTGAAGACCGTGGAAACCCCGTGTTGGTGAACCACCGTAATCCCGGTGGCGGCATCCACTTCGACCCAGACGGCGGCGCTTATTTCGGCCCGGTAGACCATATCCGACACCTGGCTAATCAGGGCAGGGACAACCTGCAAGGCGGTCTTGTCATTATCCAGGAAGCGGGTCGAGAGCAGCCGCATGTTCGGCTTGGAGAACAGGAATTCGATCTCCGGATAGCAGACCTGAATACTGTACTGACCGACTACCACATTCTTGGCGGGTTCCAGCGTCAGGACGCGGCTCGGCAGCTCGATTTCCACCGGCTTATCGATCCTGAAAGTGGCGTTAGGGAAAGCACCGGTGTAAGCCCTGGTGGAGTCGGCAAATTATGCGCTCATAGAGAGCGCGCCCAGCAGGGCAATGAGTAATATGAAATGCTTTTTCATGAGTGAAATGGATTTACTTGATTTGTTAGAAGCGCGGCCGGGACACGAACCCGGAACCGAAGGTTATGAGCCTCCAGTCGTACCAGCCCCGCGCTTGCCCTGCAACTCGCCTGAGTTAATATTGACCCCTGATGTCGTTGTCCGAAAGCACGTAGTCGGCATCCTGGTCAGGATTAACCCGGCGTTTTGCCGGTACTGTTGGCCGGTCCGCGAAGTAGGCGGATTCGGCTTGTTCCCTCGTTTGTTTGTCGTGTAGCTGGCCCATCAGCAGGCGGTCCTCGGTGCCCTTGGCCAGCGCGGCCAGTTCGCTCATTTCGGCCTCCTGGGCATCCTGCCACTGGCGAATGCGCTGGCGGGCCTGGCCCATCGCCGGGCCGTCCTTGCTCGGTCCGTGCCACTGTACGGCCTGTTGTTCGGTGGCTTCGCACAGGAACTGTTCGTCCCGCGCGTCAGCCGCTACGCTGAAGAGTTGCACCCGGGTCAGGTCTTCCAGGTCGTAGTACATGACTACTTCCTTGTGGGCCTTTATGGTGGCATAATGTGCCGCCGCGATCACGTAGGTGTACTTTACTTTCAGAATTTCCGTCACGATCATACCCTGGCCACGTAGTGCGATCTTCTTGCTCAGTCCGTAGAAGTGCAGCAGCTCGTACCATTCGTGTTTCGAGGTATGCGGCTTCTCGCTTTGACGGTGCAGCTCCAGGGGGCTGAGTTCAATGGTGCGACGTTCGCGGCTGTATTCGCTGTACTTCGTGTTGTTGTAGATCTCGAAAGCCTTTTCTGCCTCCAGGATGCAGCGATCAGCGTTCCAGCCCTCGGCCTTGGCACGTTTGCGCATAGTGGCCAGCACTTCCTCGGCGCGGTGGGCGTAGTCGCGGCCCGATTGCACCCCTTGTCCGTAGTACTTGTCGCTGCCCTGCATCCCGATCATCTGCACCGTGTCGATGGCGCGTTCCAGGCGGGCTTTGCCTTGCATCTTGTGCGTCACGTGGACCTGTACGCCGGCGCGCTCCAGTTTGCCGGTGGTGGCCTGCCATTCCGGGGTGTTATAGCCCGGGAAACGGTCACTTACGATCTCGAAAGGCAGGTAACCGGCCGTAGTGGCGGCTTTGGCCAGGGCTTCCGTGTAGAGCCATCTGTTCTCCGCTTTCCCGTAGGCGCGGCCCAGGAAGGCCCCACTGTGCACGTCGTACACCATCACCACCATCATGTGCTGCCACTTGTTGTCGCCTTCCGAGTACTCGATGAAGTTGACACGGGTGCCATCCATCATCCAGCAGTCACCGCTGAACGCAGCCCCGGCCAGCGGTACGTAAGCCTTCCAGGGCAGGGCGCGCCGACCGCCGACACCGTAGCGGGTCAGGCTGGTCAGTTGCTTCACTTCCGGGCGGGCCAGGTAATGCTCCAGCCAGGTGAAGGAAGGCGCGTTCTTTTCGTACAAGGCGCACAGCAGACTGATCTGGCGGGCGATATGGGTGCTGGTCGTGTTCACGCCGCTGGCGCGCATCGTCATCAGCCAGGCGATGATCTGCGGATCATCGTACTTTTTGGCGTTCTCATTGCCGGCCCGTGGCAGGGTCACGACTTCCGTGACCACTTCGCCACCCAGCACCCGCACCAGCTTCTCTTTCAAGCGGCGCGGGTTACTGGGCAGGTAACCCACTTGTAAGCGCTCCACGATTGCCCCGAAGTCACTGTAAAACTCCATCCGGCGCAAGTCCAGGGCCTGATCGCGGGCATACTCATGAGCCACGTGCAGCACGGCGGCCGCTTTCGCTAATCCTTCCGCTTGTGCGGTCGTGTGACCGGCATAGGCGGGAAGGAATCCTTTGTAATCGGCTTTTAATGACCGTTTAACCATCGTTTCAAGTTCGCTTTGGCGGCTTTCCGTCAAAGATTGCTGGTGTAGGGCCAGCAGGGTTTCCGTTTCCGGTAGTCGGCTCCGGTACTTGGCTGGAGCCTTATCCGGAATACTCTTCAGGTCGTAGTACCAGGCGCCTTTGATCTTGGCGAACCGCCAGGCGGCACCGGTATCCGGCATGATGTCCTGTTTGCGTCTGTGCTGCGGGACTGTCTTGCTGTACTCATGGCGGCAATGCCGACGCAGGCGAGTTTCATCAAGTCCGTCGCACAGTGCGACAATCAATCGTTCCGAAACCCAAATAGTCTCGCTCTCATTCCGGGAGGCGCGTTGGACGACATCAGTGGGTAGCAATTGCATGGGTATAGCCTAAGAAGGTGAGTCGCTACGTTTTGCCAATTCCTCGGCTTTGTCGGCATTATCGGCAGCGCGGTTCGCCTTGTCGATTTTGGCCTGTTCCAGTTCAAGCCAGAGCTTGCTGGCTTCCTCCAGGAGGTCATCGTCCTGCTGTTTGCCGGACAAGACTTGGCGTACCCACTCCATGGTACAGCCGCATCGTTGGGCCAGCACGGTGAAAGGCTTGGCCTTCCTTCCCTGCTGTTTCAGCCCTTCATAAATCTTTTCTCTTGTTTGCATAACATTGCAGCGGTTTTGATTCTACTTTTGTCCGTTGTTGTTGCAAATGTAGGGTCATAACTTATGTGGTTCCAAATAAAAGCACATAAATTATGTGAAGGTATTTAAAAATACCATGTTCCGGGTATGAAAACCAGCAGGTTAGAAGAGATTAGAGCAATTTTGGGAATGAATAAGACTGAGTTTGCCTCCGCTATGGGCGTTGGGGCGAACTATTACTACAATATTTTGAAGGGTGGAGGGGCCAGTAACCTACGATTAGAGCACCTGGAGAGCCTGCTGGAGAAGCATAGCGTTAACCCAGCGTGGATAATTACCGGGAAAGGTGACAGGTTTCTGGACATAAAAGAGGCCAGCAGTGGGTGGATTGCTGGCCAAATAATACCGGAGGTGCCGGATGATGTGGAAATAGATGCAGAATTACAGGGCTATTTGGTCCGCTCGGTGATCAAAGAGCTGCGGATGCCGTTGCTGGCGTCTGATCTGGCGTATGGCCTTCTTTTAAGATTTGGCAGATACCACATTCACAGGCATCCGGGTGTAAAATCGGACGACCTGGATATACCATCATTGACCGCTGCCTTTTTAACGCTGCTCGAAACCGTAGAAGTTCTAATGGAACAGGTTTTCCAGCTGGATCAGGCGGGTAGAGTGTCCATACAGCTCGGGCAGCAGACATACAACTTTGTTCATCATGGCCGAACTGATAAATAACGAAGTCCTGGCATAGCGACAACTCTTCTTTGATCCAATACATGAGCTAACGGTCGTTTTTACGAGTAAAGGGATTAGAGCAACAAATGTAGGTCATGGCGCGCCGATCAAAACAAAATGTTTTGCTAATTCTAACAGCACTTTTGCTGTTTCCGGGTGTATTTCCTCTTCCAAAGGCCTATTTGTTCCATAGACACAATTTATACCTTCGTGAGTTGCCTGTTATTCCCTACTGATCGCGGTTCTGTCGCCTGGAATACAAAGTTCCGGCCAGACATTTAGCAGGCTTTATTCTGACATAAAATGAGCCGAAATGAGCCGAATAGCAACACAGAATGTTTGAAACCAAATGTGCACAAAATGTCCGGGTTAAAAACACGGACATATACACGGACATTTTCCAGAAAAACCAAATGTGCACAAAATGTCCCCTTTTTGGCTGTTGGCGGCTGTTAACGAAAAGGCCAGTTTATTGCCGTTTTAGTGGCACCGGTGGCCCATAAATTAAAGAAGCGGCCCGTTTTGAGCCGCTTCTTTGCATGATCGTTAAAGGCCAATTAAAGCAAATTGCACATTCGGCCCGTTTATGTTTGTTTCTAACTCATTGATTTACAGCGGTTCGAGCCTTTTATATTTATGTACATTTGGTTTTACGCCTCATAGGTCGGGCGGGATAACCTGCGCTCATTGGCACGAATATTTTATTTCATACCGGCAACATCAAAACCGGCATGGGTATTTTAACGTATATGGTTTCGGATGAAGTCGGAATACAAAGTCTACACCCCATACTGATTTAGCCCATATAAATTTTATAAACTCCTCTATATTAACTAAGTGATATATCTTCCAAACGACCTGCTTTAAAATAACATTTAAAAGAAAAAAGTTGGAAATACAGGAAGATAAACTTCAAAAAGATGTTCAGTATATCACGCAGAACCCGATCATTTCTCCCTTACTCGATGTAATTTGTCAAACCACCGGAATGGGTTTTGCCGCTATTGCCCGGGTAACGTCAGACCGCTGGATTACCTGCGGTGTACGAGACGATATTAATTTCGGTCTTCGGCCGGGTGATGAGCTGGACGTAAAAACCACGCTTTGCGAGGAGGTCAGGTTGCATGATCAAATGATCGTCATCGATTGTGTGGATACTGATCCTAATTTTTGCACCCACCATACGCCCTTGATGTATGGCTTTCAAAGCTATATTTCCGTTCCCATTATCCGGAAAGACGGCGGTTTTTTTGGAACGCTCTGCGCCATTGACCCCCGTCCGAATAATTTAAGTTCTCCGGTCGTCACGAACATGTTTAAAATGTTTGCGGAGCTTATTGCTTTCCACCTACAGGCCACCGAACATCTGGAACACACGGAAGCGAAACATTCATACCAACTCGCGTCTATCAAAAAATCGGAAGACCTACAGAAAATATTTACCGAACAGCTGGAAAACCAGGTACAGGAACGCACCCACGAGCTGGAAGAAAAAAATATTGCGCTGGAAAAATTAAACACACAACTGGAATCATTTGCCTTTATTTCCAGTCATGACTTACAGGAACCCTTAAGAAAGATCCAGACGTTTGCTTCGCGCATAACGGAAAAAGAAATCCATAATTTATCGGACAGTGCCAGGGACTGGTTTAGGCGGATAATAGACTCGGCGAAAAGAATGCAGTCGCTGATAGAAGATTTGCTGGCTTATTCCCAGGCGAACGCGGTCAATTATAAATTTGAAATGACTTCCCTGCATCAAATTGCCGAGGAAGTAAGGCAGGATATAGAGGAGGAACGCCAGGCAAAAGATGCCATCATAGAAATAGGTTCCATGTGCGAAGTGAATATAATTCCTTTTCAATTTCGTCAGGTTTTCTATAATCTTCTTAGTAATGCCTTGAAATTTTCAAACCCGGACCATCCATCCCGCATTAAAATAAATAGTGAAATTATCCCGGCAGATCACGTTAAACCGGATGAGGTAAGTAATGATAAATCGTACTGCCATATTCGTGTGGCGGATAACGGTATTGGATTCGATCAGCAGTATGGGGAGAAAATATTTGAATTATTCCAGCGCTTACATGGTAAAAGCGAATACCCTGGCACTGGACTCGGACTCGCCATTGTTAAAAAAATAATCGACAACCATGGCGGTAGTATTACTGCAACCAGCCGCGAAAACGAGGGTGCTACCTTCGATATTTATATTCCCTTAACGCAACCATCCCATTAAAATGTAATTTTGTTTTCTTCTAGGCGAAGTTTGGTTATCCCTGGCAATCATTATGCAACTAACCAAACGCGATGACAGAAACTTCAAATAATCTCCAATCGGTTATTTCCCTTTGGCGGCAAGCTAATCACATCGAAATCAGCTCCCAGCTTCGTCCCGAGCTGGTGAATGAGATAATTGCCTCGATCTTTAACCCCGGCAAGCACTATTATTTCATCCTTGATTTCTTCGATCTCCAGTTCAAATACGTACACCCGACGGTGGAAGAAATTGTCGGCTGCAAACCGGAAGACCTGAGTTTTGAACTGCTTTTCGCCAACATGCACCCCGATGACGCGAAGCAAATTCAAAAGAAAGAAAGCGCCGCAACGGAGTTCTTTTACAACCGGATACCGGTAGAGAAAATCCCTTCTTATAAGGCCAGTTACACGTTTCGCCTGCGCGACGGACAGGGTGGCTGGAAAAATATACTCCACCAAAGCATTGCCTTGCGGGTCTCGGAAGCCGGTCGTATTCACCACGTACTCTGCGTACATACGGACGTCAGTTTTCTGCATCTGCTGCCCGACGACCGCATCTCCTTCATTGGCATTAACGGCGAGCCTTCCTTTTACGCCCTCAGCACGGATCCAGCCACTTTTATGCAGCCCCAACCCGATATTGAACTATCGCCCAGGGAAAGAGAAATTGTACAGTTACTGGCTAAAGGCCTGTCCAGCAAGCAAATAGCCAATCAGCTTTTTCTGTCTTCCCATACCGTGGATACCCATCGCCGGAACCTGCTCAAAAAAACGGGCGCTAAAAACACCCTGGAACTAGCTGTAGAATGCCTGAAACGCAGTTTGATTTGAATAAAATGCAGAATACTCATATTTGAGTATTGGCCCGTCCTGCTGTTCGTTCCAACTTTGCGGCATCGGACTACTGGAAAATCAAAAAAGCCAGGCAGGAGGACTTATTAAACCAAATGATTGGATGGGTACGGACGCGTAAGGAAGCGCGCCCGTACCTTTTTTTATAATTGTTGCTCCCACCGCAACAACTCTGTACTTCCAGCGCACGGAACAGCCCCTTAGTTCGGGGAAAGCCATCGTTCCTTATGTAATAGGTTTAGCGGCAACCCTGTTTCTGACCGGACTGGTCATTTATATTAATGCCGCAGGTGGTTCTTACCGACTGAACGTGATCCTTATTTTATTGATCAAATTAAGCGGCGCCATTGGCTTTATACCCACCGTTTTACTCGGTTTACTGATCAGTGGAGTCATCACCCGCGAACTCTGGAAAGCGTATAAACACCCGTCTTTTTAGCCAGCAGGTGGCAAAACCTGTGCTGCACCATCGTGGCCGGCCAGTAACCAAGCCGAAGCGACTATATTTGCCGCCTTACCGTCTCACTTTTTTCAACGCTGCGCATGAAACACACTTTACTCCTGCTTTTTGCCCTGTTCACCACCACTTTTTTATCCGCCCAGGACACCACGGTTGTCCAAACCCTGCAATGGTCGGACAATTTCCGGACGGATACTTTTCATTTTCCGGATGATCCAACGCAGAGCTGGCGTAAAATTTACCTGCAGTACAACATGCGCTGCCGCAATGGCGTGACCTGTGCCGAGTGGGATTATAGCTGCAACACCTTCCTGACCGATCCCTCGCGCCTCGATTCGACGCGGCAGTCATTTCCGGACTACGTGATCTCCGGTTTTTCCGGGCCGGCATTTCCTTATGCGACCAGTCCGACCTACACCTATTATCGCTATCTGCAACACCAGAGCCAGTTGACTGGCAGCGCGGTGGAAAGCACCGTGGGGAACGGCAGCACCGAACTGGCCTTGACGGACGGTTCCGGTCTGCGTAAAAATCAGCTGTTGTTTACGGCGGCTGAATTGACTGCCGCGGGACTTACCGCTGGTCCGGTCAGCGGGCTGAAACTCGTGCTGGCGCAGGCGGGTTCCGAATTGGGTTTCTTTAAAATTCGCCTGAAAGCAACCACTAAAACGGATTTATCCGCCCTCGACCCGGATCTGACCGGTTTTACCGACGTGTATTTTCAAAATACGGCCCTGGTAAATTCCGGCCCGGTCACCTTCCCTTTTTATCAGCCGTATACCTGGGACGGCTCGTCCAACCTGCTGGTCGAATGGAGTTATAGCGGCGCTTCCGGCAATCCTACTTTGCTCGCCACCCCGGCCGGCGCTGGCGCGGTATTAGTCAATAGCCAGGCCGACTACGCTTTGAATTTCGGCGGCGGCAGTTACGTAACGATTCCTACGGCGTCACTGTCCGGCATTGGCACCGAAATTACCATTGCACTGTGGAGTTACGGCGATGCCGGCGCGTTGCCGCAGAATTCCACCATTTTTGAAGGTGCGAATGCCAGTGGCGCCCGGGCGGTCAACGTGCATTTGCCCTGGAGCAACGGGTCGGTGTGCTGGGACTGCGGTGGCGGCAACAACAACTATGACCGCATTGAAAAAGCCGCCGATCCGTCGATGTACGAAGGCGGCTGGAACCACTGGGCGTTTACCAAAAACACGGTCACCGGCTCGATGAAAATTTACCTGAACGGCGTGCTGTGGATGAGCGGCACCGGCAAGACCATTCCCATTGATTTCAAAACGCTGGTGCTGGGTGGTTCCTTCGACCATTCGCTGTCTTATTTCGGCAAAATCGACGAGTTCCAGGTCTGGGATAAGGAACTGGATGCCGCCACTATTGCCGCCTGGATGCGCCAGTCGATCACGCCTGCCCACCCGGAATACAACCATTTACGGGCATATTATCCCCTCAATGCCGGCAGCGGCGCCACGGTTCTGGATAACAGCCCGGCCGCCGCTTCTGCAAACATTAACCTGCCCAACTGGCAACCTACCCGCGGGGTGGATCTGTATAAAAACTTTTCAACTGCCAGCCTGCGGCCCAACACGACTTTCCTGCAAGGCAATCTGAGCATCAGCGATCAGACCGTGCCCGTCCTGGATTCGGTGCTGAATGCGCAAAACCAGGTGTTACACTATGGCGTTGCGGGCACTGACCTGGTCGTACTGGATACCAGTTTCTACTATCCCGCCGGCGCGATGAACGTGCTGGACCCGGAAAGCAACCTGGTTGTGGACTACATAAATGCCCCGGCGGACGGCACTATACAACCGCAAAACCTCATCTATTTTGGTAAACGCGCGGCCCGTTTCGAGCTCCTGTCGCTGGTTACGCCTTATGGCAACGGCCTGAATCTGGGTGCCGCCGGCAAAACCTTCACCTTCGATGTGACTGATTATGCCCCTATTTTACAAGGTAACAAGGTGCTCTCCGTTGAATTCGGCGGTGAATGGCAGGAAGACCTGGACATCAAATTCGTATTCGTAGCTGGTACGCCGGCCAAGCCCGTACTGGACATTCAGAACATCTGGCCGGAAGGTCGCGGCTGGTATCAGGACATTGTGGACGATCGTATTTTTGAACCGCGTAGTCTGTTGCTGAACCCGGCTGCCCAGTATTTCAAGCTGCGTTCTGCGGTGACCGGCCACGGCCAGAACGGGGAGTTTATTTCGCGTCAGCACTACCTCAATGTGGACGGCGGCGCACAGGAATTCCAGTACGATGTCTGGAAATACTGCGGTAAAAACCCCATTTATCCACAGGGGGGCACCTGGGTATTCGACCGCGCGGGCTGGTGCCCGGGCATGTCCACCGATGTCCACGAATTTAAGCTAAATGCTGCGCCGGGCAGCACCGTTCTGCTGGACTACGGTTTGAACGGCGAGGTGCTGGGCGAGGCTAATTATCTGGTCAGCAATCAATTAGTGACCTATGGCGGTTATGCGCATTCGCTGGATGCCTCTATTGAAGCCATTAAACGTCCGAATGACCAGCAGGTGGAATACGCGCGCATCAACCCGGCCTGTTCTGCGCCGCTGATCGTGGTGCAGAACAATGGGTCCACGCCGATCACGTCTTTGCAACTGGCCTATCAGGTGCCGGGCGGCGGTTCTGAAACGTTTACCTGGACCGGCAATCTGCAGCCCGACACCGAAACGGAGATCACATTACCGGTCCTGTCGCCCGCTTTTTGGGAAACGAATGTGTTACCCCGCAGGTTCAAAGTGCAGATCATGCAGGTGAATAACCAGGCGGATGGTGAAACGGCGAATAATCAGGCGACCATGTCCTTCACGCCGGCCACCGCCTACGCTTTTCCCAGTCCGCTGCGGTTGCGTACCAGAACGAACCTCACGCCCAACGACTACAGTTACACCATTAAAGATGCAGCGGGCAACGTGGTTATGGCACGGAATCAAATGGCAGCCAGCACGACCTATACCGACGTGATCGACCTGCCCAGTGGCTGTTACACCCTGAATTTTGAAGATGCGGGAAATGACGGGCTATCCTTCTGGTTTTTTCCGGAAAATGGTAACGGTTTTCTCAACCTGGCCCGGCTGCTGGGCGGTACCAACCTGGTAACGGTGAAATCCTTCAACCCCGATTTCGGCGGCGGCGTACAGTTCGACTTTATAATCGCCCAAACCGTGGCCACGGAAGAACCGGAAAGCGCAACCCTGATCAGTGTCTATCCGAACCCCGCCGGCGAGCTGCTGAAAATAGACTTGCAGGGTTTTGGCGGTATGGATCTGGAGATCAGTCTGCGCGATGTGAACGGGCGGGTATTGCGCACCCTGTCCACCACGGCCGGCGGCGCGGATAAGTTCACCCAGGAAATAGCCTTGAACGGGCTTCCATCCGGCATGTATTTCCTGCGGGTAACGAACGGAAAAACGGTGTGGACGAGTGAGGTCGTGAAAGATTAAAAGTTAAATCTTGTCGTAATTTTCGGCCGTTCTGCTAATGGTGGGGCGGCCGAAAAATTATCTTTCTATAACATGCAACTCCTCCGACTTCTCAACCAGATGCTCGCCTTTTCCCTGGAACTAGCCATGTTCGTCGTTCTCGGCTACTGGGGCTTTCAGGCCGGAAAAACGACTTTCTGGAAATATGGCCTGGCCGTGGCGTTGCCGTTGGTGGCCATCGTGCTCTGGGGCATTTTCGCCGCACCAAAATCGGAGCAGCGACTGGATACCCCTTACCGCCTGGTCTTTGAGCTGGCGCTCTTTTTACTGGCCGCTTTTTTACTGTATAAATCCGGTTTTACCAGACTGGCCATCGGTTTTGCCTCGGCCGCGCTGCTGTGTCAGGTATTGGCTGTTGTTTGGAAGCAATAAAGCCAGTTTTGGTCATAAGCGTTTAAATTTTCCTGCTGCAGCAATATTACTGGGAATGGCCGGCTTTTACAGTCTAAACGCTGGCTCTGCCTATTCATTCACCATTCAATATGCTACTATGCAACGCAGGAAATTTATGCTCGCTTCCATTGCCCTGTACCCCATATCCCTACTGGCCAAAGTCAGGGACAAAGTCTGGAGCCGGACCGACAAGGGTTTCAAAGTAGGTGCCGGAGAAGCCCGCTTCGGGGAGCACTATACAATGAAAGGGGTAACGGCTAACACGTTGGATATCAAGATCTCCGCTGCCGACACCGACGGCGGCATATCTTTTCTGGAACAGACCGGGCATACGCCCAAAGGTGGACCGCCGCTGCATATCCACCCTTTTCAGGACGAATGGTTTTACGTCGTCGAAGGGGATTATCACTTTCAGGTGGGTGAAGAAAAGTTCTCGCTAACTGCCGGTGACACCATCTTTCTGCCCCGCAATGTGCCGCATGCCTTCGTTCAGCTCACCGAAAAAGCGAAAATGCTGGTCTCTTACCTGCCCGCCGGCAAAATGGAAGCTTTTTTCAAAGCCACGGCCGAATGGACGAGTCCGCCAGGCAAGGAGGAAATGATCCGGGTCTTTGCGGAACATGATATGAAAGTAGTGGGGCCGCCGCTGAAGGTGGATTAAGGGCCTTAATCCTTCCAAATGAATGGAAACAGTACAAAAGTCAGCGTGATCAAAATCGTATCGATCGCCAGCAGGTTGATAATGTCTCTTTTGTAAGACGTATCCTGCAGCAGCCGCAGCGCAATTTGCGACAGCCGGATCAGCGTCAGCAGGATCGGCAGTACCACCGGAAAACTCAGAATGGCCATCAACGTAGCGCTGTTATTGGCCTTGGCGGCAATGGAGGAAATAAAAGTAAAAGCAATGGAAAACCCCAGACTACCCAGCGCCAGCACCAGGGCGAACAGTGGCCAGTCGCGCACGGGATTGCCGGCCACCACGCTATATGCGCCGAAAGCGAGCGTACTTAACACTAACAGTAATAAGGTGTTATACGTGATCTTGCCCAGCAGCAACATGGCCGGGTCCACGAGCTGATAGTAGTAAAGTTGCCGGGCGCCACTTTCCTGCACAAAACTTTTGACCACGGCATTGATGGAAGCGAAGAGCACGATGATCCAGAAAAGCACGTTCCAGACCGGCGGCGCCACCTTGATGCTGGCAATATAGACCACGAACACCATGCTGAACACGTACAAAACGATCCCGCTCAGCGCATAGCCCTGACGGAATTCCAGCAAAAACTCCTTGTGGAGCAGCGTTAACAACATTTTCCATTTCATCGCGCGCAAAGGTAACCGCTGCCACTGCGGATTTCCCACGTGCAGGGTGCTCAATTTTGGCCGGTCGGAAATCCGCAGAGAACTGTTAAAATACCAGGGAGGCAATGTTATCTTTGCTCCCCGTTTGCAATCCCCGGAATATCCATTCAAATCAATCAAAAGCACCGTATGAGTTGGTTTAAACGACTGAAAGAAGGTATTTCTACGGCTACCAAGTCGAAAAAGGACGTGCCGGAAGGGATTTGGTTCCAGTGTAAACGCTGTAAGGAAACCAGCACCACGCGGGCACTACGCGATAATTACTATAAATGCCCGAAATGCGACTACCACACGGCGATCGGTTCGGAAGAGTATTTTGAAATTTTATTTGATAACCAGGAGTACGTCACCCTGCACGACAACCTGGCCTCGGTGGATGCCCTGCATTTTACCGATCTCAAGCCCTACGATCGCCGGCTCGAGGAAAGCATGAAGAAAACCGGCCTCACCGATGCCCTGGCCATCGGCGCCGGGAACGTACACGGCCACCCGCTGGTCGTGGCGGCTATGGATTTTAAATTTATCGGTGGATCCATGGGTTCGGTCGTCGGCCAGAAAATTTCCCTGGCCATCGATCAGGCGCTCGAGACCCGGGCCGGACTGATTATTATTTCCAAGTCCGGCGGGGCGCGTATGATGGAAAGCGCTTTTTCCCTGATGCAAATGGCCAAAACCAGCGCCAAACTTACGCTGATGGCCAAAGCCGGTCTGCCCTACTTTTCGCTGATGACGGATCCGACTACCGGTGGCGTTACGGCATCGTTTGCCATGCTCGGCGATATAAATCTGGCCGAACCAGGCGCGCTGATCGGGTTTGCCGGTCCCCGCGTGATCCGCGAAACTATTAAACGCGACCTGCCCGAGGGTTTTCAGACGGCGGAATATTTGCTGGAAAACGGTTTCCTGGATCTGATCGTGAACCGCAAGGATCTGCGCGACACGATGGGCGATTTGCTGGCTTTCTTTGACGCCAAACACGCCCAGCGCAAAGAAATGGCGGGCTGATTATAACCAGTCGAGCTGCGTCACGGTTTTTTCGTGCACTACTTCCCCGGTATGTTTCGTGGATTTTGGCTCGATGAGCAGGATCCAGACTTCCTTGCCATTGGTGCGCGGCAGGTGCTCGACGCCTTTGGGAACGATCAGGATTTCACCGGGTCCGACCGTCACTGTTTTATCGCGAAACTCCATAATGAGCTGGCCTTTCACAACCACGAATAGTTCGTCCTCTTCGGCATGGCTATGCCAGATCAACTCGTCTTTACCCTTAGCCAGTTTGACATACTGATCATTCAGTTCAGCAATGATTTTCGGCGTCCAAAACTGGTCGAACTGGCTGAATTTATCCGCAAGATTGATCGTGTTCATGGCCATCCGTTTTCATTTTGCCCGCATCCGGTTGTTCTTCGCGTTATGTTCTACTTCCGCCAGGCCCAGTGCTTCCATCAAGGGCGGCAAATACATGCCAAAACGGCCGCGCAGTCCTTTCTTAAGGCCATACCAGCCGCCTGCCGGATTTTCAGTTGAACGACCCCAAGCCTCTACGGTACCTTCTTTAGCCGGCTTTTGTTCGTCGGCAGCACCCAGTTCCATCCAGTCGCCATGGGCCTGTAGCATAGCGTGCAAGTCCTGAATACAACGATAGTCGTAGTGCAACACTGTTTTACCCACCGTACACACCAGGATTTCCTGGCCGTCTTTTTCGCCCTTGTACATTTCGTACTCGGAGGTTTGCGGGGGTGTTTTCAGTTTCCAGGGGTCTTCCTTGGTACCTAGTGCGTTGGACATGGTGGCTGTTTTATATGAAAGCAGAAAGTCTTATCAGCAAAAACGAAAATTATTACCCGTCATTACAATTCCACGCCATAACCCCGCAGTGCTTCGCGTAACTGATCGGCATGCTGGAAGTGAATACCCTGAATACCGAGTGCTGCGGCGCCCTCCACGTTTTTCAAACTGTCGTCGATGAAGGCCGCTTCCTCCGGCTGTACCCCGTAACGATCCAGCAGTAACTGGTAAATATCGGCAAAAGGCTTGCGTGTCCGCTCGGTACCGGAGACCACAATACCCTCGAACCACTGCAGAAAATCGTAGCGATCCAGGGCAACGGGGAAAGTTTCGGCGCTCCAGTTGGTCAGTGCGAGTAGCCGATGGGTGCCCAGATCGCGTAATTCGCGCAAAAGTTCCACCGTCTCGTCGATTGGACCGCCCAGCATTTCTTCCCAGCGACCATAGTAACTGCGCACTTCCGGCTCCCAGTCGGGCCACTGCTGCACCAGCAGGTTAGTTGCTTCTTCTAGCGGGCGTCCGGCATCCTGCTCGATGTTCCAGTCGTGGGTGCAGATGTTTTCGAAGAAATACCGGCGGCGCTCCGCATCCGGAATAACGTCCCGAAACACATATTCCGGATTCCAGTCGATCAGTACCCCGCCGAGATCGAAGATGATGGTGGATAACATGGTTATAAGTATCGCAAGTTAATGAATTGGTTTAGAAGGGTTTAGAAAGTTTAGAGGGGTTTAGAGCGCTGTTCTCCAAACATTGCTAAAATAGCATGCAAAAGCCCACCTACATCAACTAAACCCCTCTAAACCTTTCAAACCCCTCTAAACCATTTTTTACACATTAAACCGGAAGTGCATGACGTCGCCGTCGCCCACCTCATATTCCTTGCCTTCCACGGCCATTTTACCCGCTTCTTTCACTTTCGCTTCGGAGCCCAAGGTGATAAAATCCTGGTACTTGATCACTTCAGCGCGGATAAAACCTTTCTCGAAATCGGAGTGGATCACCCCGGCCGCTTCGGGCGCTTTGGCGCCGCGGCGAACCGTCCAGGCCCGCACTTCCTGCACGCCGGCGGTGAAGTACGTGATGAGGTTCAATAACTTATAGGCCGAGAAAATGAGTTTGTTCACTCCCGGCTGGTCCAGACCCATGGCCGACAGGAACTCCAGCCGGTCTTCTTTGGTATCCAGCTCCGCAATTTCGGCTTCAATACCGGCGCAGATCAGGATGACCTCGGCGCCTTCCGCTGCAACGGACTGTTTGAATGTCTCCGTAAGTTTATTGCCGGTCAGTACGGCGGCTTCGTCCACATTACAGACATAGAGCACCGGTTTGGCGGTCAGCAGCGTCAGTTCGCGCAACGTCGCTTTGCCCTCGTCGTCGAGGGTAGCGAACAATTCGCGGGCCGAGCGGCCTTGTTCCAGGTGGGGTTTCACCACGGTCAGCACATCCAGTACGCGCTGGTCGTCACGATTACCCGTCCGGGCACCGCGGGCCACTTTATCCAGGCGTTTTTCCACGGTTTCCAGGTCTTTCAGGCCCAGTTCCAGGTCGATGATCTCTTTATCGCGGATTGGATTGACGGAGCCGTCGACGTGCACCACATTATCGTCTTCGAAGCAGCGTACTACGTGAATAATGGCGTCTACTTCCCGGATATTGGCCAGGAACTGATTACCCAGGCCTTCACCTTTACTGGCGCCTTTGATCAGGCCGGCGATGTCGAGGATTTCGACAGTTGTGGGCAGGATACGCTGGGGCAGCACCAGTTCGGCCAGTTTATCGAGCCGTATATCCGGCACCGAGATCACGCCGAGATTCGGGTCTTTGGTAGCGAAGGGATAGTTGGCGGCCAGGGCTTTACCGTTGGTCAGCGCATTGAACAAAGTGGATTTTCCGACGTTGGGCAGGCCAACAATACCGCATTGTAAAGGCATATTTTAAAGTGCTAATTTGTCAATGTGCTTAGGTGCTAAATTTCAACACGTTCGCTGGTTAATCTGAACATTATACCCGACTTTGTCTTTCTGTTACAAAGGCGGGCGCAAAAGTAGAAAAATCCGCCCCAATTTCCGGTTGCGGCCATACTTTCTCACCCTTTTTCATCGCGTTGAATCATGAATCACCTCGCCCACTGTTTCCTGTCTTTCGGGGATGAAGACCTGTTGACCGGCAATTTCAGCGGCGATTTTATCAAAGGCAACGACTGGAAATTGTACCCGGCGCGTATGCAGCAGGGCATACTTCTGCACCGCGCGATCGATGCATTTACGGACAATCATGCACAGGTTCGGGCGAGCATGCACTTATTACGTCCCTTTGCCGGCCGTTATGCCGGTCCCATTCACGACATTTTGGCCGACCATTTACTGGCCAGGCAATGGTCGAAGCACACGCCGGAAAAGTTTGATGATTTTGCGGAGAAAACCTACCGCATTTTGCAAAAACGGGTGCAGGACCTGCCGCCGGTTTTACAGGAAAGGATACCGCACATGGTAGCCGGGCGGTTTTTACATGGTTATCAAAACCGGGTCGGCATCGAATGGGTGTTCGAGCGCTTCAGCCGGCGACTGCCCCCGGATTTTGATTATATTCCCCTGCTGGACTACTTTTTTGCCAGTATCGACCTATTTTCCGCCAGTTTCGATGCTTTTTTTCCGGATCTGGTAGCACATAGCCGAACGTTTATTGCGGCGCATAGCTAGCGCGTGTTATTTGGCAGTCAGCATTTTGAGGGCTTCGTTCAATTGCCGGAAGTTTATTTTTCCGCCATTGATTTTCAAATGTTCGACGATGGCGAAGGAGCGATGGATGCGGCCATCACTGTTTTTCACCTGACCAACGATGTAGAGCAGGGTGCGCAGTTTACCCGGCGTCAGGGCATGAAAAAGGCGGTGGCCTTCCGGATCCTGGGCCAGCACTTCGGCCAGTTCTTCGGGCATGGGCAGGCCGAATTCGCTATCATCCGGGCGTAGAGCGATCTGCACGCGGGAACCGATGGTCAGTCCCTGGTCCTTCTGAATTTTTTTATTCACGGTGATGAGGAAAGTACCGTCGCCCCGGGGCAGCATGGCGCATTGCCAGGTGGTTTTTTCATTTAAAACACACACCACGCGACGATCTTCGCGCTGGGCGATCAGGGTAAGCGCCACGACCTGCGGTACGACGAAGTGACAGCCCCAGAGTTTGTTGGTAGATTCTTCCAGCGTAGAGGTAAAATGGTCGGTATGTTCCATAAGATGGGCAAAAATACAGCCCACATGGAAACGAAGCAGCTTGCAAAAGGAATTTATGCCGGCATCCCGGAAATAGCCGGATGCCAACCGAAGCCCATTTCCAGGCCACCGGTCGGTTCCAGTTTGAAACTGATTATGCTATAGGCAAAAGACCCGGCTGCGGCAGTTGCATCTTCCGCCGTCAGCCGCTCGTACAAGGCCATGGGCGCATTTAATTGTCCGGCCAGGGCCAGCAGCGCCGTTCTGGCTCGCAGGTTAGTTGCAAATAATTGCGGGGCGTTGACAAAGATAGTCAACGAGGGTTGCCCGGTTTCGTCGAACCGGAAACTGGCGCCCAGCCGCAAACGGTCGAATATGGTCGCTTGCGACTCTGCTGCCAGGTCGCTCAGGCAATGGCGCAAAAAAGGCAATTGCCATCCCGTACCCGTTTGATTAACTAGTTCCTGCAGTACCCCCAGGCTGCTGTTCCGTATACCGCAATAGTATTCGACCGTTTTTTTCCGGCCGGGGAAAACGCCGAACAGCAGCGGTAGGAGGTCCGCTTTTTTTATGGCTGGCAATGTGGCATGCAGAATAGCGGCAATAGCCGGGGCCGCGGCCGTCGTCACTTCCTGGTAAATTTTAGCCGCCAAACCGCCAGGCAGGTGGCGAAAACTGATCCAGCAGCCGAATCGCTGACCGGACTGGGCGACCAGCAGGTCCAGTTCCGCATGTTGGCGCCGGTCAAATCCAGGCACTAAGCGGTCAATATGGGCCCATTTCACGGCAGGCGGATCATCGGGCAGCCCGGGCTCAGCCGTGTAGCACAGGTTGCTGTGGCCCGTGGAAAAATTAAATTCCAGCGGGTAGCCGCCCGGTGTAAGCAGGCTGCTGCCCACCGGTCTGCCGGCGGATAGGGAGGCTAGCCACGGCATGCTGAGTTTCTCCAGCATTTGTCGTAAAAGATCCGTATCCGCCGGATGAGACCGGGCAGTTTCCGTCAGCACCGGTGCCAGGCCCGGCAAAAACACCGGTTTTCCGACCGGCACAGGTGCTTGGCTGCTCATATTACTTGCCTGAGGTGGCCTGAATATTGAAGATCACATCTTTCAGCGCCGTGGTAGTCAACGTTTGGGTCACCTTACCCGGCGTGATGTAGTTCACCTCGCAGTTGTAGCTCACCACATTTCCGTTTTGAATAGCAAGCGTAACATACTTACTTCCCAGTTCCCCTTTATTCCAGGTAAAAGCCTGTTGTGGGAGCGTTCCATTGCCGGAAGAGGCGGTACCCTGCGCTACTGTCGGTGTGATCAATACCTCCACCGAGCAAAAAGCCGCCGTACCCCAGGCAATGGCCGCCGGGCTGATCTCCACGGTAAAATAGCGTTGGGTAGCCGTGACCATGATCGACGGCTGGGTATTCTCGATCGGTTGCGCAGCTATGTCTACTTCGCCGGTACCGGAATCGATGGTCGCGGCATACATCAACGGTTGATCGGCCGTAGCGAGCCCCACGAAAACATCGCGGGCAATCAGGTTACCCTTGCCATCCGGATTGGGCGTCAGGGTAAAAACGGCGGGCGAAGCTTTGGTCGGCAGGGTGCCGGCAAAGTTGCTGGGCGTATTCACGGTTCCATCGTACCACATATTCACCGTCACTTCGAGCAGCGGATCGTTGGTGGCTTGGTTGGCCGATTCAAAAACGATCAAATTAACGCTGTGCATCGCATCGGCCGCCTGGATGATCTGTTGAAAACCCGTTTTGTTCTGTACCAGGGGCGCTGCGTAGGTGACGCTGCCTGGGAAAACGTAGGTGACCTGGTAGTTGTAGCCTTTATTAATCGGAAAAGCCTGCAAACTGGTGATGGTCTGTTTCGTGTTAGTGGGAAAAAACTTCAGCACCTGGTTAATGGGATTTACCCCCTGGTCGGTCACATAGCTGAAATTCACGTCTACTTCGATCGGTTTCAAACCTTCGCTGCTGAACGCCTGGCTCGCATCGAATTCGACCGTCAGAATACCACATTCCTGGACCTGCAGGGTGTAGGTATTCCTTTCGATACTGGTCACTTTGTCCCCTACGCTGGGGATGGTCGGTTGCGAGGGATTTTGCTCGTAATTGACCACATACGAAATGGCCCAATCGGCTCCCTGGGTCGTATCGTAACCGGCCGTGACCGTTTTGCTGCCGTTGGCGGTCAGCTTAAACGTGGTCTGTCCGGTAGGAATAGTCGGGTAATAAACCGTAATATCGACGCTTTTGATCAACGCTGGGCTCGATACGCCGCCGGGCCCAGTACCCCGCGCCAGTTTGTCGTTGTCGGCCGCAAAAGGAATATTCGTGGCGACCGTCATAACCTGTTGCTGTGTATTCACCGTTTGTGTAAAGTCAATGATGTTCAATCCCAAATTCGGAAAAGACGGCAGCGTGGCCGTAGGTTGAATAAGCCAGTTAACTACCATGTTTTCCGCGTAGGTATTGGTAAAACTACTGACTTCATTGATGTTGAAACTCTCGCCGCTCTGAATCCCCTGCAATTTGATAGCCTGTTCTACTTCGGCGCTCACCAGATCGGCCAGGGTACTGTTGGCCCAGGCCGTCACGTCTTTTACCAGGGTCTGTGGCGGGTTTTCAATGCCCCAGGTAATATTGACCGAGGAAGAAGCCGATTCCTGCAACATGGAATGCACCGAACCCGGACTGGTCTGATCACCCCAGCTGTCGTAGGTAGGTTGCGTGACCTGATACTGGTAAGCGACGGCAGAATCAAAAGTCAGTATGGCGGAAACCCCTTGCAACCGTGCCGGTACGCTCAGATAATAGAGAAGGTCGAATGCGCCGCCCTGGTTAACGAGGGCGGCATTCATGGCCTGCAATTGCGTTTTCGACAATTGGATCAGAAAACTCGCCACATTGCTGCCGTAATTGGAGGCCTGGCACATAAAGGTGGTGTTCGAGCCATTGATCATCAGGCTGAAACCGGCCTGGTTTCCCGGATTAAGGGCCAGGGAGATGAAATTCGGCTTGGTTACCCCCGGAAATTTGGTGGCATTTCCCATAATCGCCTGGGATATCTGATCCTCGATATCGCCCGGAACCGATAGCTCCACATCGAACCGGCAAACACCGGAACCGTTGTCCGTGCCACTGGTTTGATAGGTGGTAATACCGATGGACGGCAGGTTGTTGTTCATGACGAACTGTGGCCTCGGAATAATATAAAAAGCATTGGGATCGGGGTTGGGGTCGAGCTGATCGTCCCGGTAATAATCCCATTCATAGCCAGATTTATCCTGAAAAGTGCCTTTTAATGCAAAATTGAGCATTGTATTATAGTTTTAGATGTTGAAAAATGAGTTACCCTGGGATTGGGCAAAAGCGGCTAGTTGCTGCCATTGTAGCTGGGCGGTTTCTATGTCCAGT
Source organism: Saprospirales bacterium (assembly GCA_031425035.1). Taxonomy (GTDB): domain Bacteria; phylum Bacteroidota; class Bacteroidia; order Chitinophagales; family Saprospiraceae; genus M3007. Next base: position 86,104 of record JANPIN010000103.1, on the reverse strand, counting down.
TGCTTAAAGCCTTCGGCGTACTGATCGTCGGAAGCATCCTGGAGGTCGGAAAGCACTGTATTATATTTGTTCAGCAGGATGTTCCAGGCATCGGAGATGTTTTGCACTGCGATCTGCGCCAGCTGTACGCTGCCGATCACGTTTTGCAGGATGATCTTGGCGTAAATCGTCGTGATCAGGCTGGGATCGGCTTCGGTCTGGGTAACTTTAATCGTAATGTTCAGGTCGATGTTGACGATCACACTGCAAGGGCCCAGCACCTGGCTGTCGAGAAAATTTTCACCGATGGCCGCAGTAACGTCGGAGACGGCTTTCGCTCCGTTGGAGATGTTTTGCACCACCGTATTGAGATCGCCGGCCAGCAGGTGCTGATCGGAATTCGCATAGCCTGCATATGTATCTACCTGACTGTTCACGGCGCAAACCGCCTGCTTTTGCGTAGTAATAGCCGCGATCAGGGTGTTGAGGAGATTATTCACCGCTGTTCTTTGGGCCGGAGTGGGCTTGCTGGCAGGCTGATTTTCAATGTCCTGCAACAGCGCCAGCAATTGCGTGGCTGCGCTTTGGAAGACAATGTTAAACTGAATAACCGACGACGGAATAGTTGCCGTAACGGCCGGGCAAACGTTATCGATCCAGCCCTGATTGTGGCTTTGCACCGTATTGATGTCCGTTTGAATCGGCGAAAACCAGGCTGGCGGATCGGGCAGGTCAGGAACCGCTGTAACGACCGCCTGGGCATAATTGGTCACCGAATTGGCCGATGACAGGGCCTGGCTCAGGTCGTCCTGAGTCATCGTAGGAACTAACATGCAAAAGTATGTTGAGAGAGGAAGGTAAAATGAGCAGGGGGACCGCCATGGTCGCCCCTGCTCCGGATAGGCTCGGTCCAGAATTTCCGGCAGGTATTCCAGCGAGGTAAGGATGGTTTACATGGCGTAGCTATGCGCTTCGACCATGGAAACACCCGATTTAGTTACGGTGATGATCTTGTTTTGGAGGGTGGTCACCGTCGTTTGCCAGCCGGTTGCAAAGTTTTGGAAATCATTCCAATCCTGCTGTGCCTGTTGAATATCCAGCGAAAAATCGAGCCAGTCCTGGGTGTTCATGTCGCCTTGGGCGTCATTCAGGTCGCTCACCACCGTACCGATTTTGGTCGTAACCAGCGCAAACCAATCGGCGAGATCAGTGAGTGATTGGGCCATGTTCTTGTTCAGATTCACCAGGCTGGTCACCGATTGATTCATCAGGGTAAGGGCGGCGATCTGCTGCTGCTCATTGTTCAACTCATCCGTATCATTGGCCAGTTGATTCTGGGCTTCGGCAAGTTTTTGCGAATAAACGGCGATCACGGCGGCGGCTTCGATGATCGCACCGACCATGATCAGGCCGCCGATGATCATAGCGATAGGGGCAAAGGGTCCGGTGCTCGCAGCGCCGATGCCGAGCACGGCCACGCCGACGAACAGGCCGATCCCCGCAGCGATGGCGGCGGCTTCGATGGCCGCATTGTCTTTCGTGATGTCGGCGTTTTGAATGGCAATATCGGAATTCAGTTTATTAACAACCTTTTGATCGTCGAGCAGGGCTTTCTGAATGCTGTTATTGCCCGTTGTCAGGGCAGTCAGGTCGATTCCGGCATTGGTTTGAAAAGTCATAAACGTACTCTTCACCGCATTGATGCTGGTCTGTTCGTCGCCGACGTGGCGAAATATCCAAGTCAGGGTATCTACGATCTCCGTCACCTGGGCGCTGCTGGGATTGTTACCGGACGCATTCAGGATCGACAGGATGGAGTCGGTTCCGGTTTTGAAGCGCGAACTGATAGTAAGCACGGCCTGGGGAATAGTAGAGGTAATGTCGCCTTCCAACGAAGTAGTCCACACGGTAGCGTGTTTTTGGGCCACTCCGAGGTTGGCACTCAGGGTTTTAAACCAATCCGGCGGCGGGGTAATGGCGGCCTGCAGGTTGGTTTGCTCCACGCCGACGGCATAAGCGCGGATCTGGGTGAGAATACTCACGTGGTTTGCAACCACGTCCTTCACGGGGGTGGAGCCGACGGTTGTCGCAGGCACCAGAGAAGCAATTTTAGCCATAACTTAAGTAATTGAAATAGTGATAAAGTGAATGTCTGATAGATATTGGATCATCGGGCGGGCCATAATTTGTCAACCTATCCTTTACGATTGACTGAAATTGAACACCCCGACGTTGGACATACCGGAGGCTGCCCGTTGGACATTGGTGGCCATGCAAGCAATATCGTTCCAGGCCTTAGCCGCCGTCGCAATAGAGGCGATCTCCGGCATGGTCTTGAAATTGCTGTCGTTGTAGTTTTGCAGGCCGGCGATCGCGTCGTTGAGTTTGTTGCTTTCATCGGTCCATATGGACGACATATCAAGGGCATTCCGGATGCCGAGCAGGGCCGTATCCACGTTCTGAAGCATGGGCTGGAGGCTTTGCAGCACGGCGATGGCCTGGTTTTCATCCAGCAATTGCGCCTGCAAAGGGGCCAGCGTTTTCAGGTTCTCTTCGATTTTAGCGTCATTGACCGCCACGGTGATTGAGCTGATCGTGAGACCGCCAATAGCCAGCACGACTCCAACAATTGGGAAAATAGGACTGGCTGCCGTAGCGACGGCGAAAGTGAAGGCGATGATGCCGAACGACAGCGAAATGCCGGTGATCGGAATACCATTCATGCCGGCGCTGGCTTTGGCCGTTTCCGCAGCAATATCCTGGTACAGCTGATTGATCTTATCCGATAATTCTTTCGTGGCCGCCTGATCTTTTTTTACGTCGTTGGCCGCATCGGTCAGCGCCGTTTCCACGCTGGTTCGGAAAGGCTTGAAGTCGCTGCCGAATTTGGAAATCACTTCCTGCAAGGCCACTTCGCTGGACGGAATGGCCTGGATGTGTTTTTGCAGCCATAGCAGGGCTTGTACGGCCTGGTCCTTGGTGGTCGCATTCTGGATTTGATTAGCCACAATCTGCATGCTGCTGCTGTACGTGGAATAGTACTGGGGCGTCTGGGCAATCACGACCGGACCTTTATTGATCAGCCAGTCCGTAGATAGGCTCTGCGCCTGCCCCAGGTTGTTTTGCAGATTCGTCATCCATTCCGGAGCAGGGTTCAGTGGTAGAAATTGGGATTGCTGCAGAGAAATAGCTGCCAGGGTAATCGACTGGTAGGATTGCAGGAAATTTACCAATAGTTCCTCGACTATTTTTCTATCGGGAGCGAGCATAGTAAAAATTGAGTTGGGTGAAAATAGAGGGTGTAAATACAGTATGAAAAACGGTTCGTCGGGGCAGTCCGGCTGGCTTGGAGACTGCGTGGAAAAAGGGTAATGACTACCATTTTTGCGCTCGCTCCGTTGCTACTTGTTGGTAAATGTATATGAGTAATTATTTCATTACCAATCGACTGTTGGCTATATGAGCTTTATCAGGTAGAAATACCTGCCATTTTGGGTAGTAATACGGATGGGAAAATGCCCGGCGCCTGACACGGGTTGGACCCCAAAAAGGGTCTTCGAGGAAAGTGGCGACACGCATAAGTGCCGGCCACGAACGACCGGGGCGAATTGGAAAGATTTTGAAGAAAAAGGAGAAGCGTTCTTATAAGAACGTGTTGGCATTAGCAACCGGCAATCAGCCTGCGTTTAAATAATGGCTGGCGAAAAAGATCCGTAAATGCGTTCAGGGTGTTACTAAACAGCGCACTTGGGACTTATAAAAAATTGCCCCCTTTGCGGAAAGCCAATGGCAGTATTTCTAAAAGAAACAGTATATTTTACGAAAAAAGCGGGATATCGGAATGTCGTTCCTTAACCCAGGTCCGCGTAAATCGCTTCCCGGTCCACCTTATCCGGCAGTGGGCCGAAATGGGCGAGCTTCAATTCCGCCATACGTCGGCCGGCAATTGCGCATTCGATCAGCGTTTTACCGTCCAGGCGTGCGGTGAGATAGCCTGCCCAGAATGCGTCGCCGGCCCCCGTGGTATCCTTTACATCCACCTCGCGGGCGAGCAGGAAATGTCTTTCGGAACCATTGGCTACCCAGCAGCCTTCCGCGCCGAGGGTAAAGCAGACTTCGGTAGCGCCCATTTTCAGGAAGTGATCGAGCACGGCTTCCGGAGCGGGGGTTTCATCTTCATAAATACGGCCCCAATCCACGTCACTAACTTTAACTAAAGCGCCCAGGCGGCAGAGTTCGGCCAGCAGGCGCTGGGCTTCCCGGCGTTCGGGCCAGATTTTCTCGGAATAATTGGCATCGACACTCAACTGACAACCGGCGCGTTTTGCTTTCTCGGCCGCCTGCATAATTACGTGCTGGGCAGGCTGTTTGCTTAAACCGAAACAGGTAGTATGGAAAATGCCAATTTCCTCAAAGCGGTTGTATGGAAACTGACGGATAGAAAGCATGGCATCGGCGCCGCGATACGCCTGAAAATTACTGACGGCGGCTGAACGGGTCACCAGGATCAGGGTGGTCGGGTCCTCCACCTGCACGACATAACTGACATCCACGCCCAAACGACCCACGAAGTTCTTCAACACGCCGCCCATATCATCATTACCAACACAAGCCACCAGCAGCGTGTTATTACTCAAACGAGCCATATTCATCACCAGGTTGGACGGGCTGCCACCGGGAAGACGTTTGAAAAGCATCGCCTCGTCCAGTGTTTGCGCAAATTCGGCCGTAATGAAATCGACCAGAAGTTCGCCGGCAGAAAGGATGTCAATAGCTCTTCTCATAGTTGTAAGGCGTGGTTTCAAAAAGGTTGAATGAGCGAACGGGTATGCTAATACATTAATAACCAGACAGTTAAGAATAAATTTGTCGATTGCCTGGACTATAAACGGCGCAATAATAATACAATTTCTGGCGTACTTATAGCCCCCATCTAAAACAAACTGCGAAAAACACCCGGCTTCCTGACACGGCCATACCTGATCGGCCTTTGCCTCCGCCACTTTGACGCACCTTCCCCCCGGCCTGACAGCAGTCCTACATCAGGCTGTAAAAATGGCAGAAAAATTTGCGTGGCACGAAGTCTGTTAAAGTGGTCATAGCTACTCAACCACCTGCCAGACGGCAGAAAATTTGGTTTTGTGGCATCCAAACTCGTTTCACCAAAACTAAAATAATTTTAACAGTATGAAACCAATCGCAGACCGTGTGATTATTAAACCGGCCGCCGCTGAGGAAAAGACCAAAGGTGGCCTCATCATCCCGGATACCGCCAAAGAAAAACCGCAGCGTGGCGAAGTGATCGCCGTAGGTCCAGGTAAAGATGGTAACCTCATGACTGTCGCTGTAGGGGATATGGTACTGTATGGCAAATACTCCGGTCAGGAGATCAGCCACGAAGGCCATGACTATTTGATCCTGCGCGAAGACGACATTCTGGTCGTACTATAAGGTTTAGCAAAAAGGTTTAGAAAGTTTAGAGGGGTCTAGATGATTCAGATGAATCTTGTCATTTGCCCCTTCTCCAGCCAACTAAACCCTTCTAAACCTTCTAAACCCCTCTAAACCCTAATCATCAACAGTTCAAAAAAATCATCAATCAAGATATGTCTGTCAAACAAATTACTTTCAATAGCGACGCTCGCGAAAAACTGAAGGAAGGGGTCGACGCTTTGGCCAATGCCGTCAAAGTAACCCTCGGGCCAAAAGGCCGTAACGTAGTTATACAAAAATCATTCGGTGCTCCCCAGATCACCAAGGACGGCGTCAGTGTCGCCAAAGAAATTGAACTGGAAGATCCGATCGCCAACATGGGCGCCCAGATGGTGAAAGAAGTAGCCAGCAAAACGGCTGATGCCGCCGGTGATGGTACGACTACCGCCACGGTGCTGGCCCAGGCCATGGTCACCGCCGGTCTGAAAAACGTTGCCGCCGGTAGCAACCCGATGGATCTGAAACGCGGTATCGATAAAGCCGTGCGAGCCGTAGTAGAGAACCTGAAAACCCAAACCGAGAATATCGGCGAGGACTTCGATAAGATCCAGCAGGTAGCCGCTATTTCGGCCAACAACGATGATACCATTGGTAAACTCATCGCCGATGCCATGAAACGCGTTACCAAAGAAGGTGTCATCACGGTAGAAGAAGCCAAAGGCACCGATACCTATATGGAAGAAGTGATCGGTATGCAATTCGATCGCGGATACCTCAGCCCTTACTTTATTACCGATGCCGAGAAAATGGTGGCCGAGTACGAAAACCCGTACCTGCTCATCACCGACCGGAAAATCAGCAACATGCAGGACCTGATCCCGGTACTGGAAAAATCGCTGCAAACCGGTCGCCCGCTGCTGATCCTGTCCGAAGATGTGGACAGCCAGGCCCTGGGTGTGCTGGTGGTTAACCGTCTGCGCGCCGGACTGAAAGTGGTGGCCGTTAAAGCTCCCGGTTTCGGTGATCGCCGCAAAGCGATGCTGGAAGATATTGCCATCCTGACCGGTGGTACCGTCATCAGCGAAGACCAGGGTTACAAACTGGAAAATGCCGGTCTGGATCACCTCGGTTCCTGCGAAAAAATTACGGTCGACAAAGACAACACCACCATCGTCGGCGGTAAAGGCGACGCAGAAGCCATCAAGGCCCGCGTGAACCAGCTCAAGCAGCAAATCGAATCCACCACCAGCGACTACGATAAAGAGAAACTGCAGGAACGCCTCGCCAAACTGGCCGGCGGTGTAGCGGTACTCTATGTCGGCGCCGCGACCGAAGTAGAAATGAAAGAAAAGAAAGACCGCGTCGATGATGCGCTGCACGCTACCCGTGCCGCTATCGAAGAAGGCATCGTCGCCGGTGGCGGCGTGGCTTTGGTCCGTGCACTGAGTGCTTTGAAAGAACTGAAAGGTGCTAACGAAGACGAAAACTACGGTATCCAGATCGTGCGTAAATCACTGGAAGCCCCTATCCGCATCATCGCCGAGAACTCCGGCGTGGACGGTTCGGTGGTGTTCCACAAAGTGGCTGACGGCACAGGTTCGTTCGGCTACAATGCCCGCCACGATCGCTACGAAGATCTGAAAGCCGCCGGTATTATCGACCCGACCAAGGTGACCCGCGTGGCCCTGGAAAATGCCGGTTCTATCGCCGGTCTGGTGCTGACTACGGAATGCGTGATCAACGAGAAGCCGGAGAAGAAAAGCGCGATGGGCGGTGGCCACCCAGGCATGGGCGGCATGGACGGCATGATGTAATTCATGTCCGCCGCTTTGAAAATAAGGAAGGGCCCACCGGTTGGTGGGCCCTTCTTGTTTTTAGTGGTCTGACGACTTTTTTGTCGTCCGACCACTAGATAACGCTTACTGTAGGGCTGGATGTCGCCATGTGGTCTGACGACTTTTTTGTCGTCCGACCACTAGATGAAGTCGCTCACTTGAGTGGTCAGACGACAAAAAAGTCGTCGGACCACGTGATTGTGGAGTGTCAGACGACAAAAAAGTCGTCGGACCACATTATTGCTTCACAAAATTCATCGACACCGAATTCATGCAGTAACGCAGACCGGTCGGTTGAGGGCCATCATTAAATACATGTCCCAAATGTCCGCCGCAACGTGCGCACTCGACTTCGTCCCGGCTCATACCATGGGAGTTGTCGGTACCGACCTGCACGTATGTAGCATCCAGCGGTTGATAAAAGGAAGGCCATCCGGTGCCGGATTCAAATTTGGTATCCGAGCTGAACAGTGGCAACCCGCAACCCGCGCAAATGAAAGTCCCGCGATCGTGTACGTTCAGCAGATCGCCAGTGCCGGACCGTTCGGTGCCTTCCTGACGCAGCACGGTGAATTCCTCGGCCGTCAGTTGATTTTTCCACTGATCTTTCGTTTTTTCTACCCGAAGGAGTTTGCCGGATGGATCGTACTGCGGCGGCACTAGGGTATCGGTACGTACAGTAGAGGTAGAAGCCACGGTCTGGGCATTGCCCGACATGGGTTCCGCATTAGTAGTTGGCTGCGGCTTGGCATTACAGGCCAGCAGCACCACAAAAATTGACAGGTATTTCATTGAGAAACGGTTTTACAACATTGAAAAAGCAATACACATACGCATCGGGACGGGCGACAGATTTTTAGCCGGCCATTTATAGCCATGCGCATACCAGTTTAGAGCTGTGCACCGGTAACGTTTTACTTCCGTTTGCGGTCGCGCGTCCGCGGAGCGTTCCACTCTTCCCGTTCGGCGAACCGCACGATGATTTTCATGAAATTGACCATGGACAAAAAAACCAGAAAACCGAAAGTGATCACGATGTAAATCCAGCGGTACGATTCGGCCTCACCGATCGGTACGCCCGAGAACAACCACGCTGCGCCACTCGTACTAAACGCCAGCGCAATGAAACTGTACATCGAAGCGCCCCAGTACTTGGCAAAATTGTCCGCCCGCAGACTCAACAGGCTGTTGAACATGGCGAAAAACAGCATGAACGCCGCCCCAATGGACCAGGCGAACAAACGCTCGACCGGGAATATACCCGACACCGTCAGCAGCCAGCCGAAGGCCATGAGGAGCACCGCCCCACTGAAAACCAGCCCGGTCTGCAGGATGGGAGAAAAATTGCGTTGCATGAAAGGGATGGTGGACATAGGTGACAGGAGTTAGGTGACAGGAGGCAGGAGTTAGGTGACAGGGGGCAGGAGTTAGGTGACAGGAGGCAAGAGTTAGGTGACAGGGGGCAGGGAAGACAGAGTTATGAGTTGGGAAACAAGCGGAGGAATTGTGAATTAAAAGCCATTTGTACTTAACAATACCAGGCTTCCTGACCTGTCTCCTAACCCCTGCCTCCTGTCTCCTTTCTCCTAACTCCTGTCACCTACCTAATCATTACCCCTTTACGGTTCAAAAATGGAATTTCGGTGAAATTCATCTCCTCCAGACTGCCTGGGACGAAGACGTATTTTTTATCGTAGAGGTAGTCGTTATAGGAAAAACTGACCCAGTACTCGTTGGCCAGGGCCATCACGTCTCTGGGCACGGGCTCGATTTTAACCAGTTCCAGCGGGCCAATGGTCTCCCAGAAATACCGCAGCGTGGTGGTCTTGCGTGGTTCGCCGTTAATCTCGCCATAGCCCCGGGAATTGATCAGCACGGAACGGATAGTTTCTTCCTTGAGGTTGATCAAATAAGCGTCCCAGAAGTACTCGTGGTCCTCTTCATCCGCCTGACGCGGGACGATGGCGATGGCCAGATCTTCGACTTTTTGAATTGGAATATCCTTTTTCATAATTACTCAGCTGTGGCAACCGGTTCGGGCTGCGTAATGGGTGTATCAATCAATAAACAGGCAAAAACATCGGCGAAATGCCGCTTCAAACTTGCTTTCACCGCGTCCATACTCACCGGGTGACCCAGTTCTACGGCCATCGAAGTGACGGTTTTATCATCGTCTGTAATACCGCAAGGCACAATATAATCAAAATACTGCAGGTCGGTATTCACGTTGAAGGCCCAGCCATGCAGCGTCACCCAGCGACTCAGGTGCACCCCAATCGCACAGATCTTGCGCTGCTGACGACCCGCCTCGCCGCCCACCCAGACGCCGGTATATTCCTTGATGCGGTAACCATGCAGCCCGAAATCAGACAGGGTACGAATGATGACTTCCTCAATATTACGCACGTAGCGGTGGACGTCGGTAAAAAAACATTCGAGGTCCATAATGGGGTAACCCACCAGCTGCCCGGGTCCGTGAAAAGTAATATCGCCGCCCCGGTTGATGGGAAAAAACTGAATGCCGCGGGCTAGTAATTCGGCTTCGCTGAGCAGCAGATGATCCATGGAACCGCTTTTGCCCAGCGTATAGACGGGCGGATGTTCCACCAGCAGTAGTTGATGCGCCTGCGCATAGGTTTGCGGGGCTAAGGTGCGATTGGCCAGCTTGTTATCTACCAATGCACGGAGTAACGAGGTCTGATAGTCCCACGTTTGGCGGTAGTCCGCCAGCCCCAGATCACGAAGTTGCAGTGTCTGCATAGTGGTTAAAACAACGTTGGACAATTTTGGTTTTTAGGGTCCCGTACGCCGGAGTTTTAGTCCGGCTGCGCTCGTAGCGGGCCTTCCCATTTTTTCGCTACGCGCCAAAATCGCGGACTAAAAGTCCGCGGTACGGAGCCAGCCCCGCTAGCTAAGCCGGTTGCGGTAGTCGCGGTAACCGAAACGGCGTACCACATCCAACCGGCCGTCGGGGCGCAGGATGGCGATACTCGGATGGGTTACCCCGTTGAAAGTGCTGGTTTTGACCATGGTATAGTGGATCATATCTTCAAAAACGACCTTTTGACCTAGTTTCAAGGGCTGTTCGAAGGAATATTCTTCCAGAAAATCACCGCTCAGGCAACTCACTCCACCCAGGCGGTACTGTTGTTGTCCGGCTACCGGCTCGGCGGAAGCACCGCGTACGCGTGGCCGGTAGGGCATTTCCAGGGTATCGGGCATGTGGGCGGTAAAAGACACGTCCAGGATCGCCGTTTTCACCCTTTTGTTCTTGACCACGTCCAGCACCGTGGCGACCAACACACCGGTTTCCCAGGCGATGGCACTACCGGGTTCCAGAATGACCTGCAAATGGGGATGTCGGGCTTTAAAAGCTTTTAGCGTGCTGACCAGGTGTTCTACGTCGTAACCGGCCCGGGTCATCAGGTGGCCGCCGCCAAAGTTGACCCACTTGATGTTGGGTAAAAAAGCGCCGAACTGTTCCTCGAAATAACCCAGTGTTTTTTCCAGGTCATAACTGCTGCTTTCACACAGCGTATGAAAGTGTAAACCTTCGATGCCTTCGGGCAACTGCCCTTTGAAATTCTCGACGGGCTCTCCGAGTCGGGAACCGGGCGAAGCGGGATTATACAGCGCCGTACCCACCGGCGACCAGCCCGGATTGACGCGAATGCCGGGACTGACCTGGCCGGGATGCGCTGCCACTTTCGCCCGGAAACGCTTGTACTGCGAGAGCGAATTAAAAGTTATATGGCTGGAATACCCCAGTATTTTCCCAAAATCCCGGGGTGCATAGGCCACAGCATACGTATGGGCGCGGGTGCCCATTTCTTCAAAACACAAACGCGCCTCGTTCAGGGAAGACGCGGTTGCCCCCGATAAATATTCGCGAACGATGGGAAAGGCGCTCCACATGGCAAAGCCCTTGAAAGCCAGGATAATGGTCACGTCCGCTGCCTTTTGGACCCCGTCGATGAGCGACAAGTTGCGGCGCAACAGGTTTTCTTCAAGTACGAAACACGGCGCAGGTATTTTCTTTAAATCCATCGAATGGTTATTGTTTATTGGTTATTCGCTATTGGGGGGTAAATGTAGACCGAATGCATAATTTAGGGGCATCAATCTGGAAAGACTGATGCCCCTAACTGGAACACTGGCGGAAAGTTTACGGATGCTCCGAAATAATCTCATTCATCCCTACCCCACCCCAATAACCAATATACCAATAACCATTAACAACTTACCCCATGGCCTTCTCATACCGGCTGCCCGCTACCTTCCAGTTCACCACATTATAAAAGGCGGTGATATAGTCCGGGCGTTTGTTCTGGTATTTCAGGTAATAAGCGTGTTCCCAGACGTCGAGGCCGATCAGGGGCGTGCCGGTTTGTTTAGCGATTTGCAGCATCATGGGGTTGTCCTGATTCGGCGTGCTGCTGATGAAGAGCTTTTTGTCTTTACCCAGGCATAACCAGGCCCAGCCGGAACCGAAAACGCCTTTGGAGGCTTCTGTGAACTGTTCCTTAAACTTATCGACGGAGCCGAACGTACCATTTATAGCCGCCAGCAAAGCGCCGTCGGGGACATTACCGCCACCGGGTGCAATGGTCTGCCAGAAAAAAGTGTGGTTCCAGTGGCCACCGGCATTGTTGCGGATCTTCTTGTCTTCGTCCGAAGTGGAAATACGGCTCACGATGTCCTCCAGCTCGTAATCGGCGTATTTCGTGTCTTTAACCAGGTCGTTCAGATTTTTGACATAGGTCGCGTGGTGGCGGTCATGGTGGATTTCCATGGTCATTTTATCAATATGCGGCTCCAGAGCGCCGGGATCATAACCCAATGGCGGCAGGGTGAATGGGCCCGAGCGTTTCATTTTAGGCGGCGGAATGACCGGTGCGGTAGGCGTGGTGCCGGTCGTTTTCGCTGCCGTTTTGCAGGCATCCAAAAAAGAGGTGGAAGCGGCGGCAATGCCCAGGAAGAATCCGGTTTTAAGAAATGTTCGTTTTTCCATGATAAAATTTGATTGGTGAATGGCAATATTGAAAGTTCAAAGTTGCGGGTTCCAAGTTGATTTTTCCCGAATCATTTCTTGAAACGCCAACTATGACCCGCCGCATAACCCGTCGGGAACGCCAAATGGTGCAAGTAACGGGCAGAAAGCGCTACCTTTGCGCCGATTTCTACCGAACAAAACCATGCCGCGCAATGAGTCAGGAACACGAACATATATTAGCCTCCACCCCACCCGAGCCGTCAGAGGCGCCGGTGCACGATACGCAACTACCCCATGATGCCGTTGAAAGTGATGATCAACCCGCATCAGACGATTATTTTGAACGCCACCAGATCGTGGCCGATCCGCGTCAGGGACTAATCCGCCTGGATAAATTCCTGATGGACCGGCTGGCCAACCGCTCCCGCAATAAGGTGCAGAACGCTATTCGCGCCGGCTCGGTGAAGGTGAATGAACAAGAAGTAAAACCCAATTACCGCGTGCGTCCGGGCAACGTCATTACCATCGTGCTGCCCAAGTCCCTCGAGGAAAACTACGATATTAAGCCCCAGGATATTCCGCTGAATATAGCCTACGAAGACGAGGACGTGCTGATCGTAAACAAACCCTATAACCTGGCCGTGCACCCGGGCGTAGGTATTCCCAACGGCACGCTGGTCAATGCCGTGGCCTTTCACTTACAGGCCCAACTGGAAGCGCTACCGGTGAAAGACGGCAACGAAAGCTACCGCGCCGGTATCGTACACCGCATCGATAAAGACACAACGGGCTTGATGGTAGTCGCCAAAAACGACTATGCCATGACCCACCTGGCCAACCAGTTTTTTCACCACACCATCGAGCGGCGTTATTACGCGATCGTTTGGGGCGACGTTAAAGGCGATCAGGGCACCATACACGGCAGTATTGGCCGCAATCCGAACGACCGCCGCCTGTTCATGGTCTTTCCGGATGGCGACGAAGGCAAACATGCCATCACCCACTGGCGGGTACTGGAACGGTTTTATTACTGTACCCTCGTGGAATGCCGCCTCGAAACGGGGCGCACCCACCAGATCCGCGTGCACATGAAATCCATCGGCCATACGCTGTTCGGCGACCCGCGTTACGGTGGAAATCAAATCCTGAAGGGTACGTTGTACTCGAAATACAAACAATTCATCGAGAACTGCCTCACCCTGCTGCCGCGTCAGGCGCTACACGCTAAAGTGCTGGGTTTCAAACATCCACGCACCGGCGAAATGGTCCGCTTCGAGTCCGAACTGCCGGATGATATGCAGCAGGTCATTGAAAAAATGCGGGTGTACGTCAATGCCCGCAAAGGGCAAATGGGCAATGAACGCCTGTTGGAAGTGGACAATACGTAAGGATGTTCCAACTACTTTTCCAAAAGACATTTGCCAGATCAAGAATTACCTTTCCACATGCGCGAAGCACATCCCGTAATTAAAAATGCGTTTTTGGCCGACCTGCTGGCTCCCAAACGGATCGTTTTTATTGTCAATCCCAAGGCAGGCACGAATATGCAGAAACGCATTGGGGAAAGCGTAGATAAGTACCTGGACCACCGCAAATTCGTGTATGCCATCTGGTTTACCGAGCGACCCGGACATGCCACCGAACTGGTAAAAAAAGCCATCGACGAACAGTATGAGATCGTGGTGGCGGTGGGTGGCGACGGCTCCGTGAACGAGATCGGCGCGGCCCTGCTCGGGACCAATATTGTGCTGGGCATTGTGCCGGCGGGTTCGGGAAACGGCCTGGCCATGCACCTCGGCTATGGTCGTAATGTGGGGCAAGCCGTACAAAAACTCAATTCTGCCGAAGTCCAAACCATTGACTGCGGTCTGCTCAACGGCCGGCCGTTCATCAATCTGGCGGGCCTGGGTTTCGATGGACTGGTGTCCGTGCGCATGAAAGGCAGCCCCTGGCGCGGTTTTATTCCGTATTTCCTTAAATCAGTGGAGGCCGGACTGACCTACGAACCGCGGATGTGCACCATCGAAATGGATGATTGTACGGTGACCGAAAAATGTTTCGCTATATCGGTAGCGAATGGCCCGATGTACGGCTATAATGTGAAAATAGCGCCGGATGCCCTGATGGACGACGGCTTTTTCGAAGTGGTCATCCTGAAAGATGCCCCGCGCTGGCAGTATTTTGCGGCCCTGCCGTCTACGTTGACCGGCCATATTTACGATGCGGATTTTGTGGATCATTATACGACCAAACGGGTGCGCATTACCAGCGATGGGGAAAATTATGTACACCTCGACGGCGAAGGCACCATGATGGACGATCCGCTGATTTTTGAAATAAAACCCAAAGCTTTACGCATTCTGGTCCCGCTGGCCGTTGAAACGGTAACCGAAGCGGGTAATTGATTTTTTGACGTTAGACTCTGGACATGGAACGGATGATTTGTTTACAGCGTCTCGCGTCTAAAGTTTAAGGTAATGTCTAATTGGCCATGAGTAAAAATAAAAAGCAGAGTTTCGGCGGACTGGTTTTTTCTACTAATCCGGACTTTCAATTAACCGAGAACGACGAGCCGACACCCGAGCCGGGTATGGACAAACAGGTGCTGCGGGTCTGGCTGGAACGTGGCCGGGGCGGTAAGGAATCCACCGTGGTCAAAGGTTTTGTCGGACCGGAAGATCGCCTGCTGGAACTTTCCAAACTGATCAAAAATAAATGCGCGGCGGGTGGGAGTGCCAAAGACGGCATCATCATCGTGCAGGGCGATCATCGCGATAAAGTGCTGCAATTACTGCTGGCGGAGGGATATAAGAATGTGAAGAAGGCGGGGGGGTGAGGAGACAGGTGGCAGGAGACAGGTGGCAGGGGGGAAGGAGTTAGTAACCTTAAAAACGACATGACCATGAATATCAATAAGTTAACAGGTTTTGGGTTGGGTAAACACCTGCCCTGGCTGGCGTACTGTTCCATGCTCTTATGTCTGATCGCGCTGGCTTGTAACCCGGCCAAACGGGTAGGCGGTCCGGTGCGGCCAAACCAGCCCGGTCGTCCCGGCGATCGGAAGCCATCGGGCGTGGATACGGTTCGCTGGACGCCCACGAATCCCAAACCTCCCATTAAAACGAATCCGACGCGACCAGGCGATCAGCCGGGCCGGCAATCCGGCGACACCTATAATATAGGTTTTCTGCTGCCTTTCCTGAGCGATCAGGCCACGGGCGGTACGGTGCCGGAAAAGAGTCGCCTGGCGGTACAGTTTTACGCCGGCGCTAAAATTGCGCTGGAACAACTTTCCCGGGAAGAAAAGATCAATCTGGTGGTGGATGTGTTCGATACGCAGGTCGAAGACGCCGATTTTCAAAGGCTGCTGACCAATCCACGGCTGGAAAAAGACCAGGTGCTGATCGGACCGATCCGTTCCAGCCATATTTCACTGCTGGCGCCCTGGGCCAAAGCGCGGCGCAAAATCCTGGTTTCACCGGAAAGTCCCATCTCCGACCTGACTTCGCTGTACCCTGATTTCGTACAGACCAACCCTTCGCTGCGCGCCCACTGCGCCGCTATTACGCAGCATATTCGCCGGAAAAACAGTCCCGACGCCGTCACACTGGTTTGCCGGGAAAAGGAAGTGGACCGCCTGCCCTACTTTCAGCAGGTCAACACGGCCATGGGCGGCACCCGATTTGCCGAACTGATCGTGCCCGACGCTACCACGGCCTTCGATAAATATGACCTGAAAAAATACCTGAAGTACGGCAAAACCAGCGTTTTCGTGCTGCCCAGCTGGGCCAGTCAGGATTTCGTGATGGGCTTTCTCCGCAATCTGAAGGCGGTGAAAGGTTCCAACCGCGTGGAAGTCTACGGCATGCCGCAGTGGCAGGGTTTCGAGGCCATCGAACCGGAATATTTGACCGCCCTGAACGTGCATATTAGTTCGGCTTCCTACCTGAATTACGATGCGCCGGCCATCAAAGTCTTTCAGCAGGCATTTTATGACGCGACCGGAACCTTGCCCGATGACGATGGTTTTAATGGCTACGACGTGACGATGTTTACCGGAAAAATGTTAAGCCGCTATGGCCTGTCTTTCGTGCAACGTTTAACCGGGGAGGTAAGCCGGGGTCTGCACGCGGATTTTCGCTTTGCGCCGGTGTACAGTACAACGGCCCCCGATGACCGGAGCAAGAATTATGACTACCTGGAGAACACCTTCGTCCACATTTTGAAATTCGATAAATACGGGTTTGTGCCGGCGGACTAGGACTGGCAGCACGAAGTGGTTTGAACAAGGTCTGACATTAAGTAACTGACAACCAATTGTTCCAATCACCAAAACCGACCAAACCACGCAAACTTGCTATATTATACCACGTGAACGCTTCCCGCGAACAAAAACTCCGCTCCGTCATCCGCCAGTCGCAAACCGACCTGACCGTAGTGCTGGAAAACATCGCCGACCCACTCAACATCTCGGCCGTGCTGCGCTCCTGCGATGCGGTGGGCGTGCGCGAGGTGTTTGTGGTTTATACCAAACAATACCTCGATAAACGCGGCCTGATCCTGGGCAAAAAGACCTCCGGTGGTACGTTCAAATGGATCGACGTGTATCATTTCGAGGACCTGGAAGAGTGTTTCCGACGGGTGCGCGAACGATATGGGCGCATCCTGGCCACCCACCTGGGCGAGCGCAGCAGTTCGGTATACGATCTGGATCTGACCCAGCCCACGGCCCTCCTTTTCGGTAATGAAGACGATGGCCTGAGTGCGGAAGCACTGGCCCTGGCCGACGGGAATTTTGCCATTCCCCAGTCGGGTTTTGCGGAAAGTCTGAATATTTCGGTGGCCTGTGCGGTTACGCTGTTCGAAGCGCGGCGCCAACGGGAAAGTCAGGGTTTTTACGGGGAAAATGCCAAACTTACGCCGGCGCAGCAGGAACAGTTGTTTGAACGTTGGAGTAATATGCTCAAAGAAAAATCGCATCAGCAGCAACAGGCTATTTTCGTCGATAAGGATGCCGGGCCGCTGTTGCCGGTGTTTGTCCAGCGCGATCCGGACCTGCCGCCGAAAACGCAGATGCGACCGCTGCCATTGACTAAGTTTGATCTTTAATAGCAGACCATAATTCTGAAAATGCATCTTTCTATCATCATCCCCCTTAAAAACGAAGTTGAAAGTCTGCCCGAACTCGAAGCCTGGATCCGGCGGGTAGCGGAACAGCAGGGCCTCGACTACGAAATTCTGTTCATCGATGACGGCAGCACAGACGGCTCCTGGCGGGTGATCGAAGCGCTGCAAACTACCAACCCACGGGTGCGGGGCGTTAAATTCCGCCGTAATTACGGCAAAAGTGCGGCCCTGCAAACCGGCTTCGAGGCCGCGCAGGGCGATGTGGTGATCACTATGGACGCGGATTTGCAGGATAGCCCGGACGAAATTCCGGAGCTCTACCGCCTGATCGTGGAAGACGGTTTCGACCTGGTCAGCGGCTGGAAACAAAAACGGTTCGACCCGTTGACCAAGACTATACCGACCAAATTATACAACGCCGCCGCGCGCTGGATGAGTGGTATTTACCTCCATGATTTCAACTGCGGACTTAAGTCCTACCGCCTGGAGGTGGTCAAGACCATTGAAGTATACGGCGAAATGCACCGCTATATTCCGGTCATTGCCAAGTGGGCCGGTTTTACCAAAATCGGTGAAAAGGTGGTCGAACACCGGGCCCGCAAGTACGGCGTCACCAAGTTCGGCTGGGAACGTTTTGTCAATGGATTCCTGGATCTGGTCAGCATTTCCTTCGTCGGCAAGTTCGGCAAACGGCCCATGCACCTGTTCGGTACGCTGGGCGTGCTTTTCTTTTTCATCGGTTTCGGTATACTGGCCTACCTCAGCGTCGCTAAAATGATCTATCGGGAATACGGCATTGCCGATCGGCCCCTGTTTTTCTTCGGTATTCTGGCCTTGATCGTAGGAAGCCAGTTGTTCCTGACCGGTTTTCTGGCCGAAATGATCAACCGGAATTCGGCGATCCGGAACGTGTATCTGATTGAAAAGGAAATATAGGCGTGAAAATCGTGCTCCTTTCTCCGGCCCATCCCCTGCGCGGCGGCATTGCGGCTTCTTCCGAACGGCTCGCGCAGACGCTGCAGGCAGAAGGCCATAAGGTCGTGATCTACTCGTTTTCCCTGCAGTACCCGGATTTTATTTTTCCCGGTAAAACCCAGTACACCGACGATCCGGCGCCAGCGGATCTGACGATCAAAACCCGGCTGAATTCCATCAACCCTTTCAACTGGATCGCCGTGGGCCGCGAGATCGCCCGCGAAAAGCCGGATCGGGTGATCGTGCGTTTCTGGCTGCCACTGATGGGTCCGGCCTTGGGTACCGTACTGCGCATAATGCGCTGGTTTTCCGGCAAAAAAGTCAAGGTCACGGCGCTGGTCGACAATATTATACCCCATGAAAAGCGCTTCGGCGACCGGCCGTTTGCCCGGTATTTCGTGCAGGCCTGCGATGATTTTGTCGTCATGTCCCGTTCGGTGGGCGAGGAGATCCGGTATTTTACCGCTTCCAAGGCCGTGCGTTTTGCCCCACACCCTATTTACGATAATTATGGCGACTCCCTGCCCATGGCCGACGCCCGCCGGGAGCTGGGCATTCCGACCGAGGTACCGCTACTGCTTTTCTTCGGTTTTATTCGGGCCTATAAAGGACTGGATCTGCTGTTAGAAGCATTGGCCCGGCAACGAACCAGTCCGCGCGGGCCGCTACACCTGCTCATTGCCGGCGAATGTTACGATGACTGGACGGTTTACCAGCAGATCATCGACAACCACAGTTTGGCGTCTGTGGTGTACGTACATACGGATTTTATTCCCGCCGACCGGGTGCGCGTCTTTTTTTCCGCCGCCGATCTGGTAGTACAACCGTATAAAACTGCTACGCAGAGCGGTATTTCGCAGATTGCCTATCATTTTGATAAGCCGATGGTGGTAACCCGGGTGGGCGGACTACCGGAAATCGTCAGCCATGGCGTTTCCGGTTACGTGGTTGCGCCGGAAGCCGGGGCCATTGCAGCCGCGGTACAGGAGTTTTTCGGTTTGGGGCAGGCGGAAATGTTACGACAGGGCGTTCAGAACGAAAAGCAGCGCTTTACCTGGAGTTATTTAACGGAAAAATTATTGGTATAAAACAGGATCATAGGGTTGTACTTTATAAAAAAAATATATTTTTGCATAGGCTAAGTCCCGTCTATTCAGACATACCCCAATCATACTCCCGCCTCCGATTATATTTCCTACTTGTACCGGCTGATACTTATCAGAATTGCGCTGCTATTTATGCTATGCCGACGGGCAGAGTGTTTTACATTTTATTAAATAAAACGGCTGCGTACGTGTACACCCTGTGATTGTGGTACAAGATTTGCCTGACACCCTTTATATTTCTAAACAACAATTTTTTCAAACGTTTTACATGAAAAACCTACTCCTACTTGCCTTGTTTTCCCTGCCCGCTTTAGTCGGGGCTCAAAGCTGGGAACTTGGACTGGCCGCTAATGCGACCAACTATCTGGGCGACCTGGTAGAAACCAACAACATTTCGCTTAAGAACACTGATTTCGGCGGCGGGCTATTTTTGCGCCGCAACTTCAATGACTATTTCGCCTTGCGCCTGAACGGCAACTACGCCCGGCTAAGTGCTGATGATGTTAATTTTGACAACCGCAAAAGTCGCGGTTTCACATTTGAAACCACTTTGCTGGAAGGCTCGCTGCAACTCGAAATAACGCCCATTTCGGCCCTGAATAAAGACGGTAAACGCCGCGCCATTCGCCCTTACTTCTTTGGCGGCGTCGGTTATGCCAGCTTCGATGCCAAACCTTTTTTCAATGAAACTGCTCCGGAAAACGCTTCGAAGGCCGCAGCCATTGCCAAAGATAAAAATGACGCCGAAAAAAGCGCTGTGGTCATTCCACTGGGTGCCGGGTTCAAATTTTCATTGGGTGAAAAAGCCACTTTGGGACTGGAAGTTGGCGTACGTCCAACGCTCAGCGACTATATTGACGGGGTAAGCCAAGCCGGCAATCCCGACAAGAACGACTGGTATATGCTCGGCGGCCTGAACATAGCTTTCCTGCTCGGTAGCCCGAAAGACAGCGATGACGACGGTATTAGCGATAAAAAAGACAAATGCCCGAACGAACCCGGCGTGGAAGAAAACATGGGTTGCCCGGCCGACCGCGATAAAGACGGTGTATATGATAAGGATGATAAATGCCCCGACGTGATGGGTGTAGTGGCCAACAATGGCTGCCCCGCCGACCGTGATAAAGACAGTGTGTATGACCGCGATGATAAATGTCCGGATGTTGCCGGTGTAGCCGAGAATATGGGCTGTCCAAGCGACCGCGACAAAGACGGCATTGCCGATGCCGATGATAAATGCCCGGATCTGGCCGGTATTGCTGCCAATAAGGGTTGCCCGGCTGACCGCGACGGCGACGGCGTGTATGATACCGATGACAAATGCCCGGACGTCGCCGGTGTGGCCGCTAATAAAGGCTGCCCATCCGACCGCGATGGCGACAGTGTGTATGATAAGGACGATAAATGCCCGGATCTGGCCGGTTTGGTGGCCAACATGGGTTGCCCAAGCGACCGCGACGGTGACGGTGTATATGATAAAGACGACCGCTGCCCGGATGTTCCCGGCATCGCCGCTAATCGGGGTTGCCCGGCGCTGAAAGAAGCTGAAGCCAAAATTATGACGGTCGCCGTGAAGAACATCAACTTCAAAACCGGCAGTGCCATACTGACGACTGCTTCTTACAAAATACTGGATCAAGTGGCTGCGATCGTGAAGAAATACGATTATTTCAGCCTGGCTATTGAAGGCCATACTGACAACGTCGGTAACGAAGCTACGAACCTGAAACTATCGCAAAACCGCGCGAAAGCCTGTTATGACTACCTGATCAAAAAAGGCGTGAATGCCGGCCGGGTGAGCTCTGAAGGGTTTGGCGAAACCCGCCCGATCGGTTCCAATGAAACAGCCGCGGGTAAACTGGCCAACCGCCGTGTGGAATTCAACCTGTCGGTGAAATAAAATAGTCTTGGTGCGGGTCCAGTTTTCGAAAACTGTACCTTTAAATAATTGCCTGCCGGGGCTAACGTCGCAAACGTTAGCCCCGGTTTTTTTATTGGCGCCGACCTTTCCGGAACAAGCTGCCGCTGTACCTTGTCCTGAAATACACGTTCCATGCAGCACCTCTGTTTATCCCTGATCATTTTCTTCAGCCTCGCTTTGGGCAACTCTAAAGCGCAAAACGCTGACCTGCAAGCGATTCGCCAAGTTATGGCCGAACAGGAAACCGCCTGGAATGCCGGCGACCTGCCGGGTTTTATGGCCGGCTACTGGCAGTCCGACAGCCTCACCTTCATCGGTTCGCGTGGACTCAGCCATGGCTGGCAAACGACGCTGGACAACTACCGGAAGAGCTACCCCGACCGGGAAACGATGGGCAAACTGACCTTTACCCTGTTGTCGGTGGAGCAGCTTTCACCGGAAAGCGCCTATGTAATCGGCAAATGGGCACTGGCCCGGAAAAAAGGCGACGTGAGTGGTCATTTCACACTGTTGTGGAAGAAAATTGCCGGGCTTTGGATCATTGTCGCCGACCATTCCAGTTGAAAAAGCAAAATGTGAGTCACCCCAGATTTTGCATACACACGTTGCAGGATGGTAACGCGGATTCAACAGATTTGGCGGATTTTCACGGATTTAAAAATTCGTAGCATCAGTATAATCCGCGTAACCATCCTGTTTATACATAGGTCTTACATTTTCAACACTTTACCGCTGGCCAGCACGCTTCCTGCCTGTACCTGCCAGCCATAGACGCCGGACTGTTTGAATACGGCGGCGGGAAAAAGCAGCGCCTGCGATCCGCTACCCAGTGCTTGTTCGTTCTGGAACAGCAAATGAACGGGAATGGCTGCTGCGACAATTGGAATAAAAGGACCACCCGGCGCATAACTACTGCGCACTTTACCGCACCTTTGAGCCACCAATACAGGCCGCTGAAAAGCCATGCCCGGCCCCCATTGACCAGTAACCAATAACCATTAACCAGTACCCAAATATGTGGTGGAAAACCCTCTCCGTCATTTTAATCGTGTATGCGCTTCTTGCCGGCCTGCTCGTTCCTTTGAAACCCGGTATTACCTATGTACAGCCCGCCACGGGCAAGACCGGGCAAGACCTGACGGTACAAATGCACGGCTATAATTCTTTTTACAGTCGTAGCCCCGCCGCTGAAGTGCGCGTTTGGCTGGAGTTCGATTCAACCCATGCACTGGCGGGCCAAAACCTGCGCATCCTCAACGACACCACGCTGGAAGCCAACTTCAGCCTGCCGCGCACTCTCCCCGAAGGCCGTGCTTTCGTTATGCTGAACGCGTTTATAGATCATCCGGCGGACGGTATTTCCCTGTTGCCCGCCGCCGTGGAGATCCGGCAGGACAGCAGTACGTCCGGTAGCGGCGAAGATGCGCGCTGGTCGCAGAACCTGGTTAAAGAACTGCACGTGAAGTCCGATTTCACGTTTCCCTACCGCAATGTGATCTACGAGAGCATTCGCAACACCTACTTCCACGTGCCCATGTGGTTCGGGCTGATGTTCCTGTTCATTGCTTCGGCCTGGCAAAGCATACTGTTTCTCCGGAACGTAAACACGCCGGACGGTCCGGGAAGATCCAAGCTGGACTACGACCGTAAAGCGGCCGCCTACGCCGAAATCGGACTACTGTTCGGTATTATGGGTCTGATTACCGGTATGTTATGGGCCAAATACGCCTGGGGGGCCGCCTGGAGCAACGATATTAAGCAACTCATGACGGCAGTCGCATTGCTGATTTACCTGGCTTATTTCATTTTGCGCCGCTCGTTCGATGAACCGGAAAAAGGCGCCCGGCTGGCTGCGGTGTATAACATTTTTGCTTTCGCCACCCTCATTCCGCTACTGTACGTGGTACCCCGCCTGTTCGCGAGTCTGCATCCCGGCGCTACGGGCAATCCTGCGTTCGGCAGTCAGGACCTGGATAACACCATGCGCATGGTCTTTTATCCCAGCATTATCGGCTGGAGCCTTCTGGGTTTCTGGATCGCACAATTACGCATCCGGTATCAGCGGCTGATGGACCGGGCCACCGGACTCGATTAAGCAAACTGCCTTTTCAATTTCAACAAAAAAACTAACTTTTCATAATTTTCGGAAGATGAAATTTTTCAAAACGCGAAAACTTTTGATAATTATTCTGCTGCAGGCAATATATTTGCCCGCGCTTTTGGCCTACGGCAGTAGCGATTTCATGCGGGAAACCGGCAAAATCAACGTCGTAGTCGGCGTAATTCTGCTCATTTTTCTGGGTATTATCGTGTATCTCGTGCGGCTCGAACGCAAGCTAACCAAATTAGAGCACCAACTCAAAGACGAGAAAAATGAGTGGACAAATTAGTTTTTTTAAGAGCGTAGAGAACTACGTGGACAAGGCCGCCGCCTTCACTGACATTCCGAAAGGACTGGTGGAACAAATCAAAGCCTGTAACCTCGTCCTGCAGATCCGGTTTCCGGTGCGCGTAGGAAATGACTACGAGGTGATCGAAGCCTATCGCGTGCAGCATAGCCACCACCGGCTGCCCACGAAAGGCGGTATTCGCTACGCCGAAAGCGTGGATCAGGACGAAGTAATGGCCCTCGCGGCCCTGATGTCTTACAAATGCGCCCTGGTCGATGTACCGTTTGGCGGCGCAAAAGGCGGCATCAAGATCAATCCGGCCAAGTACACCGTGGAGCAGTTGCAGAACATCACGCGGCGCTACACCACCGAGCTGGTAAAAAAGAACTTCATCGGTCCAGGTATCGATGTACCTGCACCCGATTACGGTACCGGACCCCGTGAAATGGCCTGGATCATGGACACCTACCAGGCTTTCCGCCACGGGGAAATTGACTCCATTGCCTGTGTCACCGGCAAACCCGTTACCCAGAATGGTATTCGCGGTCGCGCCGAAGCCACCGGTCGCGGGGTATTCTATGGCTTGCGCGAAATTGTGAGCTATGCCGACGACATGAAGAAAATCGGCCTGACCAAAGGGATGGCCGGTAAAACCATGGTCGTGCAGGGCCTGGGTAATGTGGGCAGCAACACCGCCCTCATCAGCCAGCGCGAAGGCGACGTGAAAATCATCGGTGTAGCGGAGCGTGAAGGCTCCATTTACAGCGAGAAAGGCATCGACGTGGAAAAACTGCTGGTTTTTCGTCAGGAGACCGGCTCTATTCTGGGCTTTCCTGGCACGACCACGCTGGCCAACAACCTGGCCGCTCTCGAGATCGAATGCGATATTCTGGTGCCGGCCGCCTTGGAAAACCAGATTACCCTCGCCAATGCGGAACGGATTAATTGCAAGATCCTGGCCGAAGCCGCCAACGGTCCGGTCGCCGCAGAAGCCGATCCGATCCTGCTGAAAAAAGGTATTGTCATCGTGCCCGACTTCTACATCAATGCGGGCGGTGTAACGGTGTCGTATTTTGAATGGCTAAAAAACCTGTCGCACCACCGTTTCGGTCGTCTGGAAAACCGTTTCCAGCACAATGCCTTTACTGGTATTCTGGATAAGGTGTCGGAAATCACCGGCAAATCCATCGGCGACCGCGAACGGGACTTCCTGACCCGGGGCGGCACCGAGATCGATCTGGTCAACTCCGGTCTGGAAGACACGATGATCACGGCTTACCAGCAAATTCGCGAAACTTTCAAACAGCATCCGGATGTATCGGATGTTCGTACCGCCGCTTTTGTGTGCTCGCTCAAGAAAATTGCCAGTGACTACGTTTCGATGGGTATTTTCCCATAATGGAGCGTTACAAACCGCTTGTTAAGGCCGTTTAAAGGTCTTGGTAAAAGAATAAAGCGGCTATAAGGTTGAATCAGCAGGTTTTGTTTGGCATTTTTCTGCCCGACACCGGTTGGTTCAACCTTTTTTCAATTTAACCCGCCCGCTCGTTTTTTTGCCAAAATATATTTGTCGAAAACGTAGATTACGCTGTTAGGAGATAGATTTTTTTATAGGCGATGTGCAAAAAACGCTTTATTAACAAAATATACGGAGGTTTAACCTTGTTTTACTTGTACATAATTTTTTAAGGCCCTACCTTTGGCCAACTTAACTGAAGCAAAATTAAATTTCAATAACGATTCGCCTACCATGTCAGAGAAATTGGATAAAATAGATCTGAAAATCCTGAAAATCCTACAGGACAACAGCAAGATTACGAACCTCGATCTTTCGAAAAAGATCGGCCTCTCCCCTGCCCCCACGCTGGAACGCGTGAAAAAGCTGGAACAAAGCGAAATCATCCAAAGCTATCATGCGCAGGTGAATCCCCAGCAAATGGGTCTGAACGTGAAAACTTTCGTGCTCGTTTCGCTGGCCTGGAAGAAAGAAAATGCCCTGAACAACTTCCTCGAAAAGATCTCTAAGATCGACGAGGTGACGGAATGTTATATCATCACCGGCGAAGCTGATTTCCTGATGAAAATCGTTTGCCGCGATATTCCTACCTATGAGCAGCTGCTGTTCAAAACCATCAGCCAGATCGAAGAAATCGAACGCCTGAAAACGTTGATGACCCTCTCGACCGTAAAGGATGCCAAAGTGCTGCCTTTCAACTACGACGAGAAATAAGACCTCGTCCGGTGCTTGAACACATCGCCCCTGCCCTCTTACGAGGACAGGGGCGATTTTTAATGAAGTAATAGAGTGATGAAATTATGAAATGATAGAGCACAACGCTGCCCAATCACTTTATCATTTCATCACTTTATCATTTCATCTACTGAGCTAAAATATGCGCCATGCGCAGCAGATCCTTGTTCAAGGGTTTGAACTTGCCGATTGCTTCTGCGAAAGGGGAATAATGCACGTTGTTGTTGCGAATACCGACCATCATGCCGGTTTTACCCGCCAACAGGCCTTCCACTGCGGAGAAACCGAGAATACTGGCCAGCACGCGGTCGAAGGAAGAGGGGGAGCCGCCACGCTGCAGGTGACCGATCACCGTCACCTTAATATCGTCGTAAATGGTTACTTTCTCCTCCACCTGTTTGGCGATGTCGTATACCGTGCCCATGTGGTTGCCCTCGGCAACGATGACAATACTGAACAGTTTGGCCCGTTTGGCGCCGCGTTTCAGCAGTTTCACAATATCGTCGATTGAACTTTCCTCTTCCGGGATCAGTACGCCGCCCGCGCCGCCCGCAATCGCCGTATGCAGCGCGATGAAACCGGAGTGACGCCCCATGACCTCCACGAAAAACAGGCGGTTATGCGAGTCGGCCGTGTCGCGGATCTTGTCCACAGCCTGTACCGCCGTATTGACCGCCGTATCGAAACCGATGGTGAAATCGGTGCCGTACAGGTCGTTGTCGATCGTACCGGGAATGCCCACGATCGGAATGTCGGGATACTCCTGAATGAACAGGTTGGCGCCGGTGAAGGTACCGTTGCCACCAATAGCGATCAGGGCGTCGATGTCGTTATCGATCAGGTTCTCATAGGCCTGTTTGCGGCCTTCCGGCGTCATAAACCGCTGACTACGGGCAGTTTTCAGGATAGTACCTCCGCGGTGAATGATATTACCGACGTCATTGGTTTCCAGGCGTTTGATCGTGCCGTCAATCATGCCTTCATAACCCCGCATAATACCGTAAATGTGCAGGTCATTATTGAAAGCATTCCGTACAATTGCCCGTACTGCGGCATTCATACCCGGTGCGTCGCCACCCGAGGTGAATACGGCAATACGTTTGATGTCTTTAGTCATAGTATTTTTCATTCCTTAATACCAGTTTTACTCCTACCGGTCGGGAAAGTCGTTTAGTGAGTGGATGGTTCCCCCTTATTGATCAGCCGGCGGATACACGTGAAAATCAGCCAGCGGATAAATGGGTTTGCGTACAATCATGCCAACTTTCAGTTTACGCTCTTCCATGCTTTTTACCAGTACATCCTGAAAATGGTGGGCAATCGAACCGACAAAGTGAATGGGCACTTTCTGGTAGCCACTGTATTTGACTACGTGCCGGTCCAGGAACTGATTCAGACAACCGGCCACCAGATTTTGGATATACGGGTGCTGTTGGTTATCGCCCAGAAAACGGGTAAAAGAAGCCAAATAGGCATTGGCCCCCTTTTCGTATACCTTATCTTTAATGGCATCCTGACCCTCCGGATAGGCCTCGTCAAAGGCCGCATTGAGGTCCGCCGGCAGTTCGCGGTAGAATTTGGCCCGGAGCAGCGACTTACCCAGGTGGGTGCCACTACCTTCATCGCCCAGCAACCAGCCCAGGGAAGGTACATTATCCAGGATGCTTACGCCGTCGTAGTAACAACTGTTCGATCCGGTGCCCAGGATGCAGGCAATGCCCGCACTATGTCCACAAGTGGCCCGCGCGGCAGCCAGCAGGTCATGTTCCACTTCTATTTCCGCATTGGGAAACACGGCGCGTAATGCGGCCGCCACGATTTCCGCCCGGTGCTCGTCATGGACGCCGGTACCGTAGAAGTAGATGTGGGTCACCTCGTCCGCCTTGACTTTAGGCAATAGTTCGGTGGTTAAAATACCGGTTATTTCCGCTGTTGTGTGAAAGAACGGACTGAATCCCATGGTATTTTCCAGCTGTTGGTCGCGTCCACCTTGGGTCAGCAGCCAATCACATTTGGTAGAGCCGCAGTCGGCAATAATGATCATAGGTGAGATTGAAATAATTTCATAAAAGAAGGAGGCGTGGTTGCGGGGACTATTTGTAAAAATTACACGAAGCAAAGGTCGGGCGCAAAAATAGGTTTTCTGGCACAAAATGGGGCAAAATCATGATTTATTGGAAAAGGAAATGTTAGAAAACATTACACCGATCGATCGATGGTCAAATGACCGCATGTTTTGAAAACAAGGATGAAAAGTTACCGCGCCGGTAGTCATATTCCAGGTGGCTTGTATAGCCTAAAACAACGGCCCGAAGTTTCAGCATATTTATATTCCCTTCATTATTAATTATTTATTAAAGTAAACAGCATCCTTACACGTCCATTCACAATTTGTGGAAAATTATTTATAAAACTTTTTGTTGTTTATAAAAAACATCTTGTTTTACTTTGTGGTAGAGAACGAGCCGTTCCCGCTTTCCTGTCCGTTTTACCTACCAAATTCTACACACCATGGCCAGCTACCAGCACAGCGCTTACTATAGCCGGGCGAATGCCGCCCCCAACCCAACTTCCTCGCCAGATGAGATGCTGATCTGGA
Source organism: Saprospirales bacterium (assembly GCA_031425035.1). Lineage (GTDB taxonomy): Bacteria > Bacteroidota > Bacteroidia > Chitinophagales > Saprospiraceae > M3007. The sequence goes on along the minus strand of JANPIN010000103.1, from coordinate 57,495 downwards.
AATTACTCCTCCTCACCGCCCTGACTTACTTCGTGTGGAGCGATAAAATTTCCATCACCTTCAGTCCAATGGCTGCGGAAGGCCACGAACAGGTGGTGGCGCGCCGTACCAGCGCGTCCCTGTTCGACGTGAGCGGCGGCGCCACAGTAGCGCCCAAAACGGCCACCAGCGATAAAGAAACGATCCCGGCACTCGCTACCGGTCCCCTGCTCAACAGCACCCTGGCCATCGATCCGGCCTACGCCATCCGTCACAGCCTGTCGTCCGGCGATGTGCGCAGCCGCCTGGGTAAATGCCAGGACTACGTGGAGCGTTTCGCTCCGGTCGCCGTGGCCGAAATGCAGAAATATGGTGTGCCGGCCAGCATCATCCTGGCGCAGGGCCTGCTGGAAAGTGATGCCGGCGAAAGCGCGCTGGCCCATAAGACCAATAACCACTTTGGGGTAAAATGTGTTTCGCAGCACTGCGCCAAAGGCCACTGCGTCAACTATGGCGATGATTTCCACAAAGACTTTTTTATCAAATACGCGAATGCCTGGGGCAGTTTCCGGGCGCATAGCCAGTTCCTGAAAACGAGCAAGCGGTACGCCCCCCTTTTTAAACTGGAAGCCTCGGATTATCGCGGCTGGGCCAACGGACTGGCCAAAAGCGGCTACGCCACGGATAAAAAGTATGGGGAAAAACTGATCGCGCTGATCAAGAATATGAAGCTGGAACGATTTGATCAGTAAGGGCCGGCGATATTAGTGGCTGACGGTTGTGGCTCTTTATCCGCCCATGGATTTACCGTTGAATTTTTCTCGAAAGCCAGTTGTAAAAACTGGACAGGATATAATGAGGGGACCCGATTCAACCCTTTCATAGCCGAAAGATGCCAGGCGGTAATGTCTGGTGACCGGATCACATTTTATGATATATCGTATCAGGTACCCGGCCGCAAAAAGCGCTCTGTCAGCGCAAGAAATCTGCATTTTCAAATTAAATAAAGTATTTATCAACTGGTTGCAGCACCAGGCCCAAAACGGGAAAGCGGCACCCGGTTCAACCAGGTGCCGCTGTCGGGCTTATACTTAAGTGGGCAAAAAATGCCGAAAAATTATTGCGTTTGCAGTGGAATAGCGTCCGGCGTAACGGCACCGCCCGTACCAACGGTCAGTACGGCGACTACGCAAAGTACCATCAGCGTGCCGGCCAGTACCCAGGTCGCTTTTTCAATAAAATCTGTGGAACGTGCAGCGCCGAAGAGTTGCTGGGCTTGTCCGCCGAAGGAGGCATCCAAACCCCCGCCTTTCGAATTCTGGATCAGAATCGCCACGATCAATACGACGCTGACGAGGGCAATGAATACCGCAAGGGTGGTTAACATGATTGTCTAATTTTTAAGTTTGTCAATTTCGGCGGCAAAGTAAGCACTTTTCTCAGGAAACGCCAAGCTCAATCGCTGATACATCTGAATTGCTTTTTCGCGGTGCCCCTGCTGCACATATATTCTGGCCAGGGTTTCGGATAAAACGTCCTTGTTCTCACTCACGCTTTTCTCGGCCAGCACGTGCGCAATGCCCGTTTTAGCTACGGGTTCGGGTTTGGCCGACGGCTGAGTAGCAGGCGCCATGGCCGGAACTGCACGTGCGGGGCGGGCCGGACGGGGTTCCAGCGTGGGCAGTTGAAACTGCTCCATCCAGTGAGTGAAAGCTTGCGGCGCCGGATACGCAACAGGTTCAGGTTCAATAGGCAACTCGGACTCAGTTTCTGAAGCCGTCATCACCTCTTCATATTCATTGGCTAGTTCCACTTCATCTGGCAAGGGCGCAGCAACGGAAGGCTCAACAGCGGGTTCCTGTTCTGACAGGGACGGCGTTGGTAATTCGGCAGCCGGTTCCAATTCTACTGGCTCCGGTTCAGTAACGGGTGATTCTACAGGTTCGGGTGGCAGGGAAATCGCCTGACTGAAATCCAGCGCAACATCCGTGGCAGGCGGCTTACTGCCTACTGGCGGCGGTACCGGGAGGGATGGGCGGGGCAAAGCGGAAGGTCGTTCATCCCGGGTCAGTGGGGACAGCGCATCCAGTTCGCGTTTGATGGTTTCAATGGGTTTGAGTTCCAGCACTTCTTCCCGGATCGCTTCCAGACGCTGGGGCGCTACTATTTTCGGTGCGACCAGCATAAACAAACGGGTGCGGTCGAGGCTGTTTGCCGCCGCCGCCGCCAGGGTCCGGGATGCCTCCGGGTGATTGCTTTGCTGGGCCTTGATAGCGAGTAAACTGCGCAGATTATGCGCGTAGGGATACGCCAAAGCCAGCGTCTTCAACTCTTCGTAAGAGATGGTCGTAAGTAAGGCCGGGTTATCCAGCAGTTTGAGAAAACGCTCTTGCGTCATGCGGCAAGATGAATTTTATATAGCCGCCGTCGCGACGGCTACTTTTTGGGATGACCCGATTATCCTGCAAAAATGCCTAACCGGTTGGTTGTCAAAGGCCAAAGATGTTACTCTTTCCGGAAATTTAAAAATTTGACCAGAAAATTTGTCGTTCACCAGTCGTTGAAGGCTGCGTTGAAAATATCCTCCAGAAGCTGTTTGTTGATGGTCACCAGCAGTCCGGCCTGCACCGTCAAAAGGTCCTGCTCACTGCCGAAATCAGCGAAATGGCTGAAATCCTTTTCGGATGGCCAGCCTTTCTTTTCATCCAGCCGGTTGATATAACCCACCCGGATGCGGACTTCCAGCCGGTTGGAAGCCACCACCTCACCGGGCTTGGGATTTACCGGAACGACCCGGAAATCCACGATTTTACCGGTAAATTCTACGTCTGGCTCTTCATTTTTGGCCTTCAGCGGCGTTTCCGAACGAATTTTATCGCGCAGGCGTTCCGCAAAATCAATGCCTAAGGTCGGTGGCGCATTACCGGCCAGGGTCTCGAAATTGCGCACCGCAAAGGTCTTCACGTTCGGATCGATCGAAATGCCTTTGAAGGTGTAACAACCCGATTGACCGATCACCATCGTCAGCAGCAGGCCAAAGATTCGTCCGGTAAATAGTTTTTTGTTCATGGCGTATTTTTTAAAGAAAACGAGCGAAGCAGGCAATTTGATGCGCGCTGCGGTCCGACGACTCTAAGTCGTCTGACCGCTCATCTCCCGGTTAAACTGGGGTTGAACTGGTCGGACGACTAAGAGTCGTCAGACCAGCGGGCGGTAAACTGGTCGGACGACTTGGAGTCGTCAGACCAGGTGAATGGTCTCAAAAAACAGCTCCAGTTTTCGCTCGTCCAGTAGCCCGTTTGTCCGCACGCCGCTGCATAAATCCAGGCCGAAAGGTTCTACCGCTTCGATGGCGGCGCGCACATTTTCGGGCCGCAAACCACCGGCCAGGAACACCGGCACCGACACGCTGGCGCAGATGCGGCGACTGATCGTCCAGTTATGCACCCGGCCGGTACCGCCCAGTTCTTTTACGCTCAGATTGGGATTCCCGCTGTCCAGCAGCAGTGCGTCTACTTCCGGCGCCAAACGCTGGGCTTCGTCCAGGGATTCTTCGCCAGTCACGTGAATGACCTGCACCAGTTTTACGCCGGGCAGCGCCTGCCGTATTTCCGCATAACTGCCGTTTTGCAAAGCATCGACCATCTGCACCGTATTCGTGCCCGCCCGTTGCTGGTGCCGGATGATCGCCACCGCGTCCGTTTCACTCGTTAATAAAAACGTAGCGATGGGCGGCGGCACCCGCCTGGCAATACGCGCAATGAGCGCATCGTCGATGATGCCTGGACCGCTCGGCATGGCGCCCACGAGCCCCAATGCCGAAGCGCCGGCCCGCACAGCCAACCGCGCTTCCTCCTCACTACTGATACAACAGATTTTTACGCGAACCAAAATAACTAACGATGAACGATGATGTATGAACGATGAACTATGAACGGCCAGGCGCGCAGCAATTCAGCATTCCGTATTCCCTATGTCCAAGGGCACAGCAATTCCGCATTCCGCATTCGCCTCATTCCGCACTCCGCTCATTCCCACTCGATGGTGGCGGGCGGTTTGGTGGAAATATCAAAAACAACGCGGTTAATACCTTTCACCCGGTTGATGATCTCGCTGCTGACTTCCGCCAGAAAATCATAGGGCAGTCGGCTCCATTCGGCAGTCATGCCGTCAGCACTGTTGACGGCCCGCAGCGCGATGGTTTTTTCGTAGGTACGCTCGTCGCCCATCACGCCGACCGACTGAATAGGCAGCAGTATCGTACCGGCCTGCCAAACCTGGTCGTAGAGGCCGTGTTCGCGCAGTTTACCAATATAAATAGCATCGGCTTCCTGGAGCATGTGCACCTTTTCCGGGGTAATATCCCCGAGGATGCGAATGCCCAGACCCGGTCCCGGAAAGGGGTGGCGCTGTAAAATATGGCTGGGGATTTCCAGCTCGGCGCCCACGCGGCGCACCTCGTCTTTGAACAGCATACGCAGCGGCTCGACGATCTTGAGTTTCAGTTTTTCCGGCAAACCGCCCACATTGTGGTGACTCTTAATCGTCACCGACGGGCCGTGTACGCTCACCGATTCGATCACGTCGGGATAAATGGTGCCCTGACCCAGCCACTGAAAATCGGGATGCGCTTCGGACTCCCGCTCGAAGAGATCGATGAAAAGCTTGCCGATGATCTTCCGTTTCTGCTCCGGATCACTGACACCGGCCAGTCCATCGTAGAACAACTGTTTGGCATCGACACCTTCCACGTTCAGGCCCATGCCATGATAGGAAGCCAGCACTTCGGCGTATTCGTTTTTACGCAGCAGGCCATTATCGATGAAAAAACAAAACAGCCGGTCGCCAATAGCGCGGTGCAGCAGCGTGGCCGCTACGGTGGAATCCACGCCGCCGGAAAGCGCCATGATCACTTTTTCATTACCGATCTGCTCTTTTAAAGCCGCTACAGTGCCTTCTACAAAGTGGGCCGCCGTCCAGTCGCCCGCACAGCCGCAGATGTTGTGTACAAAGTTTTTCAGCAAATGAAAACCCTCCAGCGTATGATACACCTCCGGGTGAAACTGCAAACAGTAAACGGGCTGCGTGAAGTGACCGGCCCGGGCGCGGAAAGCCGCCACCGGAATACTGTCGGTACGGGCCAGTAATTCAAACCCTTCCGGCAACCGCAAAATGGTGTCGCCATGGCTCATCCACACCTGGGATTGCGCACTGACGCCGGCCAGCAGCGGATCGTGGTCCTGATCATTGGTTTGTAACAAGGCCTTGCCGTACTCCCGATGCTCCGACCGGGCCACTTCGCCGCCGTAAAAATCGGCGATCAGCTGGGCGCCATAACAAACCCCGAGCACCGGACGCTGACCGACCAGTTGGTGCAGATCGACCCGCAAAGCATCCGCTTGTTTAACGGAAAAAGGGCTGCCGGACAAGATGATGCCGCGGATGTCGTCGGTAAGAACCGGTATTTTATTGTACGGCACAATTTCGCAGTACACGTTGGCTTCGCGCACCCGCCGGGCAATGAGCTGGGTAAACTGGGAGCCAAAATCGAGGATGAGGATTTTTTCCATAGTCGCTTTAAAGCGCGCAAAAGTAGGAAAACCCAAGGAGTTGACGCGATGTAATAGCGGCTAAACCGCTTCGGCATAAGAATTTACTCTACATTTTTACAAACGAGACTTGCAGGTTTTCATCCAACTACGGGTGACTATGCTGTAGGCAACCAACTTTCATCTCTTATCAAATAATTATGAGCAATCCAAAATCATTGGATAACCGCACCCTGCTGGCCGCATTGATCGGCGGTGTGGTCAGTTTCCTTCTCAGTTACCTGTTACGCAACGTGCTGCTGGCGGATTTTTACCGCGAAAATGCCGGAACCGCAGGTGGAATCCTCAAAAATCCACCCGACGTGCTGGTGGTGCTCCTTGGCCATTTGATTATCGGTTTACTTTACGCCCTCATTTTCAGCGGCTGGGCAGCCATTTCTACCGGCCGAACCGGCGCCATTCGGGGTGGCTGGATCGGATTCCTGGTTTTTTTAAGCCATAACCTGATCATTTTAGGCAGCAGCAAATACATGAACCTGACCTCCGTGCTGGTCGATTCCTTCATCGGTGGCCTGATCGGCGCAGTCGTAGGCGGCGTAGTGGGTAATGTACTGGGTGGTTTCCCCAAACTGGGAAGATCGCGCAAGTAGAAAAGGGTGGACCGCCAGGCGGAACTATCCGGATTTCCCTGTATCCTTGAGATTCAAATCTTCGAGGTATGAATAGAATCCAAACCATCGATTTCACCCGCGGCCTGGTCATGGTCATCATGGCCCTCGACCACCTGCGCGACCTGCTGCACGTCGATTCCCTTACCCAGAGTCCCACCGATCTCAACACCGTTACGGCCGGGGTTTTCCTGACCCGCTGGATCACGCATTTATGCGCGCCGACGTTCGTATTTCTGTCTGGTACGTCGGCCTATCTGGTATTTAAAAAGAGTGGCCACCTGGCGGAAAGTCAGCGCTATTTGCGCACCCGGGGATTTTGGCTGATCGTGCTGGAATTTACCGTCATCAATTTCCTGCTGTGGTTTGATTTTCAATTCCGTACGCTGGTCATGCAGGTCATTTTTGCCATTGGCGCAGGTTTCATCCTGTTGTCTTTTCTCTTAAAAATAAATCCGCGCGCCCTCGGCATCGCGGGCTTGGTGATCATTTTCAGCCATAATCTGGTGCAGGGGATTACGATGGAAGCTCAACCGGCGGCCCAGTTTATCTGGCCGGTGTTTTTCCGGCTGGGCGTGTTTCCGATTACGCCCAATTTCACGTTTGCCGTGCTGTATCCCTTCCTGCCCTGGTTCGGTATTTTGCTGACGGGTTTTGCCGCCGGGCAGTTATTTGAATTACCCCTGGCCAGCAGAAAGAAACTTTGGCTGCAAATCGGCGGCGGCGCACTGGCCCTATTCTGCCTGCTGCGTTTTATCAATGTGTACGGCGACCCGACACCCTGGAGCACGCAAAAAAGCGGCTTATTCACCTTCTTCTCCTTTATTAACCTCAACAAATACCCGCCATCGCTGCTCTACACCCTGGTCACGCTGGGTATTATGTCCATCGTACTGGCGCTGGCGGACGGGGGAAAAAACCGCTTCCTCGACTTCTTTTCCACCTACGGTAAAGTGCCGCTTTTCTATTACCTGCTGCACTGGTGCCTGGTGCGGGTAGCGATGTTCTCGATGGTTTTTGCGCAGGGATTTCATTGGCCCGACTTGGAATTCGGCGTGTTCAAATTTGGCCGGCCAGCCAGTGGTTCCGGAGTGGAATTACCGGTGGTATACCTGATCTGGATCGCTTTGGTGCTCTGCCTCTACCCGCTTTGCAAATGGTATGGCCGCTACAAGTCGGCCCATCCGGAGCAGCGGTGGTTGCGGTATATTTGAATTTATTTACCCTTTAAAATGAAGAAGAATATCTACCTGGTCGTTACCGGCCTGCTGCTCCTGATTTTCCCGGCCTGCCGGTCCGACCAGCGCGACTACAGTACCTGGTCGGACTACCTCGGCGGCCCCGACCGCAACCACTATTCCTCGCTGACCAAGATCACGCCGCAGAACGTCGGTCAACTGAAAGTCGCCTGGACGTATGCCGCCCCGGACAGCGGACAAATGCAAATGAGCCCGATCGTGGTGGATGGCGTGCTTTATGGCATGACTGCCGCCGTGCAGGCTTTTGCCCTCGATGCGGCTACCGGCAAAGAGTTGTGGCGTTTCGGCGACCCATTGAAGGCCTGGCACAGTACTAGTCGCGGCGTTTCCTACTGGGCAAACGGGGAAGACAAACGTATTCTATGCACGATCGGACCCACCTTATTTGCCCTGAACGCCAAAACCGGCCAGCCCATCCTGACTTTCGGAACACAGGGGAAAGTAGATCTGCACGAAGGTTTGCCGGCTGTGGCCCGCAACAAATTCATCATTTCCAACACCCCCGGGACCGTTTTTGAAAACCTCATCATCCTGCCCGTCCGCCTCGCGGAAGATGAAGATGCAGCGCCGGGCGATCTGCGCGCCTTTGACGTGGTGACGGGTAAGCTGGCCTGGACTTTCCACACCATCCCCTACCCCGATGAACCTGGTTATGCGACCTGGGAAAATAAGGAAGCCTACCGCAACACGGAAGTGGGCGGCGCTAATAACTGGGCGGGCATGGCGCTCGATCCGGTTACAGGCACCCTGTTCGCGCCCATCGGTTCAGCGGCCCCCGATTTTTATGGCGCACAACGCCTGGGGGCAAATCTCTATGCCGATTGCCTGCTGGCCCTGAATGCCCGCACCGGTAAGAAGATCTGGCACTACCAGTTTACCCACCATGATATTTGGGACCGCGATCCGCCCGCCCCGCCGAACCTTCTCCGCGTAAAACACCTGGGCAAAATGGTGGATGCGGTGGCCCAGATAACCAAACAAGGCTATGTTTTCGTGTTTGACCGCGCGACCGGCCAGCCGCTGTTCGAGGTGCAGGAAGTGGAAGCGCCCGCTTCGTTACTGTCCGGCGAATCCGCCTGGCCCACCCAGCCCGTGCCGGTAAAACCCGCGCCTTTTGCCCGTCAATCCCATGATTTGACCGAGCAGGACCTTAGTCCCTATGCCGAAAACCGCGAGGAACTACTGCAGATTTTCCGCCAGTCCGACCGGCGGCGTTTCGCGCCACCCAACCTGCAGGGCGTGTTATTGCTGCCTGGTTACGACGGCGGCGCGGAATGGGGCGGCGCCGGCGCTGATCCGGAGCAAGGCATCTTGTACGTCAATGCCAATGAAATGGCCTGGATCCTGAAAATGGAACCGACGGCTGGTATGAAAACCGGCCCGCCACTGCCCCTGGGAGAAGCCACTTATCTCACGCACTGCGCCTCCTGCCACCAGCAAGACCGCAGCGGAAATGTCCAGAGCGGCTACCCTTCCCTGCTGGGCATCGGCCAGCGCCGCGATCCCTTGTACATCGGGCAAATAATCAGTTCTGGCAAAGGCATGATGCCGGGCTTTCCAAGCCTGTCGGAAAAGGAGAAAAAAGCCATCGTCGCGTATTTACTGGGAGAAGAGAAAAAGGAAGCGGGTGCTGTAACGGAGGCAAAAAGCCAGCTGGCCTTACCTTATAAACATGGCGGATATAAGAAGTTCCTCGATAGCCAAGGGCTGCCCGCTATTTCACCGCCCTGGGGCACGCTGAGCGCCATCGATTTGAATACCGGCGAATACCGCTGGCAAATCACCCTCGGCGACACGGAGAAACTGCACCGGCAAGGCCACCCGCCGACCGGCTGCGAAAATTACGGCGGACCGGTCATTACGGCCAGCGGTCTGCTGTTCATCGCCGCCACCAAGGATGAAAAATTCCGGGCTTTCGATAAAAAAACGGGTGCGCTGCTCTGGGAAACAGCGCTGCCGGCCGCCGGTTTCGCCACGCCGGTTACCTACGCCGTGAACGGCAAACAATACCTGGTGATCGCTTGCGGCGGCGAAAAACTGGGTACACCGAAAGGCAATCAGATCGTAGCTTTTGCGCTGTAAAAACCGGTAGTGGCACGTAAATGCAGGCCTCTCCAAAACATGTTTCCATAAAAATACGCTATGCAGTACACCCTTACCCTGCTCCTGACCGCTGTTGCCGTTGGCCTGTCAGCACAAACAGATACCCTTAGTAATCAGGCAATTGCACCCATAACCATCAGCGCCACGCGGCTGTCGGCCGACCAGACCCAAACGCCGTTTGCCATCAGCGTTTTGAATAAAACCCAGTTGCAAACGGCGCAGCAGCAGTTGTCGGTCTATGACGTGCTGGCCACCGTGCCGGGCGTGTTCGTGCAAAATCCCGATAATTTTTCGCAGGATTTGCGCATTTCTATTCGTGGTTTCGGCGCGCGCTCGGCCTTCGGTATTCGGGGTATCCGCCTTATTACGGACGGCATTCCGGAATCCACGCCCGATGGCCAAGCCGATGTCGATAACCTGGACGTAGGGGCTTTGGGTAGTATGGAAGTGCTGCGCGGCGCTTCCTCCGCGCTGTATGGCAATGCTTCGGGCGGGGTAATTTACCTGAAAACGGAAGAACTTCCGGAACGCCCCTTCGCCGAATTCCAGGTGGCACAGGGCGGTAACGGGTTTCAGCGCTACCAGGTAAAAACGGGTTTTCGCCGACAAAAATGGGGCTCGTTGCTGAGTGTCGCCTACAACGAAAACGGGGGCTACCGGGAACATGCGCGCATGCGGCAGACGATCATCAACAATAAATGGGTGCTGGATTTTTCCCAAAAAACCACGCTCAAACTGCTCTTCAACTATGGCTACAGCCCCCAGGCTGATGATGCCGGCGGATTAACGGTCAGCCAGATCACCGAAAACCGGCGGCAGGCCCGGCCCCAGAACGTGGCGTTCAATGCGGGTGAAAGTGTCCAGCAGGGCCGCGCAGGCGCTGTGATGGAACACCGCCTCGATGAGCGGCAGAAACTGACGCTGCGGGCTTTCGTAACCGGCCGGCAGTTCGACAACCGGCTGGCTTTTCAAAACGGCGGCGTAGTGCAGATCGATCGCTTGTTTGGCGGCGGCGGATTCCAGTACGAGCTCAACACTTCCCTTTTTCACCGCGTTTATCGCATGCAGGCCGGCGTGGACATCGACCGGCAGCGCGACCACCGGCGTCGTTTTAACAATGAACAAGGCGAAACCGGCGCGGCTACGCTGGATCAAAACGAGAAATTTAGCAGCCTGGGCGGGTATTGGGTGCATAGTCTGCAACTGAACGATAAATGGCTGCTCACCGCCAGCACCCGGCTGGATCAGGTGCAGTTAGCGGTCGATGACCTGTTCCGCAGCGACGGCGACCAGTCGGATAAAATTCCATTGACGCGCTTTAGTCCGCTGCTGGGACTGAGCTGGAAATTCCGGACAAATTCCGCCATGTACGTGAACGTGACGTCCAACTTTGAAGCGCCCACCCTGAATGAACTGTCCGCCAACCCCAGCACCACCGGCGGTTTTAATCCCGACCTGCAGGCCCAAAAAGCGGTGAGCGGCGAATGGGGATTGAAAGCCCGGCTTTTACCCACCCTTCGACTGGAAACGGCGCTGTTCCTGATTGACCTGCGCGATGAATTCGTGCCCTACCAGTTACCGGCTTTTCCCGGTCGCAGTTTTTACCGGAATGCCGGCCGCTCGCAGCGTCAGGGACTGGAAGCGAGCCTGCGCTGGGCGATCCGTCCGACCATGACGGTGACCGTGAATTACACCTACTCCGATTTTCGCTACACGGAATACGTGTCGGACAACCTGAACTACACGAACAACCGTACGCCCGGCATTCCCCGCCACCTGGCTTTCGGTGAATGGCGCTGGGCCTCCAAAAAAGGGCTGACCACCATGTTGCAGCTGCGGCAGGTGGGCCGTTTTTATGCCAATGACGGTAATACGGTCGAAAATGCAGCCTACACTCTGGCGACCCTGCGGGCCGGTTATCGCCACCAGTTCCGGCAGTGGGCCATCGAGCCGTTTTTGGGGGTGAATAATATTTTTAATGCCCGCTATAATGCCAATGTGCTGATCAATGCGGCGGGGGAAAGATACTTTGAACCGGGGGCGGAAGGATACTTGTATGGGGGGGTGAAGGTGCGGATTGGAAGGGATTGAAAGACTACTCCACCACCAGTCGCCGCACCTCCGCTTTCCCATCCACCTCCAAACGGCAGGAATATACACCTACCGGCAACTGTGAAATTTGAAAATCCCGGGTATAAGGCAGTGAGGGTGTTGCTTGTTCATGAGTCAAAACCAGGCGTCCCTGGGCATCGAACAGCTCCAGGCGCAGCAAAGACGGCTCCACCAAGCTCTGGAAAGACAAGGTCACTTTCCCATGCGCCGGGTTGGGCGTCAACTGCCAGTCGCCCTTTTGCTGCACCATGACCGTAACCGCCGGCGAATATTCGAAAGTGCCGTCGCGGTCGACCATGCGCAGGCGGTACACATTTTCACCGGGTACAACCAGCGGATCAGTAAAGGAATATTGTTGGGTCTGCTGACTTTCACCGGCCGCTTCTACGCGTCCAATAGCTTGAAAATCACCGCCGGCCGTTTTTCTCTCCACCTGGTAATAGTCGGCATTTGTTTCGGTTGCCGTCGTCCAGATCAGGTGGCTGCCACCATCGGCATAGGTGGCGTTGAAATTCATCAAGGTGATGGGCAAGGGGTTGCTCGTGATTTTATAAATCTGGCCGCCATAACTGGAGACATATAATTCGCCAGCGTCATCTTGTCCGAACGTGACCACGTCGACGATCGGCACGTTCGTCTGTAGTTTATACGTACCATCAGGATGGATCAGCCAGAAATTATCGGAGGTAAAATCCGCACAAATATACCAGCCGCGCAGGGCCGGTGCCGTATTTCCACGATAGACAAATCCACCGGTGATGGAGTTACCCCCAGTGTTCGGATCGTGGCTGTATTCAAAGATCGGGAAGGTGTAATCGCTCATGGCGCCACAACCAGCGGGGATTTTGATATGATTGCCCTCGTAACAGCGCCAGCCATAATTTCGTCCGCCCGGCGCATTCGCCGCCTGAAAATCCACCTCTTCCCAGGCACCCTGGCCAACATCGGCAATCCATAAATCACCGGTCTGCCGGTCGAAACTGAACCGCCAGGGGTTACGCATACCCAAAGCCCATATTTCATCCAGGTAGTCCGTCGGGGATTGTATGCCGACATATGGATTGTTGGCCGGAATAGCATAATTCTTCCCCGAACTGGTGTTATTCACGTCGATACGCAGCATTTTACCCAGTAATTCCTGGGGGTTCTGCGCGCGGTTTTGCGGATCATCGCTACTTCCACCGTCGCCCATGCCGATGTACAGATAACCGTCCGGACCAAAGTTCAGGTCGCCGCCATTGTGGTTCGTATAAGGCTGCGGAATATTCAGCAGCACTAGTTCAGTCGACAGGCTGACGGGCCCGTTGGAAGCCGGCGTTGGGTTCTGAAAGCGGCTGATGGTCGTGTTCCCGGTACCGGTATGCACATAGTTCACGTAAAAATAACCGTTCGTCGCGTAGTTGGGGTGAAAGACCAAACCGAGAAAACCCTGTTCGCCGCTGTTCAATACCTGCGTGGAAATATCCAGAAAATTGCCAGACACTAGCGTATTCGTGGTTTGATCGAGTATGCGGATTTTCCCGGATTTGTCGACGATGAACAGGCGGTTGGAGCCATCCCCGGCGCCGGTAATATCCACAGGAGTATTCACGGTCGTAATCTGGGTGATGACAATATCCGGCTGCGCGACAGCGTAAAAGCCGGTCTGCAGTAAAATGGGGAGCATCAAAAGAAGTCGTACGTTCTTCATGGCAGTTTACTTTAGGTCAGTAAATAGTGTTTATATTTACCTAGCCTAAAATATCGAACCACACTGGACGCGGCACTAACCCGCGTACCACACCCGATAAATCGCATCCGCCTGATCATCCGAGATCAGCAGCGAACCGTCGGGCAGTAGCTCCAGATCGACGGGACGGCCCCAGGCGCTCTGACCTTCCAGCCAGCCTTCCGCGAACGTGGTGTAACCGAGGCTTTTGCCCTGTCCATCCAGCCGCACCAGACTCACGCGGTAGCCAATTTTCTTGCTGCGGTTCCAGGAGCCGTGTTCGGCAATGAGAATCTGATTTTTATAATCCGCGGGAAACATTTTACCGGTATAGAATTCCATACCCAGCGGCGCTACGTGTGGCCCCAAGTTCTGGGCGGGCGCGGTAAACTCCGAACAGGCGTGTTTTTTGCCGAATTCGGGGTCGGAAATGGTGCCGCCGTGGCAGTACGGATAGCCGAAGTTCTCGCCCACTTTAGTCAGGTGATTGAGTTCGCAGGGTGGCAGATCGTCGCCCAGCATATCGCGGCCATTTTCGGTAAACCACAGTTCGTTGGTACCCGGCTGCCAGTCGAAACCCACGGTGTTGCGAATGCCCGTGGCGATGATCTCCGGTTGGGCGCCGGCTTTATCCACGTCCAGCCGGGTGATGCTGGCGTAAATAGGTTTGGTCGGTTCGCAGACGTTGCAGGGCGCGCCCACCGGAATGTAGAGTTTGCCGTCCGGACCGAAAGCGATGTATTTCCAGCCATGGTGCCCGTCCGACGGGTACTGATCATATACGGTGACCGGTTGCGGGCAGGTGGCATCGCCTTTGGCCAGCGCGTCGATGCACTTTTCGATGTTATCGTAGCGCAGAATGCGGTTGATTTCGGCCACGTAGAGGGCGCCATTCCGGAACGCCACGCCATTGGGCGAGTTCATATTTTTGGCCAGCGTAAAGACCTGATCGATGCGGTTGTCCTTATTGGTGTCGCGCAGGGCATACACGCTGCCTTCCTGGTTAGTCCCGACGAACAGCGTGCCTTGCGGGCTCATGCACATCGAGCGGGCCGCCGTTACCCCTTCGGCATATATGGCGATCTTGAAGCCCGGTGGCAGTTTGATCTTGTCCAGCGGCAATTTGCTCGCGACTTGCGGGGCAGCGGGTGGCGTGGCCGGGGCATCCACGGGTTTATTTTCGCGGTTGTGGGTGGTGTTACAGCTGAAGAGTAGCAGGAGCAGGGCGGAGAAGAGAATGGTGCGCATGGGTGGATGGTGAAGTGTAAGTGAGCGAAAAATAGCTAAAAGTCAACATGTGACTAATTAACAATTGGATTTTTCAAAGGATGACCGTCAACAAATGATCACTCGAATTCGTTCAAACTTGCTATTTGCCGGCTCTCTAAGATAGCAAAAATGCATACCACGGAGTCAATTAAATTGATTATTGTATCTTTACAGAAAGATGATCACATGCCAAATATGGATTTCCGCCCCGCTGTTCGGATTTATAAAAAAGGAGAAGAACCAGACGACGTTCTGTACTGGCTTAGTCGCCCGGCTATTGAACGTATTCGTGCCTTAGAAGAGATAAGAAAACAGTATAACGATTGGAAATATGGTCCTGAACGAGAATTTCAAAGAGTTTATAAGATTGTTAAACGTAAACGGCGTTAAATATCTCGTAGTTGGCGGATTCGCTGTGGCCTATTATGGCTATCCACGTTATACAGGAGATATTGACTTCTGGGTTTGGGCAGACCCTGAAAATGCTGATCAATTATTGAAAACTATCCGGGATTTTGGACTAGGTGGAATTAGTTTACAAAAAGAAGATTTAATCAATCCGGAAAATGTAATTCAGCTGGGTTATGAGCCACACCGAATAGATTTAATTATTGAATTAGATGGCGTAGATTTTATAAGTTGTTTCCCTCATCGCCAAGAAGCTTCTTTTGAAGATTTAACTATTCCATTCATTAGTTATGATGACCTCATTGCCAATAAAATTTCTACTGGCAGAATGAAGGATATGTTAGACGTAAAAACGCTGGAACGCAAAAACAAAAAAACAAAAAAAAGGCCATGATTTTATTACTTAAAAATTTAATTAACCTATACCCACTTGTGAAAATATACTTCTTCCTGTTTGTCCTATTCCGCCTTTCTTTTTTCCGAATATAAACTCCATTCAAAGGCCAGCCTGCGCATGGGCCTCGGTTATGCCCGGTCGGCTTATCGTACGCAAAAAACGGAATTATTTTTCGAGATGCCGGAACCCAACGCGCCTAAATACCTGCACTTTGTTTTCGCACAACAGGATATAGTGGTACCCCTCTGGTTCAAATACGCGCCCTTTAAACGCAAACATGGGTTTTACCTGATCGGTGGCCCCAGCGCGCAAATAAAGCTGGCCCGCACGAATATTTTGGTCAGCAAATATGGGAATGGCAAGAGAAGCACCCGCAAAACTGAAGATACGGCTACTGATTATCGAACATTCAATGTCAACGGCGCTTTCGGCATGGGGTACGACCTGCCACTATCCGCTAAAAAACATTTGTTTATTCAGCCCACCTTCGATTGTAACCTGCTGGGCACTTCCAAATTAGTCGGATTAAATAGAAAGATTTATAGCATCGGCCTGCACCTGGGTTTGATCATTGGATAAACCCCCCAATCACCCAAAATTATTTCCCGGTCCCTGGAACGAAACACGGAAAAGCACCTACTTTGGTCACCGAAATTCACCTTGGTCACCATAAAATACGCCGTCATGTCCAGTTCCCGCCGCAAATTCATTCTGCAAAGCACTACTGCCCTGATCGGTACCGGTCTGGCCACCATGCTGCCCCTCGAAGCGCTGGCCAACTCCGTGCGCCGCGTTTCCGCCAATGACAAGATCAATTTCGGACTCATCGGCGCGAACGGCATGGGCTGGTCGGATATGAAAGCCCAGCTCACCAGCGTACCGCAGGCCCAGTGCATCGCCATCGCCGACGTGGACCAAAGCGTACTCGATAAACGTGCCGCCGATGTGGAAGAACTACGCGGCAAAAAGCCGAAACTCTTCAAAGACTACCGTAAACTGCTGGAAATGAAGGATCTGGATGCCGTCATTATCGGCACGCCCGATCACTGGCACTGCCTGATCCTCTGCGACGCGCTCTCGGCCGGCAAACACGTGTACTGTGAAAAACCGCTGGCCAACTCCATCGAAGAAGCCAACGTGATGCTGAAAGCCGCCAAACGCAGCGGCAAAATGGTGCAGATCGGCCAGTGGCAACGCAGCGGCGCCCACTACCAGCAGGCCTTCGACTACCTGAAAACGGGCAAACTCGGCCAGATCCGCCTGGTAAAATGCTGGGCCTATCAGGGCTGGATGAAACCCGTGCCGGTGAAACCCGACAGCGCCGCACCCGCCGGGGTAGACTACGACATGTGGCTCGGACCCGCCCCGAAACGCACGTTCAATCCCAACCGCTTTCACTTCAATTTCCGCTGGTTCTGGGACTATGCCGGCGGACTGATGACCGACTGGGGCGTACACGAACTCGACATCGCGCTATACTTCATGGGCGTCACCGCGCCGAAATCCATCATGGCCTCCGGTGGCAAACTGGCCTACCCCGACGATGCCTCCGAAACCCCGGATACCCTGCAAACGGTCTTTGAATTTGAACATTTCAACCTGTTGTGGGAACACGCGGTGGGCATCGACGGCGGGCCCTACGGCAAACCAGAAGGCATCGCTTTCATCGGTAATAACGGCACGATGGTGCTGAACCGCGAAGGCTGGGAAGTCATTCCGGAAACCAAACGCAATGACGACGGACTCCTGGTCTACGACATCGAGGACCTGCCCGACCAGCGCCGTGGCCGCAATGCCGACTACCTCGCCGACCACGCCAAAAATTTCGTGGCCGCTATGCAGGCCAACGACGCTTCCCTGCTGAAATGCGGCATCGAAACCGGCGCCATCGCCGCTATTAACGCGCACATGGGAAATGTGGCCTATAGAACCGGCCGGAAAGTCTACTGGGATGCGGAAAAAGGGGAATTCAAAAATGATGCGGAAGCCAATGGGCTCATTAAAGCGCACTATCAGAACGGCTGGAAACTGCCAACAGTGTAATCCATGTTCAAATTCTTCTACCACGGACTACTTGGCATTACCGCACTGCTGATATACAGCTGGATCTCGCTTTTTTTCCTGCCGCCCGAAGCCCGGGATGCGCGGTTGTCTAATAAAATAAACACCGGGCTGGTGACCCTGTTTTTTTGCGTGATCGCCGGCCTGGTCTGGTATTTTCAAAAAAATGAACACCAGCGCGCCGCCAATTTCAGCCTGTACGGCTTTTATGCACTGCTGCTACTCGTCTTTTTATGGGCGATCCGTAATGGCCGCTGGAACTAAAACGGTACCGATCGGGGGGTGAAAGAATATATCCGCTGCCTAACTTTTTTTGCGCTTAAACACGAGTATGGGCGGGCACTGCGGCGGTTGATGGGTTTTTAAGGCCTCATCCCAGACAATACTCAGGGGCACCTGACCAATGTTGGCGCGGCCGATCAGGTCATAGTTTGCCGAAACGCGGGGAAACAAATCCCGTTTAAAAAAAGGCGTTTCGGTAAAACCCGGCATCCAGGAAGCCTCGCTGGAAGTCAGCACCAGGTATTCGGCGTCACAGTCAGTCAGGTTTTTCAAAAATTGCTGTTGGAACTGGGCACGCCGCGCATGTTCGCGAATAAGCGGATACATGTACAGTTGCGGAGAGCAATGTTCGGTGCCGGTGTAGTAATTGATTTGTGGTTCCGAGCCGAGAATAGCGATGCGTTCCCCGGGCTTTAAACGTTTTTTCAACTCCGTAGAAATGGCCTTGATTTCGGTAAAACCATTCCAGTGATAACAGGACTCCATGATCCGCGCCTGGTTGGGCCGCAGAAAATAATCGGCATTATACAGCACAGGGCCAAAAATGAGCAAAGCGGCAAGGGCATGAAACACGATTTTTTGATTGGTTTTCACCTGCAAAGCCAACCAATCCAGCAGCACGGCAATGCCTAAGGCCGCCCAGGGAATAGTGGGAATAAAATAATGCGGCATGAAGCCAAGCCCGATCGCCGCTGAAAGCAGCGACAGCAATCCTAAACCCAGCAGCCAGAACCGGCTCGGTTTCGGAAAGCGGGTAAAGGGAACCAAAACAAAAGACAACAGTCCCAAGCCCCAGAAAAGCCAGTGATTACCGACCATCATGGGTACCAGGGTCTTTAAATAAGACATGGTATCATTCGCCCCCACCGTCTGCGCAGTAGGAATAATGAAAGTCCACAGCCAGAAATCCTGAAACCGACCTTGTAAAGCGAAGTACCCGGCGATGGCCAAAAAAGGCAGCAAGGAGCTCGCACCCAGTATAAATGCCCGACCAATGCGCTGCATAAAACGGCCGGGTTCCAGCAGCAGTACCCCTACACCAAATAGGATGAAAACCACTGCCGGCTGCTTGATGGTAAAGGTGAAGCCAAAAAGCAATCCGGTCAAAACCAGTTGGCGAAGCTGCCTTTTTTCGCCGTAACAATAGGCCCAGAGGCATAATAAGCCCCCCATAACCGGGAGTTGAATTAATTGCGTAGCGTGGGCAGCGAACCCGTAAACGCCGGGCATCAAGGCGGCGATGGCAAACAGACTGGTCGCCACCGCCGCTATGGGAACATTGAAAGCCAGCCTGGCCCAGCGAAAAAACAAACCCAGCGCCGCAACATGCAGGAGCAAAAAACCCAGATGAATGCTTTTCTCCTGGCCGCCCGGCAGCAAATCGAATAGCCAGTACAAAAAGTACAGACCCGGCAACTTAATGTCCAGCATATCGGTGTAGAGTCGCTGGCTGCTGAAAAGTCGCTGCCCAATGTAGGCATAACCGCCTTCGTCACGCTCCAGCGGCATACTGAGCAATTGCAGGCGGGTGTAAAGCACGACCAGCATGGCCAGACCCAGTAAAACCCATGACCATTTATCCGTACTGGAAGCTGGAATAGCGGGTGTTTTCGGATTGTTTTTCATAGAGAGTTGGAAGCAGTCCCAAAAATGCACAATTGTGGGAGAAACTACACCATCCCTATGATTAGAGTTGTTTCACCACTCCTCGGACGACGCTGCCTTGTTCAAAGATTACGACCATGATATAAGCGCCCCCTGGCCAGCCGACCACTGAAATATCCGTTACCGCCGATAAAATGTCCTGAAGTTTTAGCAGGGGCCGTCCGGTAAGGTCATACATTTGAATGCTAAGCGGTATAGCGCCGGAGGCCGAACAATCGACCCGGAGCTGCTCTTCGACCGGATTGGGAAACACCCTTATCCCGGTTATTTGTTCTACCAAAGACGTAGCCACGCCCGCAATGGTTACGACTACGTTTTGCTGCAAAATCGCGCTGCCGCATAGATTAGATACCGAAAGTGTAACCACGTAGGTGCCGCTCTGGCTGTAAAGATGGCTGGCATCAGCACTGGTTACCACAGGCGAACCGTCGCCGAAATCCCAGCTATACGTGCTGCCCGCAGTGCTTTGATTTGTGAACACCACCACGCCGCCGGGTTGTAAAACATAATTGAAATTAGCCACGGGCAAGGCCACGACCTCCACATAGAAAGTTTGGTTCGCCGTATCCTGACCGACCGCGTTGGCAGCAATCAACTGCGCTGTGTACAAACCCGATACGCCATAAGTCACCGTTGGCTGCAGGTCCATAGAACTAGCCGGAGTACCGCCGGGGAACGTCCACTGATAAACCGTAGCATTGGGCGAAGATAAATTCTGGAACGCCACTTCCGCCGAAAGGCAGCCGGACGTGGAATCCACGACCACAAAAATGGCCGTCGGCGCGAGTAATAAAACGACGGTCTGCGTAATTTCCAGCGTAGCGCAGCCATTTATAGCCTGTAAGGTCACGTTGAAAATGCCTTCTTCTGCATACGTATGCTCCGGATGGACCGCCGTGCTAAAACTGCCGTCGCCAAAGTCCCAGTAATAAGCGGTAGCCAAGTCCGACTGGTTGACAAAGGCCACCGAAAAGCCCGTGACCGTAGCGGCAAACCCGGCCATCGGCGGCGAGGCAATTGTCAGCAGGGCCTCCGTGGAGACGCGCGTAGTACAATACGCATCCTGCACGATTACGCGGAAATGGCTACTGTCCAGTGCCGGCGTGGCGGAGGAAATGAACAGCGAATCGTTTTGCACACCATTATATATAGATCCCGCCGTCAGGTTCTGCCAAATGCCGTTATTTAAGATCTGCCACTGATACATCCAGGCGCCGGCATTGGCGCCCACGACCAGCAGCGCAGTCGAGTCGGCACACACCGAAACGGACTGCGGCGGACTGGTAATTACCGGCAGGGTAAAAGCTACCGTGCCTTCCGGCAAATTCGTGGGTGGCTGGGAGAAGCCCGTTTCCCCGTCCTCCGCGCTACCATTGCCGCCATTACAGCCATTCGTCGAGTTCGTCACGATGCCTGCTGCTCCACCCGTCGGCGGTGCGAGGCTGAGTAAATTACTTTGCAAGCGCCCGCCGCTGCCGCCACCGCCCGGACCGGCACAACGATTCGCGTTGATGTTCGTGGTGTTTGCCCCCCGTCCACCGTTGGCAGTTACGGTCAGGTTAGCGGCGGTTTTTGTTGTTTGCAGCCAAATACTGCCGCCCGCACCACCGCCGCCGCCGCCATCACCATCCGCCGTGGTGGCAGATGCGCCATTAGCCGAAACAACCGGGTTGGAGCCGCCAATGCTGTCCGCGCGCACCAGGATAATGCCGCCGCCCCGCGCCCCGGCACTGGTCAGCCCGTTATTGGCATGTCCGGCCCCTCCACCGCCGCCGAAAAGCAGACGCCCGCTGGTGTTCAGCACGCTGTAACCGCCAATACCCGGGTAATTACCGTCGCAGCCCAGCGGGTTCGGTTCCTCATTATCGCCCCCGCGACCGCCGTCGGAAATTTGGCCGCCACCGCCACCGCCGGCATTATGGTCGTTGCCGCCGCCGCCGCCATTGGCCTGCGGTCCGCGGCCCAGTTCCTTGCCGGCTTCCATCAGGGCCACGCCTTCACCTTTAAAACTGCTGCGCCAGTTCCCCGCCGCGTAGTAATAAGCGGCCTGCGGAAAGGCGAAACTGCAACTGTTGTTATCGATAAAAAATGGCTGGCCACCCCGAAAACCGGCTCCTTCCGCCCAGAGCGGCGCCTGCATGTCCAATGTGCCGCTCACCTCCAGCGCGAGCACGCCACCCGTCTGGCCATCCCAGGGCCGGGCACGCAGGGTATCGGTTACTACGGCATTTTCATACATCGGAATCGTAATGACCTGCACACGTCCGGCCACTTCATACGGGAACAGCCAGCGATTTTTCAAAAAAATGGCCGTGGCCGCTACGGAATCGATGACGGCGCGTTCATAACGACCCGCGCTGCGGATGTTCAGCACCTGTCCGTAATTGCTGCTGTTCCCCGCTGCGATCTGTGCGCCCTGCGCCTGCAGGATCAGGATAGCGCCGCCCACCCGAAAACCGGTCGTATCGGCAATTTGAATAGCGCCAGTGCAGGTATCGAAGGCGGTGACGGCCGCATAATGATTGATAACACCGCTTAACTGGGCAGTCTGGGCACTGAGTTGGGCGGCAAATAAGAGCGGGAGGAGGAAACGCATAACAATCGATGGGTAGTAGTGAGGAATGGGCGGCAATATTACTTCATTTGGCAAAATGCAGAAACTTACCACCAAAAGCAAATGATGTTTGGTTTTTCGGTAGCACTGTGCGTACATTTGCGCCCTTGAAAAGCCCGGCGTCACTTGAGGTGAGGAACCGGGCGAGTTTATCTCCACATTTAATTTTCAAATTGCACTATGCCAGTTAAAATCCGACTGCAACGCAAAGGTCGCAAACAAGCGCCTTTTTACCACATCGTCATCGCTGATTCCCGCTCGCCCCGCGACGGCCGTTTCATCGAAAAGATCGGTACCTACAATCCCCTGACCGTTCCGGCGACCATCGAACTGAACAACGAAAAAGCCTATCAGTGGCTGAAAAACGGCGCACAACCAACTGATACTGTGCGTTCTATCCTGCGCTTCAAAGGCGTACTTTACCAGAAGCACCTGGATCGTGGCGTAACGAAAGGCGCCATGACCCCGGAACAGGCCAGCGAAAAACTGGAAAGCTGGATTGCTGACAAACAAACCCGCATCGAGGCCAGCCGCGATTCGGTCAAGCAGCAGAAAATTGACTTCAAGGTGAAAGTCGATGGCGTGAAGAAAGTGAAAGTGAAACCAGCGCCACCAGTCGAAGAAACTCCGGTTGTGGAAGAAGAAGCAGTTCCGGTTACCGAAGAAAGCGCTCCAGTCGCCGAAGTAGCAGCACCCGCAGTAGAAGAAGCAGCTCCGGTTGCCGAAGTGGCTGCTCCAGCAGTGGAAGAAGCCCCGGTTGCAGAAGCGGCTCCGGTCGCTGAAGTTGCTGCCCCAGCGGTAGAAGAAACTCCAGCAGTAGAGGAAACTCCGGTGGTGGAAGAAGCTGCCCCAGTAGCAGAAGTAGAAGCGCCCGCTGCAGAAGTAACGGAAGAAGCTGCTGTTGTTGCAGAAGCTTCTCCAGAAGCAGAACCAGCCGCTCCGGAAGCCGAAGCAGAAAAAACGGAAGAAGTCTAAATTCCTTTCGGCAAAGTTTTTACATTTGCCACATAAGACGGATTATTAAAGACCTGGTAAAGCCCTTGATGGTTTTACCAGGTCTTTTTTCAAAAGTCGGCCAGGAACCCTCCCTGATGGGGAATCAATCTTTACTTGCATCAACCTTTACTTATGCAACCCTTAGACGAAAAATACTACGACCGCCTGAACGATCTGGCTTCAGCCATCCAGGAATCGCCCGATCTCGCCCTCTATCTGGAAGAAGAAGAGGACGAATATTATAACAATCTCCGCCTCGCCTTTGAGCCCTCGCTGTCCGACCTGCACCACCAGGTGGCTTCCGAAGCGCCGCTGCAACTGGTGACTTTTGAAAAATACCTGCTGGAACCGGCCTTCGAAGGTCTGTACCTGCCCCGGGTACTGGGTTTCGCCGTGCTGCGCCCGGAAATTAATGACCAGTACCGCTACGTGCGGCCCAATGATCATTTCAAAGACATTCTGCTGGCCATTTGCCAGAGCCCCCATTTTGACCAGCTGAAAAAACGCATCGGGCAGAGTATTTCCGTGGGTTTCGCCCTCAGCAGCGATATCTGGATCACGAATATGATGAGCCTGGTCGAAAACAAACGGATCCGTTATTTCCTGCAACAACAGAAAAACGACCGTTTCCGCGACCTCAAAGACCGCGAAGATATTTATCGCCGCTACTCCAATCAGTTCCGTAATGAGCAGTACCACTCGGCGGATTTCCCGACTACGCTGGGCGAAATGAAGGCCAACTTTTCAGCGCTGCGCCAGTTCCTGCTCAAACGCTTCGAAGCGGTGGGCGACAATGCCAGCCTGCAGGCCCAGGTGGAAGGTTTTTTAAATAATAAAGACTTCCAGAATACCGAAGAATACCTCGAAATGCTGACGATGTACGGCAATTTCATCGAGCTCGGACCCGTGGAGCGCCTGGCTTTTGCCACTAACTTCGAGCGCGAACGCCGCTCGTTCCCCGAATTCGACCTGCGGTATTTACGTTTCCTGATCAGCCTCTTCAAATCGCCCGGTATCAGCACGGTGAACGACGAGCGCATGGGCAGCATCGTGGACAAGACCTGGAAAGACAAAATTTCCGACTACTACCGTATTGCTGAAAAGGTGCATAGCCTGGGTTACGTACACCCCGACACCATTGAAGCGGTGCAGGAATTTTATAACGCCCACCAGGGACTTTCCGTAGAAAGCGAGTGCCTGCGCCTGCTGATCGTGCAGTATTTCAGCCGCCTGATCAATGGCCTGAGCGAAAAGGAATACGGCGACTACTTCGAACTGACCAAGATCTTCGCCATTTACATGCGCATTTTCGGCAACCAGGAGTTCAACCAGGAAATAGAAAAACGCTCCATGCAATACATTAATAAACTACTGCTCCACTATACCGACAAACGCAGCAAAGACTATCAGGACGTGAAAAAATTCGTGTCCAGCCAGTTCGTCGACTTCGGTTTTTTGAAAGATAAAGAAGTAGTCGAAATATTCAAGACCCGCCGTAAAAAGCGTAAAACTGGCGAAGAATAATAGCTGGATGGATGGCTTCCCGTCCTGCATCCAGGTTATCCGCGTCAATTGATCGACGTTTTTCCTGAAATGGTCGAAGGCCGGGGCATGAGTTTTCCTTTTGAAATACTTTCGCCCCGGTCATTTTCCGACTGTTCCCATTTCAATTTTGTCCCACCTATGTCCATCCTGATTTTTTTAGTGGTCCTGTACATTTTGCTCGGTGTGAGCATGATGAAATTATTTGAAAAAGCCGGGGTGCCGGGCTGGAAAGCACTGGTTCCGGGTGTGGCCGCGGTGGAATGGTGCAAAATAATTGGTCGCAAACCCACTTACGCCTTATGGCTGCTGTTCCCGGTCGTCAATATTTTCATCTACATCGGGATGGTCATCGACATGGTGCGCTCTTTTGGCAAACATAGTTTCGGTCAGGCTTTCCTGGCGGCCATTTACGCCCCGATCCCGTTTTTCATGATCGGCAATGACCCGAACGCTAAATATGAAGGCCCGATTCTGGATCGCGAACGCAAGTTTCACCGCGAATTTGTCGATGCGACGGAGCGGAAAGACAAACTGGCGCTCACCAAACTGGAAAAGGAGTATAGTTACCTGCATAAATCGCAGGTCCGCGAATGGACCGAAGCCATCATCTTCGCCGTATTTGCCGCTGCGTTCATTCGCATGTTCCTGATCGAAGCCTACGTCATTCCGACCTCTTCGATGGAAGGTACCCTGAAGGTGGGCGATTTTCTGTTCGTCAGCAAGGCCAATTACGGCATTCGGACGCCTATGACGGTCGTTCAGTTCCCCCTGATCCACAACCGTTTGCCCATGAATGCGGGTGAAAGTTATTTGACTAAACCGTCTCTCCCCTACTTTCGTTTGCCCGCGCTGGAAAGCATCGACCATAACGAACCGGTAGTATTTAACTGGCCTTCCGGGGACAGCGTGATCCTGGAGCCGACGCGTTCGATGGATATTTACCAGAAAAGGCGTCAACTGGGCGGCGCTTTACCCCCCGGCGCTGAAATCATTGTCCGTCCGATCGACAAGAAAGACCACTACATCAAACGCTGCGTCGGTCTGCCGGGCGATAGTCTGGAAGTTCGCGACGGCCAGATCTACATCAACGGCCAGGCGGCGCAGGTCCCTTCCCACCGGCAGTTCCTTTACCAGATAAGCCCGGCGGTGAACATGAAAAAACTGGATGAATGGGGCGTCCACCTGGATGATGCCGGTCCGGGCACCAGCAGCCAGGGCCTGTTCAACCTCGACGATGAGCAGGTGGCTAAAATCAAGGCCATGAGCAGCAACATCAAAGTCGAACGCTGGCGGCCACGGGTGGATACGACAGGTTACATGTTCCCCAACGATGCCAAACGCTATCGCAGCTGGTCGGTGGACAACTACGGCCCGATCTATATTCCGAAAAAAGGCGCTACTACGCCGCTTACGCTGGATAACCTGCCCTTCTTCAAACGGGTCATCCACGACTACGAACACCATGATCTCGCCGTGCGGGATGGCAAAATATTCATCGACGGTAAAGAAGCCAGCACCTACACCTTCCAGCAGGACTACTTCTGGATGATGGGGGATAACCGCCACAACTCCGAAGACAGCCGTTTCTGGGGTTATGTGCCCGAAGATCACATCGTGGGCAAACCGCTGTTCATCTGGTTCTCGACCAAAAACGGCAATATGCGCGATGGTATTAACTGGAACCGGATCTTCAAGTCGGCCAATACGATGTAAGGATGTAGGATGGATATTTTAATTAAGAGGGGCGAAGACCACACCGGTTTTCGCCCCTCTTAATTTTTTTTAAATCCGTTTTAATCCGAGTAATCCGTTTCATCCGTTCTACCATCCTCCTACGTGCGCACTTGACGGGATAGAAGAACGGATAAAACGGATTTAAACAGATTAAAACGGATTTTAAAAAAAACACACGTCTGTTAAGGCCGGAAAAAACTAAACACCGTTTTGCCATACGTACGCACATCCACCAGCTGCGGATGATTTAAAAAGTCATTGTATGGATTGTGTTCCAGCACGAACAGCCCGTCCGGCAGCAGTAAATTTTTCTCAAAAATCAGGTCGGGAATGGTATCCAGGGTCGGCAGGGAATGCGGTGGATCGGCGAAAATGTAGTCGAATTGCGAGGTACAGTGTTTCAGGAAATGAAATACGTCCATTTGCTGAATGGTCAGATTCTTTTCAATGCCAAAAGTCTCCGCTGTTTTCCGTACAAAACGCACGGCCAGCGCGAAATTATCCACGTAGGTCACGTCCTGACAGCCCCGGGAGATGATCTCGTAGCAATGTCCGCCGGTGCCGCCGAACAGGTCCAGCATTTTCGTTTCCTCGAAATCGATCAGGTTATTGAGAATATTGAACAAGGATTCCCGCGCCATATCCGTCGTGGGTCGGGTGGGCCATTTATCCGCCGGCGGATCAAAGCGGCGGCCTTTTAATTTTCCTGCAATAATGCGCATGTAAGGGGATTTAGCCGCCGTTTTGCAGGCTGTACAAATCAAAGAAATAATGCGCCGGCAAGCGCCCGGCCGATACCGGCAACTGGAAAGAAGATGGCAGCGACCCAAAACGCATGGTTTTGAAATAGCGTTGCAGCAGCCGGTAAATTTCCGAATCTTCCAGCAACAGCCCGGTAATGGTCAGCGGTATTTCCAGCGGATCCAGCCGGAACTGCTCAAAAGCCAGCAGCGTAAAATACAGTACATCGCTCGATTGCTTGAACTGGAAAGCGTTGTAAAACAACAGGTTATGCCGGTCATACACCGTCACGAACATGGAAGAGCCCCGCAAATGCAGGAATACTTCGTGGCCACTGCGCAGACTTTGACCGCGATAGGCTGGCAACAAAGCGGCGGCCAGGTGGGTCAGTTGCGCGTCCGGGAAATACTGGCTCAGCAGTCGATGCACCGCCGGTTCGAGGGCATACACCACCGTGCAATCCAAATCCGGCAAAGGTGTGTAGCCATAGGCATATTCACCGGCATGGAGCAGGACTTTAAAATAAGCGGAAAGGTCGTCCGGCTGGAACATCCGGCGTGGAACAAGCGTCGCGTTCAGGTTAGAAAAAGCGCAGCGCACCCGGCTATAGGTATGGGCAAGTAAGGCTTCCTGGCCAAAAATCCGGCGAACGTCGGCTTCGGTCTGCGCGAAACTGCGGCCGGCATGAGGGAATTGCAGCGTTTGCAGGGCAAGCGGCCGGCCAAAAGCATTGGTGACGCATATCGACATCCCATCGGAGCCGACCACGAGGTTCAGTACCCCGTCCCGTGCCGCCGCAGGGGTCAGTAGTGTATCGGTAAAATCAAAAATGCGTTGCTCCATGCTGCGAAAACAAAGGCCGGAAACCGAACCCGCAGCAAATATCGTGATACTGACGCAGTTTCCAGTTTCCGGCCTTGTTTTTCCTTATTTCGCGGCCACCGCAGCAGCGGGTGCCCCAACGGCCGAAGCGCCGATCTTGCAGGAGCCGTTGTAACGGGCGCCTTCTTCCACGACCATCGTGCGGGCAGTAATATTGCCCTCGATCACGGCCGTATCCATCAGGTGCAGCGCCTCTTTAACGAATATATCTCCCTTGATCCGGCCTTTGATGGCGGCATCACGGGCCGAAATGTTACCCTGTACGGAACTGCTATCCCCCATTACGAAGCGTTTTTCCACTTTCACCTCCCCGTTAATGGCCCCGTCGAGACGTACATTTTCGGAACAGATGAATTTACCTTCGATCGTGGTGCCTTTCGCGATTACCGTAGTGGTCGAGCCTTCCTTATCACTGCCCATCGGCAGGGACATCGGGGAAGAGGCCGGCGTTTTCTCTTTTGTACTGCTTGAAAACATGCGCTATTAAAATTTTACGATATGAATAAATGTTTTGATGGAGTACGGTTATTTAAAACCCCTTTGACCGCCCTCTTCGTGCCCTTTACAAAGAATCATGCCAAAAACGGGTAGCGCTTGTTGACCGGCAAAAATCGCTATTTCTTTAATGCGGTTTTCATATAAATTGAAAATCGGAGTCGTTCCCGCAATATCGTAATTTTGCCCGCTTATTTTAAAACCCTCTGTATGCCGGTCACCATTTTAGCTATTGAAAGTTCCTGCGACGATACCTCGGCGGCCATCATCCGCGACGGGGTGGTGTTATCCAACTGCGTAGCCGGCCAGGAAGCGCACCGTTTATACGGCGGTGTGGTACCGGAAGTGGCGTCGCGGGCCCACCAGGCGAACATTATCCCGGTCGTGCACCAGGCGCTGCTGAAAGCCGGGGTGGATAAGACCGAGATCAATGCCGTGGCTTTTACCCGCGGCCCCGGACTACTGGGTTCGCTGATGGTGGGGGTGTCTTTTGCCAAAGCTTTTGCGCTGAGTTATGACCTGCCGCTGATCGAGGTAAATCACCTGCAGGCCCACGTGCTGGCCCATTTTGCCGAAGACCCCAAGCCGAACTTCCCCTTTTTATGCCTGACAGTCAGCGGCGGCCACACCCAGATCGTGCAGGTGCGGGATTTCAACGACTTGGAAATACTCGGCCAAACCCTCGATGATGCCGCCGGCGAAGCGTTTGACAAATCCGGAAAACTGCTGGGACTGGGTTATCCGGCCGGCCCTGTAGTGGACAAACTCGCGCAACAAGGCCAGCCGCGTTTCCCCTTTCCGGAGCCGGAAATTGCGGGCCTGAATTTTAGCTTCAGCGGGATCAAAACGGCGATTTTGTACTTCCTGAAACGGGAAACAACGGCAAATCCCGATTTTATCCCCGAAAACCTCGCCGACATTTGTGCTTCCATTCAGGACCGCATCGTCACCATTTTACTGAAAAAACTACGCAAAGCCGCCCGCCAGACCGGGATCCGGGAAGTGGCTATTGCCGGCGGGGTCAGCGCCAATTCCGGACTGCGCAAGGCACTGGTCATTATGGGCGAAGCGGAAGGCTGGGCAACCTACATTCCGGCTTTTCAATACTGTACGGATAATGCCGGTATGATTGGCGTGGCGGCGTATTACAAGTATTTACGGGGCGATTTTTGCGGCCAGGATGCCACGCCGTATGCGCGGGTTGCATCGTTGTAAATCACTAGAGACTCCATTTCTAAAACTTTCCCACATGAAAAATTACGTTTTGCCGCTGCTCGCCTTTTGCACCCTCGCTTTTGCCGTCATGGCTTTTCGTCCGGCCAATCAACCTGAAACGGCAGCAGTGGTCAAAGAACTGAAGTGGTATACCATTGAAGAAGCCGCCGAGTTGAATAAAACGGCGCCCCGTAAATTAATGATCGACGTGTACACGGAATGGTGCGGCTGGTGCAAACGCATGGATAAAAGCACCTACACCGACCCTACAGTGGTGGATTATATCAATGCCCATTTCTATCCGGTGAAATTCGATGCCGAGCAGAAGGCCGAAGTTAAATTCAATAACGAGACCTTCGGCTACGTCGCCCAGGAAGGCGGACGCGGCGTAAACACCTTCGCCTACGCCCTGCTCGACGGCCACATGGGTTATCCATCCGTTGTTTATTTGAATGAAAAATACGAGCGCATCATGATCTCCCCGGGCTATAAAGAGCCCAGCGATATGCTGAAAGAACTACAGTTTGCCGCGGAAGAACAATACAGCAAAACCACCTGGGAAGAGTATAGCAAAACACACTAGCGGAGTGCGGAATACGGAATGCGGAGTGCGGAGTGCGGAATATTAGGCGGGAACATTTGTGCAGTTTACCTGGCATTTGCGGGTAGTTCCTGAATTGATTGTACGGTAAGAGATTTTTTCGAAACTTTTTATAATACGTTCCGCAACAACTCTAATAAATTCCGCACTCCCCAAGCCCAACTGAAGTCTGGAAAAATGAACAAACGTTCCCGCCTAATATTCCGCATTCCGCACTCGCAATTCCGCATTCTTCATTGCTATTCCGCATTCTTTAAGACCGTCGATTGGGCATTTTCCCACTCGTACAAGCCCTCGATGGATAAGTAGCGTTCGCCGGTATCGTAGTTGAAACCCAGCACGCGGGCGCCGGCCGGAATTTCGGGCAGCTTCTGGGCGATGGCGGCGAGCGTTGCACCGGACGATACGCCGCCAAAAATGCCTTCTACCAGCGCGGCTCGTTTGGCGTATGCAAAAGCCTCGTCCTTAGAGACCTGGATCGTGCCGTCTAGAATATCCTGGTGCAGGTTATGCGGAATAAAACCCGCGCCAATCCCCTGGATCGGGTGCGGGCCGGGCGCTCCGCCGGAAATCACCGGGCTCAGTTCCGGTTCCACGGCAAATACTTTCAGATTTGGGAATTTAGCCTTCAAAACTTCCGCCACCCCGGTGATGTGTCCGCCGGTACCGACGCCGGTGATGAGGTAGTCAATGCCCTCCGGAAAATCTGCCAGGATTTCCTGCGCGGTCGTATCCCGGTGAATAGCAATGTTGGCCGCATTTTCAAACTGCTGCGGCATCCAGGCGTTCGGAATTTCGGCCACCAGCTGACCAGCCCGTTCGATAGCGCCTTTCATCCCTTTTTCACGCGGCGTTAATTCAAACTGTGCCCCGTAGGCGGCCATCAAACGCCGGCGCTCCACGCTCATACTTTCCGGCATGACCAGGATGATCTGGTAACCTTTTACGGCCGCCACCAGGGCCAGGCCAATACCGGTATTGCCGCTGGTGGGTTCGATGATGATGCTGCCGGCCCGTAATTCGCCCCGTTTTTCGGCATCTTCGATCATGGACAAAGCGATCCGGTCCTTAATGCTGCCGCCCGGGTTGCTGCGTTCGAGTTTAAGCCATACTTCGTGCTGATCGCCAAAAAGACGGTTGACACGGACGTGGGGGGTATTACCAATGGTTTCGAGAATGTTGTTCGCTTTCATGTGCGAGAAGTTGATGAAGTTGATGAAGTTGATAATGGTTGATGAGGTTGATGAGGTTGATGAGGTTGATGAGGTTGATGAGGTTGATAATAGTTGATGAAGTTGATACAATCACAAGTGGGAGGGTGTAATCAACCTTATAACCCCTTATAAACCTCATCAACCCTCATAAACCTCATCAAACCTTATAAACCCCCTTTTATATCACAAAGTTGACCGGTTCGTCAAACGGTCGGGTGCGTACTTTCAATTGCGACTGGTGCAGCACGACCGAATAAGGGGGCACGCTGGTCGTCAGCCAGGTATTTCCGCCGATAACCGAGTCATGGCCGACGACCGTTTGTCCGCCCAGAATCGTACAATTGGCATATAAGATGCAGTTATCTTCGATGGTGGGATGTCGTTTTATGTTCGCCATGGATTTATCCACCTGGAGCGCGCCCAGCGTTACGCCCTGGTACAATTTCACGTTGTTGCCGATGACACTGGTGGCGCCGATGACCACGCCGGTCCCATGATCGATAAAAAATGAGTGTCCTATGGTGGCCGCCGGGTGGATATCTATCCCGGTTTTGCCATGCAGGTATTCCGAAAACATGCGTGGCAGTAAGGGAGCGCCCAGCAGGTGTAAGGTGTTGGCCAGCCGATAGTTAGCAATGGCCTGGAACCCCGGATAAGTAGCAATGACCTCTTCCAGACAGGTAGCGGCCGGATCGAAACGCAGAATAGCCGCCGCGTCTTCCAGGATCGTTTCATATACCTGCGGTAACTGGTCAAAAAAACCGTCGGCGATGCGCATGACGGCGCCGTTGGTATCGGCCAGCACGGGGTACAAAAGCTTGTTCAAATCATGCCGGAGGGTCGCGTACTGCACCTTAGCGGGGCGGGGCTCGTCGCTCAGTTTGGGAAAAAGGAACAGGAACAGGGCATCGCAGAGACGCTGTGTTTCCACCCGAACGGGAATCTGGACGCCGTCGCCGGACTGCTGGGCATCCAGTTGCTGAAAAAACTTTTCTAAGGCAGGTTTCATAATACTCGAAAGGTCGAAGTTTGAAGGATACTGCAACACCCGGCGTAACAAATGGATGCACGGAGTAGAAAAAACAAGCACCCTTTCCGGCATCGGCTGGAAAGGGTGCTTGTTAAAAGAGCCACGTTGGCGGGCGTTTATCGTTTAAACGCAGCCATGAGTTGCTCCCGCCCTTTCCTTGCGGCCAGATAGCAACAGCAACAACAGACTTGGCGGGCAACAATATGTGATTTCATTATTTGTAGACAACAAACATAAAGCCAGTTACCGGAATTGCCAAACGTGTCCATGTTTTTTCGTGAATTTGATCGCTGTTCAAATAGCCGCCAGTTAGTGGAAATCCGATTTTGTTCAAAACCACTTTGCAACAACTCTAATTACCTTTGCCGATCCTAACTTAAACAAATTATGCAAAATTCCGAAGCCTACCTCGTGGACGGCATCCGCAGTCCTGTCGGTAATTTTGGCGGCCAGTTATCCCCGGTACGTACCGATGACCTGGCGGCCCATGTTCTCAGACAGTTAATGGCCCGGCATCCGCAGCTGGACCCGGCCCGTATCAGCGACGTGCTGCTCGGCTGCGCCAATCAGGCCGGAGAAGATAACCGGAATGTAGCGCGGATGGCCCTGTTACTGGCCGGCCTACCCTATACCGTACCCGGAGAAACCGTTAATCGCCTGTGTGC
The DNA here is from genome assembly GCA_031425035.1 of Saprospirales bacterium. Lineage (GTDB taxonomy): Bacteria > Bacteroidota > Bacteroidia > Chitinophagales > Saprospiraceae > M3007. The sequence continues at coordinate 24,303 of JANPIN010000103.1, read as the reverse complement.
CAGTGGTATGGCCGCCGCTATTCATGCCAAACGCGCCGTGAATGTGGGCGACGGCGATCTGTATCTGGCCGGTGGCGTGGAAGGCATGACGCGCGGCCCTTACGTGGTCAGTAAATCCGCTAAACCCTTTGGTACCGATGCGCAGATGTTCGACAGCAGTTTTGGCTGGCGTTTTATCAACCCCCGCATGCAGGCCGATTATGGCACCGATCCGATGGGAATGACGGCGGAAAATCTGGTCGACCTGTACGGTATCAGCCGGGAGGATCAGGATCAGTTCGCCCTTTGGAGCCAGCAGAAAGCGACGCGGGCCCGCGATGCCGGACGTTTTGCCGAAGAAATTGCCCCCGTCATCGTGCCGCAGGCCAAAGGGGAAGCGATCCTGATTGAACGGGATGAATTTATCAAGTCCGGTACTACGCTGGAAGGCCTGGCGCGTTTAAAACCGGCATTCAAAAAAGATGGCTCGGTCACTGCCGGTAATGCCGCCGGACTCAACGATGGGGCCGCCGCCCTGCTGATCGCTTCGGATAAGGGCTTGAAAGAGCATGGCTTACGCCCGCTGGCCCGCCTGGTAAGCGCGGCCGTCGTCGGCGTAGAACCCCGCATCATGGGCATTGGTCCGGTGGGCGCCAGTCAGGAAGCGCTGCGTAAGGCCGGGCTAACGTTAGCGGAGATGGATGTCATTGAACTCAACGAAGCTTTTGCTGCACAGGTGCTGGCCTGTAGCCGCCAGCTAGGACTGGCCGACGATGACCGGCGCATCAACCCCAACGGCGGCGCCATTGCCCTGGGTCACCCGCTGGGCATGTCTGGCGCCCGATTACTGCTGTCAGCCGCCCGGGAACTGCAGCGGCACGATGGCCGTTATGCGCTGTGTACTATGTGTATCGGGGTGGGTCAAGGGTATGCCGTGGTGCTGGAACGCAGTTGATCTGCAATGCAAAAGGTTAAGTTTACGTTGGACAAGCCAGATTTTGGTCTGTACATCCCTCTTGTTGTCAGTGTGTTTCTTATGAAAAAACTTATCCTCTTCTTCGGTTTCCTTTTTTTCTGTTCTGCCCTTTCGGGTCAAAGTGAGTCCATGGTAAGTTTCGACCTGCGGGATACGCAGCGGCTTTTGAGCGTACTATTCGACTCCGGTTTTTTTGATGAAACCAATGGCGACGTGCTCTGGAAACCCATCAGTTTTTCCGACGCTGTGGAAGCCAACCTGTCGGACGACGGTTATCTCCATACGGGTCTGGATACCATTTTATATTTCACCACCTACGGTATTCACCACGCGGTAGCTGTTTTTGCCACTTTTCACTATGATAACGGCGAAGTCAGCGACTGCCATGCCTGTGGCGCCCAGTTGAGCGTAGCCGTGCTCGACGAAGCGGCAGTTACCGGCCGCTGGGAAGTGCGGCAGTTTTCCAAACACCTCGCTGCACTGGGGGGCTATGGCGCCAATGGTTTGGTTGGGCTGTTACAATTTGGTGAAAATCAGTGGGCGTTGAGCCTGGATATGGAGTGGTTTGGCCAGGGAATTTCCAGCGAGTACATTGAATATCGCAACATGGATAACCTGGAAAAAGTGTTCAACTACGTGGTGCATGAAGATAATAACGGCGTGTGGGGCGAGTCCAATGAAAAGACGTATTTATTTGATAAAACCATCCATTTTTTGAGCAACAACTCCACTAAATCCGGCTGGTGGGATTTCGATCTGGTGACGCGGGGTACCCGGCCCGGAGAAGACAATGACGAGAAATCTATTCCGGATAATGTAGTCGAGCACTACGTATTTGACTGGGATACAAACACTTATATGCGCGCCTGTCCATGAATTCCCAACCAACTCGCTTTACCGGGATAAACTATCGTTTTCCTGAGGTAAGGGAGTCGGAAGCAGTGCATCATTGGCGACCCGGCGAAATTGAAATTCAAACGGCACACCGTGCATTTCCAGCGTGACCACCAGGACGGTATCGGTTAGCTGCTGAATAGTGTATTTGACCGGCTGGGCGCTGCGCTGTTCTATTTCATCTTTTACCACCACGTAGTCCGTTGGCGTTTCCGCACCAATAGGCAGGTTGGTTTGCATTTTACCGTCTGCGCCAAAGTAGTAATACACCCCTTGCAGGGTTTGCGTTTCACTTTTATTGCGCAGGCCTTTTGTCAATTGCCATCGGCCCAGGAGGGTTGCTTGATTTTTCTCCGTTTCGTTTTCACAGGCGGTAAAAAGGAGGGAGACAAAAGCCAGGGGAAGAATTCGGAAGAGCATACTGGGCAAACAAATTGGAAGCATGGAGGTTCAGACTAAATTTCTACCGGCCATAGCCGTATACCGAATGAATGCTTATTTCAAATCCACGAAACCAAACCCCAGGTACGGGTATTCGCCAAAACCGGCGAAATAGCAGAATTCCATCATTGGTTGTGGCAGGCTCACCTCAAATTCGTACGCAAACCCGCGTAACTGCGCCACCCCTTCCGGATTGGGTTTGAGGTGAATCAGGCGTGATTTTGCCTGACCGATCAGCCGGTACTGCATTGGAAATGCGGGATCCAGCAATTTCAGGTTGACCAGTGATTTATACTGCATAGCGGCTTTGAAGCGCCGTACCAGATGGCTGAAAAAGCTGATGTCGTAATGCTCATTATCCGGCAGCAGGTAGGGATTGGTCGTTTTAATTTCCTCCACCGTGGTAATAGAGATGGGGGAAATTGCCTTGAACTGCATGGTCTCTTTGAAAACCGGCTTCGGCATGATCTGCCAGTGCTTTACTTCAAACTGGGCCGGCTGTCCTTCCAGCGTCCCCAATTGCAGCGGCTGCTGCCGGAACAAATTGACGATCTGCTGCTCGAAAGAGGGATCCATATACAGGGAAATACTGATCTTAACCTGATTACCCTGTAGCTTAAACTCCTGTTTCACCTGGTCCATCTCATAAGGATAGATGGCTAGGGGACTGAAAGTGAAGAGTTTATAATTTCGGGAACCAAGATCGAAACCGCGTTGCTGCACCCAATGCTGAAGTTCCGCACCAGCCTTAGACAGAACGGAAAATACCCAACTGGAGATTTCGGATTGGTAATTAATCGGGATAATGGTGCCCTTCTGACAGGAAAGGCTGAACTGAATTCGCATAGTGTGCAGTTGTGATTAAAAATAGATTATAGTTTTCTCCAGCATCGGTTTGTTCGTTTTTCGCCGCGAAAAGTACAGCAATCCTGCTTTTTTGCAAGAAAAAATTCAAAACCGGGGCAAAATCGGAAATTTTAGGAAACTCAACGCAATAAAGTTACGCTTCCATCAAACAACTCCCGGGTACCATCGAGATACTCTACCTCCGCAAACCACACGTACACCCCCATCGGAGCGGGTTTATGGCCCACATCGCCGTCCCAGCCGTCCTGGTCAGTGAGTGGTGGAAAATTATCGTGCCGGAAGCATAGGTCGCCCCAGCGATCATTGATCTGGAAAGTAACCACCCGCCGTATGCCTTCGTTGGCGTACACCGTTAGGAAGTCATTCACGCCGTCGTCGTTGGGAGAAAAAATATTGGGCACCCAGACCGCCGTTTTAGTTTTTGCCTCCACGCTTATCAGTACCTGATCGGTGGCGGTGCAGCCGTAGGCATTGGTCACGGTGACCGCGTACAAGCCGGCTGCCTGGACGGTAATCGTAGCGGTGGAAGCGCCCGTACTCCAGGTATACAGCATGGCGGAATTCGCTACGCCCAGCACGACATTCATACCCTGGGTAATGGTTATTTCGGCCGGCCCCAGTTCGATAGTGGGCACTGTAGTAGGTTGCACCACGAAGGTATCCCGGCCGATGCAGCCGTACTCGTTATACACCGCCACGCTGACCGTATCTGCTTGATTGCCAGGCAATTTGATCGATTTATCCATCGAACCGTCGCTCCACAGAATGCAGCAGGAATCACAGTCGACCATTTCCACCTGCAGTTGCAGGAAAGGCTGGTCGCAGGGCGGCGGACCAAGGAGGCTAATTTCGGCGGAGGTTTCACACAAAGTATTCAGCACCCAAAAGTCATTCAGGCCGGCCGAGTTTTCGGTTTTATCAAAACCTTTGTTGCTATCCGAATGGCCGCCAAAGACCAGCGAACCATCGCGCAGGCGGCTGATCTGGGTGAGCGCGTCATTTTTAATGCCACCAACCTCCATTTCCCAGGTTTTTTGCAGCTTCTTATTTAAACCGACGAACCAGTAATCATAGCCCCCCAGGGAATCCTCGGTTTTATTCCCTGAAATACCGGAATTGCTGACCCCTCCGAGCACGATCTGCCCCACTTCATTTTCCTGAATGGCGTATAAATCGTCCAAACCACTGCCGCCAAAACTCCACTCGCGCAATTTCTGGCCTTCCGGGTCCAGCTCCAGCATCCAGTAATCGCTGTCTCCCCCGTAAAAAGCGGAGGATTTACCATTATTAAAGGGGCCGGGAGCGGCCGGCGCAGAACCGGAGCGGCCGCCCAGCAGCAGATTTCCCGAACGGGCCAGGTGCAGCACATACGGATAGTCTTCCCCGGCGCCGCCGTAGCGATGCGCCCAGATCACCTGGCGGGTCTGGGGGTTGAATTTGATCAAAAGAAAATCCATGCCGCCGCGGCTGGGTTCGGAACCGAGGTCGCCATTCGCATCAGAAACGGTGCCGCCGGATAAGTATACATTGCCGTCGGCCGCCCATTCGAGGTCGTTGATCTGTTCGTAACTATCGCCACCGATCGTTTTATCCCACAGCAGATTGCCCTGATTATCAATACGTAGCACCCAGAAATCCTGTAGCCCCCGGGTTGGTTCGGACTTTTCGCCGCTGACGTCCGACCAGGAATGACAACCGAGCAGGTATCCGCTGCCATCCAGCATGGGGCGAATAGCGAACAATTCGTCGCGGTAAAGTCCACCGTAGGCTTTGTCCCAGAGCAGGTTACCCTGGGCGTCAATTTTGATCAGCCAGACATCCATATCTCCCCGGGTAGGCTGGGTACGGTCGCCGCTGACGCTGGAATAGGAATAACCGCCGGCCAGAAAACCGCCGTCGGCTGTCGGCACCAGCGCCCAGATGCGTTCGTCCTGCAAACCGCCGTACATGCGGCGCCACAGCACATTACCGTTGAAATCGAGTTTGGCAATGAAAAAGTTGAGGGAAAGATCGCTGGGGTTTCCGAAGACGGCCGTCGAATTGGAAGTGCCGCCCACGAGAATGCCATCTGATAAAATGAGTTGACCATTCAGCTCTTCGTAGCGTTCCCCACCCAGTGTTCTATCCCAGTTGATCAATGGTTGCGCATTTGCCTGGCCGAACCCGGTCAGCAGACATACGACTGCCAGGGTCTTGTACCAAACGGATTGCCAACCAGGGATGAACATGAGATTGTAACGATTTATAAAGTATGGGCAGCAAATAAGGTTCCATAAATTTTCATCTCCAGCCTACAATACCTAAACGGAAGAAATACGTAACAAATTATTGCCATAAAAATAAGGTAGTTTCCGTTCTTTTTTTGCTGAAAAGTGGTTGGCATAAAATAAAAATCCGCCGGTCAACACAAAGGCTGACCGGCGGATGGCTTATCTGTAGAGGAAAAAACTACTGATCAAAAAACGAGTCGTACTGATTACCACCGCGCTCTTCCTTATTGAGCGTGATCGGCGGCGCGTTCAGGTCCAGCACGTCCTTGCTGTTATTGGCTTTGGCAATAATCTTGTTTTTATCATTGCCGAGCAGCATGGAAGCGCCTTCTTTTTCCCATTTTTCCAGCAGTTGCAGGCCTTCTTCCTCGAAGACGCCGTTTTGCAGGTCGATGGAATCCATGAAGTTCTTGGACATATCCATGAAACGCTCCATTTCACCCACCTTCTGACCCACGTCGTTGGCCATAGCTTCGAGCGCCATATCGTACATATATTTCTTGTCGGAATTACCGGTCAGAATGGCTTGTGCCGAACGCATGGCGCTGTGGCTGGCCTTGATGGCTTTATATTCCTGCTCTTTTACGACCACCTGATCGGACAGGTCTTCGAGCATGATCTCCGAATTCTCGTACATTTTCGTGAGTACCCGGTAAAGGATTTCCATGCGCTTGTACAGGTCGTCGAGTTTCATGTTGGATTCCTGCAGGCGACCGGCTTTGCGGGCTTTCAGCACCATGATCGAATCGCGGCCGACTTCCTTGGCTTTGTTGGCCATCCCCAGGTTGTTCTGGATGTCGCGCTGGTTCTGCTTGATCATTTCAGCCAGTTTATACATCTGCCCTTTGAGGTTGCTGATCTGGGTGTTCATTTTTCCCAGGCTGTCCTTCAGGTCGTCGATGTAACTTTTCAGAATACCGATCGGGTCGATCTGCACGAAAACCCCGGTGATCGAGCGCATGACCGATTTGTACATGTACCAGATCAGGTTGCGCAGTTTGGGATCGAGCACCATGTAGATAATGGCGGCCAGTACGCCCAGCCCAATGGCCAGGTTGACCGTGTTCCAGACGATGGTGCCTAAAATAGGCAGAAGAAAATATGCGGCGGCGCCCAGAAGGCCCACTAAGGCTACGCCGCCCACGATGCCTTCGGGGCGTTGCCAGAATGTTTTGGGTTGGCTCGGAAAATCAGTCATTTTTCTAAGTTGAATTTTTGAATGTTGAGGGATTGGGGAATTTCAGGATGTTGGCAAGTTGCGGATTTTTCAAAAACCTTTGAATAAATCGTTGAAGAAATCCCGCACAATGTTACGAAAATGGCGATTTATTAGCAGAAAAACAATAATAAGCAGCAGTAAGAGCCAGGAAAAGCCCAGCATAATTTTCACTACCCGGAGTGACAGCCACAAGATCAGCAGCAGAAAGGGAATGGCAGTAATCGGATTTCGGATCCATCTCGACATAGGGACGTTTCAAACCACGGTTTACTTTAAGTAGGACTTCATTTTTTCCACATCGCCCTGCATCTGACCGACTACGGCGGCAAAGGTGGCTTCAAAATCGGCTTTGGTGTTTTCGATCTTGATGGTACTGTCGCTCAGCTCTTTACGGATCTGTTCGGCCCGCTGGCGGTGTTCCTCGATTTGCTGGGTCAGTTGTTTGATCTGTTCGGCTTTTTGCGCCATCATGCCCTCCAGGTTCTTCACCTCGTCTTCGCGGTTGCCGATGAGTTTGGCGCGTTGCTGCTGGTGCGCCTCATTGAAACGCGACTGCTCGGTAGCCAGCACCTGGAGATAGAAATTAGCGGATTCGACCAGGGCGGCAGGGGTAGCGCCCATCGTTTGGGCCATGGCATAAGCGGACTGGAAGCGGGTTTGCTCATCCATCGGCATTTTAGCCAGGTTGCGCAGGGCCTGCCGGAATTCAAAATAATCGAAACCGGGCTGGTTGTTTTTCTCCAGCGCACCCAGCAGGATGTCCGAAAATTTATCGGTGACCGAACCGCTGGTGGTGGCTACGGGTCCGGGGGGCGGCGGCGCCGGAGCGGCAGGGACCGCAGCAGGCGCTTTTTCCGGTGCTGATTGCTCGGACTCCGGGTCTTCCAGCACGAAAACGGATTTAAATTTTTTAAGAATGTCGCTCATGTTCGGTTGACGATGTTCAGCTACTAATGTGGAAAGCAATGTTTTATAAAACTATAAAAAATACCGGCCAAAAGTGGGGTGTTCATTCAATGGACCCACCAATTCGTCGTCGACTGTCCGGGATTTTGCGACAAAGTAAGCAAAACAGCCGAATACGAATGCGGAATGCAGAATACGGAATGCGGAATGGGGAAGCCGAATGCGGAGTACGGAATGCGGAATGCGGAATGGGAGGGCTTGAGCATTGAGGGGTTTGCTTAGTCATCGGTGATGGGGAAGCGAGTGGGCGGAATGCGGAGGGTCATCTAGCTGCCTTTGCACGGCCGAGTAATTTTGCCCATCCAAATGCTGACAAACGAACTACGACCTAACCCAGCATTCCAACACCACGCTCCCCGCTCCCCGTAATCCGTATTCCGTATTCCGTAATCCGTAATCCCTATTCCGCATTCGCATTCGGTTGGACTGATTATAAAATGCGCCAGGTAAGCAGGTTTTCTCCGCCTGATCAACATTTTAGTTGACTGACCGAGTAATTTTACCCTTTCAAAAATACCGGCAAACGAACCACAATCTATTCCCAGCGTTCCAATGCCACGCCCTAAGTATTCCGCATTCCGCAATCTGTATTCCGCATTCCGCTCATTCCGCAATCCGTATTCCGTATTCCGCCCATGTCTTTTGACGTTACCATTCCTGTCCTCAACGAAGAAGAAACGCTGGTACAGCAGGTGCGCATCCTGCATCGTTTTTTGAGTGAACATTTTCCTGACAGCCGGCAGTGGCAAATCATCATTGCCGATAATGGCAGCACCGACAATACCCGCCGTTTAGCCGCAGAACTGGCGTATGAGTTGCCGGAAGTCCGACTGGTACAAGTTCCCAAAAAGGGGGTCGGACTGGCCCTTAAAACCTCCTGGGAGCAAAGTCAGGCCGATATAGTCGGGTATATGGATCTGGATTTATCCACTGATTTGTCCCACTTTATTCAGGCATATCACGCTTTGGCCACCGAAGGTTTCGACCTGGTCTATGGTTCCCGGCTGCATGCGCAGGCGCGGGTGAAGGGCCGGACGATGAAACGCGAAATCACCTCCCGGGTCTTTAACACCATGCTGCAAACCTATCTCGGCACCCGTTTTTCTGATGGCATGTGCGGTTTCAAATGGCTGCACCGGGAATATGTGCAACCCCTCATGGCCGGCGGCGCGGTATCCGACGGCTGGTTTTTCAGTACGGAGCTGCTGGCCGTGGCCGAATGGAAGGGCTTGAAAATGTGCGAATTACCCGTCAAGTGGACCGACGATGCCGGCAGCAGCAAGGTGCAAATAGGGCCGCTGGCGAAACAATATATGCGGGCCATGCGGGTGTTGAAAACCAAGAAGCCACGCTAAATCCTGGAAACCGCAGCAAAATGACCCTCCCTACCCTCGTCCTCGGTACCGCTCAATGGGGCTGGACCGTCCACCGCACGGAAGTTTTCCGTCTGCTCGATGCCTGGCTGCTGGCCGGCCACCGGCGGGTCGACGTCGCTACCAACTACCCCATCAACCGCCAAGCGGAAGATTTCCGGGCGGCCGAAAAAATACTGGAGGAGTACGTACAGGCCCACGGTCTGCGCGATCTGCAGATAACCATGAAAGTCGGCAGCCTGGATAATATGCGCTCCCCGGAAGCCAACCTGGCCCCTTCTTTTCTGCACATGATGGCCGGGGAATACCGCCGCCGATTCGCGGAAAACCTGCACGGGCTGATGCTGCACTGGGATAATCGCAGCGATGAAACCGCCATCCGCAGTTCACTGGAGGCGCTGCAGCAACTGCAAAAAGAGCAGGGTTTGCAGCCGGGACTGTCCGGCATCGCCCATCCGGAAATATATGCCCGCGTCAATGCGGACCTGGGTTTGCATTTTGATATTCAATTGAAACACAACGTGATGCACAGCGATCTGGAGCGTTACCGACCACTATGGGCGCAGGCGGGTTTTTTCGCCTACGGTCTCAACGCGGGTGGAATGAAACTGGAAGGCTCCTACCCCACCGACAGCACCTTCCTGGCGCGGGGCGGACAACCGGAGCAGATGGCAGCCCGACTGGAACAGATCAGGGCGCTGCTGCCCGGCTTTCACCTGGCCTTCGTTCGCCCGCCGGTGAAGTCCATGAACCACCTCGGATTGATCTACGCCGGATTGAACCCGCGGTTGAACGGCCTGATCCTGGGGGTTTCCTCCATTAGTCAACTCCGGGAAACGTTGGATTTTTGGCGCAATCTGGAGACCTTCGACTACCGGGACGTGTGGGAAGCCCTGGCAAAACTCCGCTAACGTGCATTTTTACACTGACTGAAGCCTTTAAAAAACAGCATGGAAAAGAAAACCAAAGTTCCGGTTGGCGATAAACCCGCCATCGCCAAGCCCACCCTGGTCGCTTTCGCCGATGCGGACGTCTCTTCCCGTTATAACGACGTCTATCAGGACATTCGGCCGGATGAAGTGGCCGATGTCCGCTGGCGCGACGGTGCTTACGAGTTCATTTGCAAAAACCACGTGACCCTGCGCGTACAGGTGCTCACGCCGGGTATTATCCGGCTGCGCTACACGCCCGATGGTACCTATCCGGCTGATTTTTCCTATGCCATCGATCCGGAATTTGAGCCGGAAAAAGTGGTCGTGCGGCTTCATGAAAATCCGAATGAGTACTTGCTGCTGTCGGAACAACTCCAGGTGGTGGTGTCCAAAACGGGCATGGGCGTAAAAATATACGACCATGACGACCATATTTTATGCGAAGATGCCGGCGGATTCAGCGCCCGGCGGACGGTCATGCAGGGCTGGAGCAAGGTCCAGCTGGAGAAAAAGTGCCACCGCAAAGAAGTGTTTTTCGGGCTGGGCGATAAAACCTGCGGCACGAACCTGGCCGGTAAAAAATTCCAGAACTGGTGTACCGATTCCTACGCCTATGGACGCAAAGACGATCCACTTTACCGGGCCATTCCTTTTTACTACTCGCTGCACCAGGGCCTGGCTTACGGTATTTTTCTCGATAACACCTTCCGGTCCCACTTCGATTTCGATAAGGCCGAGGCCGGCAGCAGCAGTTTCTGGGCGGAAGGCGGCGAACTGAACTACTATTTCCTGTACGGCCCGGCGCCCGCCGACGTGACGCGCGCTTATGCCCGTTTGACCGGTCGCCAGCCCCTCCCCGCGCTCTGGACGCTGGGCTATCACCAGTGCCGCTGGAGTTACTACCCCGATACGGAAGTGCTGGCCATTGCGCAGGAGTTCCGGACGCGGGAAATTCCCTGCGATGCGATCTACCTAGACATCGACTATATGGATGGTTACCGGTGTTTTACCTGGCATCCGGAGCGTTTTCCCAACCCGAAAGGCCTGATCGACGACCTGCGGGCCCGCGGTTTTGAGACCGTGGTCATGATCGATCCGGGTATTAAGGAAGACCCCGACTACGCCATTTATCAGGAGGGAATGGCCAAAAACATGTTTGTGCGCAGCGCCGAGGGAGACGTGGCCAAGGCGCCGGTGTGGCCGGGTTTCTGCGCCTATCCCGATTTTACGCATCCGGAAGTACGCGCCTGGTGGGGCCCATTACATCAGGCCTTGTACCAGGAACAGGGCGTGAGTGGGTTCTGGAACGATATGAATGAGCCGGCGGTGTTCCACGTTAATCATAAAACCTTGCCGAACAGCGTAAGGCATGACTACGATGGTCAACCATGCAGTCACCACAAGGCCCACAACGTGTATGGCCAGCAAATGGCCCGTGCGTCCTGGGAAGGCCTCAACGCGCTGCAACCGGAAAAGCGGCCTTATCTGCTGACCCGGGCGACGTACAGCGGCGGGCAGCGCTATGCCGCCATTTGGACCGGCGATAATGTCGCCGACTGGGAACACCTGCAAATTGCCAACATACAGTGTCAGCGGCTGGCTATTTCGGGCTTCTCTTTTTGCGGCACCGATATTGGCGGCTTTACCGGTTGCACGGACGGCGAGCTCTTTGTGCGCTGGCTGCAACTCTCTGTTTTTCATCCGCTTATGCGTACCCACAGCAAGGGCGGCCACGCCGTGGGGGATGCCATTACGCCCATCGATACGGAAATCGGTGCCGTACATGAACACACGGACGCACCGCCGGTGGATGAAATTATTCCTTTGGAAGATGCGGTGGCGCCACCCTTTCGCCAGGAACCCTGGTCGTTTGGTGAGAAATGGACGTTGCTGGCCAAAAAAGCCATCGAGTTGCGCTATGCTTTACTGCCCTGCCTTTACACGGCCATGTGGCGCGCAGCCCAGGACGGTACGCCGGCCCTGCAACACATTGCTTTTGCCGACCCGAATGACCCGAAACTCTGGGAACAGGAACGCGATTTTCTTTTTGGCGAACACCTGCTGGTGAGTCCGGTGATCAGCCCGCGGGTGCAGCGGCAGGGCGTGTATTTGCCGAAGGGGCAGTGGTTTTATTTTTGGACGGGGCAGCCCTCGGCCGGTGAAATGTTTGTCAACGTCATGCCCGATCAAATCCCGTTTTTTGTGCGCGAAGGGGCGGTTTTGCCGGTTTACCCCATTCGTCAGTGGGTGGGCGAGCGGCCGGTGGAGGAACTCACCTTATACGTGTATTATAAAAACGGCCGGGAAAACAGCCATTTATACGAAGACGCCGGGGAAGGTTATGGCTATAAAAACGGCGAATTCAGTCTGAAAGAATGGCAAACGGAGGGGGCAAACGGCCATTTTACCCTGCGGCAAAGTACGTCGGGTAATTTTGCGCTGCCTTATCAGCAGGCGAAAATATACCTGGTCGGCTTCCCTACTTACGTGACGAGCTGCCAGGTCGATGGGGCCGATTTTCCGATCAAGGAAATCAAACTACGCGATCGTTCGCTATATACCCTGGTGATAAACGCTGATTTTCAGGTGATCGAGTGGCAGGGTTGACCGGGCCGCTGAACGCTTATTTTTGGTCGGCCGCTTAAAATTTACCGCGTTCGGTCGATCAGCGGCCAGGAGTCTGGTAAAAGGCGCAGGCCATGTTCAAAAAATTCTTCTCTTTGCACAGGTCGTTTTTAAAAATAGGCCTGTGACTATGAATCGAATTCGTATAGCCTACCACTTCCTTTTCTGGACGGTTTACCTGCTGCTCAATGGCCTGGTGGTCTGTGTGATGTCGGGCTGGACCCTGCCCGATTACCTGCCTTACGCCATGTATCGGGAGGCCTATTCCCTGCCGGTTAAACTGGCCCTGACCTACTTCATTTTTTACTACGTTATACCGCTTTACCTGGAAAGGAGCAAGTTGCGCACCCTGGTTTTACTGACGGTGATGGCCTTTTTTATTGCCACCATTTTTTACCGGATCGTCATTAACGGTTACTTTGAATTTTTGGAGCACCGGGCCTTTGCTATTTTTAATTTAAAAGGTATAGTCCTCACCGTATTTGACTTATACATTACGATTACCTCGGCTACTATTATTAAAATGATCAAACTCCGCTATAAAAGCCAGGAAGTGGAGGAACAACTGATCCAGGAAAAACTACAGTCGGAACTGAGCTTTTTGCGCGCGCAAACCAACCCGCATTTTCTTTTTAACACCTTGAACAACCTGTACGTACTGGCCCGTAAAAAGTCGGAAAAAACGGCCAATGCCATTATGATGCTTTCCAAAATTATGCGTTTTGTACTGTATGACTGCCGGGCGCCGCGCATTTCGGTTGCCGATGAAGCCAGGATCATTCAGGACTATATGGAACTGGAGAAACTACGATATAACGACCGGCTCACCGTGCATTACACAGAACGGCTGGATGATCCGCACACGGCTATTGCGCCCTTACTGCTTCTGCCGTTTGTGGAAAACAGTTTCAAACACGGCGCCAACAGTACCACCGGGGAGGCTGAAATCCATATAGACCTGACCCTGGAAGGCTCCACGCTGGTGTTCAAAGTGGAGAATACGGCGGAAAACGTCATGGAACCTTCTACCCTCAGTGGCGGTATTGGCCTGAAAAACGTGCAGCGCCAGCTCGATCTGGTCTATCCGCAACGGCATGAACTTATTACGGAAAAAGAAGACGGCTGGTTTCGGGCCCGGTTGAAAATCGAACTTTGGGACGAATAGTCAACGCAAACTGGTTTTGAACACCTCAAAAAATATTTTTTTAAATCTTCAGGCAACCTTTTTTCCAACTTGATCACCTAAGGTAAAGTAATCAATATCATGCAACAGTATAGCGACCAAGAATTGGTGGATGGTGTGTTACGGGGAAGCCCGACCCATCAGGCGGCGCTGTACCAACAGTACAGTGTGCAGATGTTCCGGGTAATGCTACGTTTTGCACGTGACCGGGCGGAAGCGGAGGACATGTTACAGGATGGCTTTATCCGGGTGTATCGCGACCTCCAGCAGTTTAGAGGAACCGGTCCGCTGGGCGGATGGATGAGACGAATTATGATTAATACGGCCTTAAGTCATTTACGCAAACAGCAAAATAACCTCCACGATGTCCAGGATATTGGACTATATGAAGGTAAACTACGCATGGAAGAAAATTTTTCTTCCAATATGGACGCGGAAACCTTGTTGACGTACATTCACCAATTACCACCGGGTTACCGGGCAGTATTTAATCTATATGCCATCGACGGATTCACCCATGAAGAAATTGCCGAAAAAATGGGTACTACGATCGGTACCAGTAAAAGCCAACTGTTTAAAGCCCGGGAATACCTGAAGCGTATTCTTGACAAGTCTTTCATTTCATAAAATCCCTCCAAAGACTGAAAATCATACCTATGACTGGCAAAGAAGAAATTGAACCACTGGACGAACTGTTCCGCAAAACTTTTCAGGGTCTGCCCGACAAGCCCACCGCCTCCGGCTGGGATACGCCATCACCGCGCGTGTGGCAACGGGTGCAGACCGAAATAAAACCGCCGACCTCCGGCTGGGCCCTGCAAACCTGGGCCTTTATGGCCGTACTGGTCCTGGGGCTGGGAGTCGGAATGTACTATGTGTACGAGAAAATGCAATCCGCACCAGCGCCGGCCGAAGCACCCGTCATTTCTCCACCGGTCGCTACGCCTGCCCAGGAAGTAAATCCGGCAGCCACTGCTTCAGAAAAGCCAGTCACGACCCCGGCAAGCAAAACGCGGCCGGCAGTGTCCAAAAACAAACCCGAACCAGCAGTTAATTCCAGCGATGTCCGTCAACCGGAACCCAGCCGGGTCCAGGCATCCCCCCTGCCAGGCAGCAAAACCAAATCGGTGATGCCCAATTCTACGGAGCGGGAAAAATCAAACGGAGAGCAGGAAAATTAAGGTTTGGGCCGACCCCCATAACCTTTTCCATCAACCGATAACTTTTAGCAGTAGTATATGGCAGCCCGGCGGACCTATCCGTCGGGCTTGCTTTTATAATTAAGGCTTATTCAATACGTAGCCATTGTAGGCTTTCACCAGAGATTGGTACAGTAATTTCCCCTGTACGGCATAACCGGCTTTCGAATAATGCACAGAATCGGAGGACATCAAGCCTTTCGATTTCCAGTCCGCCGCCGATTTCAGCCCGCCTGAAAATTTATATAAGTCCCACAAGGCGAAGCCTTTATCCTGGGCAAACTGGCGTATAACCTCCGATACGTCCGCCAGATTAGGATTAAAACCTTTACCCCGTAAATAGGAATCCGCCGGTGTGGTCAGCAGGATGAAGGAGCCGGGCGAATGTTCCAGCACGGCATTGACCATCATCTCTATGGCCCGGTACAGGTAAGCCGGATCGGTATGCCCCTGCGCCTCATTGGTACCCATGGACACGATGACCAGGTCGGGCTTTAATTCCCCGACCTGCTGGCCAAAGTATTTAGCGCGGGCATAGTCCATATACTTGGCGCCGTTCACGCCGATGGAATGATACACCACCCCGGAAAGCTCATTTTCCAGCGAAACGCCATCCAGCGTAAGTACCTTCTGCTGGCTGGTCGCTTTATTGGTCATAATGGTGACCTGGCTGACTGGCCGGTCAAAATAAAACGATTGCGCATAGTCGCCGTCGACGAGCAGTTTCGCCTGTTGATTACTGACGTCATCGCGCACGGAGAGGTTGTACTGCAGGGCGGTACGTTTCTGAAACACCGTGACTTTGGTAAACTGGTGGGTTTCGGAGGTAGTCGTGTCGCGCAGGCGGAAAGTCAGGGCGGCAGTACCACTGTTCGTTTCCAGGGTAAAGCCGGACAGCCCGTAATTGGTTTGCGGACGGAGGTCTTTCTGGCAGTTACTGCCTGACCAGCGGCCATTGAGGCTTTCGACGAGGTAATCGCGCGGTCCATTGGAGCCGGCCAGTTTATAGGGAAAGATCATGCCGCGCCCGGCATCGCCGAAAGCGCGTTGCAGGCGCTCCCGAACTTCGCGGGTCAGAAAACTGCCCAGAATATGGGAGTCTCCCACGTGCACGATGCTGATCTTTTGACCACCTTCCGTGCGTTGCAGGTATAGTTTCTGGAGTAAGGGCTGGAGATACTGGCTGTTCTCGATCTGGTTATTCTCCTGCTGGATGAACCCGTAACCGACCGTATCCTGCTCGGTAATATCTACCTGCGGCGGACGAAACTGCGACTGACATTGCCCAAAGAAAAGGAGGACAAATGCCGAGCAGACGGTGACACGTAAGCGGGTGTTTCGGGAGGGGCACGACAGAGTCGAAAAGCGCATACTGGACTGGGTTAAAATTGGTTCAACGTATATTTCCCTGGAGTTTCTGCGTTCGCCACTTGGTCTGTTCGGCCATGAAAAGCCGGACAAACATACGACCCACTACCCGGCCGCCATCATGGGTGAGGTGGGTATAATCCTTATTGGCCAGCATGGGTTTGTGGTTGGCTAAACCGATGATGGAGCCATATCCGCCCATACCATGAAATAAGTCGTAAAATAAGAAGCCATGCTTGCGCGCCATGTTCCGCTGCATGGCCACAATAGCCGGTACGCCGCGCATGGTAGCAAGCTCCCCATTCACTTTATCTGCCCGGTCGCCGACGCTGATCACGAGGATCGGACGACCTGGGAAACAGGCCCGCAGGTGATCGAAAACCCGATCCAGTTCCGCCTGGTACCATTTCACGTTGGTGGTCGTATTGGTCACGGCGTTCAAACCCACCTGAATAATGACCAGATCGTAGTGCTGGTAGGCATCAAACTGCCGGACGACGGGCGGATGAATCAGGTGCAGGGGACCGCCGCTGTTGCCGCGAACCGAAAAATTATCAATGTAAATCCCTGGCCCGCTTTCGAGCGATGCGCCGTAGACCAGCAAGCCGTTATTTTCCGGAAACCGCATGGCAAAAGCGCGGATATCGGATTGCGGCAGGCCCCATTTCCAGACACTGATCCGTCCCGGGTGACCGGGCAACACGTCCTCGCGGGGTGGATTGTCCTTGTTTTGCCAGACAAAAGCGTGGTCCTGATCGGCCGCATAAAACAGCCGCACCTGGCTCCAGGACTGCGTATGACGAAAATATTTAGCCCCTTCATAGTGGACAAAACCAACGCCCCGGGGCTGGTAAGCGAACCCATTTATGCCCAGCGGCGGGTTGGCCGGGTTTTTCTTAATAATGGAAAATGTGGTCCAGTTCTCGAACCGATGCACCAGCGTACGTTTGAACTGCGCCACTTCAGAGGTAATCGGCACAAAACCGACGCCATTGCCGCCCCACAACGATTGTAACGAATCGCGCAGATCGCCAATGAGAATATCGCCTTCCACGAAAGAATCGCCGTACCAGGCAATGCGCACGGTGCGGCCGTCGCGAATGGAATCCACGGCGGCATAAAAACGGGACAGATCGTCGCGATCGAAGGTATAATCCTCGATTGTGTTGCCGAAATAGGCCGTATCCACCGGCGGCAGGGGCGTTGGCGGCAGACTGGCCAGGGAATCCCGGGCCACAGTATCGATAGTCGACAGCGAATCGGGTGGAAAATAAGCCGAGGAATCCGGGAGTATTTCCACATCGGTGGTATCTGGATGGCCGGCCGGCCGGCGGGCATCGGCGAAAATATCCATGCGGCGCAGCGGGAAACCGGCTACGGTAAAATCTTCCGGCACAAAGGATAAGCCAACGAGCAGGAGCAGGAAAAGCAGGAGCAGCACGATGGTCTGACTCAAATAGTTTTTCATACGGGGGGCGAAGATATTTCAAAAACCCCTTTGCCTGTCAACCTCAAACGCGCTTAAACGGTGAATCGGGCAATTGGTACGGAAGGCTCAGTAGTCAATGTTGAATAACAAAGTATCTGCATTTTTTACCAAAAACGAATCAGTGTGCAGCCAGGGGCCGTCTTTGGTAAATTTCCACATAACATAGGAGGAGTCATTCACGATAGTCCCAAATGACTGTTTAAATACCTCATCGGGTGCAAGTACGAGTGGAAAAGGCCTTGTAGGCGAACTGCCCAGGTAAAAGTTATGCGCATCATATTCATATTTATTCAAAACCCTGGCAAATACAGAATCAACACTACCCGTTTCGTTCGAAACCACCAGTTTTAAAGTACCATCTAGGGGCGTTAATTTAATTGCAACCTCATTGCAGCCCTTATGATCTTTCCCTTCGAAGGCTATAACCGGTGAGTAGCCGGCCTTAAAGACTCCGCTCACTCGGATGCCTTCACTGTTTTTTTCTTCGGTCTCATGAGAAAACTCCCCAGCATCGTTGGTTTCTTCACTTTCAAACCTCGTCCTGTAATTTGCCCGCACAGAAAATTCATAGGTTAATTCGACCCTGGCGCCCACGATCGGAAGCCCTGTTTTGCTATCCGTAACCGTACCATGAATACATTTGTTTTTATTACAGGCGGTGGCGAGCAACAGGAGAAAAAGTAAAAGAACCGGAAGTTGTTTCATAGGTTTTTGTCCGTAATTAAGCCTTTTTAAAGAAGGTATATGCATGCTAATTATCCTTCGCCCCCTGCTCTATCCACTGCAAAACCAGCCTGATCGTACAGCCGTCCAGCTTTCCGGTGGGTGGCATGGGGGTGGACGCCGAAATCATCTGGGCGTATAGTACGCTGAAGGTCGGCTTCAAGGTGTTGATGTAGCCACTGCCCGGATGCAGCAGTTCCGCATACGCCTGCCCTGCTTCCAGGTTGAGGTTCCCGGCGGGAAAAGCACCGGCATGGCAGCCCAGGGTAGCACATTCCGTAGTGTATAAAAATTAAAATGTAAGGGCTCACTAAACGCGGTATCCTGCAGACTTGGTGCAATATTACACCAGGCCTGGCACCGGCAGGGCATCGAAAAGGGTTTGTGCCAGGAGCGGCAAATTCGCCGTTATTAGCCAGCATTCGACTTTTTCCCACTTCTTCCGAACAATGGCTGCAAAAATCGCTTATGCCATTACTTTATAATCCTGCAGTCTGCATAGGCTGTTCACTTAACCAGACAATTTTTATTTTTCATGCCGGAAAACAATTTAACTACACTGACACCTGTGCAGCGCCTGGTCCGTCTGCTGGGCCAATACCGTCGGGAAATTCGATATATTTTGTTGTATGCGATGGTGGTGGGTCTTATAAATTTATCACTGCCACTGGGAATTCAGGCTATTATCGGTCAGATCGCCGGCGGCGGCATAAACGCTTCCTGGGGGGTGCTCACCCTCTTTGTCCTTGTTGGGGCCCTCCTGGTTGGCATTTTACGGCTGATGCAGCTCTCCATTATGGAGTACATGCAGTGCCATTTATTTACGGATGCCGCTATCGAGTTCGCCACCCGATTACCACGCCTGCACCTGGAACTTTTACGCCGCGAACATATTCCGGAACTGGTTAACCGTTTTTTTGACACGCTGACCTTGCAAAAAGGCCTGCCGAAACTGTTGATCGACGGCAGTACGGCCATTCTCCAGATCGTGCTGAGTTTAATTTTACTTTCCCTTTATCACCCCACTTTCGTCACCTCGTCGGTGCTGCTGCTCGGCCTGCTGGCCATTTATTTTTATTGGACAGCGCCACAGGGGGTGGCTACCAGTCTGAAAGAATCAAAATATAAATACCAGTTGGCGTACTGGCTGGAGGAAGTGGGTCGGGTTTCGGCGACGTTCAAACTGGCCGGCGCAAACCGGCTACCGCTGCAGCAAGCCGATGAACTTACTGTGCACTATTTGCAGGCCAGGTCCAAACACTGGCGTATTCTGGTGTCGCAGTTTGTGGGCAGTGTTGTCTTTCGCGTCCTCGTACTGGGTGGTTTTTTGATCCTGGGCAGTCTACTCGTTGTAGAAAACCAGCTCAACATCGGTCAGTTTGTGGCCGCAGAAATCCTGGTGTTTTACGTGATCGAATCGGTTGAAAAGCTAATCCTTTTGCATGAGACCGGCTATGATGTACTGACGGCCACGGAGAAAATCGGTCAGTTTGCCGATCTGCCCCTGGAGCGTTCGGGTGGGATCCGGGTAGAAGAATTCTGTCCGACCGGTCCCCTTGCCGTGGAACTGCGCGATTTGTCGTATCAGTATGAAGATAGTGAGTCGCCGGTGTTGAAGCATTTGAATTTGAGCATTCTGGCGGGCGAACGGGTGGCCATTGCCGGCTACAACCGCTCCGGCAAAAGCACCCTGATGCAACTGATTTCTTTATTAAAACTCAACTTCACCGGCACGCTGCTTTTTAATGGTTTACCCAAACCCAGCCTGCATCTGGAAAGTATGCGGCACCATATTGGCGATTTATCCTCGCAGGAAGATATTTTTCGCGGCAGCCTGCGGGAAAACATCATGGTGGGTCGCGATGAAGCCACCCTGCCCAATGTGTTACAGATCATAGATGCGGTGGGTCTGGGCGATTTTATGCGCCACGAATCGCAGGGGCTGGAAATGCCACTACAGCCGGGAGGCAAAAACATACCCCGCTCGGTGATCACCAAAATCCTGATCGCCCGGGCCGTGGCCTGCGCACCCCGCCTGCTGGCCCTGGAAGAACCCCTGGGCAACCTGAACTTCCGCGACCGGCTGCGCATTGCCCGTTACCTCACCGACCGCAGTCAGCCCTGGACCCTGGTCAGCGTCACCGAAGATCCCCTCCTGGCCTCCATGTGCGATCGCGTCGTGGTGATGCAGGACGGTGGTGTAGCCTTTAGTGGTACCTTTGACGAGTTGCAAAAAACGCGGCATTACGAGCGCATTTTCCGCACTAATTTTGAAAACAATACCTGGAACGACGAACCCGCCTGAGAATATGCTCAATATATCCGACAATAAAATACATCTCTCCGACGAAGTGCGAAACCTGCTGTCTCCGCAGCAAAACCGCCTGTCGCGCTGGCATCTCTCGGTCCGTAACCTGCTGCTGCTGT
This sequence comes from Saprospirales bacterium, assembly GCA_031425035.1. Lineage (GTDB taxonomy): Bacteria > Bacteroidota > Bacteroidia > Chitinophagales > Saprospiraceae > M3007. The sequence continues at coordinate 3,372 of JANPIN010000103.1, read as the reverse complement.
TGCTGGTAATTTTTGTGATTTTTCTGTTCCTCCCCTGGACCCAAAACGTGCGGGCCAATGGTAAAGTAACGACCCTGCGCCCGGAACAACGACCCCAGACGATCCATGCCACCATTTCCGGGCGCATCGAACACTGGTACGTCACGGAAGGGCAGGCAGTACAAAAAGGCGATACCATCGCGTATTTGTCTGAAGTAAAATCTGATTATTTCGATCCCCAGCTGGTGGATCGTATGGGCAACCAGGTACAGGCAAAACAAGGTTCTATCACTTCTTATACCGGAAAGGTAACGGCGCTGGACAACCAAATGGCCGCCATGCAGCGCGAACTGGACAATAAAATCCAGCAAACCCGAACGAAAATCCGGCAGACCCGCCTCAAAATGCAGAGCGACAGCATCGATTTCGAGCGGGTGAAACTGGATATGACCGTGGCCGAACGTCAACTCAGCGGTACCCAGGCGCTGTATGACAAAGGGTTGAAATCGCTGAGCGAACTGGAAGAAAAGCGTTTGAAAATTCAGGAAACCAGGGCGAAACTGGTCAGTTCGGAGAACAAATTCCTCAGCTCCCGTAATGATCTGTCGTTGTATGAAACGGATCTGGTGCTGGCGAAAAATGAGTTCGCCAATAAAATAGCCAAGACGCAAAGTGATCGCTTTAGCACGCTTTCCGACCAGTATGAAGCCAAAGGATCGGTCAGCAAATTACAGATCGAACGGGAAAACTATGCTCGCCGGGCCAGTTTTTACTACATCACCGCACCGCAGGACTGCTACATCGTGCAGGCCATGAAGCCCGGCCTGGGAGAAATTATTAAAGAAGGCGATCCGCTGGTCAGCATCCAACCGGCTGATTATCAATTGGCGGTGGAAATGTATGTCCGCCCCCTGGATCTGCCGCTACTACAGGTTGGCAACTCCGTTCGTTTCCTGTTCGATGGCTGGCCAGCCTTCTTTTTCAGTGGTTGGCCGGGCGTATCACTCGGTTCTTTCAGCGGACAAATCGTGGCGATGGACCGCAATATCAGCGCGAATGGCAAGTTTCGCGTGCTGGTGTCGCCGGATCCAAAGGAGGCCCCCTGGCCCACCGCCCTCCAGCCAGGCGGAGGTGCAAAGGGCATTGCGCTGCTGCACAATGTACCGCTCTGGTACGAACTCTGGCGGATCCTCAACGGTTTTCCGCCCGATTTATACCAGGAAGTCAACGGGCAGGCGCAGAAAGTCGGCGAGTATAAAAAAGAGAAATAAGGTGGACGGGAAGAATATGAAAATGATGAAAATGCGCAACCTGTTGTTTCTGATGATATGCGGTGGCTGGCTGGCGCCCTCGATTTTTGCGCAGCAGTCCCCTACCCCGCCTGTGCTGGACTGGCCGGCTTTTCGCCAGCAGGTACTCGCCAACCACCCCCTGGCGCGGCAGGCGGACCTCGAACGCGATCTGGCCGCCGCCGCCCTTTTGCGGGCCCGCGGCGGTTTTGATCCAAAGGCTTACACCGACGTGACGGCCAAGGAATTCAGCAGTAAAAACTACTACCAGTATACCGAAGCTGGCGTTAAATGGGCAACCTGGGCCGGACTGGAAATAAAAGGCGCTTATAACTGGGCGAGTGGCGAGTATCTCAATCCCGAACGGAAAATTCCGAAGTCGGGCCAGGCCGTCCTGGGTCTGCAATGGGCGCTGGGCCAGGGTTTGCTCTTCGACGAACGGCGGAGTGCGCTGCAACAAGGACAGATCGGGCTCCTGCAAGGCGACGCGGAACGGAGTGCCGCCCTGAACGATTTACTGCTGGCCGCCGCTAAAGCCTACTGGACCTGGGTAGCGGCCGACAATCAGGTTCAAATTTACAGTTCCGCCCTGGTGCAGGCCCGGGTTCGCCTCGATGGTTTACGCGAAAGCGTGCGCCAGGGCGACAAACCCGCCATCGATACGACGGAATCGCTTTTACAGGTGCAAACGCGCTTACTGGACCTGAACTTCGCTCAACTCGATGTGCAAAATGCACTGATCAGCCTGCAGACCTACTTATGGTCATCCGACCAGCAGGCAACTGCCCCCGTCCTGGCGTCTGCTGCGCCGCTGCTAACCAGCACGAGCGCCACGGATATACCGGCACTCGCCGTCGAGGAACTGGTGGAACAGGCCAGCCGCCAACATCCGGAACTGCGCCTGTATGACCTGAAACTGCGCAGCCTGAACGTAGAGCGCCGGCTGAAAAATGAAAAACGAAAACCCCAGTTCGATGTGAATTATAACCTGCTGGGCGACAGCTGGAACTTTTTTCCGACCATGACCAGTGAAGGGCCCGGCCTGCTGGCCAATGATATTAAGTGGGGTCTCAACTTCAGTTATCCTTTATTAAACCGGAAAGCCCGCGGCGACTGGCAGGTGACGGCGATTAAAATTGCACAAACGGATCAGGCGCTCCTGCAAAAACGCCGCGATGTGGAATCCAAAGTGCGTCAGTACGCCAATGAACTGCGTAATTTTGGTCAGCAACTACCGCTATACCGCGATTTTACGGCCAATTACCGGCTGCTGCTCGATGCGGAGATCGAAAAATTTAATCAGGGAGAAAGCTCCATTTTTCTCATCAATGCCCGCGAACAACGCTGGCTGGATGCCCAGATCAAATACCTCAAGTTAGTCAGCGAATACCGCAAAGCGGAAGCCGGACTACGTTGGGCAGCGGGAACGCTGGCGGATTTTTAAGGGTTAACCTTCTAGCACACAATTTATGCCCAACCTATACCAGATTCGCATTTTAACCCGAAAAAGTGATATGACGCCTTTGTTTCCACTGATTCACCAACTGAATAATCAGGTCACAGTGGACTACTATCAGGACGTTCTGGAAAAGATGTTACCATACGGCTATCGCATGGTGGCGGTCTACGACGGAGAGGAATGTCTGGGTTTATCGGGCATTTGGGTGGCGGCCAAGATTTACTGCGGCAAGTACCTGGAAATGGACAATGTGGTGGTTGCCGCCGCTCACCGTTCCCGGGGTATTGGTCAGCTGCTCACCGATTTCATCACTGACCTGGCCCGTCAGGAAGGTTGTACGAGCATGTTACTGGACGCTTACCTGGAAAATGAAAAAGCCCACGCCTTTTACGAACGGGCCGGTTTTATAAAACGTGGTTACCATTTTATAAAAAACCTCTAAAGACTGCCTGGCGCCCGGAATAAATTGTTCAGTGGTGGTAAAAGGCAAAATGGTAATTATTGGCCGGTGGCAAGTGGAGCGCTGACGGCCTGACCAATACGCTGACACTGACGTTGACGGTTCAGTAGGTTCGGCAATATGCAGCAGAGCCATCCCGCATTTTTCGCAGGATGGCTCTGTTTATTAGATCCATCCTGCGAAAA
>JANPIN010000102.1:0-3543 GCA_031425035.1 Saprospirales bacterium | reverse complement strand
AGGCAAAGCGGGTTTTGAACAGCGAAGCATCGAACAGCGAGATCATGCCGGCTCCGCTCAGCCCATTTTGCAGCCCCTGAAGATAGGTGGGGATGGTAGTGCCAATGGGCGTAATAGCCCCGATACCGGTGACGACAACTCGTTTCATACGATCAAAATTGGTAGAATTTTGGAATTCCAAAGGTACGTTGCTTCGTTTGCAATCTCATCAGTGCAGGGCAAATTGTCGGACCGGCTGGGTTATGCAAAAAGGCGAAAGGTTCAAAGCGACCCTCGCTTTGAACCTTTAACCGATACGGTATGCTGCCGCCGAAGTAACGGCCTTTAATTTAGGCGTTGGTTTGGGCTTCGAGATATTCCACGGCCTGGCCGACAGTCGTGATTTTTTCAGCCTGCTCGTCCGGGATCGAAACGTCGAACTCTTTTTCGAATTCCATGATCAATTCGACGGTGTCGAGCGAATCGGCGCCCAGGTCCTGAATAAAGTTGGCTTCGGGCGCAACCTCGGTTTCATCTACGCCCAGCTTGTCAACAATAATTTTTTTAACGCGTTCGGCTACAGTTGCCATGTTGTTTTTGATCTTTAAGTGAAAAAAATGCATTTTTCGAGGGGCAAATAAACGGCGATCGACTCTTTTAAAAAAATTTTTATCGCGGAAATTTTCCCCTACATTTCCCGCCAATTTGCGGGGTTTTTTTGGGTTTTTCGTTTAAAACTGCTAAAAATATACCCCGAGGCATTAAGTTTTTCTACTCAGGGCCATCGTACAACCAACCTGAAGTGAAAAGAATCGGCCGGTTTTTTGTAAAACCGTGCAGAGTTGAATACTTTTGTAGTGCAACTCTTATTGTATTTTTTACACTAAAACAGTACCCAGGTTATGATGTACGCCGAAACAAGCCCGTCAAGGGTTAAAAATGTACCTTCCATGCGCAAAGACGGCAAGCAAAATACCAAAATCGTGGCCACCGTTGGGCCTGCCTGTAATTCTTATGACAAACTGCTCGAGCTCGTCCGGACCGGCGTCGACGTGTTCCGACTGAACTTCAGCCACGGGACCCATGCCGACCACCTCGAGGTGATCCAGTCTATCCAGGCTATCAACGAGCAGTTCAATACCCACATCAGCATCCTGGCCGACTTGCAGGGGCCGAAACTTCGGGTCGGAAAAATTCAGGACAATGCTCTTCCGCTCGAACCCGGCGACGTGATCACCCTGGTCAATGAAAACGTGATCGGCACCCGCGAGAAGATTTATATGTCGTATGAAAACTTCGCCGAAGACTGCGACCCCGGCGAACGGATCCTTATGGACGACGGCAAGCTGGTGTTCGAGGTTATTGAAACCAACAAAAAAGACACCGTCCGCCTGCGCTGTCTGCACGGCGGCATCCTGAGCAGCAATAAAGGCGTCAATCTGCCCGATACCAACGTCAGCCTGCCGCCGCTCACCGAAAAGGATCTGGCGGACCTCGATTTCATCCTGACCCAGCCGGTCAACTGGATCGCCCTGTCGTTCGTGCGTAAACCCGAGGAAATCTACGATCTGAAGCGCCGGCTGGACGAAGCCAAACACCCGGCCAAGGTGATGGCCAAGATCGAGAAGCCGGAGGCGGTGAAAAACATGCGCGAAATCATCAAGGCCGCCAACGGCATCATGATCGCCCGCGGTGACCTTGGGGTGGAAATGCCCATCGAGCGCCTGCCCATCACCCAAAAAGAGATCATTCTGCTGTGTATGCAATGGGCGCGCCCGGTGATCGTCGCTACCCAGATGATGGATTCGATGATCACCAGCCCCTCGCCGACCCGCGCCGAGATCACCGACGTGGCCAACGCCGTGCTCGACGGCGCCGATGCCCTGATGCTCAGCGCGGAAACCTCGGTCGGCCACCACCCGCCGCTGGTGGTCCAGGCCATGACCCGTATCATCGCTGAAGCCGAACGTCACTATTGGCCGCAGATCGACAGCAAACGCCCCCGGCCGGTGGAAAAATCGCGCACCTTTCAGTCCGACGTGGTCTGCTTCAATGCCTGCCGCGTGGCGGAGGAACTCGGCGCCCGCGGCATTGTGGGCATGACCACTTCCGGCTACACCGCCTTCAAAGTGAGCAGCTACCGCCCGAAGGCCCAGATCTATATTTTCAGCGATCAGATTCATAACCTCAACACCATGAATCTGTTATGGGGTGTTCAATGCTTCTATTACAATAAATTTACTACCACGGACGAAACGATCCAGGATTGTAACGACATCCTGCGCAACACCGATTACGTGGCGCCCGGCGATATTGTCATCAACACCGGCTCCATGCCGTTGCACCGGAAATTAAGGACCAATATGCTGAAGGTTTCAGTAGTGGAGTAGGCGCCCGCGTACCGCCCATCCCTGATGGGCGACGATGCCAAGGCATGAAACACCGGCGTGTCGCCCATCGGGGATGGGCGCTACACTGGGCGCTATACTGGCGGTTACTCCCCCCAGCCGGGCTCGTCTTCTTCCGGTTTGGGCTGTTTGCGCATGATCCCGAACTCGATCTCTTTCTGGCAGGTGCCGCAGATGCCGTAGAGATTCAGGGAGTGGTGGGTGATGGAGAAATTGAGCAGTTCGCCGACCATGTCCTTGATTTGCTGGACGCGGGGATCGCAGAATTCCACCACCTTGCCGCAGTTGGCGCAGATGACGTGATCATGCTGCTTGTAGCCGTACGATTTTTCGTACTGGGCCAGGTTTTTTCCGAACTGATGTTTTTTGACCAGATCGCAGCTGGTCAGCAGCTCCAGGGTGTTGTACACCGTGGCGCGACTGACGCGGTAGTTGCGATTTTTCATATGAATATACAAGGCCTCGGCGTCGAAGTGGTCGCTGCGGCGATAGATCTCTTCGAGAATGGCAAAGCGCTCCGGTGTCTTGCGCAGGCCGCCTTTTTCCAGGTGGACCGAGAAAATATTAAGCACCTGGTAAATGATATCCTGTTCGTTGCGTTGGATGGCGGGAGGAGGTATGGTGGGCATGAAATGAAAAAAGGTTTGCTTGGTTGGCTGGGTTGGAGAAACTTGGCCAACCCAGCCAGCTTGGTAAACTTAACCAACTTCTATTTCTTACAAAAGTATGGTTTTGAACCAAGTAAAACATCCGAAAAGGAGGTAAGTTGAGAAAGATGGGTCCCCAACTCTCCCAAATAGTCCAGATCCTTTCCGAACGATTCCCTTATCCCCGCCAGGGACCAGTATGCCACCCTAAAGCATACCGCTCCTACGATGGCGGCGGCCAGGGCACTCCCTGTCCAACCCGGCATTTTCAGTGTTTTGAAAGTAAAAGCAATTTGCTAGAGCAACCCGCACATCAGGCCAGGGGCTACTGTAGCGCCGCAAATACTTACAGGATGAAAAAACGGCAATTTCCAAATCATTGGAAATTGCCGCCAGTATCTCAATATTTTAATATCCCAATATCCCAATATCCCAATATCCCAATATCCCAATATCCCAATATCCCAATATCCCAATATCCCAATATCCCAATATCCCAATATCCCAAT
>JANPIN010000101.1:0-2741 GCA_031425035.1 Saprospirales bacterium | reverse complement strand
GTCCGACCACTTAAACCGTCGTCCACCCACTACCCTTTCCGACACGAAAACCCCACCACCGGCTGGCATTTCAATATCTCCTGCCAGTAGTCCGCCCCGAATTGCGACTCGCCTTCCGGGCTGAGTTCCATGGCATGCCAGCGAATATCCTGCAAACCCGCCTGGGCAAAGGCTTGTTCGTGGGTCGATTTATCCAAATGATAGTTGGTAACGGCCACATGGGAGTCATCCGGCTGATAAAACCGGTAGGTGACCGCCGCACCTTCCCAGTATCCCTCGTTCTGCCGCGTAAAACCGTAGGGGAACATCGACTCGACGGCACACTGGAAATCCGGGTTGCTGTTGATCGTCACGAAACGCCCGCCGGGTTTTAAATGCCGGGCGATGACCTCGGCCATTTCTTGGAGTTGTTCAGGATTGCTCGCGTAATTCAGCAAATAGGCGGCGCAAATGAGGTCGAATTGTTCCTCAAGGGCCAGTTCCAGCACATCCCCCACGTGATACACCAGGCCCAGGGGATGGCTGGCCTCTTCTTCCCGGGCCAGCTGGATCATACCCGCCGAAATATCTACCCCGGTCACCCCGGCCGCTCCCCGGAGTTTGAACTGGCGGGTATAAAATCCCTCCCCACAGGCTAAATCCAATACGTGCAGGCCGGATATATCACCCGTTAAATTAAAAAAGGTGTACGCTTCCAGGTGCTGGCGCCAGGGCAGCATTTTGGAAGCTTTATATTCTTGGGCAATGGCGTCGTAGTTGGTGGACATGGAAGAGCACGGGTTTGAAAAATTAATAAGCGTTGGTTGGGTGGAGGGGGTTTGCCGGAGATTTAAGCGAATATACAGGCAGCGTAAATTTATTTTGAACAAAGTACGCTTGTAAATGTCTGACAACCCAATATTCAAACCTGATTAAACCAGTCAAACGCCATTGTAATCAATTGCTGATTAAACCAACTTACCATGCACCGTCTTTTCCTTTTTGCTTTTGCCGTCACCATCACCACTACCCTCTCCGCGCAGTTCCAGATCGGCCATACCAGCCGCACCTTCCTGGATCCGGCACGCAACAACCGGCCGGTATTGACCGACATTTACTATCCGGCTGACCAATCCGGCGATAACCTCCCCCTGGCGGCCGGTGAATTTCCGGTCATTTCCTTCGGACATGGTTTTGTGATGGTCTGGTCAGCTTACCAGAATTTCTGGGAAAGCCTGGTCCCGCAGGGTTTCATCCTGTGTTTCCCGCGTACGGAAGGCTCTTTTTCCCCCAGTCACAGCGATTTTGCCCGCGATCTGGCCTTTATCTGCACCGCCATGGAAACCGAGAAACTAGAGCCGACGTCTCCGTTTTTTGGACACATACAGTCCCGGTACTGCGTCATGGGCCATTCCATGGGCGGCGGCTGCACGGTGCTGGCCTACCAGTATAACCCCGCACTGATCAAATGTGTGGCTACTTTTGCCCCGGCCAACACCAATCCCAGTGCCATTGCCGTCGCCCCTGCCGTGTCGGTGCCTTCCCTGACTTTTGCCGGGACCAACGACTGTATAGCGCCGCCGGCCCAACAGGCACAGTTGATCTTCGAAGCGCTGGATTCAACAGCCTGCAAAATATACGTGAATATCGACGGTGCGAGCCACTGCCAGTTCGCCAATGCCAACACCAACTGTAACCTGGGGGAAGTGTTCTCGGGATGCGCCAATCCACCGCTCGCCGCCGCTGCCCAGCAGGAACTGGTCAATGCTGTGCTGCTGCCCTGGCTGCATACTTATTTGCTGCAAAACCCGGCTTACTTAACACCGCTGCTGGACGTACTGGCGGCTGAGAATGGGTTTGCCGCCCTTGTCCAGTGTAGTAGCACGTCCGGTATTGTCCAGGCTCCGCGCGCCGAACCCAAGCTGGAAATCCTCCAGAACCCGGTGGTGGGAGAGGAGCTAAGGTTTCGCATAACTACCGGTAAGACCCCTGGGCCGACCCAAGTTTTCCTCTATGATCTTCGCGGCCGTTCGCTGACCCGGCAGCTATCCGGTCCGGAGGGGGATGTGCAACGCCTCTCCTTGGCCGGTTATCCCTCCGGGCTCTATTACCTGGCAGTAATGCCCGAAGCGGGACCTGGCATTGTGCGAAAATTTATCAAATTATAGTCAGGTTTGTATGGTTTGGAATGGTAGGTAGGTGAAACGCAAAAAAATTTCCGGGAGATGTTTTTGGCCGATGTTGTCAGATTTTAGGTCAACCGAAAACTGTTTTAAAAAATCGTCAAATGTTACTTTGCCGTAATCAAGGTCAATAAGTAATTGTTTGTCTGCTTCTGTTAAGTAAAGTGTCGGTTAATAATGGCACACAACGTTTTGGGGCTTTGCGTTCGGGCGGGAAATCGAAGCACAAAAGCTGATATTATTACTAAAGTTCAATTGAAAAACTGCTGTTGAGCTTTGCATTTCAGCCCGCCTGACGCAAAACCCTTGTTACCTGCTGGCTTTATTTAACAACTCGGTTGCAGCTAATTTTCCAAATTCATTAGCAGCCAATGGGCTTGCTCCTGTAATTAGATTTCGGTCTTTATGACAAGTTTTATCTGCTTTTTTATTCATAATTTCAACACCTAATTCGGTTAATTTTTCACCAAATTTCCAAGGCATATGTCCAGGCATATAGCCAATCATTGGAGTTTGTTTGTCCACTGCGTCTGGGAAGGCTGCTATTTTATATCCTTTATACAAAAAATCATTTTTGCT
>JANPIN010000100.1:0-67166 GCA_031425035.1 Saprospirales bacterium | reverse complement strand
ATCCGTTTAATCCGCGTTCCAATTGCTCTACGGTTAACGCTTTGGGGATTTTGTGGGTAATCGTTAGGGTTTAGAGGCTAAGGATTACCCACAAAACCAACATTGTGATCATCGAAAAGACATCTATCATCTTGTAACCCCCGAACTTCAGTCGGGGGGTTAAACAAAATCTCCTCCTCACATCTATCTTCTTTGCAAAACATCAACATCTGGCCAAATAATGATGGGATGTTTTGTAAAGAAGATAGATGAGGTGGAGGGGTAAGTCATTCCCCCGACTGAAGTTCGGGGGTTACAAGATGCTAGATGTCGGTTTTGTGGGTAATCGTTTGGGTTTAATGGTTAACAAAAATCATAGATCGGTCCAAAACTGTCAGGCTTTTTCAGGAAGGGACATGTCATTTAAGTGCATTCAGTTATACTTCAAACAAAATATTTTATTTTTGCCGAAAATTCATACATTTGTTTCATGCGCAGCCCTGAGAAACATTTGTTTCCATGATGATTTCCGGCAAACCTTCACCCACCTGCATCAACCACTTTCCTTTTGTCAAAAGAATTAGCAAACGAACCCGTCGGCGAAGAGAAACTGGTTGAAAAAGCCCTTCGCCCCAAACTCCTGGACGACTTCAGCGGTCAGCAAAAGATCGTGGACAACCTCCAGGTGTTCATCCAGGCGGCCCGGCAACGCGGCGACGCCCTGGATCACGTCCTGTTACATGGTCCGCCGGGTCTGGGTAAAACCACGCTTTCCCATATTGTCGCCAACGAACTGGGTGCTTCGCTGAAAATGACCTCCGGCCCGGTGCTGGAAAAACCCGGCGATCTGGCGGGCCTGCTCACCAACCTGGATGCTGGCGACGTCCTTTTCATCGATGAAATTCACCGGCTTAACACGGTGGTCGAAGAATATTTATACTCCGCTATGGAGGACTACCGGATCGATATTATGATCGATTCCGGCCCGAATGCCCGCAGTATTCAAATTTCACTGAATCCTTTTACGCTGGTCGGCGCCACTACCCGCATGGGTCTGCTGACCTCGCCACTGCGGGCGCGTTTCGGCATTAATTGCCACCTGGACTACTACGACGTGGCTACCCTGGAAGGCATTTTACACCGCTCCGCCGCCATCCTGGAAATACCCATCACCAACGACGGCGCCTATGAAATTGCCCGCCGGAGTCGCGGCACCCCCCGGATCGCCAATGCCCTGCTGCGCCGGATCCGCGATTTTGCCCAGATCAAAGGCAATGGAACGGTCGATCAGGATATTGCCCGTTATGGCCTCGCCGCACTGGATGTGGACGAAAGCGGGCTCGATGAAATGGATATTCGCATTTTGAACACCATTATTCATAAATTCAAGGGCGGGCCAGTGGGTTTGACCACTATTGGTACGGCCGTGGGCGAAGAAGCCGGCACGATTGAAGAAGTGCACGAGCCGTTTTTGATCATGGAAGGCTATTTGCAGCGTACCCCGCGCGGCCGGATCGCTACGGAAAAGGCCTATAAACATATTGGAGCGGTGCCCCCCAGACGCGAAGGGACGCTTTTTTAAGAAGACCTGTCCAACCTTGCAAAACCATCCTATAAACCGTAAAAGGACCGCACATGCACCATATATACTTCCTGCTTCTCTTCCTGGTACAAAGCCAGCTGTCCGCCCAGCAAATGTTGCGTTCTAAAGAATGGTGCGCCGAAAGCCGGTTATCCAACCCTACCCCGCCGCCGACCCTCGATCAGCGCAGTGATTCCCTGGATATTTTGCACACCAGTATTACGCTCAGCCTGTTGAATCTGCCGCAGATCCAGGCCCACTGTGATCTGACCATCAGCGGCAAAAAAGATAATGTGCCGGCTATCCGGCTCGACCTGGAGGGATTGACCGTAGATGCCGTTCAAGTCAATGGATTGACGGCGGTGTTCAGCCAAAGCGGTCCGGCGCTGTATATTCAGTTCCCAACCCCCGTTTCGACCGGACAAACCGCGGTCATCAGCATGGACTATCATGGCAATCCGATCATGGATGCCAGTGGCTGGGGCGGCGTTTATAATCAGGCCCCTTATAACTACAACCTGGGCGTTGGTTTTGCTGCTGATCCGCACTCGTTTGGACGGGCCTGGTTCCCCTGCTTTGATAATTTCGTGGAACGCTGTTCTTTCGATTTTCACGTTACCTCCGCTTCCAACCGGCCCGCTTACTGCAACGGTACTTTGCAGAGCGAAAGCCTGCAAAACGGTCAGATCACGCGCAACTGGACCCTGGCCGAAGCCATTCCTTCCTACCTGGCCTGTTATGCGACGGGCCCATATGTTTCCTGGAAACGGACCATCGACGGCATTCCGGTGGAAATTGCCGCTGCGGCCGGCGATACGAACAAAGTGAAGGCGACTTTCCAGCATTTACCGCAGGCCGTACAGTGTTTTCAAAGCTGGTACGGAACGTATAAATGGCCGAAAATCGGGTATTCGCTGGTGCCTTTCAATTCCGGGGCCATGGAGCATGCTACCAATATTGCCATAATGCGCTCGGCCATCGACGGAAGCTTGAACTTTGAAACGCTTTGGGCGCATGAATTAAGCCACCACTGGTGGGGCGATCTGGCTACCTGTACCACCCCGGAAGATATGTGGCTCAATGAAGGCTGGGCGGTCTATTCCGAGCATTTATTTACGGAATTCGTGTATGGCAAGACGGCTTTTAATACGGCGGTGATGGAAAATTTCCTGAATGTTTTACAAAACGCCCACGTTTCGGAAGGCGGCTACCGGGCCGTGTCGGGCATTCCGCATGACATTACCTACGGCGATCATGTATACAAAAAGGGCGCGGTCGTGGCGCACAATCTGCGCGGCTATCTGGGCGACACGCTGTTTCAGCAGGGCATTCAGGCGGCACTGGGCCAGACCAACTTCCAGGACTGGAGTTCTGCTGAATTTCGAGATAAACTGACGGCGGCTACCGGCCAGAACATGACGAATTTCTTTGAGGATTGGGTATTTAGTCCCGGTTTTTCGCATTTTTCCATTGATTCCTTTTCCCTGCACCCGGCGGCGACTTTGATCTGCACGCTGTATGTGCGGCAAAAACTACGGGGCGCGCCCCATTTTCACCAGCAGGTACCGCTGGAATTTACTTTCGTGAATGCCCAGCACGAACGGCTTCATCAGACGGCCATCGTATCCGGCGAAAACAGCGTGGTGGTGCTGGAGTTGCCCATCGAATTTGTACCGGAGTTCGTGTGGGTCAATACCCGCCAACACCTGCTGCTCGCCCGTTCAGAGAAAGAAGTCGTGTTGAAAACCACGGCGGCCCAGAACCTGAGCGCAGCTAAAATTACTGTTACCGCCACCGTTTTGCCAGATTCCGTTTTGCTGCGGGCCGAACACCATTTTGTCCGTCCCGATACTGCCGGCTGCAACCCCAATGGTTACGCGATCACCAACCGGTATTGGTCGGTAGAAGGTGATTTTCCGGCTGGTTTTGACGGTAATTTCTCCATTTTCTATGACGGTCGTGGCCAGCTGGATCAATTGGACCGGGAGTTATTCAACCAGACCGGTTCATCCGAGGAGAACGTTTTACTGCTTTATCGTCCGGGCGCCGGATTCCCCTGGCAGGAGTTCCCGACTTATTTTAAAAACAAACTGGCTTCCGCAACGGACAAGTATGGGCTTCTACGCGCCGACCATTTCCTGCCTGGCCAGTACACCATCGGCAAGGGTCAGAGTATAACCGCTGTGCAGGAGCCAGGGCGTAAATTGCTGATGGCTACTGTGACGCCCAACCCGGCACGCAATGAATTCCGTCTGCAGGCGGAAGGTAAATTTGATAAAGTGGTGCTGGTTAACAGCGAAGGTGGCACGGTACGTGTTTGGGAAATGGCGCCCACCCAACAAGCTGATTTGCAAGTAGACTCTCTGCCGGCCGGCCAGTACTGGTTGTTGCTCTACGGTAAAAAGTCGACCGGAGCGGTGAGTATTTTTTTAACCGGCAATTAGTGACCAACCAACTATTTAGCGTACAAACCGCGCAACAAACACTTTTCAATATATGCGTTTTTTTCAAGTAGCATCCCTGCTCCTTTCTTTTGTCCTTTTGCCATTGGCAGCCCATTCGCAAATGGCAAGTACCGTTACCAGCCTGCTGCATGACCGGGAAGCCGGCATTTTAGCGGCCGCTCAAATTGTAAGCGACAGTTTTGGTGCTCCGGTCGCCATTGTCGAACGTTTCATGCGCGAAGCGATGGCGGTTGAAAAGACCGAACGCGTGCCGGCAGCCGCCTTTGTAGCCATTGCCACGCTGGAATCGACCGGTTTTACCAGTTATTTATATAAAAATTCGGGTAACCCCTTCGGCATGAAAGCCGGCCCCAGCTGGAAAGGCGAAATTTTTATGATGTGGCATGAAGGCAAAATGACGCCTTTTCGCGCCTATGCTACGCCCACGGAAGCAGTGTATGATTTCGCCCGGTTTTTGCGCAGTCGTAAATGGTTCCGCGATGCACTCACCTGTCCGGTCGGCGACTATGACTGTTTTATCCGGGGTGTATCGGCTAATTTAAAACGCAGCGAACCCGGTTACGCCGCCGACCCGGAATGGCCGACGAAGGTGCAGCGGGTAATTAAACAGTATGGTCTGCATGTTTTATCTAAACGATAAATGGTCTGATTCAGAGAGGTTTATGAGCGCTAAACCCCTCTAAACCTGTTCTAAACCCATTCTAAACCCCTCCCTCACCACGTCTGATCCTGATTCCAATATGGCGGGAAAAACGGATTTTGCTGCGCCTCTTCCTGGCGGCGACGTGCTTCTTCGGCCTCGGCTATGCGTTGGGTTTTGGTTTTTTCAAAGGCATCGCGATTTAAAAAATATTGTTTTTCCACGCCCCGGGCATCCACTACGGCATGCCGGCGTGCATCGTGTTCCTCATCTTCCAGTTCGCTCTTAAACCAAAAAGCGGTGAAAATACCGGCTATGCTGCCCAACAAATGGCTTTCCCAGGAAATACCCTCCTGATCGGGTAACAGTCCGAGAAACATCCCGCTATAAATCAGCATCACAAGACCCGCCAGAATAATGGACCGCAGGCTCCGACGAAAAATACCGTTCCAGAAAATAAAGGAGAGCAGACCGTAGACAACGCCGCTCGCGCCAATATGTGAGACCGGCCGCGCCAGCAGCCAGACCGATGCCCCGGTTAGAAAATAGATCATCCAGAAGGCCGGCATGGCCACTTTTTTGTAGAAATAAAAGGTGATGGCGGTGAGCACAAACATCGGAAAGGTGTTCGAGATCAAATGACCCCAACTGCCGTGTACCAGCGGACCAGTTAAAATACCGCTGAGCCCCCACACCCGTCGGGACATAATGCCATATAGCCCCGGATCGAAATCCGATACATATTGATACAAATGCACGAGCCATAATGCCGCAATGACCAGGGCCGGAAAGCGCAGGCTCTCCAGAAAATGCCGGCGGGTAATTTCCAGGCTGTCATTATCGCTGTCCACGAAAGCGTTCATGGGTTTGGATGGTTTGTTGGTTTGGAAGGCTTCCCCAGTTGCACCTCTAACGCCAGTCCGAAAACCGGGCCAATTCCACTGGCCTGCGCTCTGGGTCGGATACGTAAACTAAGGTCGTCACTGGTATCGAAAGTTTTCAAATTCGCGTCCACAAAGGCATCGGTTGCTGTGAGCAGGTAAGCGAGGCCCAGCGCCAGCGAACTTTGATCGACGTATTTACGGTAAACATCGCGGACGTACTTAAGGTTGGTTTTATCCACATTCTGATATTTCGGGTCGGTCGGGTTGGTACTTGGATCATTGTCGGCCAGCAGGCGGTAATTATCCCGGTACTCCCGGTACTGGCGCACATTACTGATTTCCAACCAGACCAGTCCGCCCAGCGTGGCATATACGATCGGCACTTTCCACCAACTGCGGTTATAGGCCTGACCGGAGCCCGGAATGGCGAGCGACATAAAAGCAGCTTTACGCGGATTGGGGTAACCGTCCTGGAAAAAACCACGAAAAAACCCGGTTTTAGTCTCTACACCCACGGAATCTCCGGACAGCGCCGGATTGTCGGGCGCAAATAACGTGGAATCACTAGGCGGAACAACCGGGTCCTGCGCCTGCATGGCTGTCAGGAACAGACAAAAAAATAAAAATAAAAACAGCCGGAAAGATGGATGCATGGGGAATAAAATCGTTTTCTAAAAAATACGGAAAGAGCGTAGTAGCGCCTGCAAAGAAACGCGCGAAAAATCAAATCGTTGTCACTGTGCTTTCAAGCGGCATTTTTAGCGTCAAAATTGTACTTTTGCGCGCCCGAACCATTCCAGATCCCGCCTGACCACCACATTATGGAAGTACATCACGTCGATTTTGTTGCCAGTTATCCCCGGGAAAGCGCCTGCCCGAAGGGAGGAACACCGGAGTTTGCCTTTATCGGACGTTCTAATGTCGGCAAATCGTCGCTGATCAACATGCTGACCCGCAAAGGCATGGCCAAAGTATCGGCCACGCCCGGCAAAACCCAGTTGCTGAACTATTTCCTGATCAACCATAAGTGGTTCCTGGTGGACCTGCCCGGCTACGGTTATGCCAAGGTGTCGAAGGATAAACAAAAGAAACTGGCCAGTATGATCAATGGTTATTTAATGAACCATACCGCCATGTTATCGGCTTTCGTACTCGTCGATTCCAATATTCCGCCTTCCAAAATTGACCTGGCTTTTATTAATGGTCTGGGTGAGCATGGTATTCCTTTTGTGCTGGTCTTTACCAAGGCCGATAAACTGGGCAGCGTGACCCTGCAAAAGAATATCGATCTGTTCATGACCGCCTTATCCGAAACCTGGGAGACGCTTCCGGCCTATTTTATCAGTTCTTCGGAACGTAGAACTGGTAAAGAAGAAATCTTAGGCTACATTGCCGAATGCTTACGCAACCGTCCCGTCACCACCGACTTATAGCCGGCTACTTCGCAAAAAACCGGCTTTTTAACTTTGCGATCTTGAAAAAAGAAGTCAAAATATACCCGCGGGTCATCGAACGCGTCGAAGATTGGCCCATTTATCGGTTGAGTAAAGACCGCACCGAGTTCCTGCGGGAGATCGATGAATTTACGTTCCAGCGCATTCTCAGCCGGCACCGCAAGGACCTACCCGACGTGCTGGTCAAAGCCCTTTATCAGGAACGTATCCGGATTAAAGAAGATCCCTGGAAAGTGGACCCGCCAAATGAGCGGCAATTCTGGAACAAGATCAGCAAGAAACTCATCCAGAAATCCCTGGATCGTCATAGCCCGGAGGCCAAAGCTGCCGCCGAAGACATTTTACAGAAAATCATTCACCGCTACTCGGAAGAGATTGTCGGAACTTTTCAGGTCTCGACTTTTCATTTCGCCCAGCGTTTTCTGACCGCCTTTTTCAACCGCATTTTCAACGCCGCCGTTGGCAAAAGTATTCGCGCCATCTGGCGGGGCCGCCGTCACCTCTACGAGCGCTTTAACGTGGTCGGCGAAGTAGATACTATGCGCTCGCTGATGCAACACGGTACGGTGATCGTAGTACCGACGCATAGCAGCAACCTCGATTCCATCCTCGTCGGTTACGCCATGGACCAGATCATGGGCCTGCCGTCTTTTAGTTATGGGGCGGGGTTAAACCTGTACAATTTCGGTCCGGCGGCCTATTTCATGAACCGCTTGGGCGCTTACCGGGTGGACCGGCGCAAGAAAAACGCGATTTACCTGGAGACGCTGAAAACAATGAGCAACCTAAGCATTCAGCGCGGTGTGAACAGCCTTTTCTTTCCGGGTGGCACGCGTTCCCGCTCTGGCGCCCTCGAAAATGACCTCAAAATGGGCCTTTTGGGTACGGCCGTGGAAGCCCAGCGCGCCTTAAACCAGGCTGGAAAACCCAAAAAGGTGTTCATCGTGCCCATGGTGATCTGTTATAATTTCGTACTGGAAGCGCCCTTCCTGATCGAGCAGCATTTACGCTACACCGGTAAAGAGAACTATATCCGACTCAAGGACGAGAGCAAAAGCATCCGCAGCTGGCTGCGCTTTATCTGGCAGTTCTTGTCCACCACCAGCGACACCACGCTAAGTATTGGTCGCCCGCTCGACGTGCTGGGTAATTTTGTGGACGACCAGGGCCGCAGCTTCGATAAATTCGGCAACGAACTGGATATTCGCGATTATTTCACCGGTAAAAACGAAATAAACGAAGACCGGCAACGCGAAGAAGAATACACAAAACTGCTGGCTGACCGCATTGTGGAGCGCTATCACGTCGAAAACGTGGTACTCAGCAGCCATCTGGTCGCTTATGCCGTTTTTGAAATGCTGGTCCATGAAAATCCAAAACTTGACCTGTTCGGTATTCTGCGCCTGCCGCCCGATGATTACCGCTTCCCCTTCCGCGCCGTGGAAGACGTAGTGGAACAAATGCAGGCCCGCCTTTTCAAAATGGAGCAGGCCGGCAAGATCCGCCTCGCCGCCGAAATACACCGTACCGCCGATGATGTGGTCCGTGAAGGGGTCAAAAACCTGGGCGTATTTCACAGCGAAAAACCCCTGCAGTTCGACGTCAACCACGACATCGTATCGGCCAACTTCCGCGTGCTGTACTTCTACCACAACCGCCTGGACAGTTACCACCTCGACCAGTCCGTCCACTGGCGCGCCGAAGAAATTGAAGTCCTGAAAGTGGATTAAAACCTATACTTCCCAACCATTCATCAAAAACACATTACCATGTTCGACAACACAGCCAGTGATAACCTGGAAGCCGGCAAAAAATTCCTGACCGAAAATGCCCAGCGGGAAGGCGTAGTTGCGCTGCCCAGCGGTATTCAGTATGAAGTCATGACGATGGGCGACGGCCCCCAGCCTTCCGCCAAAGACACGGTACGCTGCCACTACCACGGCACGACGATTGCAGGAAAAGTCTTTGACAGTTCCGTGCAACGTGGTCAGCCCGCTTCTTTTCCACTCAACCGCGTCATTGCCGGCTGGACCGAAGCGCTGCAACTGATGCCGGTGGGCAGCAAATGGCGCCTGTTCATCCCGCCGAACCTGGCCTACGGCGACCGTCGGGTGAGCCCGGAAATTGGACCCAACAGTACCCTGATCTTTGAAGTGGAACTGCTGGGAATCGGGTAATTCGACATCCACTACGTCTGGTTAACAACCGTCACTTTTCATGGTGATGGTTGTTAACCAGACGATTTTTCATGAACATTACTTTTGCGGCTTTCACAAAGCCCGAGCGATATTCACTATGATTTACGAAAACTTACAGGTGCTGGTGTCCGATGGTATAGCCGTCGTAACGATCAGCCGGGAGAAAGCCCTCAATGCGCTGAACAGCCAGACCATGCTGGAACTGCAGCATTTTTTTGGCGAAGCCGCCGATGAAATAACCGGGTTGAAAGGCGTGGTCCTGACCGGTGCCGGCGAAAAAGCCTTTGTTGCCGGCGCTGACATTACGGAATTCAGCGGCCTGAGCGCCACGGAAGGCATGCAGTTCGCCAAACGCGGACAGGATGTTTTTCTGCATATCGAGCAGTTTCACCGACCGGTAGTAGCGGCCGTGAACGGTTTCGCTTTGGGTGCCGGCTGCGAATTATCCATGGCCTGCCACCTGCGCGTAGCGGGCGAACGGGCCAAATTCGGGCAGCCGGAGGTTAATCTGGGTATTATTCCCGGTTATGGCGGCACCCAGCGGCTGATCCAGTACATTGGTAAAACCAAAGCGCTGGAGTTGATGATGACCGCCGATATGATCGACGCGGCGGAAGCTTACCGGCTGGGGCTGGTAAATTACGTGGTACCGGCCGGCGAAGAAGTGGCCAAGGCCAAAGAACTGATCGAAAAAATTGCCGCCAAAGCACCTGTTGCCATCGCTAAAGTCATTGAATGTGTCAATGCACACTTCGAAGAAAACGTGGACGGATTTTGGAAGGAGATCGATGCGTTTGGCGAATGCTGTTCGACCGAAGATTTCCGGGAAGGCGCCAGCGCGTTTGTGGAAAAAAGAAAAGCTAATTTTCAAGGAAAATAACCCGCTCATGCACAAATCATTCTTGTTGCTACTCCTGCTGGCCGGCTGTGCCCAACGACAAAC
The DNA here is from genome assembly GCA_031425035.1 of Saprospirales bacterium. Classification (GTDB taxonomy): domain Bacteria; phylum Bacteroidota; class Bacteroidia; order Chitinophagales; family Saprospiraceae; genus M3007. The sequence goes on along the minus strand of JANPIN010000100.1, from coordinate 57,021 downwards.
CCTGCCGGAAAAAGCTACTCAATTTGAAAACCAAAGTGGTCAGATCCAGGTTTTTGTCTGTGGCCGGGGTTGTGCCCAACATATTTTACAGGTAGATGGCGTACGATATATGCCTGTGGGTCTGCCGGAAGAATTCAAGGTGGACCAGGTGTCCGTTCGGTTTAGCGGAGAATTACAGGCGGATAGCACGGTGATCAATACATTCGGCCCGGACGACCGGCTTATTCCGGATTTTAAAGTTAGAAACCTCAGCATCAAACAAATAGTCAAGCAATAAGTGAAAACGACGGAAACGGATATTCTCATTATTGGCGCCGGCCCGGTTGGGTTGTTCGCCGTTTTTGAAGCAGGATTACTGAAATTACGCTGCCATATACTGGACGTACTACCCCAGGCGGGCGGACAGTTGACGGAAATTTACCCGAAGAAACCCATTTACGATATTCCCGGTTATCCATCGGTGCTGGCCGGCGATCTGGTGCAAAATCTGCTGCGCCAGATTGCCCCGTTTAACCCCGGTTTCTCCCTGGGCGAACGCGCCGAAAGTCTGGAACGTACGGCCGATGGCCGCTGGCGGGTCATCAGCCAACGTGGCGAGGAATTCCTGGCGCCGGTGATTTTTATTGCCGGCGGACTGGGCAGTTTCGAGCCCCGTAAACCGCCCATCAGTAACATTGCGCAATTTGAAGACCACGGGGTCGACTATTTTGTGCGTAGTCCGGAAAACTACCAGGGCAAACGCGTGGTCATTGCCGGCGGCGGCGATTCCGCGCTCGACTGGACCATTTACCTGGCCGATATTGCCAGCGAACTGACCCTTATTCACCGCCGCACGGAGTTTCGCGGCGCGCTGGATTCGGTGGAAAAAGTGCAGCACCTGGCCCAGACTGGTAAGATCAAACTGGTTACTAACTCCCAGGTGATCGGTTTGCAAGGCAATGGACAGTTAACAGGTGTACAGGTGCAACACGATACCGAGGGCGAATTCGTGCTGGCAGCCGATCATTTCGTGCCTTTATTCGGGCTTACGCCCAAACTCGGCCCCCTGGCCGACTGGGGACTGGGGATTGATAAAAATGCTATTGAGGTCAACACTTTCGATTATTCCACCAATTTAGCCGGCATTTTTGCCATCGGCGACATCAATACGTACCCGGGTAAACTCAAGCTCATCCTCTGCGGTTTCCACGAAGCGACTATGGCCTGCCAGTCCGCTTTCAAGATCGTGCATCCGGATCAAAAACTTTCTTTCAAATACACGACCGTCACTGGCATCGAGGGTCTGGCCCCCGATTTACAGCCCGTATGAAGAACACGATCCAAATTACCGTTGTCGATCGGGAAGGAGTTGCCCATTCGTTGGATGCGCCGACCGATATGGGCATGAGTGTCATGGAGTTATGTAAGGGCTACGAACTTCCGGTAGAAGGCACCTGCGGCGGCATGGCCCTCTGCGCTTCCTGCCACGTGTATGTGCGTAGTCAGCATCTGCTGTCGGATCCTTCCGACGACGAGCTGGCAATGCTGGACTCCGCTTTTTTCGTGACGCATACCAGTCGCCTGGGCTGTCAGTTACGCATTCGGGAGGACATGGATGGCCTGGAGGTACAGTTGGCGCCAGTAGGCGAATAAGTCTTCATTCCCGTTTTTCTACGGTCAATTCCTTATACGTCGTTTCGGCGTCTATTTTCCGGTGAAATTGCAGGTTCCGGGCTTCCCCGATCACAATTTCGGCGGTCGTATAAATCTCATTGCCTTCCAAAAGGTGGCCGCCAATCGTAGTTCCCGTGCTATCCGACAAGGAAATATGCAGGTGCGAGCCATCCGGCGAAAGGGTGCCGACCAGCGAAACAATCTCGAATTTCTGATGGCGCGTGAGGGGCACTTGCTGATCGGCAGGCCGGATGGCAACCTGACGCACACTGCCCACACAGGTCATAATGAAGCCGGCCTGCAGGTGATGTTCCCTAGCGAAGGCATCCAGTTCTTTTTTTAAATCCTGACCGGGGCGCAGGCGAAGGGCATAAACATCCATATTTTGCATGGTTTTGGAAGTGGAAATACAGGCGGAAAAGCCCAGTAAAAAGGAAAGTAAGAGCAGCGCAGGCTTCATGTAAGGAGTATTGGTACAGCGGTAAAAATCTTTACTTTTACACCATTTCCAATCAAAATTTTATCCGACACTTAACCGATGCGTACAAACCTTACCCTCCTCTTTATCCCTTTCTTTCAATTGCTGCTTGCCCAAAATGCCACCCTGACCGGCATCGTCACGGATCAAAACACCCAGGAAACGCTGATCGGCGTTACGGTGAAAACCGGCACGAGCGGCGCGGCGACCGACGCAAATGGGCAATACAGTCTCGAACTGGCGCCCGGCAATTATGAAATAACCTTCGATTTTGTGGGTTATGCGCTGCAAACCCGCACGGTGCGCCTGTCCGCCGGACAAAACCTGGAATTGAACGTTCCCCTCAGCGACAGCGACAACCTGCTGCAAACGGCTACGGTCACCTCCGGTAAATTTGAAAAACCGCTGGGCGAAGTCACGGTCAGCCTGGAAGTGCTCAAACCACGGCTGCTGGCCAACACCAACACCACCTCGATCGATAATATTTTAACCAAAGTTCCGGGCATAAGCGTCGTGGACGGGCAAGCCAGTATCCGGGGCGGGGCCGGTTTTTCCTATGGCGCCGGCACGCGGGTGCTGCTGCTGGTCGATGATATTCCTATCCTGCAGGTAGACGCCGGTTTTCCCAACTGGAACGATATCCCAGTCGAGAATATCAGTCAGATCGAGGTGCTGAAAGGCGCTGCCTCCGCGCTCTACGGTTCCTCGGCCATGAACGGTATTATCAACGTGCGCACGGGTTTTGCCAAAGACAAACCAGAAACCGAGATCGCCGTTTTCGGCCGCGCCTGGACCGACCCGCAGGACGAACGCAAGAAATGGTGGGGCAACGATACCTCGGGCGTACAGCAGCCCCTGGAAACCGGTCTTAGTTTCGTACATCGGCGCAAGGCCGGCAAACTGGATATGGTGGTCGGCGCCTACGGCCTGTATCGCGACAGTTATAACAAGGACACCTACACGCGATATGCCCGGGTGACGCCCAATTTCCGCTACCGCGTAAATGACCGCCTCAGCATCGGCTTGAATACCAATTTCAACCTGGGTCGCAGCGGCAGTTTTTTTCTGTGGGCCAACGATACGACCGGCGCTTACCAGGGTGGACCAAATGCAGCGTCCAAATCCCTTGGGCGGCTGCGTTACAGCATCGACCCCTCTGTCCAGTACTTCGACCGGAACGGTAACCGGCATAAACTGCTGAGCCGTTATTATTCCGTGCATAATAAAAACACCGGCAATCAGAGCAACGACAGCCGTATGACCTATGGCGAATACCAATTCCAGCGGCAGATGACGCATATTGGGCTGGTCACGACGGCCGGGGTCGTGGGAACCTATACAACGGTCAAAGCCGACCTGTACAACAATGCCAATTACAGCACGCGCAACTTAGCCGGCTATTTACAGCTGGATTATAAAATCGGCCGGCTCAACCTGTCCGGTGGCGCCCGATATGAACAAAACCGCTTAAGCAGCCCGGAATTTATCCAGATATCCGCGACCGAGGTCGATACTATTCCGAATGGTCTGACCAAAGAGGCTAAACCGGTTTACCGCATTGGCGCGAACTACCAGCTGGGCAAGGCAACTTATATACGTAGTTCCTGGGGCCAGGGTTACCGCTATCCAACCATCGCCGAGAAATTTATTAATACTGATTTTAGTACCGGCAACACGGTGGAACCCAACCCGAACCTTGTATCAGAAACTGGCTGGACCTCCGAGCTGGGTATTAAACAGGGATTACGGCTGGGTGGCTGGCAGGGCTATGTCGATGTGACCGGCTTCATGTCCGAATATACGAACATGATGGAATTTGTGCTCGACCGCGTCACCTTTATTAATTTTCAGCCGCGGGCCTACTTTAAATCGAAAAATGTGGGCGTTACCCGCGTTTCCGGCGTGGAAATGTCCATAGCGGGGACGGGCCAGGTGGGCAATGGAACGCTTAGTTTACTGACTGGTTACACGTATTTCGTGCCTAAATATGCGAATTTCGGCCTTCAGGAAAAAGAAACGTCCTCCGACTCCAGCAAAAATATTTTGAAATACCGCTACCAGCACCAGGTGAAGTTCGATGCGGAATACGCCTGGAGCAAGCTGACGGTGGGTGCTGCCCTGAATTATAACAGCCACATGAAAAACATCGACAACGTGTTTGAATATGGGCTGCCCGGCGTGCATAACTTCCGTATTCATAATGACCGAGGATTTTCCGTGGTCGATGTACGGCTAGCCTACCAATTGGTCAAATCTTTGAAAGTGAGTTTGTTATGTAATAATTTGCTGAATGAGGAGTACTCGGAGCGACCAGCCTTACTGGGTGCGCCCCGTAGTTTCACCGTTCGGCTTGATCACCGTTTTTAATTCAATTATCCAGATGTACCGGAATTTATTTTTTTTACTTTTACTGGCCGCCTGCCAGTCCCCCACTCTACCTGCGGTGCCAAACGGATCGTCAACGACCGCCGGGCTGCATTTCCAGTTCAGTACAGCTGCCCGGGAGGCCGCGCTGGAAGACGAGCGTAACTGGTGTACCCATAATTTCCATGAAGCTATCCGGCTGGATGCGGCGGCTGATAACGCGAATCGACGGTTTTTTGCACTGGGTAGTGCCCCCCACCGGATCGCCGTGGATGCGGGTGGCCAATCGTCAGCTTTCATCCTGAAAAAAACCTCGGCTCAAACAGTGGAAGTGTACACCAGCGAAAATTTTCCGATTTGCCTGTCTGACCGCACCAAATTTAGCTTAGCCGCAGATGGAAAAACCCTGGTGTACAATAATGGCCGGCAAATCCAATTCACGGTGGAATTAAACGAGCAGCCCAATGGCACACTGGTAATCCTGGATATGGCAGCCGGCGCAGGTTATGGTTTTTTAATTCACCGCTGCGACGACTGTAACTGACAAGACAAATATTTTCGCTTTTAAAATATTGATTATAAACTCATTATGCAGTTGTGGAAAATATTCCACAACTGCATTTTTTTTCCCATTCCGGGAATTTCAGTTATTGAGGCGTAATCCAATAAAAATCATCTCGCCTCATGTTTCGCTTTCTACTTTCTTCCCTGATCATTTTCAGCTGCTGTTTGGGTGCCTGTAAAAACAACACGTCGTCGGCTAATACTTTAGGTGGCACTCAGACGCCTCGTGATTCCACTTTAGCGGAACCCGACGCTTCCGACTTACTCCAGATTCTACAGGGCAAGTGGCAAAGCGCACAGGACAGTACATACTTCATTGAAATTGCCGGGAGCAAAATGCGGCACTATAATAACAACCAGATGAGCCTGGAAACGGACATTGAAATAGACGGCAACTGCCTGAGTAATGCCTGCCAAGTTGATAGCCTAGATACGGAAAATGGCTGGTGCTTCGTGGAAAAAGGCCAGTTTGACGCCCAGTGCAACCTCATTTTAAAATGCGATAAGGAAGTGCTGCAGTACCGGGCCCTGGGGGCTGCCAACCCGGCCCTGGTTTTTAGAAAGAAATAGACGACGACATGGTGCGTTTAAGGATTCTGTCATTGTTTCCCAAAACTTTAGAAAACGCGCCGGTGTAGTCGTTTAATCTGGCTACTTTTGCCGCGGATTTTTCAAACTTGCCACCCATGTTTACGATCAATATTTATCTCCGTTTTGCACTTATCGCTGCCGGCATCCTCGGTGGAATTGGCCTTTGGCTGGCTTTCGGCTTCTGGTATGGCTTTCCTTTTATGCTGGTTGGTCTGGTGCTCCTGGCCGGTTATATCATGCTGGGTACTATTTTATCCAGTAATCAACTGCTGGGCGCCGGCCAGTTACAAGAAGCTGAAGACCGGCTTAAAATGACCTACTTCCCTAATATGCTGCTGGTTGGATATAAAGGGGTTTATTATATGACGCATGGCGCACTGGCTATGCAACGCCGCGATTTCAATACGGCCGAAGTCTGGCTGAAAAAATCGCTCGATGCGGGTCTGCCTTCCAACAATGAAAAAGGCACGGCTATGCTGCAATTGGTCATGATTTCCGCCAATAAGAACAACCCCAAGGCCGCACAGGCTCAGTTCGCCGAACTCAAGAAACTGGACATTACAGAGCCCATGCTGAAAGAGGAAATCAAGAAGATGGATAAGCAGATGAAACAACTCAATCAGGCGATGAGCCCTTCTATGATGAGTATGATGGGTGGTAAGGGTTTCCGGCCAGGTGGCAAACGCCGCACGCCGCGTATGCGTTGATGAGGTTGATGAGGTTGATGAGGTTGATGAGGTTGATGAGGTTGATGAGGTTGATGAGGTTGATGAGGTTGATGAGGTTGATGAGGTTGATGAGGTTGATGAGGTTGATGAGGTTGATAAAATAACCACTATGTCCATGTAGCTATTTTATCAACCTTTTTTTTATCAACCTTTTTTTATCAACCTCATCAACTTTTTATCAACCTTTCAATCACTTAACTTCCTGCTTTTCTAATGGATGCCGGTTCAATAAATTCCCATCCAGCCAGCTGAGCCGCTGAAAGACCGGGCCCCGTGACAGCCAGGCCACTACCTCGCCTACCAGCAAACCGATCACGGTACCACTTAGCACATCCGCCAGAAAATGCTGCACCAGGAAAACGCGGGAAAGTGCAACTGCGGCTCCTAGCAAGGCAAACAGCAGCCCGAGCCGGGGCTTGAAGTCCCCGACAATCATGGCCAATACGGAATACAAGGCGAAGGCCCCCATCGTGTGGCCGGAAGGAAAACTGGTTTGCCCACTATTTAACTCTACACCCGCTACTAAAACCACCTCCTGAATCCGATGTATTTTTTCAAAGTAAGTTAGTGGCCGGTCGGTACCAATCAAGTCTTTCACGTAGTACTGCAGGGGCAGAGTAATTAAGCCGGCGAGCAGCAGCAGCAGCGCGTATCGGTAACGCACCAATAATGCCAGTAACAGGGTAAAAAAGAAGAAGGCCCAGAATTCGCTCAGTTTGGTCATAAAAATGAACAGCGTATTCAGTGGCTCGACACGCCAGGGATTGAAGTACAGGATTTCATCGCCATACGGCACGTAGTAATTGATAACAAGTCCTGTATTAAACATGATCAGGACCGGAATACTAAACCAGGGATTGTGCCAGACACTCTTCATGCGGTCAATGCTTGCTTTTGAAAACGCTGGCGCAAACGGTACACCAGGCGGTCCAGCCGATCAGTGCTCAACATTTGCGAATCGCTGATGGCGCGACGGGTCAGGAAAATGCTGATAGGAACCAGGATCAGACTGGGCATCATGGCTGCCCAAAAGGGCGTCATAATGTATAACTCGGCCAGCTTCCGGCAGACGATGGACAGCATGACGAAGATCACGAAAAAGATAATGCTGACCAGGATCGGATAACCAAACCCACCTTTGCGGATGATGGCCCCCATGGGTGCGCCGATGAACAAAAAGATGAAACAGACCAGCGCGAAACTGTATTTGGTATAGAGTTCATATCCGGTTTTGACCCATTCCGTACGGCGGTTTTCCACCTGGGTTTTCCGGCCTTCCATGAGGTTCCTGACGGTTTGGGCCTGCACCCGCGCGTCCTTTAATATATATGGCAGATCTTCTTTGCTAAATGTTTCGGCCAGTGACTGGTAGTCCGTCAGCGGTTTGGTCAGCAGTTGCTGCGGTATTTTCGGACCAGGCGCCGGCGCGGCTTTCGGGGCGACTACCTGTTCTTTTACGCCGGAAAGTTTGGAAACGATGAGTTTGCGGCGCCCCGGCGGTTTAACCGGCGGCGTGCTGGGACTTACGGCCACCCTGGGCGGTGGTTGGGGCTGGCGTTTCAGGTTGAGTAGGATATCTTCCGCAATGGCCTGCCGACCGGCATCCATCATGCCCCGCAGCGAATCCATATTGATACGCAACTGATTCATACTCAACATGGAACGTTGTCCGGCAAAACGATCCTGATCGGTGGTGTTCATATCGAATTCCTTCATGTCCCAGACCTTGGTCCACGAGCCGAAACGGGTGCGCACAAAGGGGAATTTTTGCTTTTGCTGACCCTGCGAACCCGGCTCCTGGTACTGGATGCCGTCGAATAGGTTCATGACGAAATAACGTTTGTCCTTCGTGGTATACATCTGCCCGCTGTCGGCCAGGATCTGGTTGAATTTTAGCCGGCCGACATTGGTCTGGTCTTCAATCATCACGTTACTGATGGTTTCGCCATCGGATTCCTTATCGCCGATCCGAATCACAAACTGCCGAAAATCCTCGTTGAAAATGCCTTTTTCCAGGGTAAGCGCCGGCTTTTGTTTACGAATATCGTAGAGCCGGGATTTAAACTGCAGGTTGGCAATCGGAATGATAAAGTCGGAACACAGGTAGGAAAAAAGCCCGATGCACGCCGAGCACACCATCAGCGGGCGCATAACGCGTACCAGGCTGATACCGGCCGATTTCATGCTGGACAGTTCGTAGCGTTCGGCCAGGTTACCCATCACCATGACCGATGCGATCAGGACGGCAATTGGCAAGGCAGTGGGGAACACCGAGATGGACAAATAACCGATCAGCTCGAGCATGGTAATAATGCTCACCCCTTTACCGGCAATTTCATCAATATACAGCCATAAAAACTGCATAATGAGCACGAACAGCGCAATGCCGAAGCTTACCGCAAACGGACCGATAAAACTTGAAAGTAAAAGGCGATCTATCTTTTTCAAACCTGCAATTTGTTAACTCCAGCTCCTGTAACGAGCCGTAACCACCACTTTTATACGTCAAATCCTGCAGTAAACGCTTTAAGTGCCTGAATCGTTGCTATCGGGTCTTTCGCACCGAACACACTATTACCCGCAACCAGCACGTCCGCACCCGCCTGTAGCAGCACCTCCGCATTTTGCAAACCCACGCCGCCGTCGATCTCGATCAGCGCTTTGGAATTGGCCGCCGTGATCATTTCGCGCAGACGCCGCACTTTCGGCAAGGTTTGATAAATGAATTTCTGGCCGCCGAACCCGGGGTTGACCGACATCACCAGCACCATATCCAGGTCTTCCAGCACGTATTCAAGCACTTCCGGGGACGTATGCGGATTAATAGCCACACCCGCCAAAGCGCCGGTCTCTTTGATCTGATGGATGGTCCGATGGAGGTGCGGGCAGGCTTCCGCGTGCACCGTGATCATGTGCGCCCCGGCCTTCCGGAAAGCCTCTATATATTTTTCCGGCTCCACAATCATCAGGTGAATATCGAGCGGTTTACGGGCAACCCGGTTAATGGCCTCCACGACGAACATACCAAAGGAAATATTCGGCACAAAACGGCCGTCCATCACATCGACGTGCAGCCAGTCGGCTACACTCGAATTGACCATTTCTATTTCCGCCGCCAGTTTGGTAAAGTCGGCAGCCAGGATGGACGGAGCGATCAGGTGTTGTTTCAAAAGTCTAGGTTGAGAAAAGTGTTGGCGTAAAAGAGGAGGGAGAGGGTCACTTACCGCACGATAACGACCTGGTCTTCGCGCAGAATGGGCAGACGTTTCATTTTCAGGTACAACTGTGCGGTTGCGAGCACGTCTTTTTCACAGTAGCGGGCAATCCGGTCCAGGTCGCGTTCCTCCCAGTAAATACCGGCGACCTGACTGCCATCGATGTCGTCTTTGGGGGAAGGAAAGTCAAAAACCGCGGCCAGCAGGCGCAGCGAGGTGTAATTTTTATGGTCTCCGAACTTCCACATTTCCATGGTGTCCAGGAAATGTTTGGTTTCCCAGGGCTTTTTGCCGGCAATATCCAGCATTTTCGGCAGCGGTAACTGATTCACCAGCATCCGGCGGCAGATATAGGGAATGTCAAACTCTTTAATGTTATGGCCGCACAGGGCAAATTTTTCCGGAGAATTGAAATGCCGGGTCAATAACTCGCTGAAATCATCGAGCAGCACCGCTTCTACGTGGCTGGAATAAGATTTCAGGCGCAGGAGGGGCTCGGTACTTCCCGGCTGACGGGTCAAGAACCCGACGGAGACGCAAATGATCTTGCCAAACTCGGAATAAATGCCGGCGCGGGTGTTGTAAGCTTCGGCAATTTCGTCATATTCGAGTTCGTCCTGGGTTTTTCGCAGGATGGTTCTACATTTAATGCTCCAAAGTTCCTGGAGTTCTTCGTTCAACTCCTCGAAATCAGGTTTTCCGGGGGCTGTTTCCACATCCAGAAACAACACATTGTACAAATCAAAAGCATCAAAAACGGACATAAGGGCTGGGTTCTAAAACATTTGGGAAGCCTGTCGCCAGGGATGACAAAGGTAAGATTTCAAAGCCGATCGTTGCACATTGTCCAATTCAGGTATTTTTTTTAAGGAAAAAATAACGTACATGGAAGCCTGAAAATCAAGCGTTTAGTTAAATTATCAGTTTTTTTTTCTGTTCGGCGTTTTATAAACGAGGCAATAAAGGCAGCGGGCCGGGGGTTTATGGCACAACTTTTTGATCAACTTCGACAACTGTTTACCGTTAAAAACATTTTTGCTCGAGTTCGCCTATGAATTAATTGTTGACATCATCATTTACGTTAAACCTTTCATCATTAATTGAACATTATGAGCACACCCACCAATTTCAATCAGCCCTCGACTCCCAACTACGGCAATACACCCGGTAGCGATAATCAGAAACGCCTCACCACCATTATGGGTATTGCAATTGCCGCTCTGCTTGTACTATGTGTCTTCCTGTTGGTAGGTAAGTACAGAAATGGTCAGCAGTTGGATTCTACCACTATGGAACTAACCGAGCAAAAGTCTGCTTTTACGGAACTCGACACGAAATACAATGAGGCCGTAACGCAACTGGAACAGCAAAAAGGTATTAACACGGAACTGGATGCCAAAATCAATCAGCAACTGCAGGAACTGGAAACTTCCAAGAACAGCATCGCCGGTTTGATCCGTGACAAAAAAGAATACCGTAATGCCATGAACAGCCTGGAGCGCCAGAAAAACGAATTTTTGGCCCAGATTGATCAGTTGAAGAAAGAAAACGGCATTCTGACCGAAAACAACACCCAACTGACCACCCAGAACCAGACATTGACCACGACGGTAAATGAAAAATCGGCTCAATTGGACGAAGCTACGACCGCACGTGCCGCTCTGGTGAGCGAAAAAACGCAACTGGAAACCGAGCGTACCCAACTGGCTAAGAAAGTGGACATTGCTTCGGCTATCCGCGTGAAAAACGTCACGGTGAAATCCATCGATGTACGCAGCAGCGGTAAGGAAAAATCCAAAACCAAAGCTAAAAACGTAGATAAACTGAACATTTGCTTCACTACGGAGCCTAATGAAGTGGTTCCTTCCGGTGAAGAAACTTTCTACCTGCGTATTATCGACCCAACGGGTGCACCTTTGGCCATCGAAAGCATGGGTTCGGGCGTATCGACCGATAAGAAGAGCGAAAGCGAATTCCGTTACACGACTACGGCTACCACCAATTATACCAACGGCGAATCGCAAGTTTGCGGCGCCTGGCAGCCAGGTCAAAACTTCACGAAAGGCAAGTACAACGTGGAAATCTATAACAAAGGTTACCTCGTCGGTACCGGCGCTTTCAACCTGAAGTAAGCAAAGGAATCATTCAGCAGAAAATAGAAACGCGGCTCCACTTCGGTGGGGCCGCGTTTTTTTTGTTTTAAAATTGGAGCAGTTTAAAACGTTCCAAATCAAGCCCTTATTCGTAAATCTCCCGCCGGCAGGCCTTCAAAGTATTCACCATTAAAGCTGCCACCGTCATCAGCCCTACCCCACCCGGCACCGGCGTTATATAACTGCACTTGGGCGCAACGGCTTCAAAATCAACATCTCCGACTAAACGGGAACCTGATTTACGGCTGGCGTCATCGATGCGGTTAATGCCCACATCGATCACGACGGCGCCCTCTTTTACCCAGTCGCCCTGAATAAAATTCGGAATGCCAATAGCTGCCACGACAATATCGGCACGCCGCACTTCGCCGGCCAGATCTTTCGTCCGGGAATGGGTCAGCACGACGGTACAATCGCCCGGATAACCCTTGCGGGAAAGCAAAATACTGATCGGCGTACCGACGATATTACTGCGGCCCACTACAACGCAGTGTTTGCCGGCGGTGTCGATCTTATACCGGCGCAGCATTTCCAGAATGCCAAAGGGCGTGGCGGGCAAAAACGCCGGTAAACCCTGCACCATGCGCCCGATGTTGACGGGGTGAAAGCCGTCTACGTCTTTGCGATGATCGATGGCCAGGGTAATACGCTCCTCGCTAATGTGCTTAGGAAGAGGCAGTTGTACGATAAAACCGTCTACGTCCGGGTCGTCGTTCAGTTGCTGCACGATCTCCAGCAACTCCGCCTCGCTTATATCAGTTTCCCGGCGGATCAGGCTGCTTTTAAACCCAACCTGCTCACAGCTTTTAATTTTACTCTGCACATAGACCTGACTGGCCGGGTTTTCTCCGACTAATACGGCCGCCAGGTGGGGCCTTTTACCGCCTTGGGCGAGCAGTTGAGCCACTTCGGCAGCCAGCTCGTTTTTTATGGTTTCAGAAAGTAGTTTTCCGTCGAGGAGGGTCATGAATGGGAGTTTTATCAGGCTGGAAAAGAAGGCGCAAAATTAGCATAAGCCGGGTAAAATCGCCCTATGGAATGGCGGCCGACTTCAATCAATCCGGCATAATTCCCGAAACCGGGCGTAGGCAGCATTATAGATAACTGCTTTTTTGCTGTCCGGTTCGATCACCGTTTTTTTCCGACCGGCGCCTAAAGGCGGCAAACCAAGTGCCTCCCGGCCGACAATACATGCGCCCAGCACGGAACTATCGACGCCGCTACCATCCAGGCGGACTGGTTTTTGAAAAATATCGGCCAGCATTTGCACCCAAAGCCGGCTATGCGAAAAGCCGCCGCCGGCGTGCAGAATTTCGAGCGGTTGTAAGCTTTCGAGTGGCTCGGCTATGACTTTTAAATTAAATAAAACACCTTCCATTACTGCCCGGATCAGGTGGGCGCTGGTATGGTGGGCACTGAGTCCACGAAAACTGCCGCGTGCCCGTGCGTCCCAGAGCGGCGCTCTTTCGCCCAGCAAATACGGCAAAAACAGCAACCCGTCGGTCCCCAAAGGCGCCACCTGCGCCAGTTTGGCAAAAGCGCCGGCCGATAGTTTCGATCCCATGACGGAGGTACGCAGCCATTCCAGGGCATTGGTGCCGTTATTGCTGGCGCCCCCGACAATACAACGTTTTTCATCCACCCGGTAGCAGAAAGTGCGCATCTGCGGGTCGGTAAATGGAGCGTCCGTCACGATCCGGATCGCCGCGCTGGTGCCGATAGTGACCGCCCACTGACCGGGAAGGGTCGCCCCGGAACCGAGATTGGCCAGCGCTCCATCGCTGCCGCCCAACACGATCGGTAAACCGGCCGGTAAATGCAGCGCGGAACTTACCTGCTTCGGCAACACCATTATTTGAGCCGGGATTTCCAGTTCGGGCAACTGCGCGGCACTAATACCGGCCAAGGCTAAAGCACGCTCATCCCAGCGATTTTCCCGGGTATTTAACAGACCAGTGGCCGAGGCTACCGATAGATCTGAAACGTATTCGCCCAGTAAATGGAAAAGCAAATACTCCTTAATGCCCAGGAACTTATGGGTTTGTTTGAATATTTTCGGTTGATTTTCGCGCAGCCATATAATTTTCAGCAGTGGCGACATCGGGTGAATGGGCACGCCGGTACGTCCGTAAACGGCTTGTCCCTCTTTACTTTTTCGCAGTGGTTCGGCCAGTTCCGCCGCCCGCAAATCAGACCATAACCAGATGTTGGTCAGCGGTTTACCCTGTTCATCGACTGCCAGCATACCATGCATGGCGGCGGAAAACACCAGTCCGCGCAGGGGTTCTTTCTTGCCGGCTTCCCGCATCACCTCGGCCAGTACCAGGCGCAGGTGTTCCAGCAGTTCCTCGGGATCCTGCTCGCTCCAGTCCGGCTGTGGGCTCAGCACCTGATTTCGCCGTTCTGCCGTCGCCCATACCGCCCCCCGGTCACTGAAGGCCACGGCTTTTACGTTGGTCGTACCGATGTCGAGACTGATGAGCAAGGCGTAGTGGTTGATTTTTTAAATAAAGAGGTTAAGGACCAAAACGCCCATTAATCCCATAACGCCAATAACGGTTTCCATGAGCGTCCAGGTGCGCAGGGTGTCGCCCAGACTCAGGCCGAACCATTCCTTAAACATCCAGAAGCCGGTGTCATTCACGTGCGAGCACATCAGGCTGCCGGCTCCAATGGCCAGGGTCATGAGTTCGGGCGACGTTGCGGTGCCGGTCATCAACGGAAGTACCAATCCGGCGGCCGTCATACCCGCAACGGTGGCCGAGCCGATGGCAATGCGTAATAACGTAGCAATGGACCAGCCGAGTACCAGGGGCGATACGGGCAGACCCATTAAACGACCAGCCAGTTCTTTACCCAGTCCGCTGTCTAAAAGTACTTGTTTGTAAGCACCGCCAGCCGCCAGAATCAGTATCAACATGGCGGCTGCCCCCATCGATACAGCCGATTTATTCAGTAAACCGGCCACATTACTGTCGGATTTTCCTTTTTCAGCAAAAAGAACCAAAGCAGCCACGACGGCCAGCAGCAGGGAAATGACCGGATCGCCGAAAAATTTGGCCCATATATACGCCGGATGTTCGGCCGGAAAATTCAATTCCAGCACCGTAGCTACCGCCATGAGCAGCACGGGCGTCAGGGCGATGCCGATGCTTTTGGCAAAACCCGGTAAACGCCGCGCTGTAATCACTTTGGGTTCGAACAGGCCCTCCGGTGGGTTGGAAGGTATGTTTTTGAAAAAACGTGGCAGAAAAATACCCGCCACCAGCATCGCCGGCAAACCAACGACCAGTCCCAGCAGCAGCGTACGGCCCAGATCAGCATGAAAACTCAAAGCAATGGCCGTCGCCCCCGGATGTGGTGGCAAAAACCCGTGGGTGACCGAAAGCGGCGCCGCCATCGAAATGGCCAGGGCGACTAAAGAGTGCCCGGAAGCCGCCGCAATGGCAAATACCAGCGGCGCCAGCACCACAAAACCGGCGTTGTAAAACATGGCTACCCCCACTACCAAACCGGTGACCAGTACCGCCCAATCGGCGTGCCGAACCCCGAACACAGCCAGCAGCCGGGCCGATATGACCTGGGCCGCACCGGTTTCCATCAGTATGCTGCCCAGCGTGATGCCCAGCGCGAGCACCAGCGTTAGTCCGCCGAGCGTGCTTCCAATGCCGTCCTGCACGGATTTCACCACCGCCAGCGGAGCCATGCCGCCAGCCAGCCCGGTGGCCAGGGCCGTAATGGTCAATGCCAGGAAAGCATTGATTTTCAGGACAATAATTAAAGTCAACAGGCAGGTGATGCTGGCGATCAGCAGCAAAAGGGCCATGGGCAGGCGTGGTTAATTTTGAAAAAACGCCTACTTGGTGACCACGGCATGTCCCCCGAACTCATTCCGCAAGGCCGCCACCACTTTACCGGAAAACGTGTCTTCCTGCTGCGAACGATAGCGCATGAGCAGTGATAAAGCGATCACCGGCGTAGCAACGCCCAAATCCAGGGCCGTTTCCAGGGTCCACTTGCCTTCGCCGGAAGAATTCATCACACCGCGAATAGCGTCCAGCTTGGGGTCTTTGGAAAAAGCGTCGGACATCAGTTCCATGAGCCAGCTGCGCACCACCGAACCGTGGTTCCAAAGGTCGGCAACAGCCTTGAAATCAACGTCATAGTCGGATTTTTGCAGCACCTCGAAGCCTTCGGCCATGGCCTGCATCATGCCATATTCTATGCCGTTATGCACCATTTTGGTGAAGTGACCGGCGCCGGGCGCGCCCACGTACAAGGTGCCGCCCGGGATGGACAGGTCGTCAAAAATTGGTTTGCAGAACTCGTAAACGGCCGGTTCGCCACCGATCATCGTGCAGGCCCCATGCAAGGCGCCCGTCATCCCGCCGGACGTGCCGCAGTCCAAAAAGTCGATGCCCTTAGATTTTAAAGCGGCATAACGACGCTTGGAATCCTTGAAATTCGAGTTGCCGCCATCGATCAGTACATCGCCGGACGACAGCAAAGGCACTAATTGCCCGATCACACCTTCGACAATATCACCGGCCGGTACCATCAGCCAGATGACGCGGCGACCCGTCATGGCGCTGCAGAGTTCTTCCAGCGAATTGGCCGGTATGGTACCGCCTTCTGCGGCCAGCTGGGCGGTCAGGTTGGCAGAGCGGTCATAAGCGACTACCGTGTGGTCGTGGCGGCGAAGATTGAGGGCCAGGTTATAACCCATTTTACCGAGGCCGATGAGAGCAATTTGCATAATATTTTAGGTTGAAAGGGCGGTTGAAATCCGGCCTGAGTGATTGGTCAATTACTTTAATTCCAGCAGGCCGAAAACACTGGCGTCGATGAAGCCGCGATTTTTATCCGACCCGTCAATAGGCACGTTACCGATAAAATTTTCCCGTTCCGGCGAATGATCATTGTCGCAATACGCCAGCATAAAGCCCATTTTCTTGCCCGCCTGCAGCAGTTTGGGAATGTTCTCCCCACCGTCGACGTACTTATTACCGTCAAATACCTGCATGGCCACTTCCCAGGTGGTCACCTTGCCGGTCGTGGTTTTGCGCATGGTACAATGGTCATTATAGTACTGAAAGGAACTGTCCGGCGCAATGTCCACCACATTACCGTCGAGGGCTATGTGGTAAGCAAAGGCATTATAATTGTACTGATGGTTGCCGCCCGACGCATCGGCATCGATGAACAGTTCGAGGCAGTCATCGTCCCAGTATTTCTGCAAACCGTCCGGATGGGTGTCGACCAGCGTGTCGTCGGTGATTTCGGCCAGGATATACAGGTTGTTTTCATCCCAGGCCAGTTTATAGCGTCCGCTGAAGTCCTCGGGTGACGGCGGCGTACCGATCCAGACCTGATCGAGCGGCAGCCACTCGGCATTTTGCCAACTCTCGTCATCACCCTGGCCATTGATGGTAGGCGTCCCGTAGGAAGCGGTGAACGTAGCTTTTTCGGTGGGGACGTCGGTTGCCCCCGTTTTGTCTGCCGGGTTGTTTTTACAGGAAAAAAGGGCCAGCAGAAGGAGGGTCCAGACAAGTGGGCGTGCGCATTGGGAGGTCATAAATCCATTTTGAGCAAAGGTTTCACTTTTTTACAAATTTAAGTGTCCTGAATTCCGTTTTTGGTACGGAGGACTGGATAGATTCTAAACAAGGGGACTAAGTGTACGGTGTACAGTATTTGGTTGACCATATATGCCAAGGTTTTTTCTACATTTGCCGCGTCGAAACATCTTCATTTTAACGTCATTTCGGCCATTATTCAAATCTCGCTGTCCAACAATTTGTTAGACATGAGATAAAACACCGATCTATGGAACCTGCGGGTTATTTACCGATAGTCATGCAAGCTTTGGTCGCGCTGGGCTTTGTAGCCCTGGTGCTGATTGTAGTACCGCTGCTGGGCCCACGCCGGAGCAGCAAATTGAAGGATGAAAACTTTGAATGCGGCATCGAGCAGCAGGGCAATGCCCGGATGCCGGTCAGCATTAAGTATTTTATGACGGCCATTCTCTTCGTCCTTTTCGACGTGGAGGTGATCTTCTTTTATCCCTACGCTGTCAATTTTCGGGCGATGGGTACCGACGGTTTTTTTGCCGTGCTGATTTTCGTCGCAGTCTTCCTGATCGGTTTTTACTACGTGCTCCGCAAAGGCGCACTGGAGTGGGACAAATAAGATTTTAACCAGGAACATGGAAGAATGAACAACGAACGCACTTGCATTCTGTTCATAGTTCATCGTTCATACATCATAGGTAAAAATTATGGCAAATATTGCTGAAATGCCGGAAGGGTACGGTGGAGAAGGTTTCTTTACCACTTCCTTGTCAAAAGCGGTGGGTATAGCGCGCTCCAATTCGATCTGGCCGCTGCCATTCGCGACTTCCTGCTGCGGTATTGAGTTCATGGCGACCATGGGCAGCAACTACGATCTGGCCCGTTTCGGGATGGAGCGTTTGTCCTTTTCACCCCGTCAGGCGGATCTGCTAATGGTTATGGGCACTATTGCCAAGAAAATGGGTCCCATTCTCAAGCAGGTCTATATTCAGATGGCCGAGCCCAAATGGGTGATCGCGGTCGGCGCCTGCGCCAGTTCGGGTGGTATTTTCGATACCTACTCCGTGCTGCAGGGCATTGATAAAGTGATCCCGGTAGACGTGTACGTACCCGGTTGCCCGCCCCGCCCCGAGCAGATCATCGACGGCATCATGAAAATCCAGGAACTGGTGAAAAACGAGCCGCTGCGCCGTCGCAACTCACCGGAGTACCAGCATTTGCTGGAAAAATATCAGATTGAGTAATGCCGGCTGATCAACTACCTGTTACCCTCAGCCTGCTTTCGAATATATTATGACGATCACCAACTCTACTTTACTGGCGGCCATCGAGCGTCAATTTCCGGGCGCTATCCTGGCCCAAAGTGAAAGCTACGGTATGCTTTCCCTGGAAACGAGTCGCGAACGCATTATTGATCTGCTGCGGTTTGTGCAGGAAAGCCCCGAACTGGAGGTCAATTTTCTGACTTCGCTGTGTGGCATGCACTTTCCCGCCGATGTGGACCGGGAACTGGGTGTGGTGTACCACCTGCATAGTTTCCGGCATAATCTGCGCTTTCGCGTCAAGGTGTTTTTTCCAATAAACGACCCCTTTATTCCTTCGGCCACGGAGTTGTGGCCCTCGGCCAACTGGATGGAACGGCAGGAATATGATTTCTTCGGCATTCAGTTCACCGGCCACCCCGATCTGCGCCGCATCCTGAACGTGGACGATATGGACGTGTTCCCGATGCGCAAGGAATATCGCCTGGAAGATGGCACTCGGACGGATAAAGACGACCGGGCATTTGGCCGGAAAGGACATGAAGGCCGGGAGTTTGACAAATTTATCGATTGATAATCAGATGAATAGGCTGCTTCTTGCAATCTTCAAACAAATCCGGCACACCTACTAAGCAAACTTTGTGATGCAAGTTCAATCATATTTTTCTTCGCTTGATAATCTGGATGGCGAACTCGCTACCCTTAATCTCGGCCCTACCCACCCGGCTACGCACGGGGTGTTCCAGAACGTCCTGAAAATGGATGGCGAACGGATCCACTCCGCTGAACCGACCATCGGGTACATTCACCGGGCTTTTGAGAAAATAGCCGAGCACCGGCCTTTTTATCAGATCACGCCGCTGACCGACAGGCTGAACTACTGTTCCTCGCCCATCAATAATATGGGCTGGCACATGACGGTAGAGAAGCTGATCAACTGCGAAATCCCCAAGCGGGCGCAGTATATGCGGGTGATTATCATGGAGTTAGCCCGCATTGCCGATCACCTGGTCTGCGATACGGTCATAGGCGTAGATACCGGTGCACTGACCGGTTTCACCTACATGTTCCAGGAACGCGAGAAGATCTACGACATGTTCGAGCAGGTTTGCGGTTCGCGCCTGACCACCAATATCGGCCGGATCGGCGGCATGGAACGCGATTTCACGCCGGCTTTTTACACGCAACTCAAAGATTTTTTGAAAGGCTTTCCGCGCCGTTTCGAGGAGTTCAACAGCATGCTCGAACGCAACCGGATCTTCATGGACCGTTGCATCGGCGCCGGCCCGATCACTGCTGAACGGGCGCTGGCCTACGGCTTTACCGGTCCCAATCTGCGGGCCGCCGGGGTGGACTACGACGTGCGGGTCATGACCCCCTACAGCAGCTACGACGATTTTGAATTTGATATTCCGATCGGTTCCAATGGCGATACCTACGACCGTTTCGTGGTGCGTCAGGAAGAGATCCGCCAGAGCCTGCGGATTATTCACCAGGCGTTGGACAACCTGCCCGAAGGCGCTTATCACGCCGACGTGCCGGACTATTATTTACCGGACAAACCCGATGTGTACACCAAGATGGAAGCGCTCATTTACCATTTCAAAGTGGTGATGGGCGAAGTTCCGGTACCGAAAGGCGAGGTCTACCACTGCGTGGAAGGCGGCAACGGCGAACTGGGCTTCTACCTCGTCAGCGATGGCGGCCGGCAGCCTTTCCGCCTGCATTTCCGCCGGCCTTGTTTCATTTATTACCAGGCATACCCGGAAATGATCAAAGGTTCCATGTTGTCGGATGCCATTTTGACCATGTCGAGTATGAATGTAATTGCCGGAGAACTGGACGCTTAAAATTATTACTGAATAAAATGCACGCAGCACCAACCCTAAACGGTACGCCGTTTCAATTTTCCGTTCAGGCCCTCGCCGAGGTCCAGCTTCTGATGTCCCGTTACCCGGAAGGTCGCCATAAAAGCGCGCTCATTCGGGCGTTGCACCTGGCGCAGGAAGAAAATCATGGCTGGCTGAGCCCGGCCGCGATGGACCATGTGGCCGAAGTCATGTCGCTTTTACCCATCGAAGTATACGAGGTCGCCTCTTTTTATTCGATGTATAACCTGGCGCCGGTAGGCCGCTACGTACTCGAGTTCTGCCATACCGGGCCGTGTGCCATCGAGGGCGCCGAGCAGCTTATCCTGTACACCCAGCAAAAACTGGGCATCCGGACGGGCGAAACGACCACCGATGGTATGTTTACGATCAAAGGGGTGGAATGCCTGGGCGCCTGCGGTTACGCGCCGATGATGCAGGTGGGTCAATATTACCACGAGCATTTGACGGAAGCGAAGATGGACCAGTTCATTGAAGATTGCCGGGCCGGAAATATTGACAAGGGTACCTGGAAAATGCACTGAATTAATAGGTTGATGAAGGTTGATTAAAGTTAATAAAAAGGTTGATAATGGCCCATTTGACACAAAAAGAAGTGGCGGAAATACTGGCCAAAAAGCCGGAAAACCGCTATAAATATTTCATTAAATATGTTTGCCGGGAAGAAGAAGTGTGGGGCCTGGCGGATGTGGAAGGCTGGTTGATGCTGGAAGACGATGAGGACAGTACCGATGTGCTGGCCGTGTTCCCATCCCCGGAATTTGCGGAAATTTTCCGTGAAAAAGGCGGATTCGAGGAATTTCAGGTCGAAGCGCTGGACTTGTATGAATTCGTGGACTGGCTGGATGATTTTGAAAAACAGAAAATGAAAATTGCCGTCTTCCCTACCCCGGATTTTCAAAGCGCCGTGATGGCGCCCAACCGGATCAAAGAAGATTTTCAAATTGAATTTGATAAAGAAGTAGAATAGCATGAAACCATCTGAAATTGCCAATTTGTTCAAACAACCCGGTGAAAAACGCTACGCCTACTTTTTACAAACCGTAAAAGAAGGCCAGGCGGCTTACGGCATTTCGGACGAAGAAGGCTGGGCCATGCTCGGAGACGATCAGGATCAGGACATTTTGCCCTTGTTTTCCTCGGCATTGCTGGCGGAAACCTTTCGCAAATCAGGCGGCTACGAGGCCTATCAGGTGGAAAAACTCGAACTGCAAGATTTACTCGACTGGCTGGATGAAATGGAAACCGATGGCATGATGGTCGCCGTGCTGCCCAATACCCGTTTAGAAGGTGCCATTGTGGAGCCCTCGATGTTGAAAAATGATTTACAGGGTTAGGAGGAGTTAGGAGGCAGGAGTCAGGAGATAGGAGTCAGGTCGTGTACCATCCCTCATATTTCATTACTCATAACTCATAACTCATAACTTAACTCATAACATACATACCTATGAGTCGTAAGCTTTTAATTGACAAAGCACACGTTCCGGATATTCATACCTACGAGGTCTATCGTCGTGAAGGCGGTTACCGGTCGGTGGAGAAAGCGCTGAAAACCATGTCGCCCGACGCGGTGGTGGAAGAGGTTAAAAAATCTGGTCTGCGTGGCCGTGGTGGCGCCGGTTTTCCGACCGGTATGAAGTGGTCGTTCCTGGCCAAACCGGAAGGCGTGCCGCGTTATCTGCTCTGCAATGCCGACGAAAGCGAACCCGGTACTTTCAAGGACCGTTTTCTGATGGAAAAAATCCCCCACCTGCTCATCGAAGGCATGATCACATCTTCGTATGCACTGGGGGCCAACACGTCTTATATCTACATTCGCGGCGAGTATTCCTGGATCGTACGTATTCTGGAGCGCGCCATCGAAGAAGCCAAAGCGGCGGGCTGGCTGGGTAAAAACATCCTGGGTTCCGGTTACGACCTGGAAATGTACGTCACCCCCGGCGCCGGCGCTTATATCTGCGGGGAAGAAACGGCCCTGATCGAAAGTCTGGAAGGTAAACGCGGTAATCCGCGGGTAAAACCACCTTTTCCGGCCGTCAAAGGTCTGTGGCAAAGCCCGACCGTGGTCAATAACGTCGAAACCATCGCGGCCGTCGTGCCGATTATCAATGATGGCGGCGACGAATACGCCAAAATCGGTATTGGTAAAAGTACCGGTACTAAACTGATCAGCGCCGGCGGCAACATCAATAAACCCGGTGTGTATGAGATCGAACTCGGCTTGCCGGTGGAAGAATTCATCTACTCCGACGAGTGGTGCGGGGGGATCAAACGCGGTAAAAAACTGAAAGCCTGCGTGCCTGGCGGTTCGTCGGTGCCTATTCTCCCCCACTTTCTGGTGACGAAAACCCTGGCCGGCGAAAACCGGCTGATGAGTTACGAAAGCCTGGCCGACGGCGGTTTTGTCAGCGGTTCGATGCTGGGTTCCGGCGGCTTCATCGTGTACGACGAAGATCAGTGCATTGTGCGCAACACCTGGAATTTCGCCCGTTTCTATCACCACGAAAGCTGCGGTCAGTGTTCACCTTGCCGCGAAGGCACGGGCTGGATGGAAAAAGTACTCTGGCGTATGGAAAACGGGATGGGGAAACTGTCCGACATCGATATGTTGGTGGATATTGCCAAGAAAATTGAAGGCAACACCATTTGTCCGCTCGGCGACGCGGCGGCCTGGCCGGTAGCGGCGGCCATCCGGCACTTCCGGGAGGAATTTGAATGGCACGTGAATGAGCCGGTGGTATGTTTGGAACGGAATTATGGGTTGGTGCGGGAGCCGGAAATGGTTTAATCTGTTTCATTGGAGTAAATTTACAGAGGGAAACGATTTGCATCGAGACTGAGTTCATCAAAGCCCCACTAATCGTTTTAAAAGAATGGATTGAAATTTTATCAGGAATAAGTACAAAATTTCATGAACCCATTGCTTAAAACACTACACTATGACCATCACCATCCCTGATAACGCACTTTCCCAGGCCAATATATCGCCCGACGAACTGTTGATCGAGTTAGCTATTTATCTCTACGATAAGGGAACTATTTCAATGGGTAAGGCACGAAAATTGGCTGGTCTAGATCAAATTTCTTTTCAAAAGGAAATGGCTAAACGCAACGTCAATATTCATTTTGGAGTAGAGGATTTGGAAAAAGATTTGAAAAACCTGGGGATGCTCTAATGCTAATCGTAAGTGACACCTCCCCAATTACTAATTTGCTCCAAATTGAGCAGTTGAATTTATTATATCAAGTCTTTGGTGTAGTGATTTTGCCGCAAGCAGTTTATAATGAACTGAGTCAATTACCGAAGCAGAAAGAATTTATTGACCACAGAACTGGATTTTTGTTCAAAAGCCTGACAATCACAAACTGGTTTTTGAATTAGAAATAGATTTAGATGAAGGTGAGGCGGAAGCAATTGTACTCGCACTTGAATTGAAAGCTGATTTTTTGATAATTGACGAATTGAAAGGAAGGAATAAAGCTGAAGAAGTAGGATTGAAAATCATTGGTTTGCTTGGTGTGCTACTTCGTGCAAAACAAGCCGGTTTTCTTCCCGAAGTTAAACCATTGATGGACCAATTGATTAAGGTAACAGGATTCAGAGTACATGCCACACTTTATCAACACGTTTTGAAAATTGCAGGCGAATAAAAAATTGCAACGATGCCTAAAGTAAAAATAGACGGATTTGAAGTCGAGGTGCCCGAGGGTACCACCATTCTGAACGCAGCCCGTCAGATCGGCGGCGACATTGTGCCGCCCGCCATGTGTTATTACTCCTCGCTGCAAGGCTCAGGCAGCAAATGCCGCACCTGTCTGGTCAAAGTGACCAAAGGTTCGGAAAAAGATCCCCGACCGATGCCCAAACTCGTCACGTCCTGCCAGACCCTGGTCATGGACGGGATGGAAGTGGCCAACATAAGCAGCGATGAAGTGATCAATGCCCGCAAAGGCGTCGTCGAATTCCTGCTGCTCAACCACCCGCTGGATTGCCCAATTTGCGATCAGGCGGGCGAGTGCAAACTGCAGGACCTGGCTTTCGAGCACGGTGCAGCGGCAACGCGCTACGAATTTGAGCGCCGTACCTTCGAGAAAATCGACATCGGCCCCTACATCAAACTGCACATGACGCGCTGTATTCTCTGCTACCGCTGCGTATACGTGGCGCAGCAGTTGACTCCGGAGCGCGTGCACGGCATTTTGAATCGCGGCGACCACTCGGAGATCAGTACCTTTATCGAGAAATCGATCGACAATGAATTCTCCGGTAACGTCATCGACGTATGTCCGGTGGGCGCGCTGACCGACCGTACTTTCCGTTTCAAAAGTCGCGTGTGGTTCCTCAATCCAATGGATGCCCACCGCGATTGTCCAACCTGCTGTGGGAAAGCCGTGGTCTGGGAATATGGCAACGAAATATTCCGCGTGACCGCCCGCAAGAACCGCTACGATGAGGTGCAGGAATTCATTTGTAACACCTGCCGGTTCGTAAAAAAAGACATTACGGACTGGGTGATCGAAGGTCCGCGCGATATTGACCGTCAATCGGTCATTGGACAAAACCACTACGAAGGCGTAACCGTAACAGTGCGGTAAAACTTTCATTATCAGATAAATACGGGTAAGCTATGCTGCTGCCCACGGAAAATAAACGTTATGGCTTTTACGCTTTTATTTGTTTCTGCGCTGATCCTCCAGAAGATGGGGCTGATCGGCGTGTTGTTCGCGATCACGCTCGGGGTAGCGGCCTACTCGACCTACGGAGAGCGCAAAGTAGCGGCTTTCATGCAGGACCGCATCGGCCCGAACAACGCCGGTCCCTGGGGGCTTTTGCAGCCTTTGGCGGATGGGGTGAAGTTTTTCACCAAGGAAGACTTCATTCCGAATAAATCCGAACGCTGGATCTATATTCTGGCGCCCGGAGCCTTCATTTTCGTCGCCCTGATGACCAGCGCGGTCATCCCCTGGGGCACCACGCTGACGCTGGGTGGCATGAACCTCGACCTCCAGGTCACCGACGTGAGTATCGGCATCCTGTACATCATGGGCTTTGTGTCCCTGGGGGTGTACGGCATCATGCTGGGCGGCTGGGCTTCCAATAACAAGTATTCGCTGTATGGCGCCATCCGGGCCAGCTCGCAAATGATCTCCTACGAACTGGCGATGGGCCTTTCGGTCATCGCCGTGGTCATGTTGAGCGGCTCGCTGAGTTTAAAAGAAATTGTGACCCAACAGGCTGGTTTTCATTGGAATATTATTTACCAGCCACTGGGTTTCTTACTTTTCCTGATCTGTGCCCTGGCCGAGTGCAACCGGGCGCCCTTCGACATGGCCGAATGCGAAACGGAGTTGGTGGGCGGTTACCACACGGAGTATAGCTCGATGAAACTGGGTTGTTTCCTGTTCGCCGAGTACATCAACATGTTCATTTCCTGCACGGTCATTTCCTGCCTGTATTTCGGGGGTTATAATTTCCCGGGCGTAGATCCGGGCTGGCTGGGCGGCCTGATGGGACCGATCGTCCTGTTCAGCAAGATCTTCTTTTTCATCTTTGTTTTTATGTGGATCCGCTGGACATTACCCCGTTTTCGTTATGATCAACTGATGCACCTGGGCTGGAAAGCGCTTATTCCGCTGGCTATTCTGAATATGGTGCTGACGGGCGGGGGGATTTTGATGTTTGGAGAATAAATAATGTAATTTCAACCACATTCCTTGTTTCACCTTTAACTTGAAAATGATGGGTTCTATAACTTTTAATATTGACGAGAATAAAAAGGCAATGTTGGAAGAGGTTGCCAAGGATCTCAACGTCTCGTTGGACGATTTGATGAATGAGGCGATTGATGTTTACATGAAGGAAAAGGAAGAAAAATTTCAGGCTGCACGTACATACGTCAGGGAGAGATACCGCGAACTGTATAAACGTCTAGCATGAGGATTATTTGCTTGGCTTACAAGGATGTTATCCAAATACATGAAGACGCCATTTTGGATTCTGGTTATTTAATAGATGCAGAGGATGATGAGCAGGAACTAGTAATACTAAAACTTGCCGCCGGGGAGACAAGTTTAGACGTCTTTACAGAATGGGTAAAATCAAAAGTAAGTGCTTGGTTTTAGCCACAAGCCCCTAGAATTTACATTGACCACACTTTTCGAATAATATGCAACCACTTACCAATCGCTCCCGGAACGTCGCCAATAAGGAAATGACCTTTATGGAGCGTATATATTTGCCGGCCATTTTGAAAGGGATGTCCATCACCTTGCGGCATTTTTTCAAAAAGAAGGTCACGCTGGACTATCCGAAGTTCAAAAAAATCTTTGCTCCGGTCTACCGCGGCTGGCACGTGCTGAAACGCGATGAACAAGGTCGCGAAAACTGTACGGCTTGTGGCCTCTGCGCCGTGGCTTGTCCGGCCGAAGCCATTACGATGATCGCCGGTGAGCGCAAGAAAGGGGATGAACATCTTTACCGGGAAGAGAAGTACGCGGAGGTCTATGAGATCAACATGCTGCGCTGCATTTTCTGTGGACTGTGCGAAGAAGCCTGCCCGAAAGACGCCATTTACCTCACCGACCGGATCGTGCCGAGCGACTATGTGCGGCAGGAATTCATTTTTGGCAAAGACATGCTGGTGGAAGGCGTAGAACCCGAAAAGCGCATCGACGTAACGCTGCGCAAAAAATATTTGCAGGAGAAAAAGCAGAGTACTGAAGTTCAGTAGGTCTACTGCCTTCGGCAGGCCCGGTTTTTAATACATTTGCGTCGCCCAAGGCCACATAAACGAATAGCCAACGCATGACACTCTATATTTTTCTGACCCTGGCGATTATTTCGGTCATCGCCGCGCTGATGATGGTGTTTTCTAAAAGCCCCGTGCACAGCGTTTTGTTCCTGATCCTCACCTTTTTCGCCATTGCCGGGCAGTATATTCTGCTCAATGCGCAGTTTTTGGCGGTGGTGCACATCATTGTGTATGCCGGGGCCATTATGGTGCTGTTCCTGTTCGTGCTGATGCTACTCAACCTGAACCGGGATACGGAACCGCAAAAGTCAGGCCTCTGGAAACTCTCGGCAGCAATTGCTTCCGGTTTGCTGCTGGTCACCATGGTCGGCGCATTGCACGGTACCATTGCCATATCAACCCCGGAGCAGCAGAATCCATCCGTTGGACTGGTACAAAACCTGGGCTTAGTCCTCTTTCGTGATTTCGTAGTACCGTTTGAAATTGCCGGTATCCTGTTCCTGGCGGCTATGGTCGGCGCCGTGATGGTTGGCAAGCGGGATTTGAAAGTTTAATTTTAAAATTTATTAGATGCTCGAAGTCATACGCACCATCCCCATTGAATACTACGTCTACAACTCCGCGGTGCTGTTTACCATCGGCGTGTTCGGCGTACTTACCCGTCGTAATGCCATCATCGTACTCATGTGCATCGAGTTGATGCTCAATGCGGTCAACCTGCTGCTGGCGGCATTTTCCACCTACCTCTCCGATGCGCAGGGACAGATCATGGTGTTTTTCATCATGGTGGTCGCCGCCGCCGAAGCGGCCGTTGGGCTGGGCATTCTGGTCATGATCTACCGCAGCACCAAGTCGACCGACATTTCACTGCTTGATAAACTACGAAATTAACTATGAACTATGAACTATGAACTTCCATGCCGGCCGTTCATAGTTCATGGTTTATAGTTCATAGTTAAAAAATATTATGAACCAACTTTTACCTCTCATCCCCTTCCTGCCCTTTCTCGGCTTTGTGATCAACGGCCTGTTCGGGAAAAACCTGTCCAAAACGGCGGTCGGCCTGATCGGTAGCGGCACCTTGCTGGCTTCTTTTCTGCTGACCATTGCTTGTTTCAACCAGGTGGGCGCCTCGGGACCTATTCAGGGCGTGCTGTATGAATTTATGTCCGTGGGCAGCCTGCATATTGACTTTGGCTTCCTGGTCGATCAACTCTCCGTCTGGATGATGCTCATCGTCACCGGGGTCGGTTTTCTGATCCACGTGTATTCGATCGGCTATATGCACGACGACGCGGGCTTCTGGAAGTTCTTCGCTTACCTCAACCTCTTTATTTTCAGCATGTTACTGCTCGTGATGGGCAATAACTTCGTGATGTTGTTCTTCGGTTGGGAAGGGGTTGGTTTATGCTCTTATCTGCTGATCGGTTTTTGGTATACCAATAAGGAATATGGTGCAGCCGCCCGCAAGGCCTTCATCATGAACCGGATCGGTGACCTGGCCCTGCTGCTGGGTATTTTCCTGATCTTCAAAACCTATGGCAGCCTCGATTACGCCCAGGTCTTTGCCCGTTTAGCCGATAGCGACCCGACGACCGTAACAACGATCTGCATTCTGCTTTTCATCGGCGCCATGGGTAAAAGTGCGCAAATTCCACTTTATACCTGGTTGCCCGATGCTATGGCCGGTCCGACACCGGTCTCCGCACTGATCCACGCCGCTACTATGGTCACGGCGGGTGTATATCTGGTCGCTCGCTGTAATGGTCTGTATTCCCTGTCGCCGGATGCCATGCACCTGGTCGCGGTGATTGGTACGGCAACGGCCATCTTTGCCGCCCTGATCGGTTTGCGGCAGAACGACATTAAAAAAGTACTGGCTTACTCGACCGTTTCGCAGCTGGGCCTGATGTTCCTCGCGCTGGGCATGGGCGCTTATACGACGGCTATATTCCATGTTACCACCCACGCATTTTTCAAAGCCCTGTTGTTCTTATCCGCCGGCAGCGTGATCCACGGTATGAGCGGCGAGCAGGACATTCGTAACATGGGTGGCCTGCGCAAAAGCATGCCGGTTACGTTCTGGGTTTTTCTGATCGGCACCCTCGCCATTTCCGGTTTTCCGCTTTTATCCGGCTTTTTCTCCAAGGATGAAATTTTTGCCTACGCTTATGGACATGGCGGTCCGGTCTGGTGGGCATTAGGACTAGTAACTACGCTGCTGACCACCGTATACATGTTCCGTTTACTGTTTATTACCTTCTTCGGTGAGTTCCGGGGTACGGAAGAGCAACGCCACCATTTACATGAGAGTCCGCGGGTAATGACCATTCCTTTAATGATCCTGGCGGCTTTGGCCGTGGTGGGCGGATTTCTGAACACGCCGCATTTTCTACATCTGGGACATGCGCAGTGGCTGGCGGAGTGGTTTGGCGGTACGGGTGCAGCCGGTTTGCCGGTTATTCCACTGGCCGAAATGCACCTGGAAGAAAGCACCGAATGGAGCCTGATGCTGATCACGACCGGCCTGGTGCTGGCGCTGATCGTAGCAATGTACACAGTGTATACCAAACGCAGCAACCTGCCGGTGGCCGATGCCAGTCAGTCGGGTTTGACCAGCGTACTGGCCCATAAATTCTACGTGGATGAGCTGTATAATTTCCTGTTCGTCCGCCCAACCGAACGGCTGTCGAAAGTATTCCATTACTACGTTGATATTCAAGGCATTGATGGCTTAGTGAACGGTGTGGGTCGCGGGGTGCAAGCCTTGGGAACAGAATTCCGGAAATTACAGAACGGCAATATTGAATACTATTTGATCGGCATGGTAGCCGGTGCGGTACTGTTGTTATTGACCATGTTTGCCTAAGAGTGCCTAATACCCAACCCACCAATTGAAACCTGCATCATTAAAACAATTGCTCTTTGACGTACGGTTCTGGATCGTAGTGCTGTTTCTTGTCCGGCTGGAAAACATTGACCTGCCGCCACAGGACGAACATGCCTGGCGGCAATCAATTACCCTGGGGGTCGCGCGGAATTACATGGAGGTGAATGCGGACTTTTTTCAGCCACGAACAGTGATTTGTGATAGCCGGGAAGGCATACAAGCCCAGGAGTTTCCTTTGTTTAACTACTGCATTGTGTGGCTTTGGAAAATATTTGGGGTGCATAACTGGTGTTTTCGTCTGTTCAATCTGTTGATTGCCAGTATAGGGTTATATTATTTCTCCAAAATTGGTCAACGGCTACTAGGTGAACGCGGGGCGCTTTATGCAACCGCAATTATGGGTATATCGGTGGCTTTTATGTATTCCCGGAAAGCGATGCCGGACGTGTTTGCGGTGTCACTGGTGATTATGGGCGTATCAGCCGCCTGGAAATACCTGGAAACCCGTAAAGCGACATTTTTGGGCGTTTTCTTGGTGCTAACAGCTTTGGGCCTGCTGTGCAAAATGCCGGCGGCTTGCGTGTTAGGACTACTGACGGCGCCCATGCTCGATCCACAAAAATCGCGGGCATCGAAAATTTGGGTTGCGGGCACCGGCATGGCGGCACTGGCTATAATGGGCGCCTGGTATTTCATTTGGGTACCCTGGGCCGAAAAAACATACGAGTTCCCGTTGTTTTACCCGACGCGACTGGCGGAGGGCTGGCAACAACTGGTGGCGATGCAAGAAGATACATTATCTCGCTTTTATCCCATTGCACTAACCAGTCGACTCGCTTTTGTTTGTTGCGTGATAGGGCTAATAGCGATGTTTGTGAAAAAAAACTGGCCTCTGGTTTCGACGTGGTTGGTTTCATCGGCACTGATTTTCGCATTGATGTTGAAAGCAGGTGCCGTTTTTGCCGGGCATGTTTACTACATTATACCCTATGTGCCGGTGATGAGTTTACTGGCGGGCTATGGCCTAAAGACGGCCATTCGATGGGAACATGTGGGTTTGGTGGCCATGGTTGCGATTATAGTGGAAGGAATTTACTGGCATCGGCCGGATTTTTTCATTCCCTGGGAGAACCGAAAATTTTTGAAGCTAGAAGCGATAACAGACCAGTACGTCCCTAAAAATGCCCGGGTGATGACAGTTTACCTGAGTGGTTCGCCGGTAATGATGTATGCTGCGCACCGGCGGGGATGGACAGTCAATCCGCCACCGCGGGATACCAGCTGGCTGAACAGCGAGGCGACCGTGGGATTGCATTACGCTATTGTTGAACGAATAAAATGGCATGGTTCCCTACCCTATCCACTGCTTTTTGAAGACAATGATTTCCAGATTTACAAAATA
The DNA here is from genome assembly GCA_031425035.1 of Saprospirales bacterium. Lineage (GTDB taxonomy): Bacteria > Bacteroidota > Bacteroidia > Chitinophagales > Saprospiraceae > M3007. Next base: position 25,510 of record JANPIN010000100.1, on the reverse strand, counting down.
AAAAAAGACTAATGTCTTTACTTTTCATACTCTTACCTTTTATCGGATCGCTACTGGCTTTCCTGCTGCGCGGAGCCGCCGTACGTAACGGCGCGCTGGCCATAACGCTTGGCAACCTGGCGGTCACCGGCTTTTGTCTGTTGACCTGGGACTACAATTCGGTGTCCAATTGCAGCTTCACGCTGCCCTGGGTACCGGCTGCGGGCATCAATTTTGCGCTCGGCATGGATGGTATGACGGCACTTTTAGTGCTGTTAACCAATCTGTTAGCGCCCTTGATCGTACTCAGCAGTTTCAGCCGTACCTATGACAACGAGCCGCGCTACTACGGTCTGTTACTCCTGATGGTGGGCGCGCTCAACGGTGTGTTTCTGGCCACGGATGGCCTGCTGTTTTACATTTTCTACGAACTGGCGCTGATCCCCATCTATTTTATATGCGCCATTTGGGGCGGACAGGACCGGATTCGGGTGACGTTGAAATTCTTCATTTACACGTTCATCGGCTCGCTGTTCATGCTGCTGTCACTGCTGTACGTGTATCTCCAGACGCCGGGGACGCATTCCTTCGCCTGGACCGATCTGGTGGCGGTGCAGCTTGCTCCCGAAGCGGCCTGGTGGGTAATGCTGGGTTTTTTCCTGGCTTTCGCGGTCAAGGCGCCCATTTTCCCCTTCCATACCTGGCAGCCGGACACGTATACGACCGCTCCAACCGGCGGTACGATGCTGCTGGCCGGTATTATGCTGAAAATGGGTATTTACGGTCTCATCCGCTGGATGGTGCCGCTTTCGCCCGAAGCCTGGGGCGCCTGGTCGTCCATCTTCATCAGCCTGGCGGTCATCGGGATCGTGTATGCGAGCATTATTGCCGTCAAACAAAGTGATTTAAAACGATTGCTGGCTTATTCGTCGATTGCCCACGTTGGTCTGATCGCAGCCGGCGTACTGGTCTGGAACAAAACCGGCATGCAGGGTAGCCTGATCCAGATGCTCAATCACGGTATTAACGTGGTCGGTCTGTTCTACGTAGCGGATCTGATCGAGCGCCGTTTGGGTACCCGGTCGCTGGCCGATCTGGGTGGCATTGCCAAGTCGGCCCCGAAGTTCGCCACCTTATTTATGATCATCATGCTCGGCGCAGTGGCGGTTCCCCTGACCAATGGGTTTGTCGGTGAGTTCTTACTGCTCAATGGCGTATGGAATTATAATTTCTGGATGGGCGCAGTGGCCGGTCTGACCATCATCTTCGGCGCGGTGTATATGCTGCGCGCTTATGGGCTGGTTATGTTTGGCGAGACCAATACTGAAACGGCAAATTTTGTCGACGTTACGACCCGTGAAGGCGTGGTACTGGGTACGGTGGCCGTGCTGGTGCTGGTGCTGGGCTTTTTCCCGCAGGCTATATTGAACCTGACCGATGGTAGTGTTGACCGGATTTTGGGAGCGGTGCAGTTGTAAATTTTATCTTGAAGCCATTTTTGCGAAAAATACATGAACGCTCTACTTATACTTTTTGCCACTGCCCTGCTCGCTCTTTTTGCGGGATTGTCCCAACGGCGGTCCATGCTGCAACCGATTGTCATGGTTGGTACGCTCGCTGCACTGGGCGTCACCCTGCTCGAAGCGGCACAGGGTCGCAGCTCCGGCTGGAATTTCCACTATGCTTCCATGTTTCAGTTCGATGCCTATGCGCTCGCTTTTTCAGCAGTTGTGCTGGTGTCTACCGTGCTGGTTTTTGGATTGAGCAACTGGGGATTTCGCGGCCTGAACGATACGCTGGGCGACAACTACGCACTCCTGCTGTTCAGTCTCTGCGGTGCTTTATGCCTGGCGTCTTTTACCAATCTGGTGATGCTGTTCCTCGGTATTGAAATCCTGAGCATTCCTTTGTACGTGCTGGCTGGCAGCCGCCGCGACGATCTGTCGTCGAATGAAGCGGCCCTGAAATATTTCCTGATGGGTTCCTTCGCTACGGGCTTTTTGCTGTTCGGTATGGCCCTCATCTACGGTGCAACGGCCAGCTTTGATTTGCAGGCCATTGCAACAGCGATTAATGACGGCAGGCATTCCGCCGGGATGCTGCACATGGGTATTCTGTTGATCCTGATTGGCTTAGGCTTTAAAGTGTCGGCTGTACCGTTCCATTTCTGGGCGCCGGATGTGTACACCGGCAGTCCCAATCTGGTGACGGCTTTCATGGCTACGGTGGTCAAAACTGCTGCTTTCGCGGCTTTTTACCGTTTGTTTTCCACGGCTTTTGCCGGCGCGGAATCTTTCTGGAGCGTCGCCGTAGCGGTGCTGGCCGCCCTGACGATGACGCTGGCCAATGTGACCGCCATTTTCCAGACGAATTTCAAACGCATGATGGCCTACTCGTCCATTTCGCACGCCGGTTATTTACTGCTGGCGATCCTGTCGATTGGTCAGGCGGGTAGTGCCGGCGCCATTTTGCTGTACACCCTGACGTATTCCATCGCCACGATTTGTGCTTTTGGCTGTTATATGGCCGTATCCGAACCGACCGGAGACGGGTCTTTTGAAGCGTTTAAGGGACTCGGTAAACGTCAGCCGTTTTTGGCGCTGGTGATGGCGATTTCCATGCTTTCTTTGGCCGGCATACCACCGACAGCGGGCTTTTTTGGCAAATATTTCCTGTTTACGGCCGCTTTTGGCAAGTATCCCTGGCTGGTCGTAATTGCCGTTATCAATTCTGCTATTTCCATCTTTTATTACTTCAAGGTCATTATCGCCATGTATTTTTCCCGGGAAGACAGCACCCTGCCCGTACCGGTCCCGATGGCCGTGCGCTGGGTAGTGATCGCCGGGGTGGTCCTGATTGCCCTGCTTACTTTGATGCCCGGCAGCGTGTACAGTATGATCTAGGAATTGTATTTTTAGCCTTGCCTTTTAAATACCTCTCGACCAAGCTCTAACCAGTTATACTATGAAAAATGCAAGCGTTTTATCCCTGGCAGCCGGTTTGATGCTGTTTGGATCTGCCTGTAGTAATAGTCCGCAGCCCGGCGCCTCTCCCACTCCCCCGCCGATCGCGGATGCGGTCCCGCCACCTTCGGCAAAACCGGAAATGCACCTCTATACAACGACGGTTGATAACCTCAATCTACGGGACCAGCCCAATAAAGCCGGCCAGGTCATTACACAGTTGAAAGAAGGCGATTTTGTAGAGAGCACCGGGGAAATCAGCCCCAATAAGGAAAAAGCTACCCTGCGCGGCATTCAATGGGAAGAGCCTTATTATAAGGTCGTATCCACGACGCCGGAGCAACGTACGGGCTGGGCTTATGGCGGCGCTTTGCAACGCGTGTACAGCGGGCCGCGGGCAACCAGTCCCGACCTGGGCAAATTGACGCAGTTGTCCATGCAGCTCAAAGCATTGGATACCAAAAAGTTAGATAGCGGCAAACAAGCCTGGAATTTCGTGCAGAGTAATTTTGCCGGTACTAAAGGCACTACGGCCGATGCCGCCTTTTTGATCCTCGAACACTTTTTATCCCGGATGGAAATGGAGGGCGAGTTTTATAAACTCACGGAAAAAGTCAAGTGGGCGGATGAAGACTACCAGTCCATTGCGGCCGGCACTTTCAACCCGAATAAAAACCCGGTCACCAAAAGCATACACGAAAATGGCTTTGCACTGTCCACTGGTGAAGGCATGGTTTTCCCGGTGGTCGACTGGAAAAAGCTATCGGATTTCTTTGCCGATAAAGTAACGCCACCCATGAAAAGCTATCTCCTGCAAAACGCCATGGAAAATATGGATAATGCCATGGATGATGGCGGTTTTGCCCTTCCCATGCCGGAAATTGCCGACCGCGCTGCCTTCTGGGAAAAATTCAACCTGGATCACCCCTATTTTGTGCGTCATGAGGAAACGATGGAATCGCAGCGCTGGCTACGGCATGCCTTGACCAACGGCGCCGATAATACACCGGTATTTACTGGTGAGGGGGGCGAGGTCAACCCGGAATTTGCGGACATGTGGAAATATGTACAGCAGAAATACGCCGGTACCGCCATCGCTAAACGGGTAAAAGAATTCTCCGACCTGGTTACTACCGAAGGAGGAAAAAGGACGAAGAAAGTGGAAGAGCTGCAGCAGAAATACAATGAAGAAATGGCCTATTAGGCAAATTCTGCCTCACTAAACAGGAGTCATCCTGGATTTTGACCCTTAGAAGGATGGTAACGCGGATTTTACGGATACTACGGATTTTCACGGATTTAATAATCCGTGAAAATCAGCTAAACCCGTTACATCCGCGTTACCATCCTTCTAAGGGTGCTTGATTACCTATTGGTTTATTTTTTACAGCACAGACCGAAGCAGCGCCAGCATTTCCCCGGCTGATTTTATACTTGCTTCGCCAAACAGCGCACCCAGTTGCTGAAATACCTGTTCCTGCCCTGCCGTTTCCCGCAAGGCCTGTAAAGAAGCTGACCCAGCCGATTTGGAGAGCTTTTGTCCCTGTTCGTCGGTCAGTAAAGGGTGATGCAGGAAATGTATATTTGAAAATTCCGTCCAGCCCAACTGCTGAGCCAACCACTGTTGAGCAGCCGTCGAAGTGGCCAGGTCAGCGCCCCGGATAATGTGGGAAATACCGAAATGCCGATCATCGACCAGGCTGGCCAGCTGGTAAGCAGGCAGACCATCCCGCCGGCGTACGATAAAATCGGGTAAGGCAAAACCGGGTGGTGTAACTACGCGCCAGGCAACATCCGGCGCATCCAGATCGATCTTTTGATTACGAAATTCTAAGGGGTAAGCACCGCCAAAAGGCGCTAAATCCTGCCGCGATTTGGCGCAGGCGTATAAAAAACCGGTTGCTCTGAGTTCCTGCAAAGCCTGCTTATACAAGTCCATACGCCGGTGCTGCGACCAGTTGTCTTCAAAATCTGTGGGATTCATCGGCCCTTCGTCCCAGTCCAGACCGAGCCAGTGCAGCGATTCAAATACATCGCTCACGTAAGCCTGGCGTTTGCGGTCGGCGTCCAGATCATCGATGCGCAGCAGCAATTTGGGGCCGGGCTGTACCCGGGCGGCGAGCCAGTTCAGCGTAAAATTGAGGGCATTACCCAGGTGTAAATAACCGGAAGGCGTTGGCGCCAGCCGAAGACGGGCGTCCGGAGGCATACTACGGGCAAAGGCCAGAAAGTCGGCGGCCCACATGTTTATTGAGGGCGGTTTTTATTTAGCGCCTCGAATTCCTTGATCAGTTGTTCGGGCGATTTACCGAGATTCTGCAGTTCGATGCGTGCGTCTTTGGCCAGGCCATCGTTCGGATATTTTTTCAAAAAGGCCTCGTACCGGACGCGGGCATTTAAAGTATCGTGCATCTCATTATAAATAAATCCTTCCATGAAGGCGGCCATGGGCGCTTTAGGATGCTGCGGCAGTTTGTTCGCTATAGTCGTATACAAGGCCAGCGCTTTGTCCTGCTTATTGACACTTTTAGCTACCCCCGCAGCCTTTAAAAGGAGGTCGGCATATTTATCCGGGTTGGCTGTCTCCACCAGGGCCGCATATTCTTCCGCCGTTTTGATAAAGGCGGCTGCTTTTGCAGTATCACCTACCATACCATTTTTCGCCGTCATCTGGGTATCCAGACCAATGAGCGCTGCCTCCAGTTCCGCCGTACGATCCGTAACCACTGGCGCGGGGGTGTTTTTACAGGAAATAATGGCCAGCACAAGGGCAAAAGAGAGGAACCGGGATAAATACTGCATGACGTTGTAAAAGAGTGAATTAAGGGTTGGGTAAGGTAAAATGTGGGTTTTCAATCACCCCTACGGTGTTTCCAAAGGGGTCGCGCAGGCTGGCCACTAAAATGCCGTCGCCCACGTCCTGTACGTCGCTGATGATTACGGCGCCCAGACTTTCCAGGTGCTGCAAGGCGGGGGCTATTTTTTCTACGCCCCAGTAAATCTGTTGACCGTTCTCGCCCGGCGTCGCGTCGGGATCGAGGCCCAGCTCGTAGCCCCCAACGTTAAAACCCACGTAAAACGGCTGATCGAAATAGGGCGGAAAACCGAGGGCCCGGGTGTACCAGTCTTTGGCAGCCGCCAGATCAGGAGCCGGGTAAAGCACTGTCCGCAGACCAAGAAAATGAGAAGCCATATCTATTAAATTATTGATAATCAAAGGTTCCGAACGGACTTTTTACCGTTACCCGCTGGCCATTGGCGGGCTCCACCCGGCCGATGACCTGCGCATCAATTCCATATTTTTCCGCTATGGCCATCAGTCCTTCCGCATGTTTGGCGCTAACGTATATTTCCATGCGATGCCCCATATTGAACACCTGGTACATCTCGCGCCAGTCGGTCTGGCTACTCTCCTGGATCAGGCGAAACAACGGCGGTAAATCAAAAAGGTTGTCCTTCACCACATGGACATTCTCTACGAATTTCAGCACTTTCGTCTGCCCGCCGCCGGTCACGTGGATCAGTCCATGGATCTTTTTCCGGTAGGTACCCAGCATTTCTTTAAGCACCGGCAGAAAAGTGCGGGTCGGCGAGAGGATCAGTTTGCCCACACTCACTTCCCGGTCGCCCACCCGGACCATATCCGTCACGCTGTGTTGACCGGTATACACGACTTCTTTCGGCAAATTGGGATCGAAACTTTCCGGGTACCGCTCGGCGTAGCGATGAGACAACACGTCGTGGCGCGCGGCAGTCAGGCCATTGCTGCCCATACCGCCGTTGTATTCGGTTTCGTAAGTGGATTGCCCGTAAGATGCCAGTCCCACGATCACATCGCCGGGACGGATCTGGTTGACCAGCACGTTCTTCCGTTTCATGCGCGCATAGGCCGTCACACCCACGTCGATGGTGCGGACAATATCGCCCACGTCGGCGGTTTCGCCCCCGGCCAGGTGGAGGTGAATATCGTGTGCGCGCATGTTGTCGATAAAATCGGAGGTGCCGCGAATGACGGCGGCAATGACCTCAGCCGGTATGCGCGTTTTGTTGCGCCCGATGGTGCTGCTCAGCACAATATTGTCCGTACAGCCCACGCAGGCCATATCGTCGAGATTCATCACAATGGCATCCTGCGCTACGCCGGCCCAGACCGAGAGGTCGCCGGTTTCACGCCAGTGGACATAGGCCAGACTGGTTTTGGTACCGGCTGTATCGGCGTGCAGCAGGTTGCAGTATTTAGCGCTGCCGGCGGCCAGATCGGGTAAAATTTTACAGAAAGCATTGGGATACAAGCCTTTATCCAGGTGCTGGATGGCCGAGTGTACTTCATCTTTGGAAGCGGAAACGCCGCGCAGGTCGTATTTGAGGCTCATGCCTGAAAGGGTGAGAAAGTGAGAGGGTTTGGAAAAGCAGCCTTACGCCCCTTTTTCCCAGTTTCGAAACTTGGCCGTGCGTTCAAACAACTGGCGCAAAATCGCTTTATCCAGCTCCGTAAACTCCACTTGCCGCCGGGTCATGACTGCCGTTGCGGTCGTAAAAGCTTCTTCCAGTTTATAGGTCCGGTAGCTGCTGTCGGGGCCGCCCCAGGAAAAATCGGGGATGAAATTACGGGGATAACCGGCGCCGAATACGTTGGCAAAAGCGCCCACCACCGTGCCGGTATTGAACATGGTGTTGATACCGCATTTGGCGTGATCGCCCATTACAAGACCCATGAACTGCTGCCCCGACTTCTCGAAACGTTCGGTGGCGTAGTCCCAGAGTTTCACCTCCGAGTAGTTATTCTTCAGGTTGGAATTATTGGAATCGGCGCCCAAATTACACCATTCGCCGAGCACCGCATCACCCAGATAACCTTCATGCCCTTTATTGGAATTCGCCAGCAGGATCGAGCGGGTCACTTCTCCCCCTACCCGGCAGCCGGGGCCAATGGTGGTGGGTCCGTATATTTTGCTGCCCATTTTCACCAGCGCATCTTCGCCAATAGCAATCGGGCCACGCAGCATACTGCCTTCCATCACTTCGGCATTTTTACCGATAAAAATAGGCCCGGCGCTGACGTTGAGGATGCAGCACTCCATTTTTACCCCGGCTTCGACAAACAGGTTTTGAATAGGGCCGATTATTTGGTTACTGGTGGAAATGGTCTGCGAAGCCCGTCCGGCGGTGAGCAGGGCGAAGTCGGCAGCGAGTGCGGCGGCATTTAGTTGGGTAAAATCCCAGAGGTGATTCAATTGCACCAGGGGAAAATCGACTTCCAGCTCGGTACCGTGCAGCTGGCCAATTTCATCGTCTTCCAGCAGTCTTTCAATCTGGCTTTCCCCGAGCCGGGCAGCCACCAGTTCGCCGTCGCGCAGTAGGGCTTCTCCTACCTGAATCTGCTCCAAACGCCGGCAAAGCGCCTCATCAGGCACAATGTTTCCGCTGATGATCAGGTTCTCTTCCTCCAGATGGATTGGGAATTTTTGCTGTAAATATTCCTGGGTAATGTAGGACACCGAACCGCGCAGATGCCGCTCCCATTTCTCACGTAACGTGAGTATACCCAGGCGGAGTTCGCCGGTGGGTCGAGTTGCCGTAAGCGGTAAAAGATGCTCCCGGGCATCGGTATCGAATAGGATGATGTTCAACATAAAGGAATTGGCCAATAAAAAAAGTCCCAATGTGCACACTGCCTATCGGGACTTTTCCAAAACCAGAGGTTCGGTCAATTTATTTTGCAAACTTAGAGTTCGCAAATTTCTTATTGAACTTGTCAATACGACCGGCGGTGTCCACATATTTCATTTTGCCGGTGAAGAACGGGTGGCTGAAAGCCGAAATATCCATCTTTACAAGTGGGTATTCCTGACCGTCTTCCCAGGTCACCGTTTCTTTAGAATTCGTGCAGGATTTGCCGAGGAATGCTTCGTCCGTCGAAATGTCTCTGAAAACTACGGTGCGGTAGCTGGCCGGATGGATGTCTTTTTTCATGACTATTTTACTGAAAATTTGTTGTAAATCAGATATTTCAAAATTCAAGCCGCAAATGTAGGTAGAGAATTCCCTCTTTTCAAAACAATTGTGTGAAAAAATCAGGAAATGTTGTTTTTTAGCGTCTCCCGGCTTCGCAATTGCCGGTGAATCGCCATTACCTGTGGTAAAAGCAGTTGCCGGCCATCATTTTGGATCACATAATCGGCCAGTTGCACTTTCTCTGCCTCCGGCATTTGCGCCGCCAGCCGGGCCTGAATTTGTTCCAGACGGAGTCCGTCGCGTTGCATCACCCGTTGAATCCGCAGTTCTTCCGGCGCGGTGACGACGATTAGGGCATCCAGCCGGCGATGGTTGCCACTTTCGATCAACAGCGCGGCTTCCCGGAGCGTATAGGGTGCCCCCCGTTCCGACTGCTGCAGGTGCCACTGCGCACTGTCTACGTCCACCGCCGGATGTACCAGGGCGTTGAGGGCGGCCAGTTTTTCCGGCTTGGCAAAGGCTACCCGGGCAATAAAGGGCCGGTTATAGGTGCCGTCCGGTACATAAGCCTCGTTGCCAAATATCTGTACGATCCCTTTTTTCAATTCCGGATCATGCTGCAGCAGCCACTTGGCGCGCGCATCGGCATCGTAAACCGGAATGCCCAGGGTTTCGAAAATGCGGCAGACGGTGGTTTTTCCGCTGCCCATATTTCCGGTAATACCGACGCGTAAAGGGGGAAGTGCAGGTGTTTCAGCCACGGTTATAACTTTAAAAACAAAGGAATTTGCCGCAGGGCCGCCCGCATAAATGGCAGGGTTGGCGGTGCGGAAAGCAGGCGCAAGGTCTCTAAAAAACCGGCATCTTCATCCAGAAAACGGAACACGAGCGGCGCTGGGAGTTGACGGAACAGGCCGGTAAAAAAATCTTTGCCACTGACCCGGCCATCATGCAGCACCCGCAGCATCACGCTGTCGAAAAACCGGTACCGCCAGGCGGAGTGCAGTTTTTCGGGCTGTGGCGCACCGGTTTCGACCCAGTTTTTGACGAAAGCCCGCAAACGCCGTTGGGTACGTAAAAACGCGTAACCGCTGGAAGCTTTTACAAATCCGCCCGCCGTACCAATGTTTATCACCCGGCCTTGCTGTGCCATAAACGGCTGATCGGTCATCGGAATAACGCCAAATTCCAGTTCTTCTATTTTAAATTCATTGATGTTCAACTGGTTATGGATGTACTCGGTCAAAGCCTGATCATACTCTTCGGGCCGGCAAAGTTCGGGGGAGAATATGGTAAACTCCACCAGCGCCCGGGTTTCTGAAAATGGCAGCACGTACACAAAACGGGTCTGCCCGGCTTGCTCCAGGCGATAGTCCATAAATGTCATGGCCTTTACGTCGAAGACCGGCGTGGGCGTTTCAATGATCCAGCCCTGAAAATGCTGGAGCAAATGCACATAAGCGCTTTCCGGACGCTTATTGGCCGGCGAAGTAAAGGGCGCCTGCGGATACAAGGCCGTGCTCGCCGGTAGCAGGTTATGCTGGGTGAAAGCGCTGTTGAAAACCAGTTCGCCGATAAAGTCGCCATCTTTCGTACGCACGCGGCCTGTATCGGCTTCTATATCCAGAATGTCCGTGGTGAGCCGACGCACATTGCCATGCCGGGCCAGCTCCTGTTTTGCCCAGGTATAGAAGTCCAGACCGCGTACCATGTGGTATTTAAAGGGCTTAATTTCCAGAGTTTTGGCCAGATCATCCCCATAAAACTGGCACTGTGACCAGGTCTGGAACGTAACCGGCGGCAAAGGCTCTTCTTCCGTCGCCCAAAAACACCAGGTCCGGTCGTTTTTCGCTTTCTCGTCGCGGTCCAGCAGCAGAATGCGTTTATGCTGAAAAAACGGTTGCTGCGCCATTTCCAGGGCCAGGGTCAGTCCGGAAAGTCCGCCGCCGGCCAGGATAATATCGACGTTCCGCCAGGTCTCCAGCTGCGGGTCGGCGGTGGCTTCCGGCTGGATATTGGTCGTTAAAGTGGGCGTGGACGATGTTTCTCGAACGGTCATGAATATAGGAGTAACAATATTGCTTTCGCAAAATGGCTTTTCAGGCAAATTGTTCAGCCATTCGGAGAAATTCTACGACTTTTGCGGGCACAATCTTCCATTTTATAACCGTTTAACTATCAAGTTTTTATGTTTAAAACTTGTCTGCGAAAAAGCGCCGCCCTCGCCTGGCTGCCCCTGCTGCTGCTACTGGTCAGTTGCAATCGCCACACCAACCTGACTGTACTGCAGCCGGCCCAAATGAAAATCCCGGAACACATTGCCACCGTGGCCGTCGTCGACCGCAGTAAACCGTCTAAAGGCTGGCTCAACGTGCTGGAAGGCGTCCTCACCGGCGAGGCCATCGGCCAGGACCGACAAAGCCGTGCCGAAGCGGTGCGTGGACTATCGGCAGCCCTGACCCGTACCCCGCGTTTCAGCGTAAAAAACACCGGTATTGAAATGACCGGCAGCAAAGCCGGCGCCAATCTGCCGGCGCCTTTGGACTGGTCGGAAGTGGAGCGTATTTGCGCACAGTATGGCGCCGATGCCGTGGTCACCATCGAATCTTTCGATTCCGATAATGCCGCTGCCGCCCGCCGCTCGGAAACCAAACGCAAAGACAAGAACGGCAAAGAGTACATCGACGTGTTGTACAACGCCCACATGCGCACCGGCGTCCGCATGGGCTGGCGCATGTACGACCCGAAAACGAAAATCATTCTGGATGAATTTACCACGGACGACTACCTGGAACGCGATGCCAGCGGCAAGGACGAAAGAACGGCCCTGAACAATCTCCCTTCCGCAGTGGACATCAGCCGGAGCGTGGCGTATAACGGCGGCCAACGCTATGGCTCGCGAATTGCACCATTATATGTGCAAGTCAGCCGGACCTATTATGCCAAGGCCAAAGGCTATACGGAGCAAATGAAACAAGCCAGCAACTATGCCCGCAGCAACGACTGGAAACGAGCGGCAGAAATCTGGAAGAACATTGAAGTCCGCGCCACCGATAACCGCAAAGCTGCCGGACGCGCGGCCTATAATATGGCCATCGCTTCCGAAGTAAACGGCAACCTGGAACTCGCGCAGGAATGGGCGCAGAAAGCCTCGGGTAAATACGGCAACAAAAAGGCCCGTAATTATATTCAAGTCATTCAACAACGCCAGAATGACGCGAGAAAGGTGGAGTATCAGATGAATAAGAAGGTTTAAATACAAGCAGCGTACATGGATAACCATTTTTATAAACGGCATACGCCCGGACTATCGGAGGACGAGGTAAAACGTCGTTTTGTGCCTTTCCTGCGCGCGTTCTATCGCAAGCGTTTCGAGCCCATGCCCGGCTCGGAGGCGGTAGAACTCGATAATGTGGGCGAAGGCGGACTGGTCGCCGATGGTAAAATGACGTTCCGTAAATCCGACGGTTCGCCTTTCGTTTGCACCTATGAGGCCACTTCGCGCGATAAGTCGCAGGAAGTGAAGTTCAGCGTTAATGAGCAGTACCTGATCTGGGATGCCGCCGCTTTTGCGGCTATTGCGGTGGCGGTTATGTACGCTGTATTTTTTGCTACCCGCCGTGAATGGCTGATCGGTTTGCGGCTGGAAGGCAACCTCGGTCTGCTTTTCGGCCTCGGCCTGATCACCTTTCTGCTGTGGTTTTTTCTGCTCCGCGACTGGCGTAAGTACCGGTATATTTTTGCCATCGAACAATTCAAACAGTACCAGGCCGACGAGCAGTGGGTGGCCATTGCCGAAGACGTTTTCCCCGCCCCAACCGACCCCTATTTGATCGAGCTGCGGAATCAGTGCGTGTTCAACGGTTTCGGACTGGCCATCGTGACTTCCGAAAATGGGGTGCGGCCTTTGTCTAATCCTTCCCGACTCAGCATTTACGGGGAAGACCGGCGTATTACGCACTGGGTCACCCGCGCCGACTGGTACCAGGCCATTGCCCAAAACCCCAGCGCTGTGGTGCGTTTTCTGCCGCCCGATTCATTGACCATCGCCTGGAATAAAGTAGCGCGGCCGGTACGTTATTTACTGCTGGAACCATTCAAAAAATACGCCCTGAGCCCTTTCCGGCAACCCATCGGCCAGACGGCCATGGCTTACAACCGGTTCATGAAGGGGCAGCAAATACAGAAATGGGTCTGCGGTCTGGCCCTGCTCTTGTTAGTTCCTTTGCTGCTGCGGGTGGTGCAATCGCATTCGACTTCCCTGGCGGAACTGGAAGAAATGACGAATGTGCACAAGGGTAAAAATCCGGAAGACGAACCGGGCTACACGCCCAGCGACGAGATCATTCCGTATGGCGGCGACCCGACCGGCGTGCCAAAACAATTTTTCCAAAGCAAAGAGGATGTCTCCACCATCAACCTGTCGGGCGATGAGGATGAAGCGCCGACCATCAACCTTTCCGGCGGGGATGACGAAGCCAATGGCATAGAGGACAAAGCACCGACGGCCAAACCTTCCCTGCCCGACATTTGTGCGCCTTTGAACGGGCTGCATGGCTGGCTGGTGCAGGATAACGTGTTCATGACCAGGGAAAATGCCACCAATCGCGTCGCCGCCTTACGTAAAAAAGGCCTGAGCGCCCAGGTGGTCAGCAACACCTGCATCGAGGCCGGCGAAGGTGGGTATGTCGTGTGGATCGGCAAGGTTTACGACACGCGGCAGGGCGCACTCAACCAGGCGGGCAGTTATGAGAAAACATTGTCCCGTTCCGGACTGCTGCTGGGTAAGTTAACGGTCCGGCGATTGTTATGAACGCGAAAAATGACCGCAGCTTAAAGCAGGCAGCAGCCATGACCCGTTTATCCCTGCCCCACAAGGTCATTCTGGTTACTGCATTGGGTTTTTTGGCCGGTGTGCTCCTGTCCTGGCCACTGTGGTATGTGGGCGCACGACCACTCTTTCCTGCCCTGCCGGTCATCGGGTCCGCCTGTAAGGAAGCTTCCTGGTTATCCGGTCTCACGGCCGGTTTTTTGCTGCTGTCCATCACATCCGTTTTAATTTTTCCCTTAAAAAAAACAACGCTGGCGGGGCTGCTGGGAGCGCTGATCCTGCTTGCCGGCCTGGATGCAAATCGTTTACAGCCCTGGGTCTGGTTTTATTTCCTGGTGTTCGGCGCCGCATTGTTCAGCCGAAACGACCAGGATATCCGTCTTACCTGGCGCTGGCTGATCGCTGCCGTGTACGTCTGGAGCGGCTTTAACAAACTGAGCCCTTATTTCGCGGAAGACAATTTCCCGTGGTTTGTTTCCGCTTTTTCTCTGACCAAAGCCCTCGCCTACCCTGCCCTGGGCTATGCGGTGGCTTTACTGGAAATGTGCCTGGGTGTCGGGTTGCTCTGGCCACGCAGCCGCCGGATTTTTCGCTGGGTCGTTCTGCTATTCCACCTGTTTATCGTGTTGATGCTCAGCCCTTTGGGCTTAAAATGGAACATCGTGGTCATTCCCTGGAACCTCAGCCTGGCGGCCCTGGTCTGGCTGGTTTTTGCCGAAAAAGATGCCATTCGTTTACCTAAAAACAGGGGCCACCAGTTGATTCTGGCTGCCGCTGGCCTGGCGCCCGGGCTGAATTTTGCAGGCTGGTGGCCGGAATCGTTTTCCTGGAAACTCTACAGTTTTACCCAGCCGGAAGCCACTTTTTACGCAGCGGCCGGGTCTTTCAACCGGAGCATCGAGCAGGAAGCTATATGGAAGGAACTTAGTTTTGATAAGGGCCGTAAACTCCTGCTCGACGACTGGGCCGTGCGCGATCTTCATACGCCAATGTTTGCTTCCGGGCATACATTTCGGCAAACAGCCGTCTACCTTTGCGGCTGCACTACTTCACCCGACAGCGCTGGCTTGTATATACTGACCGTGCAGCCCTGGAATAAAAAGGGGGAGCAATGGCAAAAAATCCCCTGTCGAACCCTTTTGCACCTCGATCAATGACCAAGAATTCCCTGCTCTGGCAAATCAGTCCCGCTAACGGCGGGCCCCCATCGTATTTGTTTGGAACCATGCACGTGCGCGATGCCCGGGCCTTCGGCTGGCTCGATCTGGCCCTGCGCCACCTGGCTGAATGTGCCGTATTCGCCACTGAATTTGATTTTTCCGACACCGATAGCGTCGCCGTCGCCGATGTATTACGCCTTCCAGAAGGCACTTCGCTCGATCAGTTGCTGCCGCGTGGGGCCTGGAAAAACCTGGACCGCTATGCCCGCAAACGGCTGGGTGTACCCGCCGAAATGCTGCGTTTCCAGCATCCTATGCTCGTCAGTACGGCCCTGACCGGCGCCTTCATGGCCGAGGAGGCCGCTCATTCGCTCGATGAAACGCTGTGGTATGCGGCGCAGAAGACCGGCAAACAATGCACCGGCGTGGAGACGTTTAACGAACAACTCGAGACGCTGCGCAACATAAGCCTGGAACAGCATCTGCAAAGTCTAACCTGGCTGCTTAAAAACTTCGGACGGCAACGGCGGCGCCTGCAAAAAATGATGGGCTTATACGTCACCGGCGATTTGCAAAAGCTCTATCAATCGGCCAAAAAGGACGCCAAAGGGTTGCGCCGGGTGCTGTTATACGACCGTAATGTACTCATGACGAAGCGTTTCACCGAAATTGCCCAGTCGCAGCCGCTCTTTTGCGCGGTGGGTGCCGGACACCTGGCCGGGCAAAAAGGGATGTTGCGTCTGCTGAAAAAAGCCGGTTTTAAAGTACGGCCGGTACTGGCGCCGGTTTTAACGGACCCGACATGATAACAAGACTGCTGCTGCCCGTTTTATACTGTCCGCCCGTGGCCTGGGTGGCGCAGCTTTGGGCCTGCCCGGAAATCACCCTGGAGGCCTGCGAAAATTACCAGAAAGGCGGCCTGCGAAACCGCTGTCATATAGCCGGCCCGAATGGTGTACAACGCCTGAGTATTCCCCTGGAAACGGGCAAACACCAGCAAAAGCCCGTTCGGGAGGTGCGCATTGCTTATGACGAACTGTGGCCCAGGCACCACTGGCGCAGCATCCGTACGGCCTATGGCAACGCGCCGTATTTCGAGCATTATAACGATGATCTGCGCGCGATTTTTGAAAAACGCTTCGATTTCCTGTTCGATTTCAATCTGGAAATCCTGCACTTTCTGCTGCGAAAATTCGGCTGGCCGGGTCAGTTGCACTTGTCCGCCAGCTATACGCCACCCGAAGAAATAGCGGCCGGTTACGATTTACGGCGCGCCTTTTCCGGAGATGTTGTTGTTTTGCCCCCGTTTTTCCAGCCCCAGCCTTATCCGCAGGTATTCAGCGAGCGCCACGGTTTCATCCCCAATTTATCGGCGCTTGATCTGCTGTTTTGTTGCGGTAAACAGGCGGGCGAAGTGCTGGAACCAACTTTATAACCCCTATTTATTTTTTAATTTCCATGTCGCTGACCGCTGTCGAAATTCTCCATAAACTTGAAAACCAGTCCGTACTGATCGTCGGCGACGTGATGCTCGACCGATACCTTACCGGCAGCGTCGTGCGCATTTCGCCCGAAGCGCCGGTGCCGGTGGTCCTGCATAGTAAAACGGAAAACCGGCTGGGCGGCGCGGCCAACGTGGCGCTGAACATCCTGGCCCTGGGCGCTACCCCCATCCTCTGCAGCGTCGTCGGAGAAGATGCCGATGGGGCGGCCTTACAGCAGCTGTTACCGAAAAACGGTATTTCCGCCGAAGGCCTGGTCTTTTCCCTGAGCCGCTGCACCACCGTGAAAACCCGGGTACTGGGCAACCATCAGCAGATGCTGCGGATCGACAGCGAACATACCCACGACCTGGAAGTAGAAGAAGAAAAGCAGTTTTTAAAAAAAATAAATAGCCTGCTGGACGCCCATGATTTTCGGGTGATCATCCTGCAGGATTATAACAAAGGGGTGCTCACGCCTGCAGTGATTAACGCCGTTATTGCCGCCGCGCAAAAGCGAAATATTCCCACCACCGTGGACCCGAAGAAGACCAATTTCTTCGCGTATCAGGGGGTAACTTTATTCAAACCCAACCTGAAAGAGATCCGTGACAGCGCGCCTTTTCGCATTCAGGCGGAAGCGGGTTCTCTCCGCCGGGCAGTCGATTTCCTGCGCAACCGCTTACAGAACACGCTGACAATGATCACTTTATCCGAACAGGGACTGTACTTCGACGCCAACGGAGAAGGGCAGCTCTACCCTACGGAAGCCCGCAACATTGCCGACGTGAGCGGCGCCGGCGATACGGTCATTAGTGTAGCCTCGCTGGGGCTGGCGGCGGGACTGCCCTGGGCGACCATAGCGCTGCTTTCTAACCTGGCCGGCGGACAAGTCTGCGAGTTCGTCGGGGTGGTGCCCGTCAGCCGCAAAATACTGCAGCAGGAACTCGAACTTGCGCTCGAACAAAAAATCTGATGCGCCTTATTGAAAATTTTGGTTTCTTTGCGGCCAATTCCATCATACACAAAAGTCCTTTGAAATATTATGCTTAGTCGTCGCAGCGTCCGTATTAAGGTCATGCAGTTGTTGTACATGCTCAATCGGGACGAACAGTTGTCGTTCACTGATCTGGCCAAAGATTACAACGAAGGCATCTGGAAAGCCTATGAACTGTATATTTTCCAGTTGCATTTGCTGCTGAAGGTCACGCAGTACGCCGAGAAAGATGCCCTCAACCGGGCCGCGAAATACCTGCCTTCCGACGACGACAAAGTGTTCATTCCCCGTTTATATCAGAATCCGTCCGTCCAGAGCCTGGCTAATCATACCCAGTTCCTGAACATCGTGACCAAGTACCACGCGCAGGAAAACCTGGACGAAGATCATCTTCGCACCCTCTACCAGGCGCTCTGCGAATCTCCGGAGTACAAGGCTTATCAGGCCCTGGAAACGCCGACCAACGAAGAAACCAACAAGTTTTTACTGGAAGTTTATCGTTTCCTGATCAACCATGACCTGTTCGTGGAAATGACGGAAGATCGTTTCAACAACTGGCAGGACGATGAGTCCCTGGTGGTTGGCGCTATGAAAAAAACGCTGAAGGCCCTGCCGGCAACCGGCGAATTCTACAAGGAGTTTGAGCCTGCCGATGAAACCGTACGCGAATTCGGCCTGGAACTGCTGCGCAAAACCTGCCAGGAAGACAGCGCCCTGCTCGAACATATTGAACCGACCCTCAAGAACTGGGATGCCGAACGCGTGGCTGTGCTGGACATGATCATGCTGAAAATGGCCCTTAGCGAGTTGCTGTATTTCCCGACTATTCCGACCAAAGTGACGCTCAATGAGTTTGTGGAAATTTCCAAGGTCTACTCCACCGACAAGAGCAAGGACTTCATCAACGGCATTCTGGATCGCCTGATGAAAAAGTTGATGAAAGAAGAGAAAATTGTCAAGGAAGGCCGGGGTTTGATTGAATAATTCCGCCTCCTGCCTGAAAATAGAAACGCGCCACCTCGACTTGCTCGATGTGGCGCGTTTTATTTTAAAACCGTATTAAGGGAGCAGCACCTGATCGATCACGTGGATGACGCCATTGCGCGCTAAAAGATTAGTAATGACGATATTGGAAGGTGTTGAATTGCCGTCGCCTTTGACTGTAGCGCCGCTCATCAGACTGATATTTACTTTTTTGCCGGCCAGCAGCGTAGCCGGTTGAATGCCTTCCCGCAGATCTACGGAAAATACGCGGGCCCCGATTACGTGGTATAACAGCACACTGCGCAGCGTGTTGATCGTTGCCGCGTCTGTGATGCCTTTAATGTTCTGGGCATTGTTCAAAGGCGCCGGCAACTGGGCAAAAGCAGCATCGGTGGGGGCAAAAACAGTGAAATTACCGCTGGGCTGTAGGAAAGTACTGGCCAGACCGGTTTTCTGGAGGGCCGCTACCAGGGCCTTGAAGTTACCGTTGGCGATCGCGATCTGGCCGACATCCTTGGTCGGATAGAAAAGCACCTGATCGATGACGTGGATCGTACCGTTGCTGGCCTGAATATCCGCAGCAACGACTTTCGATACGCCGTTAATGTACACGTCGCCGGCCAGTGTACGACCTACATAGAGCAGGTTGTCATTAGGCGTCGCTGCATTTTTCAGGGTGCCGTAAGATCCGTTGGTCAGCACGGCTGCCGTCTTCTTACCGGGTGATACGTGGTAGCGGATCACCTGACGCAGGGTATTGATCGTCAACTGGTCCGTAATAGCATTGATGTTGGCGGCATTGTTAAAAGGCGCCGGCAACTGGGCAAAAGCCGCATTGGTTGGGGCGAAAACCGTGGCGTTGAGATTATCAGCGCTCAGCAAACCGGCTTGCCCTGTTTTCAGCACAGCTGCCACCAGCGTACTGAAATCCGGGTTGGAAACCGCAATATCGACCACGGTGTTGGCGCTGCGATCACCTACCAGAGTATTACTGTCGGTTGCCGGCTGTTCCGGGGTGATTAGGTTTTCTTTTTGGCAGGCCGTAAAACCGAGCAGGAAAAGAGCGGCTACGGAGGCCAGGCGGGTAAATGGGTTAATCTTGGTGAAGGTTTTCATTTTAAAAAATTTTGTTTAACGTTTGATTGAAATGAGAATGAAACATTAAACGAAAACCGCCATTCAGGGTTCAACCAAATTTTAATCAAACCTGGAAAATGCTAAAATTGGACAATTTGCTGCTTCCTGTAGATGCCGTGTAGATTGGCGAGACCAATTTCTTGTTCTAACAGGGCGAAAAGGATAAATAAACGCACCACCCCGGACAATTGGAAGTGGTGCGTTTTCTGATTAAATGAATCTGATAGGAAGGCCGGATAGCAAACCAAATGGTAACCGAAAAAGGAAAAAGACAATTTTGTTAAACTTTTGTTCAATCATATTGGCAAAAGCCTCAACAAAGGTAAATTAATTTCATACCTAAACCCTAAACCGAACCTGATTTTTTATTTCATTTAAACTTGCCGATCGTCCATCCCTGCGTTCAGGTTTTAAAGTGGCATTAAGGTGGACATGCATTTCTTCCTCCTGGCGTACCTTGAAGCCAATAGCGGACAAAACCGTTTACCGCTTCCACATGGGAAATTTGAAACACCTGCTTTCCCCGGGCGCCTGGATAATCTTTGGTATAGCTACTTTACTGCTCAATTTCGGTGCGCACTACCAGCCCGAATTTGTCGAACATTGGTATAGCCGAGGCCTTTTTCAGCTCATTCGCCTGGGATTTAGCGGCAGCCTCGGATGGCTGCCCTTCCCTGCCTTTTACCTGTTCTGGATAGGCGTCATCGTCTTTTGGATCCTGATTTACCGGCGTGTTCCGAAGCTCCCTGGTTTCTGGCCTAAGCTGCGTTTCTGGCTGTTTAGGCTAGCTGGGTTTGCCGGATTAGTGGTGGGGTCTTTCTTTTGGTTATGGGGTTTTAACTATGCGCGCGTTCCATTTAAAACCCAACTCCACCTGCAGCTGCAAGCGCTGGATTCAACTACCCTATGGCGCGATCTGGAAACGGAGACCTACTTGCTGGACTCCCTCCGGACCAGTCTTGTGGGCAACGATACCGCCGCCCTCAGCGACGAACGATTTTGGCCGCCGGCTACGGAAATAACCGTTCGCGCAGCCGTGGAGAAATGGCTGGTACAGGAAAAATTTCCGGTGCATGGTGCGGTTCGCGGGCGTTTGCTGTTACCGGCAGGTTTGCTGTTCAAGTTCGGCGCTTCCGGTATATACTGGCCTTTTGTCGGCGAGGGCAATGTGGAATCCGGTCTGCATCCGCTCCGTAAAATGCCGGCCATGGCCCATGAGATGAGTCATGGCTACGGTTTCTGTGATGAAGGTGTCTGCAATTTCATCGCGTATGCGGCCTGCGCGGTACATCCGAACGCCTACATCGCATATTGTGCCCGTTTGAGTTACTGGAGTATGCTGGTGCGTGCCTGCCGCAGGAATGACCCGGTACGGTACAAGCACGAATTCCGACCGACCATACCACTGGGCATACTGGGGGATGATCAGGCCATTCACCGGCAGCAAGCTAAGTATAGCGAACTGGCGCCATCCCTCCGTTACGAGGTGTACGATAACTATTTGAAAGCGCAGGGCATTGAATCCGGCATGGGGAATTATGACGAGATGCTGTTACTGGTCCAGGCCTGGAAACGCGCCCGGGTGGCGCCGGTTCTTTAAATTTCAGCCCTGTTCATAAGCGGACTGTAGCGTAGCGATGTCCAGTTTATGCATTTGCAGCATGGCATCCATGACCTTTTTGGCCTTTGCCCGGTTGGGATCTCCCAGAAGTTTGCCCAGCACCGGCGGGACGATCTGCCAGCTTACGCCAAATTTATCCTTCAGCCAGCCGCACTGTCCGGGCTCGCCGCCGGCAGATAATTTCTCCCATAGTTCGTCGATTTCGGCCTGGGTTTCGCAGTGAACAAAAAGCGAAATGCCCTGGGCAAAACGGAAGGACGGACCGCCATTCAGCGCGATAAACTGCTGGCCTTCAATCTCAAAAGTTGCGCTCATGACCGGTCCCTGCTCACCCATGCGCATCCAGTTGACGACGCGGGCGTTTTTAAAAACCGATACGTAGAGGTTGACGGCTTCCTCGGCCTGGTCGTTGTAGGTAAGGAAGGTGGTTATTTTTTGCATGGTACAGGTTGATGAATGACGATGTATATAGTCTTGTTCCGTAGAGCAAAACTAGGTATAAATGCCTGCTTGAAAATAGGCAAGTACCGTCAAGATGCAGAGGGGAATGCGACAATGCACAAAATTGTCACTTGGTCGACGACTAGGACATACTATCCATAAATCTCCAAACAATCCTGGATAGAATCTTCAACAAAAGCTTGTATCAACTCTGCATTTCATGGAACAGCTAAGCAGCAATAGCCGTTCGTTGCTGACGCATAGCGGCGAACTCCAGAGCAGCTACCAGATCCGCTCTGTTAAGTTCCGGGAAGTCAGCTATTATTTCGTCGAAAGACATCTCAGACGCTAACCACCGCAACACATTTATATAGATAAATTATATGTAACTAGTTACGTTAGTTGTATTAAATCATTAAAAAAACCCCACCAACATCGCTCCGATGTCAGCAGGGGTTCTATATCTAAAAACCGCAAGTTTTATTTCAACAACGTCACGTTGCCTTTCTTCTCATACACTGCACCATTGCCGCAGGTCGCTTTCACGTACCAGGCATAGGCATCCGGCGTAAGCGAGGCGCCCTGATAGGTTCCGTCCCAGCCATCGGCCCGAATATCGGTAGTTTCGTAGACCTTCTCTCCCCAGCGATCCCAGACCACCATGTACAGTTCGGTGATGTTCACGCCGCGTACGATGAAGAAGTCGTTGTTGCCATCCTTATTCGGCGTAAAGGCCTTCGGTACGAAAATGGAAGGTTCCACGCATTGGTCGCCCATGAAGTATATGGTAACCGAAGCCGTCTGCGGGCAAAGGCCATCGGCGGTCGCAGTGACGGTATAGGTGGTTTGCTCATTCGGTTTAGCCGTCGGGTTGGCGGTGTTCGCGCCGGTTAAGGTTCCGGCAGGCGTCCAGCTATAGTTGAAGACGGTACCGGTTCCTATGGCCGTAGCCAGCAGCGTAGTCGTTTGGCCGGGGCAAATG
Organism: Saprospirales bacterium; assembly: GCA_031425035.1. GTDB lineage: Bacteria > Bacteroidota > Bacteroidia > Chitinophagales > Saprospiraceae > M3007. The sequence goes on along the minus strand of JANPIN010000100.1, from coordinate 2,979 downwards.
GTGTCCTTACCGGTCACTTCGGCGGTCACCGCCAGGGAGGTTACGCCGACGTTGAAAGTCAGCGTATCCCGGCAAACGGTCGAGTTAACTGCATTGGAGATGACCACCGTGTACGCGCTCGTGCTGTCCGGCGTCACCGTCGGATTAGCGCCGCTGAGATTCGGCGACCAGTTATAGGTCAGATTATCATCGCTATCCAGGTTGGTGATGCTCAGCGTGGTACTTTCACCGAAACAGATCTGGCGATCCAGCGGCAGGGCTTCTACATTCACTTCGGCATTGTTCACGTGCACCAGGCCCTGGCTCGGACAATCGGCAGCGCTGTTGGTGGCGCGTACATAGTAGACACCGTTCTTCTCGGGGTTGATCACCACGCTGCTGCCCTCGCCGATGATGATGTTGAACGTCGGCGTTTGCGACCACTGGTAAGCATTGCCCACCGGATTGATGACCGACAGGGTGATCGGATCGTCGCTGCAGACCGTCTGATCCGGACCGGCGCTCAGAATAGTGCTGGCACGTGGTTTCACCGTTATGCTATACTGCACGGTGCAGTTGCCGTTGGTAATAACTACCGTATACACCGTCGAATCGGCCGGCGTAACCGTCGGGTTCGGGCTCGTCGTATCGATCAGACTTGGATCGTTCGGACTGGCGCTCCACTGATACATGTAGTTCGGGTTAATGTCCGGATTCAACTGCACGGCATTGCCTTTACAAATGGTGGTATCGGCGCCGATCTTATCATTAATGAAATTCACATCCAGAGGCAGCGTCGCGGTATTCGAACAGCCATTGGCGTCGGTTACAGTCAGCAGCGCCGTCGTCGGACCAGCCTGCGTGAACGTAAAGGTCGGGTTTTGCGCGGTCGAAGGTTGTCCGCCCACGTTCCAGTTCCAAGTGTAGTTGCCGGTACCGGATTGGCCCATCAATTCGTACACCGCCTGATCGGTACAATTGATCAGGTTGGCTTCGATGCTGGCCGGCACGGTGGATTCCATTTGCACGGTAATAGTCGTATCGAATGGTGCTATACAGGCCGCATTGAGCGGGGTAAAGGTGACGGTATAAGAACCTTCTCCCGCATACGTATGGCTTGGATTTGTTTCCGTACTGGGCTGGCTTTGGTCGCCGAAATTCCAGGTACCGGCGAAGGAACTCTGGTTAGTAAAAGTAGCCGTTAAGCCGCCGCAGTTCTTAATATCCACTTGGCCGGCCAGCGAACCGGCGGGTAAGAACGTCACCGGTATTTGCTCGGTCGCCGTACAACCGAACTTGTTCACCACGTTCACAATAATCAGGTAGGAACCCGCTGATCCGATAATACTGACCGTAGACTGGTTATTGTTCAAAATTTCCATACCTGGCTGGGAAGACCATAGTATTGAAGTCAATGTATCCAGCGGATGCAAATTGGTCACACCCACGACCAGCGTATCATTTTCACAGAGGGTGGTCGGCGTAGAGGCTAAAATATTGATTTCCGCCGCATGGCCGGTTACGGTCGCCGAAACCGACTGCACACAACCATACTGGGGGTCGGTAGCCGTAGCCGTGTAAACCGTCGGTACGTAACTGACCGGCACTGTGACGGTCGGACCGCTTTGCGGGGGAACGGTGTTCCAGGTAATCGTAGCATTGGTGGCCACGTTGAAGGTAACTTTCAGATCCTGACTGGCAAAACAGGAAACCACGGCGGTGTCCTGGATCGTCAGTTGGATCGGCACAATGCGAATGACGTTGACCTGCACCGTATCACTACAGGTACCATTGGTACCCACCAGCGTATAGGTCTGGTTCTGCGTTGGATTGACGGTGATGTTCGGGGTAGTTTCGCCGGTTGGTGACCACAGGTAGGTCAGACCCGGCGTACCGGTTACGTTGATATCGATCGGACCGTTATTACAGTCGAATTTCTCGTCTGGGCCTTCCAGGGTAAGTGCAACGACTTCACCGTTAACCGTCACCGTATCGCGCTGCGTACATCCCTGCGGGGTTTTGGCTTCCGCGATAATGATGGTCGGCGTTGAAGTAACGGGGGTGGGTAAATTTAAACCCCCGCCCAGGATATTGCCGGCGGTGTCGTACCAGGTAATCGTAGCATTCGAAGCCGCATTAACCGTGGCTGATAACGTGGTCGTAGCCGTACAAGCCACCACATTTTCAGCGTTCAGCGCCAGGTTGATGGGTTCGACGCGCTGGATACTAACCTGAATGGTGTCGCTGCAGCCCATATTACTGCCCACCAGGGTGTAGATCTGGTTTTGCGTCGGATTAACCGTAATGTTCGGCGTGATTTCCCCGTTTGACCACAGGTAAGTCAGCCCGGGCGTACCGGTTACAACTATATCGATCGGGCCGTTTTCACAGTTGAATTTCACGGGCGGACCTTCCAGCGTAAGTTCTACTATATCGCCGCTGACGGTGACGGTATCCCGCTCTATACAGCCCCGTGCAGTTTTCGCTTCCGCGATGAACAGGGTTGGGGTCGCGGTGACCGGTGCCGTTAAATTCAAACCACCACCCAGCACATTGCCAGCAGCGTCATACCAGGTGATCGTCGCATTGGCATTCGCATTGACCGTTGCCGTCAGCGGAGTGGTGGCGGTACAGGCCGTCACATTGTCGGCGTTCAGCACCAGGTTGATCGGCTCGACGCGGATCACATTCACCTGAATAGTATCACTACAGCCCATGCTGCTGCCTACCAGGGTATATACCTGGCTTTGCGCCGGATCCACCGTAATACTGGCTGTTGTGTCGCCCGTCGACCAGAGGTAGGTCAGGCCCGGCGTTCCGGTCACGGTAATATCAATCGGGCCATTAGCACAGTCGAACTTCTCGGTCGGACCGGCCAGGCTGAGGGCAACCACATCGCCGCTGACCAGTACGCTATCCCGCTCTATACAACCGAGGGTGGTTTTGGCTTCGGCGATGAACAGCGTTGGCGTGGTGGTGACCGGTGCCGTTAAATTCAGA
>JANPIN010000099.1:0-26200 GCA_031425035.1 Saprospirales bacterium | reverse complement strand
GGCTTTTCCTTGGCGATGATCTTCTCGACCGTCTGCCAGGTGATCGGCTCGATGTAGGTGACGTCGGCCGTTGCCGGGTCCGTCATGATCGTTGCCGGGTTGGAGTTGATCAGGATGACTTCGTAGCCGTCTTCGCGGAGGGCTTTGCAGGCCTGAGTGCCAGAGTAATCGAATTCGCAGGCCTGGCCGATGATGATCGGGCCGGAGCCGATGATAAGAACGGATTGGATGGAAGTGTCGCGCACGGACTTAGGACTATGACGTTAGACGATAGATTGAACTGGCAAAGGTTGGTCAGGGCTTAAAAAAATGCCGGAAACCGGTTTTTCAACCAGTTTCCGGCATGTGCCGAAGTGAGTGACGATGGGTTTCGTTTTTTCATTTCGGAGGGCAAAGGTAGAAAAAGCGAGGAAGCAGGAAACAAAATTTAAAGATAAAGTGAAAAAAATGCCGAAGTGGCCTTCTATGCAAATTTTGTTAGGTTTCAAGCGCCTTGCCAAAGGTTTTATACCAATTATTCTATGCTGAAATTTTCCCCATGCGCTTCTTGCAGGCTGATCCACTTTAAAACGGGATGCCGGTACTCCATGAAATGCGAGAACCTGCCGGTAGCCAGCGTAAATACTTTAGAACCATAACCTCTGACCTGAGAAGTATGTCCCATAATAAAGGTTTCGCTAAAGGTGTTGCCAGGGAGCACGGTTATCGGTCCGGTTACCGGCAGTAGGTTTTGCCTGATTAAGGGAAAATCGCCGGAACGGTCTTCGCAGCCCTGATCCCGCGCCTGAAAAAGGTGCAAGAATAGAGACGTGGACCAGGAATTTAAAAAACTTGTGTCCAGGGATTGTACGGTTCGGCTAATGTTTTGAAATTGAATGGTCACCCGGATCGTATCGGTCGCTTTGTAAGCAGATTTATCCATAAACACCAGTAGCCGCCAGCGGCTGGCCCATTCCTGCCTTTTAAAACCCGCCGCCAGTCTTTGATAAACCTCCGATTGGGCGGTAAAGTCCGGGTAGTCCCGCTCGATTATTTGCAGATACCCAGCCACTTGCTCCCGGCCACTTTGGGTGTTGTATCTCTCTATCAGGCCACGTTGTACGACTGTAGCCAGCCGCAGCAGCACATCGGGCCGTCGGTCGGAATTTGGATAATCTTGCAGAAACTGTGTAAACACCTCGAAAGCCTGGGCATCGTTTCCATCGGGTGTTTCATCATCGGTCGTAGTTGCATGATAATCAATATAATACATCGTATCGTAAGCCGCATTATCGGCCCAGGGGCTTTGCGGATAGGCCTGGAGGACCTGCCGGTAATAGTCGTGGGCTTGCCCGAAATCGCCGCGTGGATCGTAGGAATAACGGAAATTGCGCTTGTTATAACAATAGTCCCACCAGACCCTTCCAAGCGCATACAGTCGTTGGTCTGTGGACTGTTTAACGTGTTTTACGCTATCCAGACGGAAAAGCGTAGTGTGCAGAAGATCAATGCAATACAATCCATAATCCGATTTTTCTTCCACACAACTTGCATTATCATTCATACTTAACAAACGCTGCGCTTTCGCCAGGTCGCCCCGGTAGCCGTAGTAATTAAACAGCACCTTGACCAGTTCACAGGAAATAGAATGGTCATATTTTCCGGCATTATATTGGGCGGAAATAGCTTCCAGCAAAGAGTCGGAGGCATAGTAGAGGGCATTGGCAATTCCCCCTTTCGCCTGATCCCAGTCTTCGGCAATTTTCGGGTTCTGATTATTCCGGTACCGATCATAGAGCCGCATATAAGCCGCGTATTGCGACTCGAAATCTTTGGCATTTTCCTGAAATGCGGTACTGCATTCCTGCCTGAACAACTCGTATTCTTCCTGGATCAGGGCAGGTTTAAATGCCGGGTTCAGGCGGTTAAAATCAATGATCTCCCAGCGATCTTCATACGTAAGAATAATGTGGCCTTGAAAACAGGCAAAATGATGCGGTGCCCGGTAGCCATAAGGCCGGTCCAGCACCCGGAACTGACACTGTTCTTTGTCAAAAAACGAAAGTCCTTTTTCGGAAAAAAACACCATAAAACGCCCGTCTTGATTATCCCGGATGGGTATGCCGGTCGGGCCCGGATATACCAGACTATCGCCGGTATAGAGATTAAAGGCCAGTAACCGGTCGGGGAAATAAAACCAGGTCAGCGGTGGATTGGAAGCCAGGATCTGGGACTCCATCCAAACGCCGTTCCTGTTTAAAGAAAAGGGCAGGCGGACCGGCACATGATCCGGCGTACTCAGGAAATACACCAGATCATTTTCCTGATAATTCTGGTACCAACTACCACATACTTCTTTGTAAATCTGCATTTTATCGGGCGATCGACAATCCTGCATCTCCGCCGGAAATGGGAAAAACGGCGAATACTGCCCCGTCTCCAAACTATAAATATTATGATCGCTCACCAACAGATCCTTCCCCCAGGCCCGCAAATTCATGCTATATCCACTGGCGTTTTCGGCCTGTGCAACGCGTCGTAACTCTTGGCCGGTATTTCGGTCCAGCAGCACCATTTCCTGATTTTTGCTCAGCCACAACCCAGCTGGAGTAAGCAAATATTGATAACCCTGGGCTTGCGACACAAACCGTTCCTTTTGGCTTTCTTGCCGGTCGTAACGCCATAAAAACAACGAATCCGACCAGCTTTCACCGGCCCAGTAATACCGCTCGCTATACGGATCGGTGTTCCACCAAATATAGTAGGGGTAGGCCGGATTGGAACCGTCGATCATATGCACGGCGGCAGCGGGCAGGCAGGCCACTGTGGAATCGACCGACAAAAAACGCCGTTCCGGAAATGAATAGGCGCGATCGCCCAGCCAGACAATGTCGGGGCAAAAAGGAGAAAATACCGGCTCATAACCACTGCTCCGAACCGGTAAAACGGTCAGAACAGCCGCCGCCGAGTCGGCCTGTGTCCATATGGGGCTCTTTAAACCAAGGCTGAAAAATAAAGGCAGCAGTAAGCGCAAGTATTTCATTTTCTGGTTTTTTCGGTAAAGATAAGACGATGCACCAGTCATGTTGGAAACACCCACACAACTTGCTTACCAGGAGGGTGCATTTCAAATGGTCGCTTCAACAGCCGTCCAGAAGTGACACTTTTCAAAAAAGTGTCACTTCTATTAACCTCCGCTGCGACAATTTGAAATGCACCTTACCAGGAGGTCTTTTGACTGCTGATGCGATCCGATCTTTTTTATAATTTCTACTTACCTTTGCGATCACGATAACTGCAAAATAAGCTATACCATGTCTGAAGAGAATCAGCCGCCAAGTCCGAAAGAACAGCTTCCCGAAGAGAAAAAAGCCATAAAAAAGCCGGCCCCAAAGTCGAACCCGACCAGCCGGTATAACAAAAAGAACACCGGATTCATATCGCCCAAAGCCGGAACCTCGAGCCGTAAAGGCGCTGCGTTCAAGGGTGGGGGCGTGAAGAAGGGGAAATAGAAACCTCGACTCATTTCTGATTTTGTAGTGCACACGTAGCAGGATGGTAACGCGGATTTTACAGATTTGGCGGATTAAAACGGATTTTTAAATCCGTGAAAATCCGTAGTATCTGTAAAATCCGCGTTACCATTCTGCTTTGTGTGCATGATTACCTGAGAGCGGCGCAATTTCATTTAGCACTCGGATTTATAGAGGAAATCATCTAAATTCGGGATGAACGGAGTTTTTTAATTTTTTACCAGCGTATACTTCAGCCCCCCAATCTTCTCCACCCCATCCCCATTCTTCGGCTGAATAGCCTCGTACAACTCCAGCGTCTGGCCTTTGAATTTGTAGTGGTAATACACCGTGCTGGCATCGGCTTGCTCTACCGCCATTTCATCGAAATCCAGCGGACCGCCCATAAAATCGTAAAACGGCAGGTAGGTTTTTGCGCTACCAAGTCCCGTCACCGTCCCGTCGGCTTTGAACACCACCGGCGTTTTCGTCTTCGTATCCGTGTAGTTTCCCTCGAAAATGGCTTCCCGCACGGCAAAGTCGGCATCCCGCGTTTTCAAATAGGTGTACGTCTTCTTGCTTTTCAAAAAAGTCAGCCGGATCGTTGCATCGCGGTCGACGATGAATTCGAACGCTTCCAGGCCGGAAATTTCTTTACCCGTGTATTTCGCGGTCTGCGGATCGAAATGCAGCTCGGTATCGTAACCGCCTTCGTGCACAGTATAGCCATTGAAAAGTTTGGGCGTAAAAAAGAAGCCAAACAGCAGATAATCAGCTGTTTTACTCACCGTATAGGGCGATCTGGTTTTCTTCAGATCCGCCAGAAAATCGCTGATGATGTAGGTGCTGTCATTGGCCGTCATAGCCGTGGTATCCTGCACCGGCAGGGTAGGGGGCATAGTGGTTTGCTTTACTTCCGGGCTATTGTTCTGGCCACAGGCGAAGCAGAAAAAGGCGAATAAGCTGAGGGAAAGGGTGGTTTTCATGTATGTAATGCGTTTAGTGTTTGTGCGTGTTTATTTAATGATCGAGCCATCCTCCCCCCTGCCCCCTCCAAAGGGGGATACGCTGCGAGCCTGGCTCTGGTAAGTAGGGATGTAAAATCATGCTGGCTTATTTGTTTATGTATTTTTCTAAACCAAGCCCGCAGCCTATCCCCCTTTGGAGGGGGGCAGGGGGGAGGACGGCTCGATGCCAAGCGCTACCTCCATCTGCTAAAAATCCTGCCCGGCACCGCCGCCGCCGAACTGCCCGCCACCAAAACCTTCCTGTTTCACCGGCGTCGGTCCCGGCTGACTGGCAATGGTCTGTTCGACCAGTTGTTCTTCTATTTCCTGTAAAAGCGATTTCTCCGCACCAGTGTCAAAAGTAAAAGCGCCCGGATGTTTCCGCAAATACCGGATGGCGAAAAAAGCGAAAACGAACATCACCGCACCCGCCATCACCGCGGCCCAGGTGAGGGGCAGCACGTGGAAATAGTAACGGAAGGTGAAAACAGCTGCCGCGATCAGGGCCAGACCGATATCCAGCAGCAGGCGGTCTTTTAGCCGTAAACCGAGGGTAATATAGATCGCCGGAACCGCGAACGTGAAGGCCCAGAAAAACCAGGCCATCGGCGCCTGTTCCAGTTGATATAACTCCAGTCCGGCCTGCTGCACCACCCAGTAATTACCGCTGACATAAAAAGTGACCAGGGCCAGGGTTTCCACCACGGCCAGTACGCCAAACCAGTAACGCCAGGTGTAGCGTTCGCCGCCGCGTCGCGCAAAGCGGTAAGCCAGCGCGGAAAAAGCCATACCGGCAAAAGGCAGCAGGTACAGAGCCAGGCTGGGTATTTCCTTGACCGTCAACAGGATAATAAGTAAAGCACAGATAAAAGCAGCCGCAGCCACCAGCCGATCCGCATAGCGTATGGCGGCAACTACCAGAAAAGGCAGGGCTACCAGGCAATAGACCAGCGTGGGCGTGTTATACGGCAACAACAGGCCGGTGCCCGAAATGACCGCCGTTAAGCCGCCATACAACAGCATATCATCGATGCCGCTGCCATAGTGCCGCGCCGTCCGGACCGACCAGAACTCGAGCAGACAAAGCCAGAGGACGCCCCAGAAAAGACAGAACAGCGCCATGCCCGGTTCCCGGTCCGGCTCGAAAATCACGGCGGCCAGACCCGCGAGCGCCAGCATCAGGATCAGCGTGAAAATGGCCAGTCCAATGCGCACGAACACGTTCGGCGAGTAGAAATCCGGCTTGTAACGTTCAGCGACCGTTTTTTCCTGGGCAGCGGTGAGTAAACCCCGGACCTGCCATTCTTTGGCTTGCTCCCGGGTCAGCCGGGCATCCAGCCAGTTGCGGTTATAGGCGATCATAGCGCGTTGTTTTTAAAAAACTGCTTGTAGCGCGTCAGGAAGAAGATGACCGCGACACAGGAGAAGATGAAATAAAGCAGGTACACCGTCGAATCGGCGCCCGACAACACACGGAAAAGCATGTGCGTGGCCCCAATATATCCATACACGACCGCCACCAGCAGGAAGTAAAAGGATTCGCGCGTGCGGGCATACCAGAGGAAGAATCCGATGGCCAGACAAAGCAACGGGAAGTACAACAGCGGTATATCCAACACCATCATGCCCGCCAGACAGGCGATCATCAGGATATGCACCCCGAATTGTAAATAGGTAGCGCCAAAATGTTTTTTAAGCTGATACCGTTCGCTCAGGAAGGTCGCCCCGATCAGCAGTGCGCCCAGAAAAATGGCGGTGTTGACGATGACCGAATCATTGAAATCATTTTTGGTCAGCAGTTCGTTGGTCGTCACCGTCAGCCCCAGCCAGGAAGCCAGCGCGGTGATGGCCATGGTCAGTACGCCCCGGTTATCCAGCCAGTAGGCCAGCCCGAAAAACAGCAGCATAGGAATGAAAGTGGCCAGTCCATACCGCGTACCGAAGAGGTTATACTGATACTGCCAGTAGCCTTCCATGAGCAGGAAAGTGAGGCAACCCAGCAGCAGTATATAGTCGTAATACGGCGTCGGGCTCTGTACTTCGCCCCGGGAAAAAGGCTGCCGGCGACTGATGGCGTACCAGAAACAACCCGCAGAGAGGAGGCCGATCAACGCAATGATGGCCGCATGCCCGATGCTGTCGATGTTTTCATAAATGATGAACCCGAGCCCGATGTTGAGCAGCAGCACGCCCAAATAGAGCAGCGTGGTGAGCTCCCAGTGCAGCGAAAAGGGCTTTTTTGCTGCAAAAAGCCGGATGGTTTCCGCTTCTTCGGGCGTAATAATTTCCTGCCGGAGCAAGAGCTGACGTACTTGTTCGTGCATAAGCGTTTATTTAACCGGTGGATAAGAGGGTGAAGAGGGATGGTGCTTGGAGGACTTGTTGGTTGGGATAAAAAAGCAGTTTATATAGAATATAGGGTAATCAGAAAGATCAGGAAACGGTAAGCGATCAGAATCGGCATCCACATCACCGTATACACCACCGCCTTCAGGAGCGTTCGGCCCACACTTTCTTCATACACGTTTTTTAGGGTAAAATACACGAAAATACCCACCCATAACAGGGGTTCGATGAGTTCGGAAAACAGGTGAGTGATAGGGGTATAACCAAAAAGCAGCGGCACCAGTCCGCCGCGCAGCACAATGCCGACCACCATGTTAATGACCAGCAGACCGCTCAGAAAATGCAGGGCCGTCACGAAATGCTGGGCAAAATACGGGCGGCGGCGGCCGTACAGGAGCCACAGCGTTAAAGCCAGCAAAGGCGCCAGCAGGAGCAGCAGCGATTTGGATAAATTATGGTTCTGGTGGTCGAAATGGCTTTCAAATGCGGTTCGTTCTTCCGGACTGGCCGTACCCAGATGGGCGTCCACCAGTTGGACAGCCAGTTCTCCATAGGGATTTTGATACTGTAGCCGAAGCGGCGTTTCGAAGGTGCGGGCGGAATTGAAACCCAGCGTCAGAAAGTAAAACAGGTTGATGATCAGGAAAAACCCCAGCGGTTTCATGTAGGGCACCCGGCGGCCGCGCAGGTATTCGGCGCTGAGAAAACCGGGCCGGGTCATCAGGTATTTGAAAGAGCGCAGGAAACGGGTATCCGCGTGGGCCAAACCTTCAAAGGTTTCTTCCAGCAGGTGTGAAAAGGCGAAATCATGGGCTTGCAACCGTTTTTCACCGCATTGCGAACAAAATCGCCCTTGCACAGGTGATCCACAGTTTACACAGGAAGTTTCGGAATCGGGATGTTCATTGCCGGCCATGCAGTAATTTTTCGGCCAAGGTAGTCAGAGACTTTTTCAAAAGGAAACTTGACCTGGCATTGATCGACGGCCCGGCAAAGCCGCTACCTTTACCCGCATTCCATACGCTTATGTCTCTTTTACCCATCCTCGTCATCAAGTTCGGCACCGGCTCCATCACGTTACCCGACGGCGAACCCGAAGAAGCCGTTATCCATGAAATTGCCCGCCAGGTAGCGGAACTGCAAAATCACTACCGCATTGTGCTGGTATCCTCGGGCGCCGTGGGGGCCGGCAAACGCCGTTTTCGCGATTATAAAGGCAGTCTGACCCAGCGTAAAGCCGCCGCCGCCGTGGGAAACCCGCTGTTGTTGCAACTCTACGCCCGGCATTTCGAGCCCTTCGGCATAACCATCGCCCAAAGTCTCTGCGAGCGCCACCATTTCGCGCACCGGCGGCAGTTTTTACAACTCAAAGAAACCTACGAAACGCTCTGGGAAAACGGCATTATTCCCATTGCCAACGAGAACGACGTGGTCAGCAACCTGGAACTCAAGTTTTCCGACAACGACGAACTGGCCACGCTGATCGCCACGGGTTTCGGCGCTACGGATCTGCTCATCAGTACCTCGGTGGGTGGTCTGCTGGATGGGGCGGGGCACATTATTCCGCAGGTAGAAACGATCGATCAGAGTATTCTGGCCCTGGTCAGCAGCGAAAAATCGGCCCTCGGACTGGGCGGCATGCTGTCCAAACTCACCTACACCCGGCTGGCCACGCGCATGGGTATTCGCTGCGTATTCTTCGACGTGCGGCAAACCGATGGCATTCTCCGCGCGCTGCGTGGCGAACTCGGCACCCGGTTCAGCGCCCAGCCCATCACCACCCTAAATGCACGGCGCAAATGGCTGGGCAGCGGCAGCCTCATCGCCGGCCGCCTGAACCTAGATCCCGGCGCGATGAAAGCCGTGCAGGCCCGTAAAAGCCTGCTGGCGGTCGGCGTACGCAAGGTCAAAGGCGATTTCGAAAAAGGCGAAGTGATCGAACTGGCGGATACCCAGTCCAATGTGTTCGCCCTGGCCCGGGTCAAACATCCGGCCCAAACCATTCGCGACAATCTGCAAACGCTAAATTTTGAAATTGCCCATACGGATGAAATTGTATTGATCTAAACCCAAAACAACCTATGTCCCTCCTTCCGCTACTCGAACAAACCCAACTTGCTTCCGCGGCCGTGCGCGCCCTGACCGACGACCAAAAGCAACATCTGCTCCATCGCCTGGCCGATCTGGTACTGGAAAACCAGGCGATGATCCTGCGCGAAAACCAGTTGGACCTGGACCGTATGGCCGACGACGATCCCAAAAAAGACCGGCTGCGGCTGGATGAAAAGCGACTGGCAGCCCTGGCCGAAAGCGTCCGGGCCATAGCCGCTTTGCCCGATCCTTCGGGCCAGTTGCTGCTGGAACGGACCCTGTCCAATGGCATTCGCCTGCGTAAGATCGCGGTGCCGCTGGGCGTCGTCGGCATTATTTATGAATCCCGGCCCAATGTAACCCTCGACGTGAGTGCGCTCTGCCTGCGTTCCGGCAATGCCGCGGCGCTGCGGGGCAGTTCCGAAGCGAGCCATAGCAACCGGGCTTTGGTGGAGATCGTCCACCTGGCGCTGGCGGAATTTTCCGTGCCCCAGGCTGCCGTGACTTTATTGCCGACCGACCGCAGCCTGATGCACGAGCTGCTCACGGCCACCCGCTATGTGGATATGATCATTCCCCGCGGCTCCGATTCGCTGATCCAGTTTGTCCGCCAGCATGCCACGGTGCCGACCATCGAAACCGGCGCCGGCGTTTGCCATACCTACGTACATACCGCCGCCGACTTAACCAAGGCCCAGGCCATTGTGGTCAATGCGAAAGTGTCGCGCCCGGCCGTGTGTAATGCCCTCGATACCGTGCTGGTCGATGCGGCCGTAGCGGAGCATTTTCTTCCGCTGCTGGTGGCCGATTTTGAAAAATGGCAGGTCGAAGTCTTTGCCGACGACCGCGCTTTTTTCATTTTACAACCAGCCGGACTAAGCCGTTTGCAGGCCGCGCAAACCGAAGATTTCGGCCGGGAATTCCTGGATCTAAAATGCTCCATCCGCGTGGTAGACGATTTGCCGGCGGCCTTGGCGCATATTCGGCAGCACTCTTCCCGCCACTCGGAGGCCATTGTTTCGGAAGACGAAGCGGTATCCCGGCAGTTTATCGAGCAGGTGGATGCCGCCGTGGTGTACGCCAATGTGTCCACCCGTTTCACCGATGGCGGCGAATTCGGTTTGGGGGCGGAAATCGGTATTTCCACGCAAAAACTGCATGCCCGCGGGCCCTTCGCGCTGGAAAAACTGGTGACGGAAAAATGGGTAGCGGTGGGGGATGGGCAGGTGCGGTGGTGAAGCCTAACTTGCACGATTTTTGTTTCAAACAGATTGTAAGTCAACAAGTTAAATGCGTAAAACATTCTGACGCATTACCGCGTTACCCTTCATTCAAAACTCAAGGGCCTGGATATTGATGGCCATTCTAATCTCCCAACAATTGTTTTTATGATTAAGCACCTGCTTTCAATACTTCTCGCACTCGTTTGCACCACCGGCCTGTTTGCCCAAACCCTTGTTTCCGCCACCCTTCTTGGCACGAAGACCAAAGCGCAGATTACGACTCAATTTAACTTGCCGCTGATTCAATATGGCGCAAAATACTACCGGGTTCAGTACACCTCCACGGCAGTAAACGGCACGCTGGATACCGTATCCGGTCTGCTGGCAGTACCGTCAGACCTGAGCAAAGTTTTCCCGCGTTTGGTTTATCAGCACGGCACCTCGGGGAGTAAGCTGGACGTGCCATCTTATACGGCTGCTAATGGCGAAGGAATGATCGGATTGTTGTTTGCCGGTCTGGGTTACGTGACCCTGGCGCCCGACTACCTGGGCCTGGGCGTGTCCAAAGGCTTCCATCCCTATGTGCATGCGGACAGCGAGGCTTCGGTGGCGCTGGATATGCTGCGGGCCGTAGAAACCTACACGACGCAAAATAACATTTCCACCAGTGATCAGCTCTTCATCACCGGTTATTCGCAGGGCGGCCACGCGGCCATGGCGCTGCACCGGGCTATTGAAAAAGACGCGGCCAATGAATTTACCGTGACCGCTGCGGCGCCTATGTCCGGCCCGTACAGCATTTCGGGCGTCATGCGCAACCTCATCCTCACCGATGCCGTGTACTATTACCCGGCCTATATTCCGAATACTATACTGTCCTATCAAACGGTGTACGGGAACCTGTTCAGCCAGATCAGCGATGTTTTCCGCCCGGCCTATGCCGACCTGGTTACCCAGTTCTATGCCGGACAGGTGACGCTGGGTTCGCTGAACAGCCAATTGATCACCCTGTTAACCGCCAATGAGGGTTCCTGCCGTCCGATCAAGTTGTTCAAAGACGAGGTGCTGCAAGCCATTACGAATGACCCGAATCATCCGATGAATATAGCCCTGGCCAAAAATGACACCTACAACGACTGGACGCCCGAAGCGCCGATGCGCCTGTTTTACTGCACTGCCGACGATCAGGTGCCTTTTCAAAACAGCATAGTAGCCGGCGACTCCCTGACCGCGATTGGGGCACCTGATTTCGCGATCGTCGATGTGAATACGACGGCCGATCATGGCCAGTGCGTTACGCCGGCTTTAACCGCTACCGTCTTGTTTTTTAGTGGTTTTCAGCAGGTTACGACAAATACAACGGTTGCGGCCAACGACTGGAACTTGAAAATGTCGCCCAATCCGGCGAGTTCCAAACTACACCTGCAGGGCTTGCCAGCCGCCGGCAAAATGGATCTCCTGGATATGGAAGGCCGGATCGTGTGGAGCTCGGAGCTGCGTAAAGGCGATCAAACCCTGGATGTCAGCGAGCTGAAAAACGGCCTGTATCTGGCCCGTTTCAGCGCGCCCGGCCAAAAGGCGCGTACGGAAAGGCTGATGATCCGGCGGTAGGGAAGGTTGATGAGGTTGATAAAAGGGGGTTTATAAAAAAGGTTGATAAAAAAGGGTTGATAAGGTTGATAATCAACCTTATCAACCTTATCCCATCACCTGCCCCGGAATAGCCGCAATCAGTTTCCGCACATATTCCCTTTCGGGGCGATCAAAGATCTCTTCGGGATAACCGAGGGCTTCGACCTGGCCGCGGTTCATGATCAGCAGGCGGTCGCACATTTGTTTGATCACGCTCAGATCGTGGGAAATGAACAGGTAGGTCAGGTTAAACTGCTCGCGCAAATCGAGTAACAGATTGAGCACCGTCGCCTGCACCGACACGTCGAGGGCGGAGACCATTTCATCGCAGATCAAAAATTTCGGTTCCAGGGCCAGGGCCCGGGCAATGCAAATGCGCTGGCGCTGGCCACCCGAAAACTCATGCGGATACCGCTGAAAATG
This sequence comes from Saprospirales bacterium, assembly GCA_031425035.1. Classification (GTDB taxonomy): domain Bacteria; phylum Bacteroidota; class Bacteroidia; order Chitinophagales; family Saprospiraceae; genus M3007. Next base: position 13,987 of record JANPIN010000099.1, on the reverse strand, counting down.
ATCAGCTTGCAGGCCAACTGTTTCCAGTAGGTCGATGGCCCGTTCGCGGCGCGCGGCCTCGTTCGCGTGCATCTTATGGACCTGCATTGGTTCCACGATCGCGTCGCCGATGGTCATGCGTGGGTTGAGGGAAGAGTAGGGATCCTGAAAAACGACCTGAATGTCGCGGCGGTAAGGGCGCATGTCCACCGCGTTCAAATCCAACAGGTTCACCCCGTTATAATGGATACTACCGCTGGACGCCGGGGTTAAACGGGCTATGGCGCGTCCCAGCGTGGTTTTGCCGCAGCCGGATTCGCCGGCCAGCCCGAAAGTCTCTCCCGGATACACCTCGAAACTGACGTCGTGTACAGCCTGCAGCCACTCCGTGGGTTGACCCAGCCAGTTTTTGCGGGCGGGGTAACGCACCTGCAGGTGCTCTACCCGCAACAGGGGAGGTTGGGCCGCGAGCAGGGTCTGGCGCGCCTTGGTTTCCGCCGGCGTAACCACCTGGCTGACAAAGGGTTTTTCGGCCAAAAAATCGCTAATAGTAGGTAATCGCTGCAACCGGTGCTGGAGAGAAGGCCGGCAGGCGACCAGGCCTTTCGTATACGGATGCTGTGGATCCTGTAAAATCTGTTGGACGGGGCCGGTCTCCACAATTTCGCCTCGATACATGACCACCACGCGGTCGCAGATCTCGGAAATAACCCCCAGATCGTGGCTGATGAACAGCATGGACAGCCCGCGTTCATCGCGCAGGTCGCGCATGAGTTCCAGGATGGTCTTCTGTACGGTAACATCCAGCGCCGTGGTGGGCTCATCGGCAATGAGCAGGGCCGGCTGGCAGGACATGGCCATGGCGATCATGACCCGCTGTTTTTGTCCGCCGCTGATCTGGTGCGGGTACGCCTGGAAAATACGGGCCGGGTCGGGCAGTTTCACCCGCTCGAACAGCGCCAGGGTCTGGGCCTGGGCGGTTTTGAAATCTACCTGCTGGTGTAATTGAATGGCCTCCGTCACCTGTAGTCCGCAGCGGAAAACGGGGTTGAGCGAGGTCATGGGCTCCTGGAAGATCATGGCGATCTCCGCGCCGCGGTAAGTCTGTAAGGCGGCTTCCGGCAGGGCCAGCAGATCCACCGACTGCGGCTGGCGCGGCGACTGGAACCAGATTTCGCCGCTGGTTGTAATGCCCGGCGCATCGCCCAGGAGCCGCATAATGGACAAGGCGGTGACCGATTTACCCGAACCGGATTCGCCGACAATGCCCAGGGTTTCGCCCTTTGCCAGCTGTAGAGAAATGCCGTTCACGGCCTGCGTTGATCCTCGTTCGGATTGAAAATCGACGTGCAGGTTATTGATTTCTAACAGGTTAGGCATTGCTGCTGGAGCCGGCGTTTAAGTTTTGTAATTTGCAGTTTCTACATGGTCAGCAAACAGCCTGCTTCGTTCCAGGTCAACTTCACCCGGCCGCCTTTTTGCAGCCAGACCACCAGTTCAGCGCCCATGAGTTCGGCGCGCCAGCCCTGCAGCAGCGAATGGTCGAAGTCGGGGCTGCCGGATTTGAGCCGGTTAAAATCGCCTTTCGGGAAAAGCAGGGCCGCGCTGATCTCGCGTTCGATGCATTTTTTCTTAATAAAATGGTAGAGCAGTTCCATCGTCCATTCGCGCTCCTGATCTTCCGGTGCGGGTTTGGGCAACTGTTCCAGGAAACTGCGTTCTTCGGGGGTGGCCGGTGTTTTCCAGAGATTCTGCCAGGCGTCCAGGTTGCGTTTCCAGACGTTTTCCTGCAGCGTCCGGTTGGATTTAAATGCGTTCGGACCGTCCTTGGTCGCGCGCAGCACCGTGCTGATGTGGCGGCTTTCCAGCACCCGTTCCCGGGGTACGTTCAGTTCGATGGCCCGTTCGCGCCGCCAGCGGAAGAGGCGCATCAGCAGCAGTTTTTCGCGGAAATCAAGCTGGTGCACCAGGTCATTGGCCAGCAGTTCCTTGTTGGGATCCACCTGGTAGAATTCGGGAATTTCCCATTTGCGGTTTTCTTCCCGCGCCCAGCTTTCCCGCTGATGACGACGCAGTTTATCGGTCAGTTTGGTATGTAGTTCCGGCAAATACTTCACATCCTCGATGGCATAGTTCAGCGCCTTCGGATCGATGGGCCTGGCTTCCCAATCGGCCACCGTATGGCTTTTCGCCAGGGTGACGCGCAGCTCCTTCTCGACGATTTTGCCGAAACCGGCCGGGTAGTTATACCCCACGAAACCGGCGGCGATCTGGGTGTCGAAGGTGTTTTTCGGCACCGCCCCATAGAGCGTATTCAGCAGCCGGTAGTCATTGTCGCCGGCGTGGGTGATCTTCAGGATTTCCGGATCGGCCAGCAGCGCGAGGAAGCGGCTGAGGTCTTTAATGCGCTGTGTATCTACTAAATAAATATCAGCTTCGGCTACGATCTGAATAAGACATAGTACGGGGATGTAGGTTTTTTCGCCCACGAACTCGGTATCGAAACCCAGCCACGGCGCCTTGACCAATCCATCCATCACGTTGTCGAACTCCTCTTGTTTTTCGAGGAAATGTATACGATATTCCATGCGGTAAAAGTAAGACAGCCGGACGTTCCCTTGTGTGCCGGAAAGTTTTTTTGTTCCGGCCGAATGTCTAAGCCCTTAAAACAACTTTAAAATGCCGGCTAATTTTAGCAAAATGCGCTAAAGAAACGTTCCAGTTATTATGTAAAAAAATATCCGCCAAACATCCTGTTACTTTGCTCAGCTTAAACGGGCTGATCCGGACGTCAGATGGGTGTCTCTTTCTTGTAAATCAGCAGATTAAACATAATAATCAATGAAGAAACTACTTTTTGGTCTTGCCATTTTCTTATTTCTGCTGCTGGCAACCCTGTTTGCAGCGCCTTATTTTTTTAAAGATCAAATCAATGCGGCCGTAAAAAAAGCCGCCAATGATAACCTGACGGCAACGGTGAACTGGCAGGACGTGGATATTTCCGTTTTCCGGCATTTCCCGAAATTATCGCTGGGCCTCGTCGGACTGGAAGTAACCGGTCAGGGACCCTTTGAGGGCGTAAAACTGGTGCAATGTCCGCGCCTCGACGTTGCCGTAGACTTATGGTCGGTCATGTTCGGCGACGTCATAAAAATCAAGAGCCTGTATTTTGAGCAGCCGGACCTGCGGGTATATGTGCTGAGCGACGGCCGGGCCAATTATGACATTACCAAACCGGACCCTACGGCCGAGGATACGCCCGCCGAGGAAGCCGGCAATCCTATTCAGCTCGAACATTACGAACTCAAGGACGCCAAGTTGTTATACGACGACCGCTCGCTGGATATGCGCGCCGAACTGGTCGGACTCAACCACGAAGGCTCCGGCGAGTTTACGGCAGACATTTACGACCTGCTGATGAAAACCAGGGTCGATCAACTGTCCGTCAACTATGGCGGCGTGCAGTATTTGAGTAAAGCCAAGGCCGACTGGGATGCCACACTGGGCGCCGACATGAAGAACATGCGTTTTACCATGAAGGAAAACAACCTGAAAGTCAATGCTTTGGAGGTTATGCTGGATGGCTGGGTGCAAATGCCGGAATCGACGGAGGACATTTTGATGGATTTAAAATTTGGCACGCCGTCTAACACTTTCAAAAGTCTGCTTTCGGCAATTCCGGGCGCTTATACCCAGGATTTCGAGCAGGTGCAGGCCAACGGGACCGTGCAGTTCGCCGGATTTGCCAAGGGCACCTATAATGAAACGACCTATCCGGCTTTCAAACTTGATTTCAAAATTGGAAACGCGGATTTCAAATACCCAAGCCTGCCGCTGGGGGTGAGCAACATCAATGTGGATGCTTCGATTAACAGCCCGTCGCAGCGTTTGAACGATATGACGGTCAATATCCCCAGTTTTAGTTTGAAAATCGGCTCCAATCCGCTGGAGGGCCGCTTTTTCCTGAAAACCCCGGAAACGGACCCCAACGTGGATATGCGCGTCAATGGTACGCTCAACCTGGGCGAACTGGCCAAGGCTTTCCCAATGGAAGGCGTGCAGGAACTGACGGGTGTAATCAAGGCCAACGTGACCATGAAGGCCGCCATGAGCCAGATCGAGCGCCAGCTATATGATCAGGTGCAAATGGCCGGCGACTTTGCCATGACCGGCATTCATTACCGGGCAACCGGTACGCCGCCGGTCGTGATAAATGCCCTGACCGCCAGTCTGACGCCGCAACGTGTAGATGTAAAGAATTTCGATGCCAAATTGGGCAAAAGTGACCTGCGCGCTTCAGGTTCGATCGATAACATCCTGGCGTATTTCAGTACGACCAAAACCATGCGCGGCAACCTCGTCTTTTCTTCCAGTTTTTTTGATGCCAATGAATGGATGGAACCGGCGCCCGCCGACGGTAGCAAGGTGCCGGGCGATGTACCCGCAGCCACGACGACGGCGGCCAGTGAAAAAGTATTCGACCGCTGGGATTTCAACATGGACGGCAAGATCAATCGCCTCAAATACGATACCTACGACCTGACTAATATGGACCTGAAGGGCCATTTTACGCCCAATAAAATGACGATCGAGAACTTCGGGATGAAGATCGGCGCCAGCGACCTGCACGGTAACGGCACGCTGCTGAACATGTGGGACTATTTGTTCGACAACCAGACGGTGAGCGGTGTGATCAACCTGAACTCCATGTTTTTCGACGCTAATTACTTCATGACCGAAGCGCCAACCACGGCAACCGCCACGGCCACGCCGCCGCCACCCGCGGAGGTTATGCTGGTACCGGAAAACGTGGACATGATCATGAATGTCAAGTTCGATAAGATCAAGTACACGAATATGGACCTGAATAACCTGGACGGTCAGATCGTGGTGAAAAACGGCGCGGCCAGGTTGAAAGACTGCACGGCGCAGGTACTGGGCGGACAGGTGGGCCTGAATGGCGAATACAACACACAGGTGCCGGCCAAACCCAATTTCAATATCGACCTGGCGCTGCAGAACATGGGCTTCAAAGACGCGTTCCAGACCTTCGCTACCGTGAAGGCCCTGGCGCCGGTCGCGCAGTTGATGGACGGCAAGTTCAACACCACGCTATCGATGAGCGGGCTGCTGGGTAAAGACATGACCCCTGATTTTACGACCTTATCGGCGGCCGGTTTTATTGAAACGCTGAACGCTATTTTCAACAATTTCAAGCCTTTGAATGAGATTAGCAGCAAGCTGAACATCTCGTATTTGAATAAACTGGAACTGAAGAACTCCAGGAACTGGTTCGAGATCAAAAATGGTTCGGTGACGGTTAAACCGTTCAATGTGCAGATGCAGGACGTATCGATGCAAATCGGGGGCAGTCATAGCATTGCCAACGAAATGAGCTACCAGATCGTAACCAAAACCCCGCGTAAAGCCCTCGGATCGGCGGCAAATTCCGGGCTGGATTTTCTGTCTAAAGAAGGCGCGAAATACGGCGTCAACCTGGCCCAGGGCGAGTTCATCAACGTACGTTTCGACCTGACCGGCTCGCTGTTCAGCCCGAAAGTGGCGATGAAAGTGCTGGGCTCCGACGGGCAAAGCACGATTAAGGAGGAAGCAACCGCAACGGTAGCGGCTACGATCAATAAAGCCAAGGATTCATTGACCAATGTAGCCAATCGCGAACTGGACAAAGGCAAGGAAAAAGCCGCCGCCGCCGCTCAGAAAGCGGCCGACAGTCTGAAAGTGATCGCCGATAAAAAAATACAGGAAGCCACGCAGGCGGCCAAGGACAAGGTCGGGGAAAAAGTCGGGGAGGCCGCCGGTAAAAAAGCCGAGGAAGTGCTGGGCACCAACGGCCAGAAATCGGTCGACGAAGCCAAGAAAAAACTGGAAACCTGGGATCCCTTCAAGAAGAAAAAGAAGGATAACTAGCTTTTACTAATGTGTTCTAATGTGCTCTTGGTGGTAAAAAAATACACCACCAAGAGCACATTAGAACACATTAGTAATAAAGGTGAATTATGTTTTTGCCATAAACCTCCTTGTGGCAGGCAAAAAAGAATTGCCTGCCCTGTTCACAAAAACACCAATATCTGCATTCGTACATGATGAACATACCCCGCTGGAAAAAATGGCTTTCGCACCTCACGCCACTGACGCTGGAAGAAACCGGTTCCGAACAGAACCCGGAACTGACCGTAGCCTTATCTAAAGGGCGGGTGCAATTACTGGCCGGCGAAGCCATTTACTCCTGGGACGACCTGTATCAGAACTTCGATATTGCCTTTGGCGAGTTGAAACTGGAAGACCGCAACTACGATAATGTGCTGCTGCTGGGCCTGGGCCTGGGCAGCATACCGGTACTGCTGGAACAGAAGTACGGACTGGATTACCGTTACACGGCGGTGGAATGGGATGAGACCGTCGCCGATCTGGCGCTGCGTTACACCCTCGGACGTCTGAAGAGTCCGGTGGACGTGATCACGGCCGATGCCGAGGTCTTCGTCGAAGTCTGCCAGGATGATTTTGACATCCTGATCGTGGATATTTTCGAAGATGACCTGACGCCGCCGCAATTTGAAACCACTGACTTTCTGGAAGCCTGCGATGCATTAATCCGACCGGGCGGCTTGCTGTTGTTCAACCGGCTGTATGGCGAAAACAAGGACAAAGTGGCGGCGGAACGTTTTTTTGAGCGCACTTTTAAAAAAGTTTTCCCCCAGGCCTGGGCCATCGATACGCGGGGCAACTGGATACTTTGTACGCAGAAGTCATTTACTAAGCTACCTGATTAAGGGTATTTTACCTCTATTTTAACTAATGACGCCTGTGCGACAGTTCAATCTTGACCGAACAACGTATTTGCTAAAAAAGTGGTAAAGTTTTTGCACCTGCCTGAAATTACTACCTTTACTGCGGTTTCCTTCTCTAATTATCCATGCTGCCCCGCCTCACGGCAGTCGATGTAATTCCCGTCATCGTCTTTCCTTTCTTTAATTCTTCCTGTCCGCTTTCATGCCGGTCCGGGCGTTCGTCCGTTGGTATGTTTTTTGACCAATACAAAATCTAAAAGTTGTTTCGTTACGATATACTTATCGGCAGAAATTCTTTCGTTAAATTAAACCGTCAGCGCTTGTGAAGAACTGTACACTTCGATTATTTAATTTCCTTCTCCCGGCCTTTGTCCTGTTCACACTCGCGCTGAGCGCCCAGGACATTCACTTCTCGCAATTTGCGAATTCGCCGCTCAATCTGAGTCCCGGATTGATTGGCGCATTCGGTGGCGATATGCGTTTTGTGGCCAACTATCGCAATCAATGGCGGAGCGGCCCAACGCCTCTGGTACCTTACCTGACCTTTTCGGGTAGCGTGGAGAACAAGCTCTACTACAACAAAGGCAAATACGACCGGTACATTACGGCCGGCGTGCTCTTCGATTACGACCGGCAGGGTGCCCTGCAGCTGACTTCTACGCAGATCGGCATTCCGGTTTCGTTGACCCAGCCGCTCGGCCGGAACAAGTTCCTGACCCTGGGCGTCACGCCGGCTTTTGGTCAGCGGGCCTTCAATACGAACAACGCCACCTTTGATGCCCAGTGGATTGACTGTCTGTTCGATCCGAACGGCGATATTCGCGAGGACCAATTTGTACAGAACAGCAGCATCAAGTATTTTGACCTGAGTGCCGGCGCCAATCTCCGGCTGCAGGCCAATGATGAGCGCAGCCGGCTGGATCTGGGCGGCGGACTGCACCACCTTAACCGGCCTAGTCACGAATTCTGGAACTATAGCCCCGGCGAAGATCCCGGTCAAACCCGACTGCGTTCCAAATTGTCCTTGTATGGCGTTGGCCTGATTCAGTTGACTCCTTCCCTGGACATGACCGCGCAGGCACAATACCAGAAGCAAGGCACTTATAAGGAAATCGTGTATGGTCTTGGCGCCCGTTTTCACCTGAACCGCAAAGCCTACGATGAACTGGCGCTACAAATCGGTGTGGATTTCCGTCACCGCTACAGCGATGCCTTTATTCCGCATGCCGAAGTCCTCTGGCGCACCTGGACCCTGGGTTTCTCTTATGATATGAACAGCTGGTCCGAAGCTAAACCCCTGACCAATGGTCGCGGCGGCCCCGAAGTAGCGCTGATTTATCGCCTGTACAAAGTGAAGCCGCTGCCAGTATTCAAATCGTGCCCATTCATTTAAAACCGGAGGCGACCATGCTCCCCGGTCGACGCCAATACTCCGTAATCCTTGACTTTCACTATGATGATCAAATCAGCATATTCGTACTTTTTAACCTGTTTCTTGCTGCTCGGCTGGCAACTGGCGAGCGCCCAGTTGGGTGTATCCGACCGTATTGATAAGGAAACAGACCGCGCGCCTTCCATAGCGGCCATGCTAAAGGCTGCGGATAAAGCCTTTTCGGAAGGCGACTATTATACGGCCATGCAATATAACTACCGTATAGTCCAGATAGACACCCTCAACGAGGCCGCGCTGGATGGTTTCGGTAAGTCCGCCGTGGCACTCTCGGCCTTCGAGCGAGCCGATACGGCATATCGTCTGATGGACGAGCGTAAATTCAAAGGTCTGGATGGTCTGGCGCTGCTGCACTGGGCCGACGTCCAGTTCCGGCTGGGTCAATTTGAAAATGCTAAAGGGACTTACAACCGGTTTCTAGCTGCGCCACCCGCCGGAACGCCGCAATCGGCTATTGAAAAAGCAAAAGAGAATTTAAAAAATGCTGACTGGGCGGCCGATATTATCTATAATGAAAAATCAGATCTGGAGGCCAAATACGTGGACGATGCCAATACCGTGGAGTGGTCAGAATTTTCGCCGCTCCAATGGCATGATAAACTCTACTATTCTTCCTATAGTTTTCCTTTTAAAAAGGATAAACAGTTCCCCAAGCGCCACCTAATTAAAATCATGGAAGGTACGCAGGAGGGCGATTCCCTGCTGGTTAAGCCGACGGATTTCAACGAAGAAGATAAACACACGGCCCATATAACGTTTAATCAGGCGGGCGATGTGATGTACTATACTATTTGCGAATATGTAGCCACCGCCAATATCCGCTGCGATTTATACATGCGTAAAAGCACCGGTATTGACACCTGGGGCCCGGCGATCAAACTGCCGGATAATATCAATAACGAGGAATATTCTACTACGGAACCCAATGTTGGGCATACCCCGAACAATGACCGGGAAGTGCTCTATTTTGTCAGTGATCGCCCCGACGGGCTGGGCAAAAAGGACATCTGGTACAGCCAGATCCTGCGCGACAGCTTTAGCGCGCCCGTAAATCTGGCTGCCGTAAATACCAAAGAAGACGACGTTACGCCCTTTTATCATACGCCCTCTTCGACCTTGTATTTCAGTACCACCGGCCGGCGTACCCTGGGTGGCTTCGATATTTACAGCAGTAAAGTCGTTAATAATCAATGGAATGAGCCGAGTCATGCCGGGCTGCCCTATAACTCGATCGCCAACGACGTGTATTATACGATGGATGACGCCGAAGAGACGATCTACTTCGCTTCCAACAAGCGCGGTAGTTATAACGAATCGGAGGAAGCCTGCTGCTATGATCTATACCGGGTCGGTATTATCAGACCGGCCATTACCGTCGATGTGCATACCAAATGCCTGGAAGAACCGGTGTACGGCACGAAAATCCGCCTGACCGAAACTACGGGGAACAAAAACGGCCCCGAACAAGTGCAGGAGGTAGTAGCGGGTTCCCTGGTGCATTTCGAAATGAAACTGGGTAAAAGCTATTTGCTGACGGCGACCAAAGAGGGGTATGAACCGTATAGCAGGAAGCTGGAGAATGTTTCAAGCAGCGACACGGTCCGGATCGACTTGCTGCCGGCTCCGGTGAAGCTGAAACTGGCGGTCACCGTATTTGATCGGGACAGTACGATCACCAGCGATCCGCTATACGATATTACCACCATACTCATTGACCTTGGCCCGTCGGAAAACAGCTTAAAAGGACAGGGAACGGCGCGTACTTACACGTATACCGATAATAAAACGCATGAGTATGACCTGCTGGCGAATCACCGCTACAAGGTGGTGGTTTCCTTGAACTGTTACGACAGCGATAGTTCGGAGATAAATACGCTTTGTCTGACCACACCGCAGACCCTGACCAAGAAATTTTACCTGAATCATACCCTGACCAATCTCAACTGCTATCTGCCCATCAAGTTGTATTACGATAATGATGAGCCGGATAAACGAACATTGGCCACCACGACCAAGCAGGAATACCGCCTCACCTATGTAAACTACATCCGCCGTAAGCAGGAGTTTATAAAAATATTTACCGAGGGTATGGTGGGAGACGAACTGCAGCAGGAACGGGATTCGATGGACGTATTTTTTGAACGCGATATACGTGGTGGATGGAATAAACTGATGAGTTTTTCAGAAATTCTGTACGACATGATGAGCCGCGGCGACAAGATTGAACTGACCCTGAAAGGGTATGCTTCGCCCCGGGCCGGCAGCGCCTACAACCTGAATCTGACTTCCCGCCGGGTAAGTTCCGTACTTAATCACTTCCTGATCTTTGACGGCGGTATTTATAAAAAATTCGTGCAGTCCGGTCAATTGGTCATTAAACTGGAGCCCAATGGCGAAGCCAAAGCGCCTCCGGGAATTAATGATAATGTTAATGATGTCAGGCGTTCCTGGTACAGTGTCCCGGCCTCCCGCGAGCGGCGACTGGAAATTATTGGGGTACAGATCAATGCCAATAAGAAAATTTAATCCCTTCTTTCAATTAGGAAACTATGAGAAATATCTACAGCAAAATGCACAACTGCTTGAAATACACCCTGTTTTCCGCTCTTTGGGTGAGCCTGTCAATCGCTGCATTGCCGCTGGCCGGTCAAAATATCGTGTTGACCTTTTCCAGCGTCGCGCCCAAGTGTTTTGCTTACACGGACGGCACCGTTACGGTCAATGCATCCGGTGGCATTACACCCTATAGCTATCACTGGCAGAACGGGCAGTCCGGACAGACCAATTTCGGCGTGGGCGCCGGTACGTACTCCGTAACGGTCACCGACCAGAGCGGACAAACCGCAGTCGGCAGCACCGTGGTCACCCAGCCTACTCAGGTGGTCGGGGTCATTACGCCGGTAGGTTTCAGTTGTACGACCACGGGGGGGACTCTCAACGGCTCGGTTACCGGCGGTATTCCGCCTTACACCTATAACTGGACGGGCGGATCCAGCAGCCCCAGCATCCAGGCCAACAGCGTAGGTACCTATGCGTTGACCGTCACCGATGCGAACGGCTGCTCCGATGTAAAATTCTACTTTGTGTATGCCCCTTTATCGCTATCGATGGAAGTGGAAAATATTCCCTGCTTCATGTTTTGCGACGGGGTTGTACGAGCCAACGTTACGGGTGGCGTTTACCCCTATTCTTATCAATGGAGCACCGGAGCGACCACCCAGCAGATCGCCGGTTTGCCGCCGGGCTGGTATGCGGTTACTGTTACGGATGCCGCCGGTTGTATGCTGTCCGATAGCGCTTACGTGTATGAGCCACCGGCCATAACCATCGGTTTTACGACAATTACGCCCGCCTGCGGCGGAAATACCGGCAGCGTGACCGCCCAGGCTTTTGGCGGAACACCGCCGTTTACCTACTTATGGAACTATCTGAACACGATCGGGCCAACCCTGTCCAACGTGCCGGCTGGAACGTATTTCGTGCGGGTAAAAGATGCGAACGGCTGCCAGAAAGACTCTTCCGTGGTTATTCCGGCAGGTCCTGGCCTGAATGTGACCTTGTCTATTCAAAAGGCCACCTGTCAGGGCGTGGATGATGGTACTGTAACAGCGATCGTGAACCCGGCTACCGGCAACTATTCCTATCAATGGAACATCCCGGCACCGAATACTGCCTTTTTAAACGGCATTGCTTCCGGAACCAACGTCTGCGTGACGGTGACCGATATTACCACGGGCTGCCAGGGCATTGCTTGCGGCGTAGTTGGTACCCACACCATCATTGGTTTGCAGGTCACCGATACGGACGTTAACTGTCTGGGCGACCTGACGGGTACAGCCACCGCGCTGGCTTACAATGGTACAGAGCCGTATAACTATGTCTGGACTTATCCGGATAGCAGCATGGTCAATGGAGCCGCCATTACTGGTCTGGGCGCCGGCGCTTATTCGGTTATTGCGACGGATAATCAGGGCTGTACCGCCATCGGTGTGGCGGATATTGGCGTAAATTCCACGCTGCAGGCCGCCTTTCAGGTGTCGGCTATCGAGTGTCTGGGCAATTTCACTAAAGTCCAGTTTACCGATAAATCTACTGACGTTGGCAGCACCATTGTTTCCTGGAATTGGAATATTGTTTGGGGTAGCGGTAGCGTGCAATTCAGCCAGCAGAACCCGCCGGCGATTACCTTGCCGGCCAATGAAACGGGCACCGCACAACTCACGGTGACGGATGCGGCCGGTTGTACGTCCTTTATATCAGCGCCATTCAGTGTTGATTCCCTGCCGAACGTGTACATAGATGTGGATTCGGTGGCTTTCAACTGCGATGGCTCGCCGGTGCATATTAACGTGACGGGTGATCCCAGCTACACCTACACCTGGTCGCCCACGACCTTCCTGACCTTTAACCCCGGTCCGCAAAACGTGATCGCTAACCCGCCGCAGAACCAGATTTACACCTTGGTAGCCACGAATGGCTCCTGTGCCGATACGGTGCAGGTGGAAGTTATTCACCATACGCCTTTAACGGTTTCTGCGGGTGACGATACCCTGCAGGTATGTAGCCCAACGGCTTTACTAAACGCTACTTTGAATGCAACGGCCAATGTACAATGGTTTGTGCATGACTCCCTGATTGGCACGACCGCGACCATTACCGTGCCCGCTACGCTCATGCCGACCCTGTATACCATCGTGGCAACCGACTCCTTCAACTGTACGGCTACTGATAGCGTGCTGGTGATCGGTAAAGTGGTGAGTTTCTCGCTGAACGTACCGAATGAAGTATTCGACTGTAACAATGGTCCCATACCCATTAATGTAGTCGGCGCACCGGCTTACACCTATACCTGGTCGCCTTTAACGGGGCTGACCTTCCCCATGCCCAACTCCCCGAACGTCATTGCCAACCCCAGCCAGACCCAGTTATACACCGTAATTGCTACCAATGGCATTTGCAGCGATACCGCACAGGTGAATGTCATCCGTGTTGTGCCGATCGATCTGGTGCTCCAGACCCAAAACATCGATACCTGCTCGGCTACGACCACATTAAACGCAACATTCAATGCGAACTCCGGGGCTACATTGACCTGGTATAACTTAACGACCGATTCAATAGTAGGTACCGGTACCAGCGTTTTGGTTCCCGTCACCTCCACGCCCACCTGGTATAAAGTAGTGGCTTTCGCCGCTCCGGGTTGCAGCGAGGAGGACAGCATACTGATTAGCGGCAACACAGTTCAACTGGCGCTGAACGTGCCGGCCCAGGTGTTCGATTGTGACAACGGACCGATCGCCGTTTCCGCTACCGGTACGCCGGGCCTTACTTATCAGTGGTCGCCAGCCCTGGGCGTGAGCGATCCGACTTCCCCGAATGTTACCTTGAATCCGGCGCAAAGTCAGGTATATACCCTGACCGGTAGCATCGGTTTCTGCAGCACGACCGTGCAGGTCAGCATTATCCGGGTCGAGCCGATTAACCTGCTACTGAATGCCGACAATGTGACGGCCTGTACCGCTACCACTCCGCTGACGGCAACGGTCAATGCGAATGCCAATGCAACGATAACCTGGTACGACGCTGCTGGCAATGTGCTGGGTGGTGGTCTGAATTTAACGGCACCGGTCACCACCACGCCAACGCTGTTCATCGCCGAAGCCAAAACCACCCTCGGTTGTATAGAGCGGGATAGCGTACTGGTCAGCGGCGATGTGGTTGCCCTCAGCCTGGCCGGTCCGACCGAGAA